>JAFTYG010000046.1 GCA_017461365.1 Clostridia bacterium | reverse complement strand
TGCGGCGATAGTATGATGCCATTTTTTATACCTCCGTCTTAGATTTTATGGAGCCTATCAGAGTACCCATCCAATTATAAATCTTATTTGAGCTGCAGACGGCAGCTCTCGCCACCGCCTGCGCCTTGTGAAAGCGTTACATTTTCATATCAAAGGATTGTTCTTCTTCGTTTTCTTCCTCCGCTTGCTCGCTTTCACCGGCCGAGCCTTGACTCATTCCGAGTGCTACGCCGATGACCGCACCGACAGCCAATCCAACGGCAGAGCCCATGTTGCGTGCCTCTCTCTGCTGTTTTTCTTCCTCGGATTCATCGTCGCTCTCAATGATGCTCGCTATATCCCCAAGCCCACGCGCGCCCATAACAGCAATACCAATATCATTGGCGCCGCCGTGAGTATGAGTCGGAGCCACCACAGTGCCTCGTCCCGAAGCGCGTTTCTGTCGATGACCGCTGAAGCCTTCGAGCTCGCTTTCCCAACCTGTTCGCTCGCTTCGCTTGCTATCTTTTTGATCGTCGCTTCTGCCGTCTGTGTCTGCTCCTGTGCCGCCCTTGCCATCGCCTCGGCGTACCTGCTCGCCTCCGCTGACAAAGTCGTTCTCTGAGCTGTTAAATCGGCGCTCAGCGCCTCCATTCGCTCCACCGCCGCCATCAGCTCGTCCCAGTCCTCGGCGCTGATTTGCACCATTGGGATTTCCTCCGTCAGCTCGTCCTCGACGAGTGTGGGAGGTATATTCTTCGCCTTGAGCTTGTCCATATAGCTCTGCCCTGATCCTGAACTCATTCTCCATATTCTCCTTTCGGTATTTTTCTTCGTGCAGTTTAATATCACGCACTCGCTTTTCTGTTCCGTCCTCACCACGCAAAATATAAGTGATATATTTTCGCTCGGGTGTCCATACCACGTCGTAGCCGAGCTTCTTCATCTCACGCATGAACTCGTCCTTGCTTTTACAGCGAGTCATGCAATGGTCGATGGCTACGCACAGCTGTATCTTCCAGCTGTTGCCGTTCATCGCGGCTCGGTATTCCTTCGGACCGGGACGGGAGGATTTTGTGCGCGGATCGTATTTTTCAAGCACCTCAAGTCCGTGCGCCTTGCAAATTTCATCACTCAGCTCTCGAAGCTCGCCGAGGAAAAATTTATTATTGTGGAGCTTTCTTCCGCTTTCGAGATCGTAAGCACATACGACCAAGTGGTTGTGAATATGCTCCCTATCTATATGCGTAGCGACCAAGACCTCACGGTTGCCAAAGCCTTTGGCAAGTTCCAAGCCTATCTCGTGAGCCTCCCTCGGCGAGATGTCCTCGCCGACCTTGAAGGACTGCACGTAGTGATAGAAGCGAACACCGTCGGGCTCGTGTCCGAACACCTTTTGCGTTGCGAGGAAGGACTCGTTTGCCATCTCGGGCACACAGTTCACGCCCGAAATATATGCGAGCTGCTCATCTTCGTCCACCGTTTTCGACGGCTGCATACAGTAATCTATCACGCCCTTCTGCGCGCTCGGCGTTTGCTTCTTCTCGGGGATGCATTCAACGATTGCCATTGTTGTTTCCTCCGAGGGTGAGTAATATTTTTCGGTATACCGAAAGCAATTCGGCAAGGTCTATCACTGACGCCCTGCCTTGATGAGCAAGGCGTGTTAATTGATTTAAGTTGTTGCCCTGATAGCGAAGCTCCGAGTTCAACTCGCGCAGATCGCTGTTGACGACGACCTCTCCGTTCATACACATATCCATAACGAACTGTCGCATGGACGGCGCTACTGCCTCGTACATTCGCTCTTGCAGAGCCATCTTTTCCTCGGGAGTTACCCGAATTGTAATCGTTTCGGTTTGCGTTCTTCCCAATCAATCACCTTCACTTTCGTAAACATTCCTTTGCAAAATAAAGTGGGGACGGGCTTCTGCCCGAATTGTCGAGGCACAGATGCCACGACCGCGCGAGAGCAACCGCCGCCGATTTCGGCGGTGTGATTGCATAGGACGCCACTGCCGACGGCAGTGGACGTCCTTGCGCTATGCCTGCCCCAGACGCAAAGCGTCGGGTAACGGCAGAAAAAGAGAAAATAATATATTCTCCGTGTCGGTGTGTCGGCAAGTTTGAGGACGAGAGCCCCTACCGACGCTACCGACGCACCGACGCAAAGCACCTCACGCATCCGCATTTTCTTCTCCTCTGTGAACACGGACGATCTTGATTTTCTTTCCCTCGTGCGTTCTGTAAAAGGAACACTCGTATCCGAGAGAACAAAATTGAGCGTGTCCGCATAATAACTTTTTTGATAATACCGCCGGGGAGATCACCACACCGCTATGGGCTTTCATAAGATCTGCAAGCTCGGTGGCACTTCCGCAGAACTCGTCCGTACCGCTTTCGGTAAAATAATTGCTCACCTGATTCACCGTAAGATCAATCAATTTTACAAGCTCGGGATTTTCATCACGCAGAAGCCAAGTACAGCTTTGCTCCGAGAATACGAGAGGTATCTCCAAGGTTTTGATATCTCTGCCCGTGCAGAACATGGTTGCCGCATTCTCGGTACGCTTATCCCTCTGTAATATAAAGGTACTGTCTACCGCACCCGAGATACCAGTCGAGCCCGTGAGCGTATTCACAGGATCGTTCGCACCCTGCTTTCTCAAATGGTGAACGAGAATGATTGCGATGCGGTGCTTGGACGCAAGTGCCTTGAGAACACCAAGCTCCTTATAATCATTGGAATAGAGATTTGTGTTGCCGCCCACGTCTGCTCTGATCTTCTGAAAGGTATCCACTATAACAAGCTTCGTGTTGGGGTTCGCTTCCATAAATTTATCTATGTCCTCACAGAAGCCATCGGCAAGGTTTTTACACGTGACCGCACAGTGAAGATTGGGCGTTCCCTCATCCGTAATATCAAGAAGCCTGCGTTGCAATCTCTCGTAGCTATCTTCCAAGGCAAGATACAGAACTGTGCCCTGCTTACTTTCATAATTCCATATAGGCTCTCCCTTGGCAATCATAAGTCCCAGCCAAAGCATCAGCCACGACTTTCCGACCTTCGCCGCGCCACCGATAATATGAAGCCCCTGCGGTATCAGCTCGGACACAACGAAGGGTGTGGACGCCAGCGGAGTGTTGACCAAGGTTTCCGCATCCATGGTTTCGAGTCCGGCAAGACCGAGAGCTGCAAGTGTTTGTCGGCGGAATTCATCGTCATCAAAATTAAAATTCAATTCTTCGTTCAATAAGATACCTCCGTTGTTTTATTTTCATTGACCTTTGAGCCCTTGTCTGCGCACGACTCAGACTCCTGTTTTGTCGACACCAAAATTTTACCATAGCACTTGACAAAAATCAATAGATAATGTATACTATCTCTACCGTTATCTATTTTGTTATCTATCAGAGTCGAATTTACAATTTGTTCAAAGGTGGAGTTTATGTAGACGGCACAAGGATTTATGGGCTATTCGTACCCCTTGCTCTGAAGATTTTTATACCGTCAGAAAAGAAAAAATATTTTTATTCGAGCAAGAGTTATTCGCGTAAACAAAAATTTTTTTGTAAATTTTTCGGCTTTTTTATTCATAAAGGAGGATTTCTAATGGCGAGAGAGGCAAAAAATCTATTCGAGATCACCGCTTATTATTCGGACAATACTTGTATCATAGATGAGAAGCACAGCTTCCAGACCTGCGAGATTCTCTGCAAGCTGTTCAATTATAACGCCATGGATATTGTTTCTGTGAGAGACGATCTGAAGAGCCTGCTACAGCTCTTATTGTTCAAATTCGATAACAACTATAAGGCTTGGAACGAGTACGATAAAAACGTTTACAAAGCACAGCGCCGCTTGAATTTCGTAAAAGATCTTCTGCTGAAGATGCCCTTATATAAGCACACAGTACACCCTGAGGATTTTGATTACAGTGATCTGATTCACTGCCTGAGCTTGCACGGCAATCTATTCAATCACGAATACAACGATTATATGAGGCGGAAAGATATCGACCAGCAGAAGGAAAAAATGCGGGAGCGCGGCGTTCCCGAGGAAACTATAAACAGAATTTTCGATGACGACAAGGACGAGGAGAATTACGAGGAAGGCTTTGAAGATCGCGACGAGCATTACTCCTATGTCGAGGATCGGAGATATAAAAAACAGGACTACGGCTTTTACGACAGCCACGTTCTTGAAGAGGTTCACACCTTTGCGGATTGGACGACCCATTTCCGCCCTCAGTGGCACAGAGGCGATGTCAAGCAAGAGGATTACTTAGGCGCGGAGCTGTTGAACCGAGATCTTCGCAACTTGGTCGAGCCTTACATTGAGCTTCTTGATACGCTTGTGTTTTTAGAGGAAACCTACGGCAGATTTCTCGACGAATATATTCACTCCAAGGGCAGGTATCTCATCGAGGACGAGATTGCCGTTCTCTATGAAAAATATATCTCGGAGCGTAGCGGCAGAAAGATCATCAAGCCCTCGGGCACGATGACACTTGAATGCAAGACCGTCAAGCTCGGCAACAAGTTGGTGTGGTGCGACGTCTATACCTTCGACAGCCTGTCAGCTTTCCTCTATTTTGATTTCTTCCGTGGACTTCGCCAAGGGTTTATCCCGAAGCGTTGTGAGCATTGCGGTAAGTTCTTCCTTTTGACCTCGGGCCGCTATTACGATTTCTGTGAGCGTGTTGTCAAGGGCACGAATGGCAAGACCTGCCGTGATATCGGCGCACACAAGAAGTATGAGGAGAAATGCAAGAGCGACCCCATATGGCTCGCATACAACCGCGCTTATAAAGCACACTACGCAAGGCTTCTCAAAAAGAAAATGACCAAATCAGAGTTCCTGACTTGGTCGATGTGGGCGGCTGATTACCGTGATGCAGCTCTCGCCGGCAAGGTGCGTGTTGAAGAGTATGAGAAGAAGATTAAGGAATAGCCGAAATAGAATTTTGTGATTTTTTGCTTGATTTTGGTTGAAATTTTGTGATTCCAATATTTTTAAAGCAAAATTTGTATAAAGCAGTTGACAAGGTAGCATAATTATGATATAATAATACTACCAAGACAAGGAGGTTTTGATAATGACTAATGCTATTTCTATAAGGCCGTCAAAGGATATCCGTACAAATTACGCGCAAATTTCTACCCTGACAAGAAGCAATCCTGTTGCAATTACGGTTAACGGCAAAGAAGATACTGTTCTTCTCAGTCATGAGGATTTCCAAGATCAGCAAAATTATATCGCAGAACTTGAAGCAAAGCTCGCAGTATATGCACACTTAGCGCAAGCAATGGATGATGTTAAGCTCGGCAGGGTTCAGGATGCTGACGAAGCATATGACGATATCATTGCGGAATTGGAGAACCTCGACTTATGAGTTTTAAGGTTATGTTCGCCGATACCGCAAAAGAGGATCTTCGCAACATCGCCACGTATATCGCCGAGCAATCCAAGGACAAAAAAATTGCAATCAACTTCGTTAACGAATTGAGAGAAAAAACAAAGATACTTGAGACATTCCCCGAGTGTGGCGCGATTCCCGATGATAGAATTATGAAAAACTCGGACTACCATTTTTTAGTTCATAAGGAATATCTGATCTTTTATCACTATATTTCGAAAGATAACACATCTTATATTCTTTCCATTTTCAACGCGAAACGCGATTATTCCCGAGTCATGAGGAAGTTCATCAAAAAATAAAACTCTCTCATTTTTCAAAAAAGCACTTGACAAATGACCGCATCAGAGTTAAGATAAAAGTGTCGAAGCCCCTGACTTTTGTATAATTCATAGGAATTCAGTGCATAGTTTTGGTGCATAGTGGGTATCATTCTGCACCAAAGTACATTGAAGGGGTAACACGAAAATCGCCAAAAAGGCGTCAAAAAGCGTAAATACGGCACGATATCCCGAGATAAGGAACGAAAACGGCTAAAACCCTTGTGCAAAGCCCATTGGGGTGGTAGAGGCCGCAAGTTCAAGTCTTGTCACTCAGACCAAAATCGGAGGTTCAACAAAACCTCCGAGTTTCTTTTATTTCCTCGCAAATCCTCGCGAAATCTCGCGTTTCCGCAATATCAAGAATGGGCTTGTTCTTCCCTGCTTCGAGGGTTGAACAAGCCCATTTTTCGCCTTTGACCACATGTTTGACCACTTGCGGAGATTTTTGCATCTTTCTACGCTATAAAAAGTGCAAAATTTGCACCTCCGTTTTCACGCTAAGGTGCATTTTTTTGTTCGTCAAATTGGAATTTTTCAATATCTATTACCACAAATGGCTTTCGATTTTTCAGTATATTTCTTTACAAAATCGGTCTTTGCGTTTGTATAAGCATCTCTGTTATGCTCGTATTTCTTCCATAACCTTAGCTTTAATTCTTCGTATTCCTTTGCTATCTCTGGATACTCGATAAGGTAATCTCTGAAATACAGTTCATCGTTATCTCCCGCATATCTCAAGTGCAAATGAAACACTCGCTCGGCAAATCCATTCTCCGTATATCCTTTATTAAAGGACATACCGTTTTCACTTTGCGACATACAAATATAACCGCAATTTATTATCTGTGCTTTGTAATTAAGCAAATTTCTCCCCTTTGGAATCTCCACAAGAATATCTACAATGGGTTTTGCCCAAATAGAAGGAATAGCGGTGCTTCCAATATGGCTGATTCTTTCACCTAGAGAAAATACATTTTTCAATAGACGTTCTTCTTCGCAATACCACTCTTTCCAACAATCTTTATGTTCTTCTAAGAAAATTGGAAATAACAACCAAAGTTCTTCTAAACTCATCTCTGGTAAATTCTTTCCCATTATACGCTCCGTCAAATTCTTATTTATTGATTAGATACTGCACTCCACCGCGACCTTAATAATCCCGTCGCGTTTATTTTCAAACAGCTCATACGCTTCGTCGATTCTCGCAAGCGGATAGGTATGCGTGATCAGCGGCTCGGTATCGAGCTTGCCCTCGGCGATAAGCTTCAGCGTTTCATCGCAATCACAGCCGTCAACGCCGCCGGTCTTGAAGGTAAGATTCTTGCCGTACATATCCGGCAGAGGCAGAGTCTGCGCCTTGTCGTAAAGCGCCACCACCGTGACGATCGCATTCGGACGAGCGCACTGCCATGCAAGCTCGAAGGTGTTCTCTGCTCCTGCCACCTCAAGCACCACATCCGCGCCGCCGTGATTGCTGTTCTCACGGACAAAGTCAAGGCATTTTTCGGGTGTGACTGTCAGCACGTCGGGATAGTGCTCATTGACAAACTTAATACGGCTCTCGTCCTTCTCGCATACGATGATGCGCTTGGGATTCTTCAGCATCACGCAAAGAAGCGTGCAAATTCCCGTGGGGCCTGCTCAAATGACGAGAACGGTATCGTCCTCGGTGATCTCGGAGATCTTCGCCGCCCAATAACCCGTGGCTAGAACATCGCCCACGAGCAGAGCTTGTCTATCGGTCACAGTATCTGGAATCTTGTTCAGCCCCTGATCCGCAAACGGTACGCAAACGTACTCTGCCTGACCGCCATCGATGCGGCAACCGAGAGCCCAACCGCCATTCTTGTCGATACAGTTATTGACGAAGCCTTTCTTGCAGAAGAAGCACTCGCCGCAGAAGGTTTCCACATTGACCGTGACTCTGTCGCCGGGCTTCACATGCGTAACCGCAGAGCCGACCTCTTCCACGATGCCGACCATCTCATGACCGACCGTGATTCCTTCCACCGCTCTCGGCACGCTGCCGTGTTTGATATGCAGGTCGCTCGAGCAAATGCTCGCCAAGGTCACCTTAACAATGGCATCTCTCTCGTACTGTATCGTCGGCTTTGGTTTCTCAACTAAGCCGAATTTTCCTTTTGATATGTATGTGTAGGTAAGCATAATTACCTCCTGAATTTCGATACCTTATTATACCATAATTTTCGTCCTTTTTCAACCGTATTATATGAACACGGCGACGGATTTCTCCGCCGCCTTATTCTTTGTTTATTGCTCCCCATTTCTTTGGGAGCGGACTTGCTGTTTTGTCACTTGACATATGCATATGACTGTGGCGCTACTTTGAGTCCGTAATCGGATAAATTCTTTGGTTTAGTGAATATAGTTATAGCTCCTAACTCGTATGCAACAGCTTTGTTTCGTCCTTGGTAATAACGGTTGAAGAAAGACAAATCAATGCCTGCTGCCGTCTTTGTTTTCTCCCACACAGTCTGTGGAGTGTCCTCAATCACCTCTTTAACCTCGACCTCACCTAGCACTTTCATAATCGGTATTGTTGCGTAAATAACAATGGTATCAACCTGCTTTTTACACCGAACCTTTCTGAATTCATATTTTTTAGTACCTGCCAATATCTTTTCGGCATGTATTGGATTTATCGACATTAAAACCTTTGACATTATCTCTACTCCTCTAATATCACAGCCCACTCTATGGGCATAAGGCGGTTTTATCCTTGCCCTGTCTTTAGCGTGTTTATTTGCATTTCAACACATATCCGGCGTAGTAGAGTGGATAATAACAAGACTCATGCACAAGCCTTGATATTAGCTTAGTCATGTAATGATTCGTGCATCAACTTTGCTCCAAGTCTGAATGCATACACGAATATCGCCTTTTCCGCAAGACTCATGTATTCACTCCAACAGTCGTGGAACTTCTCGAAGATTTCTTTCTGTTCGTCTGTGAAGCTTTTCTCCAAGTCCTCGTGATGCCTTGCCATGTAGCTGAGCAGTTCCTTCATCTCCGGCGAG
>JAFTYG010000045.1 GCA_017461365.1 Clostridia bacterium | reverse complement strand
CGAGCCTGAGCCCGAGCCTGAGCCCGAACCTGAGATCGTTCCGATGGAATCGGTGACGGTGGATGAGGCGGAAAGTCTTATGAGCGACAGCGAGGCGCACAGATTGCAGGAGGAAAATATCGGCTATGTTGATACCGAGGTATATTCGGGAACGAAGAAGACCGAGGTCAATATAGACACGATAAGTCTGGCGTTCAGCGACGGAGATACCGTAACGCTCAATACGCTGAAGGAGAAAAAGCTCGTCCCCAAAAACGCAGGACACGTTAAGATACTCGCAAGAGGCTCGCTTGACAAAAAGCTCACCGTTGTCGCTCAGGATTTCAGCGATGCGGCACTGAAGATGATACTTCTTACGGGCGGCGAAGCAGTGGTGACATATCCGTCGGCAGAGCGCGGAGGCAAAAGCGCGGACAGCAAATAGATATTGCTCAAAAGTGATAAAAAAATTTGAACATTTTTAAAAAATTTTGAGAAATATATTGCATTTTTAAAAAAATATGTTATACTATATTCAGTAAGTTATTTTAAACAAGGAGGATATATTATGAGTCTCTTCAAAAAGAAAAAGACAAACTACGGTAAGATCATTCTTATCACACTTGCGTGTGTTGCGGTTGTAGGTATCATCGCATTCGTTATCTACAAGCTCGTTAAGAAGTACACCGAGGATCTTGTTTACGATTGCGACGATCTGCTTGAAGATTGCGACGATTGCGATGTTGCTATCGAGGACGCAGACGATGAGGTCGTTGAGGCATAATTTGATCGGACCTTTGATGGGCTGTTGCGCTTTCGCAACAGCCCAAACGTTTTTTTACGGCTGATTGGAATTTTGGAGTATTTATGAAGCTATTGGATACGATAGCCGCCGTCAGCACCCCGAGGGGAAAGGGCGGAGTGGCGATCATAAGAATATCGGGCGCGGATGCGCTCGGAGTCGGGGAGGCGATCTTTTTCCCTGTATGCGGAAAGAGGCTTTCCGAGCTTCCCGTGGGCAGACTTTCCTACGGTGAGATAAGAGAAAAGAGCGGTGACGCGGTTGACGATGGCATGGCGGTTTTCTTCCTCGCTCCTCATTCGTTTACGGGTGAGGACACCGTGGAGATCAACTGTCACGGCGGCGCGCTCGTTACCGAAAAGGTGCTTGCGGCGGCGCTTACGGCGGGAGCGCGCGCGGCAGAAGCGGGAGAGTTTACAAGGCGCGCGTACATAAACGGAAAAATGAGGCTTTCCGAGGCGGAGGCTCTTGGAGATCTTTTGGACGCGTCGAGCGACGCTCAGCTCAGGCTTGCGAGAAGCGGAGCGAGAGGCGCGCTTGCCGACAGAATAGACGCGATCTACGAAAAGCTGCGTCTGACGCTTACGTCGGTCTATGCGGCGATAGATTTTCCCGACGAGGATCTGTCCGAGATGAGCAGAGAAGAAATATGCGATGCTGTGGAGGACGGACTTTCCGAGGTCCTCAGGCTTGCGGCGACGTATTCTACGGGCAGGGCGATAAACGAGGGCGTGCTGACTGTTATCTGCGGAAGAACGAATGCGGGAAAGAGCTCGGTCTATAACAGAATTCTCGGATACGACGCGGCGATAGTTACCGATATTGAGGGAACAACGCGTGACGTGCTTAAAGAGAGCGCGACATTGGGCAAGACGCTGTTGCGCCTTTGCGATACTGCGGGGCTTCGCGAGACCGAGGACAGGGTGGAGAGCATCGGTATCGAGCGGACGCGGGATGAAATGAGCCGAGCCGATCTTATACTTGCGGTGTTTGACCGCTCGCGGCCGCTGACCGAGGAGGACGTGAGCCTTGCTTCTGAGATAAGGAGGATTGGGCGCGTGGCTGTGGCTCTTTTCAATAAGAGCGATGCTGAGACGGCTTGTGACATGAGCGCGGTCGAGAGCTGCTTTGCGCGTAGCTTGAATATCTCGGCAAGGGACGGAGAGGGATTTGACGCACTCTCGGAGCTTATCGACAGTCTCTTTATCGACGGCTCGATAGAGATAGGAAGCGATGCTGTCGTGACGGGCGCGAGACAGTATGCGTCGCTCGTATCGGCGCAGGAGGCTCTCAGCTCGGCGCTTTCCGACCTGAGAGCAGATATACCGCTTGACCTTTGCTGTGTGGCGATAGAGAGCGCGCTTTCCTCTCTCGGAGAGGTGGACGGGCGAGAGCTTGGCGAGGAGATCGTTTCAGAGATATTCTCGCATTTCTGCGTCGGAAAATAAAGATCTGACACGGGGCGTTTCATTTGAGACGCCCCCCCTTTTTTTATATCTTTTGTGGGTTACATCTGTTAATAAGAGTATGTTATGCATTTTGTGAAAAAAATGAAAAAATTTAAGTCGATTATGTGTAATGCTACAAAATTGTATATCAAGTCTTGACTTTTTGGAGGATTGTGCTATAATTGTAATCGGATGTTAGTCACCCAACAAATATTATAAGGAGGAAAATAAAAATGACTAATAAGAAATCCACAATGAGAGCGCTTATAGCAAGTGTAGTTTCGCTTCTGCTCTGCTTTACGATGCTCTTGGGTACGACATACGCGTGGTTTACAGACAGCGTAACGAGTGCCAACAACATTATCCAGACGGGTAATCTTGACGTTGAGCTCTACTGGAGCACAGATGCAAATACTTGGAAAGAAGTTGATGCAAATACCAACGTGTTTACAGGCGATCTTTGGGAGCCCGGTCACGCAGAGGTAGTTTACCTCAAGGTAGTAAACGCAGGTAGCCTTGCTCTCAAGTATCAGCTTGGCGTAAACATAGCAAGCGAGACAGGCTCGACAAACGTTCTCGGTAATGAGTTCAAGATCTCCGAGTACATCAAGTACGGAGTTGTTGATTGCACGAAAACAAATGACGTTTATGATGTTTTTGCTAATCGTGCAGCCGCTATCGAGGCAGTTAATGCTGTTTCTACGAAGCTGAGCGTTGCATACGCTTCTGCAACAACACCTCTTTATCCTGCAAACAACAGCGAAAGCCTTGCAAGCGAAAAGGTAGTTGCTATGGTAGTTTATATGCCCGAGACAGTTGGAAATGAGGCAAACTACGCTAAAGATGCTGAAACTAAGCCCGAAATCAAGCTCGGTATCAACCTGTTTGCAAGTCAGGTAGATTATGAGAATGACAGCTTCGGCAATGACTACGACAAGAATGCAGGCGCTTGGGATGGCGAAACGGCAGATACCACATGGTATGATGCAAACAAGAGCGAGTATGTTCTTTACACCGCTGCAGAGCTTGCAGGACTTTCTAAGCTCGTTAACGAAGGAAACAACTTTAGCGGTAAGACAGTAAAGCTTGGCGCTGATATTGACCTTAGTAATAAGGCTTGGACACCTATCGGACGTATGATCAACACAAGCGGTACGGGTGAGAACTCTACGTTCAAGGGCAACTTTGACGGTCAGGGACATACCGTTTACAACCTGAATGTTGATACTGTTGACGATGTAGATGATACAAACAAGGGCGCAGGTCTCTTCGGAGCGATCACAGGTAACATCAGCAACGTAAACGTAGTTGGAGCTACCATCAAGACTGCTCACTGGGCAGGCGCTATCGCAGGTTCTATTGAGGGCTCTATTACAAACTGCTCTGTTGACAATGTAAGCATAAACTGCTTGCCTGAGCTTATAGGCGAGGAGTGGGATAACGGTGACAAGGCAGGAGCTATCGTTGGATATGCGACAAATGGTACCATTACGAATTGTAAGGTTGGAAACGCTACTATTACCGCATATCGTGATATGGGCGCTATCGCTGGTGCAAGTTATAATTCTGTGGTAGATTCGGCTGTTGTCGGCAAGGTAACGCTTGCAAAGGACAACAACGAAACAAGTGACTATAAGGGTACCGCTGATGACACTACTGTTAAGGCATTTGTTGGTACAATTTACGGTGGAGCAACTGTAAATGCTACAGGTGAGGAAAATGTAACTATTGTTGGTGCATGTTCGGTAGTAGGTAGTGATAAGGCCGCTGTTACGGCTGCTATAAATGCGGCAAAGCCCGGTGATACCGTTGTGTTAACAGAAAATACCACGATCGCAGGATATAATGCTAACTATAAATTGATTATCGAAAAGGCGATTACACTCGACCTTAACGGACATACAATAACCACTGAGAGTGGTTGGGGTGGTATAGATGCCAAGGGCGGTTGCAGTATCGTAAACGGTACTATTAACCACACTGGTAACACCGCTGCAATCAAGGCTTTCCAAGTTGAGAGAATTGAAAACGTTACTATTAACGTAACTCAGACTGAAGGAAAGACAAAGGGCGGTATCGTTGTTCAGGAGGGCGAGGGATGCTACATAGGTTCTATTAAGAACGTTACTATCACTGGCGCAACCAACGGTATCGAGACTTATAGATGCGGTGCCAGAACAGACCTTGCTATCGGTAGCATTACAAACGTAACTATAGATGCAACGGATACAGGTATCCTTTTGTCCGCTCCCATCGGTGCTATAACAAATTCTACCATCGAGGGTGACAAGATCGGTATTAACGCATACCTTTACGGTCCGTATTCCGTTACAGCAGAGCTTGTAAACAGCACAGTAACGGGTGCTTGCGGTATCTATGCTCACGATGAGGTTGCTAAGACCAATCCCGGCACTTTGACTATAACTGCTGATGCTGATTCCGTTATCAACGGCGGCGTTACACAGGAGTTTGAGGCTGAGGTAGCAGAGAGAGTTACAATCGAGATTGCAGAATAATCGAATAATTTACATTTATTCTGACAAATGATACAAGGCTGTCTTGCCGAAAGGTGAGACAGCCTTGTTTTCATGCAAAAAGGATGCTTCGTTGTTAATGAAGCATCCTTTTGATCTTTATTTTTATTTGTCGGTTTTTGCTTTTCAAACTTCGGTCTTATCCATAAAATCCTTTGTCAGGGCGTCGCGGAGCTTGCAGAGGATGTCATTCGCGCGTCCGCCTACGGGCACTCCGTCGATCTCCTTTACAGGTCGGCAAAGCGTTCCCGAGGAGGTCACTACGATCTCAGCCGCCTCCATCATTTCCTTCACCGTAAAGGGCTCTTCTATAACGGGTATGCCGAACTGACGGCAGACTTTCAGAAGATGTCCTCTTGCTACTCCCGCGAGTATCATATTATCTGCAGGGGCGGTCTTTAGCTCTCCTTTATCGGTGATTATCGAAACGTTCGAATGGGCGCACTCGGTGACTCTCTCTCCTCTGTGGAAGATCGCCTCGTCGCATCCTCTCCGCACAGCCTCTTGCGAGGCAAGCACCGTGGGAATGAGATTGAGCGTTTTCATATTGCAGTGGAGAAACCGTGTGTCCTCCATCGTGATAGCCGTCATTGGTGTGTAGGAGTCGCGCAGGCGCATCGGGCGGATAGTTACCCAGATGTTGGCGTCAAGCTCCTTTGTCGGGGCGTGGCTTCTCATTTCCGTACCGCGCGAGACCTGCCAATATACAAGCTGTTCTCCGTCGTCGACCTTTGCGATAAGCGAGACGATAAGAGACGAGAATTCTTCTTTCGTTATCCTGATATGAATGCCCAGCTCCTCTGCGCTTGCATACAGTCTATCCATATGCTCGTCGAGGGCGTAGGGCTTATGATTTCTTGTGTAGATGACCTCAAAAATACCGTCTCCGAAGTAGCAGGCGCGGTCGTTCATAGGAACGGTCATATTTTCGATAAGGTCATATTTTCCGTTATAGTAACCTAAATTTTTCATTTTAAGCTTTCAACAGCTTCCTTTCCGTAGGCGATCAGAACCATCTATAATTATATCACACGCTCCCCCGAATGTCAATAAGCGGGGAGATTTTAAATTATCCTTTCTTTGTGTCGCTGAATATTTTTTTAAGTAGGTTGCTCAAAAAGCTTGGCGCGCGGAGAAGTACGATCTTCATAAAGGCATCTTCCTTTCAAAAATATTTTTTTCTCGCTACGGAAAGTATATGTTTCTCCGACGGCCGCTGTGCGTCTTTTTTGAAATATTTTTCATATAATTAGAGTACAGAGACGTGGCGGAGGGTAATATATGGCGGCGATAGGCGGAATTTTTATGACGGACGGCAAGGCGCTTGAGAGCAAGGCTCTTATGGGGATGAGTCGGGCGATGCTCGCGCGGGGCGGCAAGCGGAGAGAGGCGTTTATAGACAGAGAGATCGGGCTGTTCTTCGGGCGCGGAGAGGATGGGGAGCGTCCTTTTGCCTCTTCGGATGAGGGGGACGGCTCTTTACTTCTTTGCGACGGTGAGGTTTACGACGAGCGCGAGAGCGGAGGGGAGAGGGCGCGATTTTTTGGTGAGAGCGATGCGGAGCTATCTCTTGAAGCATATAGAAAATACGGTGGCGCGATGGGTGAGCATATTTCGGGAGAATTTGCCATCGCCGCGTATGACAGACAAAAAAAGGAGCTTCTTCTTCTCCGCGATCCGATGGGCGCGCGCCCTCTTTACTATATAAAAGACCGCGGGAGAGTTGCCTTTGCCTCGGAGATAAAGGGACTTTTGGGGCTTCTCGGCTCTGTTGAGGTTGACAGAGGCGTTCTGAGGGAGCATATTTTTTCGCCTTGCGGTCGGTATGGCGGCGGAGATATTTACAAGGACATACTTGAGGTCGGGCGGAGCGGCGGATGCGTATGCTCTCGGCTGACGGTTGCTCCGTTTACGTACAGCGGCGAGGCATTGAGGCGTGAGTCGGAGTCGCGCAGGACAGTTTTTGGAGGCTTTGCCTGCCCTGACGGAGAGGGAATGGCGCGTCTGCTTACCGAGATACTTTTTGCCTTTGACTATCCTCAGTTTGACGCTCTTATGCCTTCCTTTATCCGCGATCTTTCGCGCGCGGCGGAGGTATCGGGGGCTGTGTCCGACGGCACGCTTTGCTCGGATATTTTTTATTCAGCCGAGAGGAGCGACAGGCTTTTTTGTATGTCGTCTTTCAGGTGCGCGCGCGTCGCTCCCGAGAAGAGTACGGCAAAGGAGCGTGAGCTTAAGCGTATGGAGTCGGTGATGAAGGAGCTTTTGATTGAACGTGACGGGGAGGCGCTTGCGTATATCTTCGGAAAAGATTGGGAGGGGGATATACGTAGGGAGAAGAACACGGCGAAGCGGATACGGGTGATGGGGATGATGTGGCAGGCGGTTTTATGGTATGAGAGCTATTGTGTGACATTTACATAAAAATATTTATTTTTCTTACCTTTTATTTGGATGTTTGTTGAATAAAGTCGGTTGTGTTTTTTAAACAAAAATGCAGTTTTTGTTAAAAACGTATTGACTTACACGTCAATAGATAGTAAAATGAACGTGTGAAAATAGATTAGTCACGAAATTTAATATAAGGAGGAAAAGAAAAAATGACTAATAAGAAATCCACAAAAAGAGCACTGATCGCAAGTGTAGTTTCGCTTCTGCTTTGCTTTACAATGCTCATGGGTACGACCTACGCGTGGTTTACCGACAGCGTGACGAGTGCTAACAACATCATCACAACGGGTAATCTCGACGTAGAGCTCGAATACTTCAACGGCGAAGAGTGGGAAAAGGTAACCGCCACAACCAACGTGTTTGAGAAAAACACACTTTGGGAGCCCGGACATACAGAGGTAGTTTATCTCAAGGTGTCCAATGTCGGCACGCTTGCACTCAAGTATCAGCTTGGTGTGAACGTTGCTTCTGAGGTAACGGGAACAAATATTGACGGCGATACTATCAAGCTTTCGGATATTATCGTATTCGGCGCTGTCGAAAATCAAAGCGAAGAATTCGCAAACCGTGAAGCGGCTCGCGAGGCAGTTGTTGAGGCGAAGAAGCTCTCCGAGGGATACTCAAAGAGCAACTATATTCTTCCCAACGGTGAGCCTCAGTACGTAGCTCTCGTAGTTTATATGCCCGAGACAACCGGCAACGAGGCTAATTACAAGACGGGTACTACTGCTCCTACGATCAACCTTGGTATCAATCTGTTCGCAACTCAGCATACATATGAACACGACACTTTCGGCAACGATTATGACGCTGAGGCATTGGGACTTTACAATGTAGTATATAATTTTGATACTTCCGATGATCTTACCGCGTTTGATCCTGCTAAGTTTGATCCGGATGCGACCAACAGTGTCGGTCTTACAGTTGAGAATGGCAAGGCTGTTGTAAATGAAATAGGCGCATTCTATTTCAAGGAAGTAGATCTTGCAAAGCATGAGTACACTATTGAATATGATGTAGACCTCACAGAGCTTTCGGCAGGCGAAAGCATTACCTTCAATACAGGAGATACGGCTACTTGGTCGGCAAACACCCCTGTTACGATTTTCAGAGGCTCCGCTAAGGTGGTTATAGGAGGAGACGTAAGCGCAGAAAAGACATTTGAAAGCACGGTTCTTCATATAACACACGTATATGCGTTGAATTCCGACGGTGTATGGGTAACTACAACGACAGTTTCGAACGGGACGGACAGCCTGACAAATACCAAGAAGCAACAGAATTATCCCGGAACGGGTAACAACATCTTCTGGGATATTGAGGGTATTACCGAGTCGGGTAAGGTGACACTCGACAATTTCGCCGTATATGCCTCCGCAATTGATATAGATAAGGTTCTCGTTACTCCCGAGACACTTGCTTCTACTGTTTGGGAGGACAACACAACATATGCATTCGAGGGTACATTTACTGATGTTGATTTTATTGTTCCCGCAGGATTGAATGTTGTTCTTGACGGTGAAGATGCTACATTTGACGGTCATGTAAAGGTAACATTTAACAGAATTGCTGACGGTGTGGATTTTCTAACCGAAACGCGTACCGGCAATTATGTTATACAGAATTTTACCGTAAACGATTCTCTCAGCATAGGAGCTTGCTCGGTTGAGTCCTTGACGGTGGATGGATGTAGTGTTGAAATGCTCGATTTCAATGCTTCCAATACAGCGGTAAATATTACCGACAATAAGATTATTCGTGTAAGTGCTGATTCGTACATTCGTTACGATGGAGGCGCAAATAATAAGACAGTGTTCTTCTATGCGGATAATTATGATCTTGTAATGTCCGGAAATACCATTACAGATACGGTTGGAGATAGTAATCTGATAGTTATTCAGGGCGACTATGAGAATTATCAGAAAGATAAGAATGTAACTTGGGATAATTCCATATCTATGACAGGGAATATACTGACTTGCGTAAATGACAATATCGTTAAGATATACAATGATGTAACATACGCTCCCGTTGCTTGGCCTGCTGAGTATGAGATCACAGAGGCAACACAGAAGTTGGCTGAACAGTTGTTCGGTTCTAATACTACTGAAAAAAATAGAGATAATGCTGTTATAGAGATCCTCTGCCGTGCAGCAGGCAAGGGTGACTTGGAAGCAACCGAATTAAACCATGACGTGCTAAAAAGCATTGCTGAAAAATACTGAGATATGTGTAATTGAAAAATCAAAAGACGCAAGCTTGGGTGACCGAGCTTGCGTCTTTACGTTTAGACGATTAGGTGTTAGTCGATGCTTTCAATTATATACACGCCGCCCTTGCGAACCGAGACGAGGGCGCAATTGCCTGTGATCTCGTTCGACACCGCGTACTGAAAGCTTCTTGTCAGCGTGGCGTTCTTCAAGGGATATTTACAGCCCTCTATCGACACTCCCTTTACCTTTTCCGAAAGGCAGAGCAGAGAGAGATACCGATAGCCGCTTCTTGCGATAAGCGTGCTTGTGGAATTGAGAAAGCGCACGCGGTTATATCCGTTTGTTATATGAGCGAATATCTTTTTTGAGCCGAGATCCTCGAGTATCGCAAGATTTGACAGCGTATGATCGAGTCTGCCGTCAAGCCCGCCTACGATCACTATTTCGGACGCGCCCTTTTTTACTGCCGTATCGACCGCCAACTGTGTGTCGGTAAAATCCTTTTCTGCGGGTACCTGCAATCTCTCCACCCCGTCGGGGATGTCGGTCTTTCCGAGGCTGTCAAAATCTCCGAGCAGAATATCGGGACGGACGCCGAGAGATACGGCGTTTTTATATCCCGCGTCGGCGGCTATTATCAGGTCGTCTCCCTTTGGGTGCTCGGTTATATTTTCGGCGCATATTCTTCCGCCCGTATAAATAAAAGCCTTCATATGTACTTCCTCAGTTCCATTTTTTCTTTGCTTTCAGCGTTTCGAAAAGCTCTACGTAGCTTTCATGTCTTGTTTTTGGTATGTCTCCGTTCTTCACTGCCGCAAGTATGGCGCATTCGTCCTCCTTGGTGTGGGAGCACTTTGTGTATCGACACTCGCCTATGTACGGCTCGAATTCGCGGAACGTGGAGGGAAGATCCTCCTTATCGAAAAAGTTAAAGCGTTCAAAATCGAGCATTGAAAAGCCAGGGGTGTCGGCTATATATCCGCAATCGAGGCTTTCCGAGAGAGGGAAGAGCTCGACCTCACGGGTGGTGTGTTTGCCACGCTCGATCTTTCGGCTTATCTCGGAGGTCGAGAGCGAAAGAGAGGGGAAGAGGCGGTTCATAAGCGTTGATTTTCCGATGCCCGACGCTCCCGCAAAGGCGGCGGTCTTTCCGTTCATATTTTCCTTTATAAAGAGGTCGATGGGCTCGATGCCGACGTTATCCTTTGCGCTGAGCGAAAAGCAGGTGAAGCCGCAACGGGAATAGATAGAGAGGAGCTTATCGGCATACTCCGAGTCGAGCTCGCGTTTGGTGATGACAACGACGGGCTCGATGCCGTTGAATTCGGCAATTGCTATGAGCTTGTCCACCGTCGTAAGGATAGGTGTTGGCGATGCCGCCGCCATCGTGATGAACAGGTAATCGAGATTTGCCATAGGCGGACGGATAAGAGAATTCTTTCGCTCCTCTATGCTCTCGATTGCAAGCTCGGAGGCGTCCTTTCCTTCGCTCAGCGTGACAGTATCTCCTGCAAGAGGCGTTATTCCCTCATGACGGAACGCGCCTCTTGCGCGGCATTTTACAAGGCTTCCCGAGGGCAGGTCTCCGCCCGAGATCAGACGCACAGTATAAAGACCGCCTACGCCCTTTATTATTTTTCCCTTTGCGTTGTTTACCATAAATTTTCCTTTTTTAATTTGATATATGAAGCTCTACCGATGTTATGGCAGAGGTGATGGCTGTGTTTGGCAGTGGGCTCTGAAAGATCACTGTGCCCGCCTTTGCGGCGCTTGACACCGAATAGACCGACGACACTGTAAGTCCGACGCGTCGCAGGCTTTCCTTTGCCTCGTCGATGCTCATTCCGTACAGGTCTGGAACGACGGGGGCGGAGAATTCCTCTCCCGCGCTCACTGTAAATGAGACGGTCTCGCCCGCCTTTACCGTGAGGCTTTTTGATGGCGTTTGAGATACCACAGTGCCCGCCCTTTTTGACGACCGCGCATAGGTGATCTCGCCGACCTTTAGCCCCGATGACTTTATCCGCAAAAGCGCCTCGCTCTCGGTAAGCCCCGAAAGATCGGGCACATAAGAGGTCGTCTCGCGCTCTCCTGCGCTGACAGTAAGCGTGACCGTACCGCCCTCTGAGAGCTCGGCTCCCTCGGCGGGGTACGAGCGTATGACAGTACCCTTTTTCTCAGCGGAATATTCTTCTCCGACGGTATATGACAGCTCGCTGTTGAGCAACGACAGCGCCGCGTCGCGGAGCGTACTGCCAACGATCCCCTCGGGAACGGTGTGTGAGCTTTTACGGCTGACTGTTATGAGAATATCGCAAAAGCCGTTTTTTTCGTATATTTTTCGCGTAACTCCCGCCGCGGGGGATTGGGATATTATCCGTCCGCCCTCCACCTCGGGATTGTTTTCATACTGTATTACAAGGTTGAAGCGCTCATCTGTGAGATCTATCTCATCGAGACGTTTTCCCTGAAGCGCGGGGATCGTTACTGCGTCGTAGCTTTTGGCGTAGGGCAAAAAGAGGGACGCGAGGATATACGCCGCAGAGACTGTACAGACGAGAAACGAGGACAGCGCCGCTCCGAGGAGCAGGGGAAGGCTGTCTATCTTCTTTTCCTTTTTTTGCGCTCTGCGGAGCTTGATATACTGTATTATGCGGTTTGCGTGTCTTTTAACAAAGGCTATGCTTTTTCGGCGCGCCGCAGAGAGCTCCGAGGCGATTCTTTTGAAGAATATCGAGATACCGAGGCGTATCTTTACCTTTAGACGCCGTTTCCTTTTTGGCGCTTTGACGTCATCGTCGGAAATGCGTATTTTTTCAATTTCAATGGGCTCGGGGAGGGGACGCTTTATTGACAGCGTACGCCGTCCTGCAAATCTGAGACGTACCCCCGAGAACAGACGAGAAGGTCTTTGTTTGTCGGCTTTTCGAAAACGGTATTTCATAAAAACTCCCCTTATACGTTATGTAAAAGTGTGAATGCACAATACACAATGCACAATTGAGGAAGATTTTTGCCGAAGGCAAAAATCGAAAAGCATTTTATAAAAATTATATGTAGTTATAAGATTTTATTAAGGATAGTGACAATATAACTGTTCAGTTAAAACTCCAATTTTTAAATACGCCCGAGCATATGCGTGACAATTTATAATTTGAATTATATTACTTTTTCGCCACAGGCGAAAAAGTTACCATAATTGTGCATTATGCATTGTGCATTTTGCATTTCTATCCGTTCTCCTCCGCGCGTCTGAGCTGACCGCAAGAGGCGTTTATGTCCCCTCCGAGACGGCGGCGGACGGTTGCCCGTATGCCCTTTTTTTCGAGTATCGACGCGAATTTTTCAACGGCGCGTTTGTCGGATGCCGAAAATCCCGTTTCGCTTACGGGGTTTACGGGAATAAGATTTACGTGTATTGGAAAGCTCTCGCCGCCGTTCTTCTCTCGGAGCGCTCCGTTGAGCAAAGACGCAAGTCTCGCCGCCGCCTCGGGGGAGTCGTTCTTGCCCGAGATGAGGGTGTATTCAAAGGAAATGCGTCTGCCGGTCGTCTTATAGTAGCTCTTGCAGGCGGACAGAAGCTTTTCGATATTCCATTTGCGGTTTACGGGCATTATCGCGCTTCTTGTTTCGTCGTCCGAGGCGTGGAGCGATATTGACAGAGTGATAGGAAAATTTTCCTTTGCGAGCATTTCTATCTTATCGACTACTCCGCAGGTGGAAAGGGAAATGTGTCGGTATCCTATATTGAGTCCCTTTTCATGTCCGACGAGCTTTAAAAATTTTATTACGTTAGCGTAATTGTCAAGCGGTTCGCCGATGCCCATCATAACTATATTGGATATTTTTTCTCCTGAATCAAGCTCTGCGGCTATTATCTGTCCGAGCATTTCGGAGGGGGCAAGGTCGCGCACCTTTCCGCCGATGGTCGACGCGCAGAAGGCGCATCCCATGCGGCATCCCACCTGCGAGGATATGCAGATGGTATTTCCGTGCTTATATTTCATAACTACGCTCTCAACGCAGTTTCCGTCCGAGAGGGCGAAAAGATATTTTATAGTGCCGTCGAGTGCGGAGACGAGCTTGCGTCTTACCGTGGGGAGATAGAAAAAGGCGATCTCGGAAAGCTTTTGCTTTGTCACCTTGCCGAGATTTGTCATAGCGTCGGGGGATATTCCCTTGTGCATAGCGGGGAAAATTTGCGTCGCGCGGTATTTGGGCTCGCCTATGGATACGACAAGCTCTTCAAGCTCCGAAGGGAGGAGGGAGAGCAGGTCGGTCTTTTTTGTTTCGTTCATATGGGCTCCTTGATGTAATGCACAATGCAAAATGCACAATGCACAATTATTGTAGCTTTTTGCCGATGGCAAAAAGCATATAAATTTTCTTCATAAGCAGTTATAACGATATATGCCCTTAATATTCGCTTTTTATCTTTGCCAAAAGATAAAAAGCTTCCACAATTGTGCATTTTGCATTGTGCATTGTGCATTAAAATAGGCTTCGCCTATTTTTTCCTGAGCTTCGCGATAAAGAAACCGTCTGTCGGGTGTGTATCGGGCAGAAGTGTAATGTATCCGTCGGGAATATCGAGCCCGTCGGCGGTGCAGGGGGCAAGCGAGAATTCGGGGTGGCGTTCAAGAAAACGTCTGATGTTTTCTTCGTTCTCCTCCGGAAAGATCGTGCAGGTGGAATAGACGAGCGTACTGCCAGACTTTACATAACGGCAGGCGTTTTCAAGTATGGCGAGCTGTATGTCGGGGAGAGCTTCGGATGTCTTTGGATCTTTATATCGAAGCTCGGGCTTTTTTGAAAGCACTCCAAATCCCGAGCAGGGAACGTCGCACAGCACTCTGTCGGCTTTCGCTTCAAGCTCGGGAAGAAACCGTCTTCCGTCACATCCTGACGCGCTTATTATATTTATTCCCAATCTTTGCGCTCCCGATACTATAAGAGGGAGCTTTTTTGCGTGAAGATCGAATGAGAGCACGCGTCCGTTATTTTTCATTGATATTGCCGCGCCGAAGCTCTTTGAGCCGGGACACGCGCAGATGTCGAGAACGGTCTCTCCCTCTTTCGCGCCAAGCGCCTTTACGCAGAGCTGTGACGCTTCGTCCTGAACAAAAAACAGACCGTCTCCGTAGCCGTAAAGCTCTCTGACAGAGCCCTTGACTCTCAGACCGCTGTGCGAGAGCTCGGTAGGTCTTGCATCGCTTATATGCTCGGCAAGCTCCTCTCGGCTTATCTTCAGCGTGTTTACCGCGAGTGTAGTTTCGGGGATGCGTTCAAATCCCGAAAGTATGCGCTCTGCGCGTTCCTCTCCGTAAGCCTCCGTCAGCTTTTCGGCAAGGGCAAGTCCCACCGAATAGCGCACCGAAAGGTATTCACAAAAGCCCTCCGACGGCTCGGGATAGCGGACTCCCTTTGAGCGTGTATAGGCGCGGAGTATCGCGTTGACAAATCCCGAGACCTTTTTCGGGCAGAGCTCCACTGTTTCGTTTATCGCCGCGTGCGGTGGTATTCTGTCCGTATATATGAGCTGATAGAGCCCGAGGCGGAGCGCGGTGCGTACACCAAGGTCAAGCTCCGAGAGCGGGCGGCTTGAGAGCAGTGAGATCTGATAGTCAAGCGTCAGCCTGCGCTCGGTAACGCCGTACAGAAGCAATGAGGCAAGCGCCTTGTCCTCGGCAGACATATCGCTGTCCGCAAGAGCCTTATCAAGCATTATATTCGAAAACTGATCGTTTTTTTCGAGCTTTTGCAAAAGCTCAAAGGCAAGCTTTCTCGGTTTCATTTCAATTCCTTTTTATTTAAGAATATCTCCGACGGCGATCTTTCTTCCTCTTATGAAGTCGGCGGCCGACATACGCGATTTGCCCTCGGGTATCACGCCGAGAAGCTCTACCGCGCCCTGTCCGCAGGCAACGGTGATGCCGCCGTCGAGCGAGATGACCTCTCCCGCCGCTGCGGGCGTTTTTTGCTTGTCCGATATACACGCGCGTGTGACCTTCAACAGCTTGCCGTCGGGGGTATGCGTGAAGGAGAGAGGAATGGGGGAAAGACCTCTGATAAGATCATGGACGGTCTTTGCATCCTTTGAAAAATCTATGAGGCAGTCGGCTTTTGTTATTTTCGCCGCGTAGGTAGCGGTAGCCCCGTTTTGCGGAGTGGGCGTGAGCGTTTCTTTTTCAAGAGCGTCAAGCGTTTTAACGATAAGAGACGCGCCGCATTCTCCGAGCTTGTCGTGGATGTCCTCAAAGTTGTCGTTTTCAAGTATCTCAACTTTCTCGCACAGAAGCATATCGCCCGTGTCGAGTCCTACGTCCATAAGCATTGTTGTTATGCCTGTCACCGCTTTGCCGTCGATTATCGCCCTTTGCATAGGGGCGGCGCCTCGGTATTCGGGGAGAAGCGAGCCGTGTACGTTCACACAACCGTATTTCGGGAATTTCAGTACGTTTTCGGGCAGTATCTTTCCGTAAGCTACGACTACGCATACATCGGGTGAAAGCTCAGAAAGAAGGGAAGCGAAGGCTTCGTCACGGAGAGTTGCGGGCTGATACACGGGTATTGCGCACTCGGTCGCTACTACCTTGACCGGGGGAGGGGTGAGTGTGTAGCCTCTGCCTCGAGGCTTATCGGGCTGTGTTACCACTCCGCAGATTTCATGTCCCGCCTCAATAAGCGCGCGAAGAGAGAATACCGCGAAGTCGGGCGTTCCCATAAAAAGTATTTTCATGCAGTTTACCTCAATTGTCGTGCATCTTGATGGCTATGTCGGTGTAGAGCTTTCCGTCAAGATGGTCGATCTCATGGCAGAACGCCTTTGCGAGAAGTCCCGAGCCCGTTATATCGAACGTTTCACCCTTTCTGTTCATCGCGCGGACTGTGACGTGCATGGGGCGCTTTGTCGTGCCCCATCTGCCGGGGATAGAGAGACATCCCTCCTCACTCTCCTGCTCGCCCGAAAAGGCGATTATTTTAGGATTTATGAGTTCTATAAGTCCCTCGTCGGGCGTTTCTATAACGACGACTCTGCGTAGGACTCCGACCTGAGGCGCGGCAAGTCCTACGCCGTCTGCGGCGCGCATTGTTTCTATCATATCGTCAAGAAGCGTGCGTATTCTTGGAGTGACCGTATCTACGGGACGGCAGACCTTTCTGAGGGTGCTGTCGCCTATTTTAAGTATTTTCAGCTTTGCCATAAAATTCTCCTTGTGATTTATATATATTTTACAACGATGACGGGTTTAAGTCGACAGATAGGCTGAGCCCCTTTACTCCCGAGCGTGAAAATTCGCAAAGGAGCATATCGAAAAGGGCGCGGCTTCTGCGGTTTAAGCGGCATTTTATTACCGTTCTCATTCTGTATTTTCCCTCGACCTTGTAGATGGGGGCTTCAAACGGGCCGTATTTTACGACGGGAACGTCAGCGTATTCGTCTGCAAGTGCTCTGTCAAGTATCTCGGAGAGTCTTGCCGATGCCCGCACAAGCTCTTTTTCATCTGCTGACGTGAGCGTGAGCAGGGCGATGTCGCAAAAGGGCGGAAAGACCAGTGTCTTTCGCAATCGTATCTCGGTTGCGTAAAAGCTCTCAAAGTCCTGAGCGCAGGCAAGACGGATACATTCGCTGTCAGGATTGTTCGTCTGTATGACGGCCTCGCCTTGCTTTTGCGCGCGTCCAGCTCTGCCTATTACCTGCGTGAGCATTGAAAACGTCCGCTCTGCCGCGCGGTAGTCGTCGAGGTAGAGCGACGCGTCGGCAAGCAGAACTCCGACGAGCGTTACGTCGGGAAAGTCGTGGCCCTTCGTGACCATCTGCGTACCGAGCAGAACGTCAGCCTCGCGGCGGCGAAATCTTCCGAGCATATCCTCGTATGAATATTTCGAGCCCGTGGTGTCGGTGTCCATGCGCAGAACGTGCGCGTCGGGAAGAAGCTCTCCGAGCTCCTGCTCTATGCGTTGTGTGCCGTAGCCCATTTTTGCTATATGCTCCGAGCCGCAGGCAGGGCAGACCGAGGGCATCGGAAGCCGTCTTCCGCACCAGTGACAGCGGAGCTCTCCTCTGTCGTAGCCCGAGCCGAGCGTGTGGTAGGTCATAGACACCGAGCACTCGGGGCATCTTATAGCCTCTCCGCAGACTCGGCAGGAAACAAAGCTGTTATAGCCTCTGCGGTTGAGAAAGAGCACCGATTGGTCTTTTCTCTTTTTATTTTCGATCAGCTTCTCGGTGAGTATCTTGCCGAGAGGGGAAAGCGAACCGCTCTGCGTCTCATTGCGCATATCCGCGACGGTTACCTTTGGCAGCTTTGCCGAGCCGTAGCGGTTCTTTAGCTTTATTAACGTGTACGCACCATCCTCAGCCTTTTTGTAGCTCTCAAATGAGGGGGTTGCCGATGCAAGGAGCATAAGCGCCTTGTTATGCGCGCAACGGTATCTTGCAATATCACGCGCGTGATATTTCGGGTTCATATCGGATTTGTAGGTGTGCTCCTGCTCCTCGTCTATGATGATAAGTCCTAAATTAGAAAGAGGCGCGAATACCGCAGAGCGCGTGCCTATAACAACGTCCGCGCCGCCGTCCTTTATTCTTCTGTGTGTGTCGAAGCGCTCGCCTGCCGAAAGTCCCGAATGGATTATGGCTACCCGCTCGCCGTATCTTGAACAGAATATATCGAGCGTCTGCGGTGTCAGCGAGATCTCGGGCAGAAGAAGTATGACGCTCTTTCCGTCGGAGAGCACTCTGTCTATCGTCTTGAGCATTACCGAGGTCTTTCCGCTCCCCGTAACGCCGAACAGAAGCGCCGCCTGCGCGGAGCTCTTTTCGTACAGAGCGCAGAGCGTTTCGTAAGCCGCGCTTTGCTCTTCGTTAAGCGTAAGCTCGCGCTTTTCTGTCGTAGCTCGCACTTGCAGACCTCTGTCTATTACGCGCTTTTCCCTGCGCAGTATTCCCTTGGAGCAGAGCGCGGTTATCTGAGAGGAAGATACACCGCAGGCGGCGCAGAGCTCCTTTTCCTTTATTTCTGAGGTCTCGGTATCAAAAAGATATTTCAGCACGCCGATGTGGTTTGCCGAGCGCAGACGTATCTCGCCGTCGCCTTTGATTATTCTGTCGGTTTCCTCAAACGGTATGCAGAGAATACAAATGCTCTCGGTCTTTTCCTCGGTATGTCTCAGCTCAAGGTCTTTTTCTATAAGTCCTTTCCCGATAAGTGTTTTCAGCGCCTCCTCGGTAAAGGGACCGAAGCGCGATTTGAGCAGCTCGAGACGCACACTCTCCTTTTTGCGTATTAGTGAGAGGACTACGAGCGTCGGAGCGTCAAGTCCGCTCTCGTCTGTCTTTTGCGTTGGGCGGTAGACCTCCTCAAGACGCGAGAGCGCCGAGGCGGGGATCATAGCCCTTACCGCGTCACCGACAGTGCAAAGAGTCTGTTCCTTGATAAAAAAGCAAAGCCCAAGCATCTCTCCGTCAAGAGACATACTCCTGTCGCAGACAGACGCTATGGGCTTGTAGCTCACACCCGCCTTTTCGGGAACACCGCAAAGCTCGGAGACGAGCCCTATTTTTTTTCGGTTTGACGTACCGAAGGGGACTGTTACAAAGTCCCCCTCATGTATCTGTCCCCTGAGCTCGGAAGGAATAAAATATTCAAAAGCGCGGTCTAAAAAGTATGGGTTATCGAGCAGATATACCCTTGCGTATTCGGACATATATTCCTCCTTTTCGGTTTATGAGCGATAGTTTTTTTCGGAGATCATTCCTCGGCGGGAGCTTCTTCGGGCGCCTCCTCGGCGTCTGTCTCTTCCGCAGTATCGGTATCCTCATCCGTAGCTTCAAGCAGCTCTGCCTCAGCCGCAGCCTCTGTCTCCTCGGCAGCCTCAGCCTCGGCAAGAGCGGCAAGCTCTTCCTCGGTCAGCGGCTCGGTGTGAACGATCTTATATTCGCCTCTGTATATACGTCCGATGGCGTTCTTTACAGCCTTCTCATCGCGGTATTCCTTGTTGATCTTTGCCATAAGATTTCTTCCCATCTCTTTGTTTTCGGCAGCTTCCTTTTCAGCCGCCTCTCTCTGCTGTACGTATTCGTTTGTAATGATGCGCGCGCACTTAGCGGTAGCAAGCGTCAGCTCGTATCTGTTGAATTCGTCCTTTGTAAGCTCTGTTATTGTAGGGTAGATCATTTTTTTCTCCTTCGAAATTAAGTGTATATGTTTATTGTTTAATTTTCGTCAAAATATGTGCTTGCGACGCTTTCGTTGCGCCGTGTCGCAAGCCGCTCTGCCGTGACTATGGCGTATATCTCGTTTGCAGCTATCTTATCCGCTCCGTCGTAGTTGTACACCGCGTAGTCGTAAAAATCCGACTCTTTTATCTCCTCGCGCGTTCTTGCAAGCCGCTCGAGTATCTTTTCCTCGGTCTCGGTGCCCCGCCCGCGAAGCCTTTGCTCCTGAACTCTGAAGGATGGCGGAAGAAGCATTATGAGCACCGCCTCGGGAAATTTTTTCTTTATGTTCCGAGCACCCTCGACCTCGATCTCAAGGATGAGGTTTTTGCCCGAATTAAGAACCTCCTCGGCTTCCTTTCTCGGAGTGCCGTAGTAGTTTCCGCAGTATTCGGTATATTCGAGCATATCTCCCGAGCGTATGCGAGCTTCAAAGTCCTCTCTTGTGATGAAGTGATAATTCACTCCGTCGGTCTCTCCGGGGCGCGGAGCTCGAGTGGTGGCGGATACCGAATATACAAATTCGCCCGTAGCCAGCAGATGGGCGTTTACCGTGCCCTTGCCGCTTCCCGCAGGTCCCGAAATGACTATCATAAGTCCCTTTTTCATTTGTCTGTGTCCTCTTTATTCATTCTTCTGCCTCGGTATCCTCGTCGGTATCGCTGTAATCAAGCCTTCCCGCGATGGTCTCGGACTGTATTGCGGAGAGTATAACGTGCTCGCTGTCGGTGATTATGACCGAGCGCGTACGTCTTCCGCAGGATACGTCGATGACGCGTCCGCTGTCCTTTGCGTCCTGAACGAGACGCTTGACGGGGGCGGAATCGGGGCTGACGATCGTGATTATGCGGTCGGAGGCTACCATATTTCCAAAGCCGATGTTTATAAACTTCATAGCGGCGTCCTCACTCGATGTTCTGTATCTGCTCGCGTATCTTCTCGATCTCGCATTTGATGTCGACGACGAGCTTTGCGATAGATGCGTTCTGGCACTTTGAGCCGATGGTGTTCGTTTCGCGGTTTATCTCCTGAACGAGAAAGTCGAGGCGTCTGCCCACGGGCTCGTCGGAACGGAGAATGTCCTCAAAGCCGTCGAAATGTGAGCGCAGGCGCACAAGCTCCTCGTCAATGGCTATCTTGTCTGCGAACAGAGCGCACTCGGTAAGTATCCTGTTTTCGTCAAAGACTATCCTGTTATCCGAAAGCATCTCGCGGAGTCTGTTTTCCAATTTCTCGCGGTAGGACTGCGTGTCATTCTCAGAGAGCTTTTCAATGCTTTGCACACGCTCTCGTATGGCATCGACCTTTGCCACAAGATCAGCCTTTATGTTCTCGCCCTCGCGTATTCTTCCCGAAATGAATTTTTCGGTCGCCTCATCGAGCACAGCGGAAACGTCCGCCCAATCCTTTTCAATATCTTCCTCGGGCTTTTTGATAACGAACAGATCACGGTTCTGAGCCACGGTCATAACGCTTATGTCGTCGGAGAGGGAACAAAGGTCGCGCAGCTCTCTCAGAGCAGCAACGTAAGCTCCCGCAAGCCCTTCGTCGACCGCGATCGACACGTCGGGCGTGTCAACTACGTCGATGCCGATAAACACGTCTACCTTGCCGCGTGTAATTCCTGCCGCCTGAAGATGCGGCTTTATTCTTTCTTCGAGAAAAGAAAAGGCTCTCGGAAGCTTTACGGAGCAATCGAAGAAGCGGTTGTTCACCGATCTTATTTCGACGGTGATGTCCTTGCCTCCGAGCGTCCTTCTGGCTCTTCCGAAGGCTGTCATGCTTTTTATCATATAAAACATCCTTTCGGTAAACATAGATATTCACTATACTAAGATATAATAATTATAAACTTTTTTTTGCGACTTGTCAACAGCATTTTTGAATTTTGAGATATTCCGTACAATATTTAATATATTATAAGCGGATTTTATGTCAATTTTACAACGCTCAGAAAAATATTTTTAAAAAAATTGATAAAATATTGAAAAAGGACTTGAAATTATTGCAAAAATGGTGTAAAATAAAATGTAATTATATGCGGCTGCGCATACCACGGATAAAAAACATTTTGGAGGTATATAAAAATGGTAGTAGCAGGAGATTTTAAAAACGGCATTACATTCGATATGGACGGTAGCGTATATCAGGTTATCGAATTCCAGCACGTTAAGCCCGGAAAGGGAGCGGCTTTCGTCCGCACAAAGATCAAGAACGTGATCACAGGAGCTGTTATCGAGAGAACTTTCAGCCCTACGGATAAGTTCGAGAATGCTTACATCGAGAGAAAGGAAATGCAGTATTCCTATAACGACGGCGATCTTTATTACTTCATGGATATGGAGACCTTTGATATGCTCCCCCTCAATAGCGACAAGCTCCCCGAGAGCTTCCAGTTCGTTAAGGAAGAGATGATGTGTAAGGTCGTTTCCTACAAGGGTAACGTATTCGGCGTAGAGCCCCCCACGTTCGTAGAGCTCACCGTTACACAGACCGATCCCGGCTTTGCAGGCAACACAGCAACAAATACGCTCAAGCCCGCAACTCTTGAGACCGGCGCTATCATCAAGGTTCCGCTCTTTATCAACGAGGGTGAGGTACTGAAGATTGATACAAGAACAGGCGAATATCTGTCCCGCGCTTAATTAAAAATACAGGAGGCATACTGAGATGAACATTAAAGAAAAGGTTGCTTATATAAAGGGACTTGCTGAGGGCGCAGAGCTTGACGCAAGCACAAAGGAGGGTAAGATCCTTACCGCTCTTATCGACCTCGTTTCCGACATGGCTGACTCTATCGAGGAGCTTGAGGAGGACGTAGACACCGCTCTCGACTACTGCGAGGAGCTTGACGAGGATCTCGGCGCTGTAGAGGAAATTCTTGTTGACGACGAGGATTGCGATTGCGATTGTTGCGACGACGATGACGATTTCGAGTGCAACGGCGATTGCGAAGATTGCGACGAGGATTGCGAGCTTGCCGATGAGGATTACTTCGAGGTAGAGTGCCCCGCTTGCGGTGAGGTCATCTGCTTTGACGGAAGCATCGATCCCGAGGAGCTTGCTTGCCCTGCTTGCGGCGAGAAGTTCGAGTGCGTCATTTCCGAGGAAGATCTCGAAAATACGGATGCTGAATAATTGAAAAAATATCTTAATAGGCTGAGTCATTGACCGTGACTCAGCCTATTGCTTTTATATATACTTTTCCTACAAATTTGAGTTTGTCGAGGAGGTTTGATTTAAAATTGCTACGCTTGAATGAGGCACAACAAGAAAACAAACCACGGCAAATCTAAGGTGAATTTTGCTTACGCAAAAAAGATCCTTCACATGGCTTGCAAGGTAGCAAGCCGTTCAGGATGACAGATAGTGGATGCTGGGCGACGAACATATGCATAAACCTATAATAAAAGTGCCCGTAATAAACTTTGGCATATATCCATTTACCTCTCATACACTAACTTGTCATCCTGAGCCCGAACCGCTTATGGGGGCATCCTCGGAAACATTCGAAGGATCTTGCGACGAAGTCGCTTTACTGTACTGTCCTCATTTGGGACATATTTATACATATCACTCCCCCACAAACTCCAATTTGCATTGCAAAACGATAAACCCTTCTGTTTTTTTAAAAAGCTATTTACCTGTCCTTTCGTCCTTCAGATATTCCTTTGGCGTACATTTGAATTCCTCGTAAAATGCCCGATAAAAGCTACGCGTAGAGCCGAAGCCGCTGTCAAGGGCGCATTCCGTAACGCTGTGCTCTCCTGATCTAAGCAGAAGCACCGCTTCACGCAGACGAAGAGTAGACAGGTATTGGCTGAAGGAAATACCAAAGGCTTCGCGAAAATACCGCGACAAGTAGCTCGGATTGTAGCCGAACCTTTCGGCAAGGGAGGAAAGCGTAAGGTCTTCGCGAAAATTTCGACTTATATATATAAGTATATCCGCGCCAAAACGCGTCTCGCGTACATTTTGCCGATCCTCAAGCGTGGCGAGGTCGAGAATAGCGCCGAATATTATGTAAATATAACCCCGTAAGGTAAGATCGTTTTGGGATCGCAGTATATTTTCCATAGCATCGAGAACCTTTTTGTAGGTTTCGGGATCATCGGTGAACGGCTCACCCAGCTGTTTGTCGGCAATTATATGGGAGAAGTCTGACAAAAGATCGGTGGGGACGATCAGATAAAGCGCCTCCGAGCTCTCCACAGAACGGTAGCCGTGAGCATCATAGCTCAGCGAAACGGAAATATCTCCCTTTTGAAGAAGGCGACGTTTGTCGTTTATAAGCACTTCTATCTTTCCCGAAAGGATAATGTAGAGCTCTATTTGCGAATGAAAGTGAACGTCAACGTTTGGATCGTGTACTCTGCCGTAGGCGATCTGATTTTGCGTTTCTCTGCTTAAATTAAAATATCCTTGCAATTTATCTCCGTAAAAATATGACATATTTTTGTCCGAATATGGCAAGAAATGGACGATTTATTATGATATAATTATAATACCGATAAAGAATTTTGTCAATAAGAATTTGTGAGGTTGGAAAATGTCAGTATTTAAACGTTTCGGTCTGCCTCAAGGAGTCACGCCGATGTTTTCGGGCAGGGGGATTGCGAAGCTTATTTTGCCGTTGATAATTCAGAACGTGCTGTCGGTAGCTGTCGGAGCTGTTGATACGGTGATGGTATCCTATGCGGGAGAGGCGGCTGTGTCGGGAGTTTCTCTCGTCAATAGCCTCGATACGCTTTTGGTGCTTTTCTTCTCGTCTCTCGTTACGGGAGGCGCTGTGATAGTAGCCCAAGCTATCGGAAAAAAGAAAAAGGACGAGGCGCAGGAGACGTCAAAGCAGCTTCTTTACGCGTCGACCGCTATGGCACTTTTGCTGAGCGTGGCGGTAATAATATTCAGAAAACCGTTGCTTAATCTTCTTTTTGGAGAAGCCGAGGAGGCGGTAATGGTAAGCGCTGAGAGATATTTCTTCTACATTGCGATGTCCTTTCCGATGTTGGCAATAAGCAGCAGTATAACCGCTATATTCCGAGTTGCAGGGAACTCCTTTGCCGCAATGATAGTGTCGGTGGCTACCAACCTTATCAATATCGGCGGAAACGCATTGCTTATAATGGGATTTGAGATGGGCTCTGCGGGCGCGGCTATATCCACCCTTGTGGCGCGATTTGTGGGAGCGGCGGTAATGCTCATCCTGCTGAACAGAAAAAACGGAATATTCTATATAGAACGCCTTTTGCATTACAAGCCCAACCTCGGGGTGATAAAGGAAATACTGAGAATAGGCGTGCCGAACGGTGTAGAGGATGCGATGTTTCAGTTCGGCAGATTGCTTACGCAAACACTCATATCTTCTATGGGAACTGCCACAATAGCCGCAAATGCGGTGGCGCTGACTGTCTCAAACTTTCAATATACCGCAGGCTCGGCGTATTCGGGCGCGATGATAACGGTGGTCGGGAGATGTGTCGGAGCTGAGGATGAAAAACAGGCTAAATATTATTCCCGTCTCATCGCCGCGCTGAATTACATGACACTGTGGCTGATAGTTGCGGTGACGGTGGGGCTCATTACGCCTATCGTATCCCTTTACGATCTGTCCCCCGCGTCGGCGGATATTGCCAAGCAGCTTATAATATATCATTCGGTCTGCGCCGCTGTACTGTGGCCCATCGCTTTTATGATGCCCTCGGCGTTCCGCGCGGCTAAGGACGTGCGCTTTCCGCTTATCGTGTCGCTTGTTTCAATGTGGGTATTTCGTGTGGCGGGCAGCTACGTTCTGGCGTTGGAGACTGTGTCGGTGTTCGGGCTTTTCAGCTTTTCGGGCGCAGGGATGGGAATTATGGGCGTCTGGGTAGCTATGACTGTGGATTGGGCGTTCCGATTTGCGCTCTTCCTTGCGCGCTATCTGAGCGGAAGATGGCTTAAACAAAACAAGCCAAAAGTCTCGAAACGGTCGCTGTTGCTGTCAAAAAGATAATAAAATATGAAAAAAATCAAAAAAGCCCTTGACAAGAGGATGTGGTATGTGGTATAATGTCACTACCTCTGCGAGCAGGCTTTTTTGTTGTGTCCGAAAAGCGCCATGCCGAAAGGCTTCGGACTGCCCCTGCCCGATGAGGGAGGTACACAGACCTGTGAGGTTAACCTCAAAGACAGGTCAAATAAATAGAAATGGGAGGTGCCGCTAACATGGCTAATGATGCAAGAGTCAAGATTACTCTCGTATGCACCGAGTGCAAGCAGAGAAATTACGACACAAAGAAGAACAAGAAAAACGATCCTGACAGACTTGAGCTGAAAAAATACTGCAAGTTTTGCCGCAAGCACACTCTTCACAAAGAATCTAAGTAATTTGGGAGGAGAGTATGTCAGATAAGGAAAAAAAGGTAGCAGAGACCAAAGCCGAGACAAAGAAGCCCGCTAAGGAAAAGAAAAAGGGCAAGCTTAAAGAGGCTTGGAAGGGTTTCAACAGCGAAAGAAAGAAAATTGTCTGGCCGACATGGAAGCAAGTATTAAAAAATACCCTTGTCGTACTTGTTGTTGTCGGTAGCTGCGCAGTAGTTATCGCAGCGCTTGACATTACATTCCACGAGGGAATAAAGGCTCTGCCTGAGTTGATCAATAAGATCAAGGGCTAAGAGGGCAGAAATATGAGCGACATAAACGAAATGAACGTAGGCGTGAGATGGTATGTGGCGCACACTTACTCAGGCTACGAAAACAAGGTTAAGGCAAGCCTTGAGAAGATCATCGAGAACAGAGGACTCGGACACTTGTTTTTTGACATCAAGATCCCCGTCGAGACCGTCGTAGAGAAAAACGGCGATACCGAAAAAGAGGTCGAGGTCAAGGTATTCCCCAGCTACGTTCTTATCAAAATGATAATGACCGACGAGAGCTGGCACGCAGTCAGAAACATCACGGGTGTTACAGGCTTTGTAGGCCCAGGATCGCGCCCCACACCTCTTACGGAGGCTGAGGTAGACGCATTGAATATCGAGAGTAAAAGAGTTGAGCTCCTTGTTAAGGTCGGCGACGAGGTCTCCGTATGCGGAGGACTTTTCGAGGGCTATACGGGAGTTGTACAGTCTATTTCCGACGATCAGAAGAAGATCACGGTGCTCGTAAAGAGAGGTCGCCGCGATATGCCCGTTGAGCTTGACGCAAACGACGTAAAGCTCGCTTAAATGTGACACTGTCACAAAAGTGGGAGGGAGAAAAATTTTTGAATTCTCCCGTATAAATACCACAATGGAGGTAATTTTAAAATGGCAAAGAAAGTTATGGGTTACATCAAGCTCCAGCTTCCTGCAGGTAAGGCTACACCCCAGCCTCCCGTAGGTCCTGCGCTTGGTCAGTACGGTGTTGCTATTCCCGTATTTACAAAGGAATTCAACGAAAGAACAAAGAATGATATGGGACTCATCATCCCTGTTGTTATCACGGTTTACGCAGACCGTTCCTTCACGTTTATCACAAAGACTCCCCCTGCTCCTGTTCTTATAAAGAAGGCTGCAGGTATCGAATCCGGCTCTGCAAAGCCTAACAAGACTAAGGTTGCAAAGATCACCACAGAGCAGGTTCGTAAGATCGCTGAGACAAAGATGCCCGACCTCAATGCAGCTTCTATCGAGACTGCAATGAGCATGGTTGCGGGAACTGCGCGCAGCATGGGCGTAGTAGTTGAGGACTAAGGAGGATTATGAAAATGGGAAAGAAATATACAGACAGCGTAAAGCTCGTTGATAAGAGCAAGGCATATGATCCTTCTGAAGCTTTGAGTCTGGTTTGCCAGACATCCAAGGCAAAGTTCGATGAGACCATCGAGCATCACATCCGCCTCGGCGTTGACTCCCGTCACGCTGACCAGCAGGTAAGAGGCGCGGTAGTTCTCCCCAACGGTACAGGTAAGAACGTAAAGGTTCTCGTATTCGCTAAGGGTGACAACGTAGCAAAGGCAGAGGCAGCAGGCGCAGATTACGTCGGCGGTCCCGAGTACGCAGAGAAGATCATGCAGGAAAACTGGTTTGACTTCGACGTTGTTATTGCAAGCCCCGACATGATGGGTGTTATCGGTAAGCTCGGTAAGGTTCTCGGACCTAAGGGCTTGATGCCTTCTCCTAAGGCAGGAACCGTTACTCCCGACGTTGCAAAGGCAGTTACAGAGGCTAAGGCAGGTAAGATCGAGTACCGTCTTGACAAGACGAACATCATCCACTGCCCCATCGGTAAGGCTTCCTTCGGTGTTGAGAAGCTCACAGAGAACTTCAACACGCTCGTTGGCGCTGTTATCAAGGCAAAGCCCGCTGCTGCAAAGGGACAGTACATCAAGAGCTGCGTTATCGCAAGCACGATGGGCCCCGGCATCAAGATCAATCAGGCAAAGCTTGGCTAATTTGATTTGAATAAAAAAGGTCGTCTCGGCTTCGAGATGACCTTTTTGCTTTTTGTGAAAAATAATGTGTCGTTGTGTAAAATTGAAGTTTGTCGAGGTGTTGAAGTTGCAATTACGGGTTAATGCCTGTTTCTTTTGCAGGAGTCCATTCGTTCTTTTTCTAAGGTAAATTTTGCTT
>JAFTYG010000044.1 GCA_017461365.1 Clostridia bacterium | reverse complement strand
CAGCTGATTTGTAATCAGCAGGTTGATGGTTCGACTCCGTTCACCAGCTCCATATGGGGGATTTCCCGAGCGGCCAAAGGGGGCAGACTGTAAATCTGTTGTCACTGACTTCGGTGGTCCGAATCCACCATCCCCCACCAACAAAAACAGAACATTTGTCTACCGACAAATGTTCTGTTTTTGTTTATCCAAGCCACAGGCTTGGTATATCATCACGACGTAGTCGAGTATATCATCAGCCCCTGTGGGGCTGTATCTCATCACGCGCCAGCGTGTATCTTTCCTGCGGCTTGATGATATACTCGACTTCGTCGTAATGATATACAACACTTTGTGTTGATAATATACACGCCTTCGGCGTGATTGGGATGCGATGATGCGAAAGTTTGATATAATACTATCGAAGTGAGTGGTACAAAATAATAAAAAGAATACTTATCGTGAGAGGTCTCTCGATTTTTTTATTTGTGCTGTGGAATACATAAGATAGGAATATGACGAAAAACGTAGATTTGACGAAAAATCGTAGTTTTTTGCCCGAAATTGACCATAAATTGTATTGTTTGCGATTGAAAAAGTGATATAATAATTACAAGAAGATTATACAAGGAGTCGCGGATAATGGGATTTTTGGAGGATTACGGTCAAAACACAAAGATGGTTGCGTTTCACGGGGCTTACAGGATGCGATACACTCACATACATCCTCATTTTGAGCTTTGCTTCTGTGTCAACGACGTGGAGCAGATGTCTGTTGTTAACGGCGCGGAATACGTTTACAAGTATCCGTCGGTTGTTATTTCATCTCCATATACTCTTCATTCTATGTCGAGCATAGATACGAGTACGGACAAGTTTGACAGATACGTTTTGTATTTTGGCGAAAATACTTTGAATGCTTTTGACAAAAAGCTTCTTCCGATAGATATTTTCCAGAGGAACACGTGGTATCTCTTTAAGCTGACCGTTGAGGATGCTCTGGAGCTTAAAAAGATATTTGAGCTGTACCGTGACAACTCTACGCCCGCAGAGCAGGATCTTATATTCGCCATGATAGTGAACAGACTCATGACTATCTGTCCTCCCGACAGTATTACAAAGGTAGGCTTGCCGTCATTCTATATTCAGGATGTGTTTCAGTATATTTCCGAAAATTTTATGGACGGCTTGGATATTGCCGACATATCGAAGCAGTTTGCTGTGAGCCGTTCGAAGCTCGACAGAGATTTTAAAAAATTTGCGGGCATTACGGTACACAGTTATATGGAGATGTGCCGTCTTAATCAGGCAAAATTTCTCCTTGAGTACCAAAAGAATATATCGATCAGCGATATAGCGCTGATGTGCGGATTTAAAAGCGAGAACTATTTCTTCCCGTTTTTCAAAAAGACGATCGGAAAAACGCCTTCGGAATATCGAAAGGAACGTAATTGACGAAAAAATTCATTAAATAAGTGTGATCTGACGAAATTTACCATTGATTTTGCCCAAAAATGTGATATAATTAAGATACATGGGGGTGAGACGATGCGATTTCTTTCCGCTAAGGGCGTAGATCTGAAGATAGATTATTTCAATGAGCTGTCGATAATGCCGCACGCTCACATTCACCCCGAGTACGAATTTTACTTTTGCCCCGAGGCTATCGGACAAGTATCGGTTATCAACGGAGTGGAATACAGATATAAGCACGCGGCTGTCATTCTGTCCGCTCCCTATACGATACATTCGATGTCCTGTGACGATAAGGATGCGACGTCGTATGAAAGATACGTTTTTTATTTCGGTGAAAAGACGGTGAGCGCATTTGACAAGCGGTTGCTTCCGTCGGAGCTGTTTGAGACGAACGTCGGACTCTTATATGAGCTGACCGACAGCGAAGCGAAGGAGCTGTACGGCATAGTAACCCTTTACCGAGACTGTAAGTCTATTGCCGAGTCTGAGCTTGTGTTTGCGCTCTTTGTAAAGCGCCTTATCGCGATCTGTCCTCCCGAGCGTATTTCAAAGGTGGGCTCGCCCTCTTTCTACATTCAGGACGTGCTCCGTTACGTTTCGGAAAATCTCGGAAGCAAGATAGACGTGGGTGAGATGTCAAAAAGATTTGCAGTGAGCCGCTCGAAGCTCGACAGAGATTTCAAAAGATTTACGGGTATGACGGTGCACAGCTATCTCGATATGTGCAGAGTAAATCAGGCGAAGTATCTTTTGGACAGTGAAAGTGATATGCCTATGAGCGAGATCGCTCTTGCCTGTGGGTTTGAGAGCGAGAGCTGCTTTTTTCACTTTTTCAAGAGAGTGACAGGGAAGAACACATCGGAATATCGCCGTAAAAAATAGTCTTTTACCGCGCAGGCGGAAAATAAATAAAAAATCAAGGAGAAAATTATGGGAAAGATCACATTTATGGGTGCAGGAAGCACAGTGTTTGCAAAGAACGTTATCGGTGACTCGATGATGACCGATGCTCTTCGCGACTTTGAGTATGCGCTCTATGATATTGACGCGACGAGACTTGAGGAGTCGTTTATTATGGTAAACGCGCTCAATAAGAACATCAACAACGGCAGAGCCAAGGTATCAAAGTATCTCGGCGTCGAGAACCGCAAGGACGCTCTCAGAGGCGCTGATTTCGTTATCAACGCAATTCAGGTCGGCGGTTACGATCCTTGTACGATAATTGATTTTGAAATACCCAAAAAATACGGTCTGCGTCAGACTATTGCAGACACGCTCGGTATCGGCGGTATCTTCCGCTCTCTTCGAACTATTCCCGTGCTTCAGGATTTTGCGGACGATATGGCGCAGGTCTGCCCCAAGGCTCTTTTCCTAAATTACACAAACCCCATGGCTATGCTCGCGGGTTATATGCAGAGATACACCGATATAAATACTATCGGTCTTTGCCACAGCGTTCAGGTCTGCTCCAACGGTCTTTTGAAGCGTGTTGGGCTCACCACGGATGATGATGACGTAAAGAGACCTATCAAGGAAAAGATCGCGGGTATTAACCATATGGCTTGGTTGCTTGAGATCGAGGATGCAGACGGCAACGACCTTTATCCCGAGATACGCCGTCGCGCTTGCGAGATACTTGAAAATCCTCCCGAGGACTTCAAGGATCTTGTACGCTTTGAATACATACGCCGATTTGGATATTACTGCACCGAGTCGAGCGAGCACAATGCAGAGTATAATAATCTGTTTATAAAGTCGAAGTATCCCGAGCTTATCGAGCGTTACAGAATACCGCTTGATGAGTATCCCCGCCGTTGTATAAATCAGATAGCCAAGTGGAACAACGCGAAGGCGGAATATCTTGACGGTAAGATCGAGCACACACGCTCGAGAGAGTATGCGTCAAGAATTATGGAGGCTATCGTTACCGACGTGCCCTATAAGATAGGCGGAAACGTGCTCAACACGGGACTTATCACCAATCTTCCCGCCGACGCTTGTGTTGAGGTGCCCTGTCTTGTAAATAAGCTTGGTATTCAGCCTACCGTTATCGGAAAGCTTCCCGTACAGCTTGCGGCTATGAATATGACAAACATCAATCCTCAGCTTCTTACCATCGAGGCGGCGGCAACGAGAAAGAAGGAGTATATCTATCAGGCGGCAATGCTTGATCCTCACACCTCCTCCGAGCTGTCTATCGACGATATTATAGCAATGTGCGACGAGCTTATCGAAGCACACAGGGGTTGGTTGCCCGAGTACAACTGATAAACTGATAAGATGAAAACAGCAGACTCAAACGAGTCTGCTGTTTTTGTACATAAACGCACCGTTTTCACTTTTTTGTAATAAAAATCCGTGGGTGTTCAGGATATGCTGAGGCAGTGGCGCATCGGTCACCACATAATCGATCTCCGACACGGTAAATGCGCGAAATGCCGAGGTCTTTCCGAACTTTGTCGAGTCGCAGAGAAATACCGACCGCCGCGCGCCCGACCTCATAGCGATACGAAGCGCCGTTTCCTCCTCCGAATAGTCGGAGATAACGCCGTTTTCGTCAAGCGACGAGGAAGAGAAGAAAAGCCATTCGGCATTGAATTTCCGTACGGCTTCTTCTGCCTGAGTGCCGACGAATGCCATCGAATTTTTGAGTAATCTGCCGCCCGTGGAAAAAACGCGTATATCTTTTTCGCTGAGCGCACGACAGATGGGATAACCGTTTGTGACCACCGTTACGTTATCTCTTTCGTGGATTGCGTCGGCAAGGTGCGCGGCGGTCGTCGATGCGTCGGCAAATATGAGACTTCCCGATCTTATAAGGGACGCAGCGAGCTTGCATATCTGCGCTTTCTCACGCGCCTTTGTTCCGCGTCGGAAGGAAACAGGCGTGTTTATCCTATCGTCGGCAAGTACGGCTCCGCCGTGGCTTCGACGGATATATCCTTGCTTTTCAAGAAAATCAAGGTCGCGGCGTATCGTGGGCTGACTTGCGTAGAGCCGCTCGCCAAGTGTGCGTACCTCGGCAAATCCCTCGTTTTTTAGTATCTCAAGTATTTCAAAATGTCTTTGATTTTTTAGCATTATTATCTCCAATTAAATGAGCGAATTTGAGCGTTTTTAAAAATTCAAGCCAAATGTTGACAGATAACGCTCATTCATATATAATTATAACCGTAGACACAATATATGTCAAGATGAAATTTTATTTTTACGGAGGAACGGTAATGATCAAGCTTATCGCATTCGACTTAGACGGAACCCTTACTCAACACAAAACGAAATTGGACGAAAAAAATCGCTCGGTGCTCGACCGCCTTGCAAAAAAATATAACCTTTGCATGGTAGGCGCGGGACAGTGTATGCGTATATTCAATCAGATGGATCAGTATCCCCTTGATATAATCGGAAACTACGGTCTGCAATACGCATCGTACAACAAGGAGACAAGCTCTCTTGACATAGTCAGAGATCTGACCTTCCCCTGCGACAGAGCGTCGGTTGACGAAAGAGTAACTATGCTCAGAAATAAGTACGGCTTTACCGAATTTGCGGGAGAGAGCGTTGAATACCATCCCTCGGGATGCGTTACCTTTGCGATCCTCGGAACTAAGGCAAAGGCGGAGGACAAGCTCGCATTCGATCCCGACAGAGCGAAGAGACGCAAGATATACGACGAGGTATGCGAGGTATTCTCCGAGTACATAGTTTTTGTTGGCGGCTCGTCATCCTTCGATATGGCTCCCAAGCCTTACAATAAATATTACGCGCTCGACCTTTACTGCAAGGAAAAGGGATATAAGCACGACGAGGTAATTTTTGTAGGTGACGACTACGGACAGGGCGGTAACGACGAGTCTGTATATAAGTCCGACTTCGGGTTTATCTGCGTAGACGACTATCGCAAGCTTGAGGAATACGTTGCTGAAATTCTTTGATCGGAGAGAAATTTAAAATGGAAATAAAGGATCTGCTTACAGGCAGGGAGACCTGCGAGTGCGGAAAGTCGCACAAGTGTCCCATTGATTACGTTATTATATCTGAGAATGCGTTTGACAGCCTTCCCGAGATAACCGCCGACTACAAGAATATACTGCTTGTAGCTGATAAGAATACATACAAGGCTTGCGGCGCGCCCGTTACCGAAAAGCTCGGAGAAGGACTTGCCGATACGCTTATCTATGACACCGAAGAGGTGCTCGTTCCCAATGAGATCGCCATTGACGAGCTGAGAGCACACGTTACAGAGGCTACCGACCTTATAATCGGCATCGGCTCGGGCGTTATAAATGATCTTTGCAAGCACGTCAGCTTCATATCGCATTTGCCCTATTATATCGTAGCAACAGCTCCGTCTATTGACGGATACGCTTCAAAGGGTGCGGCGCTTATACTTGAGGGAATGAAGGTCACTCTCAATGCCGACGTTCCAAAGGCTATCATTGCCGACGTAAACGTTTTGAAGAATGCTCCCTTCGATATGATACAGTCGGGCTACGGCGATATTATCGGTAAGTATTCTTGTCTTAACGACTGGAAGCTTGCTCACGTTGTAAACGGCGAGTATCTTTGTAAATTCGTAATGGATGCTACATACGAAGCTGTCGAAGAGACTGTAAGACTTGCCGACGGACTTGTGAGGCGTGACGGAGAGGCTGTAAAGGCTCTTATGGAGGCGCTCGTTGCCGTAGGTATCCTTATGGCTTACGTTGGAAATTCCCGTCCTGCGTCGGGAAGCGAGCACCATATGTCTCACTATTTTGAGATCGTCGGAATAGTCAGAGGCGAAAAATATTTTCCCCACGGAATTGACGTTTGTTATTCGGCTATTGATACCGCAAAGATACGTGAGGAGCTTCTTGCAATTGACAATATTGATGAGTATGCAACTCACTTTGACAGAGCTGAATACGAGAAGAATATTTCCCGTATCTATACCGATATAACCGACGAGGTGCTTGCGCTTCAGAACAAGCTCGGTTGGTATGACGTTGATCGCGTAAGCGTTTACCGCGAGAAGTGGGATGAGATAAAGGCTGTTCTTCGTGATTGCCCGAGCTCTGCCGAGATGCTTGCGCTAACCGAAAAGATAGGTCTTTCGTATGACAGCTTCAAGGCGCTCTACGGCGAGAAAAAGATAGCCGATGCGCACTTTTATGCAAAGGATCTGAAGGACAGATATACTGTTCTTTGGATGTACTACGATCTTATGAACTGAAAAAATCTCCGATGCTCAAACGAGCATCGGAGATTTTTTATTCGGTTAATTTATTTGCTTGACAGATCGAACAGCGCATTGGGATCGATCACGGCGTCGTAGAGCGTACAGTAAAGCGTAAAGCCCTCCGAGCCATTGAACGTACCCTCGCCCGCTTTTCCGATGTGCTGATCGCAGAGCAGAAGCTCTCCGACCTCCACGTCGATCTTGCCGAGCCCCGCATACCATGTGCGAAGTCCGCAGCCGTGATCTATTACGACGTAATTGCCGAGCCAATCGTTGTATCCGATATAGGCAACGATGCCATTTTGCAGAGCTTTGACAGAGCTTCCGCTGACGTCGTTCGAAACGGTTACGTATTCGTTGCCGATCGCTGTGTATGAGTATTCAAGAGCTTCTCCCCACACTATTTTGCTGTTGTGAGTGTACGCCGCCGTGTATCCGTGCTTTTCGGGAGCAGAAAAATTTCCTCGGAAATAAACAAGCTCGTTTGGGGGCAGAGAAGCGCCTGATATTTCATTCATTATGCTTCCATTACGCAATATAGGAACGTCTCCGTCCTCGAATAAAAGCGATGAAAACGTAAACTCAGCCGTTTCCGACGGACGTGTGATCTCAACTGAAAAGCTCTGCGCCGCAGCTCCGTACGTTACAGTGAATTCAAAAAGCTCTTCTGCGGAGTCAACGGGGAACTGAATGAGTGTTCGCGCAAGATCATTATAATATCTGAATACGGGTGAGTATCCATCGCGGTTGCAGCTAAATCCTATTTTAGAAAGATCGGTGACGTTGGTGCAATCAAGAATGACAAATCCGCCGGCTTGCGCTTTTTCGGAGCTTAAATAAAAGTTTGAACGGTTCTTTATGGACACGTAAAATTCATATACCTGTTTGCCGTAGTTTTCTGCGTCACTTGATTTGTTCCATTCGGCTTCCAGATGTATGCGCAGCTTGTCGTTTGCGTCCGCAATAAGAAAGGGCAATTCATCCGCCGCGCCTCTGTAAATGAGATCGTCGCCGTCATATACACGCGCTACCGTCAGGTCGGGTTCGCTTTCGAATTTTATGTCTATAGCTCCCGTTATCTCATAGGTCTTGAGCTTGTCTGTGCGTTTATTTCGCGTGGACAGCATATAATCTCCGCTCGTGTTTTTGTAATACCAATCGACCGACCTCGGTGTAATAACGTCGAGGTCGATGGTCGACAGAGAAAGCGCTGTCGAGGACGGATAAAATACCTCGGAATAAGGTGTAGAAAGAAATTCGGTATTTATGCTCTCGGGAATAGCAAAGCTCTTTCCGCTTTCGTCGGTGTAATAAGCGCTTGCTTCATCTGTGGAAAAGTAGCATATTATTTCAGAGCTGCTTCCGTTATAGGACATAACTGCCCTCACGAACGTTCGATCGGTATTTGCAGTCGTATCTGCGCTGTAAGCGACGGGATCCTTTGTCAGCGTGTAAAATATTTCAGTTAATGTCGATACTTTGGCGTTTTCGGGTGTTTCGCGTTCTTCCGCAATTATATTTTCGTCGCTGTCATAAAGCGTTACGGAAAAATAATCTGTGTTATGTACATATTCATTGTAGATTACGTATCCCCCCGCAAGGACGGTGGGAGTGATGATCAGAGCCGCTACCGATACGATGAACGCTGTCTTTTTTATATTCAGTGCCGAAAACCACCGCACGATGTCGTAAAACAGATCTTTCAACTGCTTCATTTTTGCCGCCTCCCTGATAAAATAACATATATATTATACATCAAGAGAAGCGGCAGGTCAAGTATATTTTTTTACATTGCAGTGAAGTTATATAGATGTTACCGACAATCCGTAGCTTTCGGCGTATCTTGACGCAAAAGACTCAGACGAACATATCAGCGTAAATCCGTTTATCTTTTTGGGAAATGCCGAATATCCTATGCTGACAACACTGTCGGGGAGCGTTACCGAGCGCAGAGCATCACATTCCGCAAAGGCGAACCATCCTATCTTTGTTACTCCGTCGGGAACTATTACCGTTTCAAGCTCCTTTGAGGTGAAGGCGTCGTCTGCGATGGCTGTTACCTCGTACCCGTCAATGGAGGAGGGAATTGTAAGAACCGTATCGCCTCCCGTGTAGCCTGTTACCGTCGCCTTGTTTTCATTTACGGTGTACAGGAATTTTCCCGTGGGGGCATTGTCGGTGTTGTCAGGCTCTGTGCTTGCGTCCGTGTCGGTATCCGCGCTTGTATCCTTGTTTGTATCTGTATCTGTGTTTTGTTCTGTGTCGTTATCCGTATTTGTGTTTGCACTTTGCTTTATTTCGAGAATGAGCTTTTCAAGTCGGAGTATTTCTTCTGCGCGCTTGGACTCGGATATGTACTGATTTTGCTTGAGCTCGACTATCTGATCTTCGAGCTCTCTGATCATGGATGTGTAAGCTTCCGTATCGGTGTCTGTTGTGTCGGAGCTGTCAAAGAGCGGAATGGTGTCCCTTGCGTTGCAGGATGCGAAAACGCAGGAAAGAGTGATAAGAACGGTAAAAAGAATTGCGAATGTGGATCTTTTCATAATGACCTCCTGTTTTTAAAACATATTTACTTACCCGTGGGTAGCGAAATAAGGATACCATTATATGGCTGATAAATCAAGAAAATCCTGTCGATGAAAATAATTTTTATTTTTTTGCAAAAAACTCTTGACAAATCTGGAAAGATGGTATATAATATTCAAGTCCGAGTTTGAAAGACTTGGGCCATTAGCTCAGTTGGTTAGAGCTACCGGCTCATAACCGGTCGGTCCGGGGTTCGAGTCCCTGATGGCCCACCAGCAGGCAGTGTCTGCACCCAGTTATCGACGGAGTGCAGTGCAAAGCCAAACTTTACACCGCGATGGTGTTGTTCGGATCTAAGTCCGAATGTTTCACCGAAAAAAAGCAAGTCGTGCGACTTGCTTTTTTCAATGTTTAGGATTGATTGTTTTTTAACGAGGTTTATTATGGACTCTTTTATTTTCGCACTTTACGCTGTTGCTCCTATTATTTTGATGGTAGTCATCGGATACCTGCTTAAAAGGCTTGGATTTATGAATGAACGGTTTGCAAAGGAAGCTAACCGTCTTGTTTTCCGAATCTTCATGCCCGTTATGCTTTTTGTAAAGATATATAATATGGATGATCTTTCAAATATAGATTTCGGATTTATAGGATACGCCGTCATAGCTGTGCTTGTTGTTTTCTTCTTGTCCATACCTGCATCGATAGCCATCGCGCGTCAGAAGAACAGAAGGGGAGTTCTTATACAGGCGGCTGTCAGATCGGGATATTCTCTTATCGGAATTCCTCTTGCCGAGTCGCTTTACGGACAAGCCGGCGCGGAGGCGGCTACGTTGCTTTCTGCCGCGGTTATACCTCTTTTCAACGTGCTTGCCGTTATCAGCCTTGTTGCGATAGGTAATGACAGCGAAAAAAAGCCGAGTGTAAAGAGCATAATCCTCGATATAATAAAAAACCCCTTAATAATCGGAATTGCCGCAGGACTGGTCTGCGTCGGTATCCGTATGATCTTTGTAAAGACGGGAATAGATTTCCGCCTTTCGAATATCACACCTATAATGACTGCCTTGCAGTATCTTTCCAATCTTGCTATACCTCTTGCGCTTCTTGTGCTCGGCGCACAGTTTGAATTTTCTGCCGTCGCGTCGCTCAAGCGTGAGATAATATTCGGTACGCTTATACGCACCGTTATCGTTCCCGCGTTGACCATCGGCGTTGCGTACTTTTTCTTCCGTGAGAGATTTGCCCCTGAGCACTTTGCTGTGTTTGTAGCTGTGTTTGCAACTCCCGTAGCCGTTCCGAGCGTTCCTATGGTTCAGGAAATGGGCGGAGACGTGACGTTGGCGGGGCAGTTGGTCGTATGGTCGACTCTTGCGTCGGCACTCACGGTGTTCTTGGTAACCTTTTTGCTCAGACTCGGAGGCGCTTTTTAAAAGCCTCCGAGTTCTTTTTTTATCTGTGCATGAAAAGAGCAAAAAACGGCTTTGAAAAAATATTTAACTTTTTTTAAAAAAGTGCTTGACAAATTGCAAACGAAGTGGTATAATTTAATTCCGCCGCGAGATGTGGCGAATATCGCATATCTTCGCTGAAATACCTCGAAAAAATTTTTAAAAAACTTTTCAAAAAGGTATTGACAAAGGGAAAGAGATGTGGTATAATAGTCAAGCTGTCCGCGAGGGAGACCTCGAGAGGTACAGCGAAAAGGTCATTGAAAATTGAACAGCAAGAGAGAAGTACAAAGCATAGTATGTGCGAAAGAACTAATCTCGTCAAGAGTTATATATACTCGAACAAAGTAAAAGAAGCTAAGAAAAAATAGCTCGAGAGATTATACCAAGTCGAAAGACTTGCTGTAATATAATTT
>JAFTYG010000012.1 GCA_017461365.1 Clostridia bacterium | reverse complement strand
ATGACATTTAGTGTATGTGGTACGACAATGTACGCGTAAATCTGTATATACATACCCCGAACTGAACTTTGATTTACATTTATTATTTCTCAACTAACCTGTCATCCTGAGCCCGAACCGCTTATGGGGGTATCTAAAGAAGCAGTCGAAGGATCTTGCGACGAAGTCGCTTTACTGCACATAGAGTGGTGGGAATAAACTATTTTCAATCTCCACTACAAATTCGAATTTGAAAAACAGACCGTACGAACCGCAAGAACTTTGTTCTTGCCACGGAGCGTAGCGGAGTAGAAACTCAAATTTGAAGGTTAGAAATCTGAAAAAAGCAAGGAACTGAGCCACATTTTAATGACTCAGCCCCCGATATTCATTTCCCTTTTTTCGAAAAAGCCAACGACAGCTTTCGGAAAGCCACCGCGCCCACAGCATTCGCAGCAGTCACAACGACCGTCATAAGAAGCATTGGCAAAAGCTGTGAGACGGACGTAATGCCGAGAGTAAAATACACAACGTTCGCAATGCAATGCTCAAATCCGCAAAGTATGAATGCGGGTATGCATACGAATATTCCCACACACTTTCCGAACATATGGGGATTTTCCCTGTAATTATGTACCGCGATATACATAAGCATTCCGCAGAAAAGTCCGAGAATAGCCGCCCTATAAATCGGAACAGAGAGCTTTGCCTCGGTAAGAGCCCTTGCCGTCTGGGCAAGCCTCGGAAGCGCAAGCCTCAGAAGAAGTCCGCCGAGCACACATCCCACAGCATTTCCAAACCATATGGTAAGGCAATCAACAGGATGCTCCATATCGAGCAGATAGCCTATCTTTCCCGTGTAAAGATTGAGCCCGAAAAAGCAGATGGTGAAAAGACCAACCGTAAAAAGAAGCGCTCCGACTATTTTATTGTCACACATAAGGTAGGACGCCGCGCCCACAGAAATGGACAGCCCTGCCGCTACCGCCTTAAAAAATGTCTGTAAAAAATTCACGTCAAGCTCCGCTTTTTTCGATATTTTAAAGCTCGCAAAGGAAGTTTCCGAGCGCTCTTGCGATATACGCGTGTCCCTCGTCGTTGAAGTGCAGACCGTCGGCAGTCAGCGTCGCTCTCTGCTCATCGTTGTTGGGATCGATGCCGAGATTTTCGAACATATCGAGCACAGGAATTCCAAGCTCCTCGCCTCTTGCCTTGATAACGTTTACGTATTCAATAAGAGGACGCGCGTCTCTCTTTATCGGACGGGGCGAGGGTGTGCTGTCGGATACTCCCTTGTAATAGCAGTGCGCGGGAGTCATAAAGACTATAGTCTTTCCCTCGTGCTTAGTCTTTAAGAGCTGCATAAGGTAATAAACAGCTCCGCAGAAGGTCTCTGGAGTTCTGTCCTCCATCGTACCGAAAAGAGCGTCTCCGTGTATATAATCGTTTACTCCGCCGTAGACAACAACAATGTCGGCAGACTTGTTAAGATCGTGCGCTCTTCCGCAGAAGCAAAGGTCTTGCCTTGGGTTGTCACTTGGCTTTGACTGATGCGCAATTCTCGTGCCGCCTATACCGTAGTTATATACCCCTGCAAGCTCGTAGTCGCGGCAAAGTCTGTTGTCGTAACGGCAGTTGGCTTTATCGTTAACGCCCGAGCCCTCAGTGATGCTGTCACCTAAAAAGTCAATTATTTTTCCCTTGAGTTCCATTTTTAATATCTCCTTAAATTATATTTCCAATTTTATCATCAGACCGTAGTGGTCGGAGGGGTATTTGCCGTCTACCGTACCGTCAATACGCTCTCTTGACAGAGGCTTGATGCCCTCGCCGATAAAGCAATAGTCTATATGCTCGTTCGGATGCCTTTCGGGCGCGTAGCCGTGGAAGGTCTGACGGGTATCCTTTGCAGTTACGGTGTTGACGTCGGTAAAATACTTCGTCATTTCGGCATATCCCGCGCTGTCGGGGCACATATTGAAGTCTCCCGTCACAAAGGTGGGATTTCCCGATATGCGCTTGCCGTACTCGTATATAAGACGCGCGCTCTTTGTCTGGCAGGAGTCTCCGAATCCGAAATGTGTGTTCATAAAGGTAAATGGCTTTCCGCCGTCCTTGGGCGCAAGTATAACGTACTCACATATTCTGTGGCAATCGTACTTCTCATCCCAGCCCTTTGATTCGACCTCGGGAGTATCGGAGAGCCAGAAATAGCCCTTGTCGATAAGATCAAATTTGTCTCTTTTCCAGAGTATCGGCGCACTTTCGGGATGCTCGGTAGAGCGGTATTTATTGAATATTTCATATTTATCGGAGTAATATTCTGCAATAAGCTCCTCCCATTTTGGGCGGTACTCCTGAAATCCGATAACGTCAGCATCAAGCGGTAGCGTGAGAGAAGCAAGCCGCGGAGCGCGCTCTGCTATCGAGTGCCCGTCCTTGTCATCACAACAGCGTATGTTGAAGCTTATTACCTTGAGTTCCATAATGTTCTCCTTATTTTTATTTCCAAATTTGAGTTTGTCGAAGTGTTTGAATTTTAAAAATACTACGCTTGAATATAGCAAAACAAGAAAACAAACCACAGCAAATCTAAGGTAAATTTTGCTGACGCAAAAAAGGTCCTTCACTGTGTCTGCAAGGTAGCGAGCCGTTCAGGATGACAGATAGTGTATATTTAGCGATTAACTATGCATAAATCCATACACAAGGTTACCGAAACATACTTCGGTACATACCAAATTTTCTATCTCAACTAACCTGTCATCACAGAGCATTTTTGCCGTTGGCAAAAGGAACCGTTTATGGGGGCACCTAAAGAAACAGTCGAGCAAGAACTTTGTTCTTGCCATTTCGCTAACAGCGAAATAGGCGTATCGGAGTAAGAGGATCTTGCGGCGAAGCCGCTTTACTACGATTTGTTTGGCGGGAACATCTTTTCAAAATACAATTCTTCCATCCCCCAAAAAAATCCATCATTTCTTCAAAAAACAATGCAGACTTTATTCAAGCCTGCATTATTTTAACATATTTTTTCCTTTTCCGCAATAGCTTTCGGGAAATTTATCACATTATTGCCTCAATATTTACAGAAGCCTTTCCCTCAAACAGCTCACGGGGAAGAATATTGCCCTCATACCTCTTTCCGTCGACCAAGGCGTATCTTATTCCCTTGAGTGCGCCGTCGGGATTTCTGAACGTAATATTCATCCGACATCCGAGATAATCGCGCTCCACCGAAAATTCCTTCCAATCGGCGGGAACGCAGGGATCGAGCTTAACACCCGAGAGCACCGTTCTGACTCCGAGAAGATATTGAGTCGCCGCAATATTCATCCATGAGGAGGTTCCCGTGTGACGGATAACGTTACCCCAACCGTGCTTTTTGTTCTCGGGGCCGACGATATTGCTTACCCAACCGAACGGATCGGACTTGTAGGTCTCAATACCGAGCCTGTCGCAAAGATTTGAGGGAATAAGGTCGTTATAGAACTTCCATGCCTTCTCTGCGTTTCCTCTCTTAGCCTCCGCAATTATCGCCCACGTGTGCGCGTGGCAGAAGATGGCGCCGTTCTCTCCCGTACCGGGATTGTAGGGACTGAAAGGCGCCTTTACCTGGGGATAGGTCTTAAAGCCGGGATACAGAAGCATATTTCCGTAGCCCGTGTCGAGCGTATTTTCAACAGCCTCCATAGCGCCGTCGCGCTCCTCCATTGTGCCGACCTCCGCGATGACCGCCCACGACTGCGGATTGAGCCAGAGCTTGCCGAAGGTATCACCCTCAGCGCCTATCGGCTCGCCCTCGTCGTTGAAGCAACGGTACCACCACTTGCCGCTATAGGCGTGGTCGTTTATCGCGCGTATCTGCTTTTCAAGGTATCCTCTGAGAACCGTACCGTCAGAGTCTCTCCCCGTCGCCTCCGACAGCTCTATGAGCTTGCGCAGAGCCGCAACGTACTGCTCAGCGGCAAATACCGACTCGCCTCTGCCCTTGTAGGAAAATTTCTTTATTATGTCGTTCCAGTCGCCGTCAAGCATCAGGGGAAGTCCGTGCTCACCGAGATTGTCCTCGGTAAATCCGACAACACGCATAAGATGCTTCCAAACGCTCTCGATCTCGTCTGAGGGCTTGCCGTCGAGTCCGTAATATCCGATCTCTCGGTCAAGGAAGGACGTGTCGGTCTCGGATGCCACCGAGTAAGCAAGGAACGGTATCCACAAAAGATCGTCGCTCTTTATGTTCGTGCGATTGTACGCCCCGGGCTCTGCCCAAGACATCATAGCGCCTCGGATATTGTGCGAGATAGAGCCGTTAGTGTACTGACGCGCAAGCAGGAAAAGGAAGTTCTCCTTTACCTCCTCGGGCGACCTGAACACCATCGGCATAAGAGCCTGCAGCTTATCTCTCGCGCCTATCGAACGCACACCGGGCGCGCTCGGCTGAGGCGTCTGATGGAAGAGTGAGAACTGCATAGCATTGAGAGGTCCCCAGATATTTATTTGACGCTCTGCCACCTTGTCGGGAATAGTGCATCTGTAATGCGCAAAGTGCTCGGCATACCGTCTCTCAAGCGCTCTTCTCTGCTCAGCGACGTATTCGGGCTGACGGAGAGCCTTTACGCTTGCTACAGCGCCCGCATATGCCTTTGCAAAATCAACGAGCGCGCCCTCCTCTGCGCCAAGGAAGAAGCGTACCGTCACGCTTCCACTCGCCTTGCAGGTCTTTATTACCTTAAGAGCCGCCGCGCCGTTGCCCGAATTTATCTCCTCGCCGCCAAGCTCTCCCGTCTCGACCGCTAAAGGACAGGCTTCGCTTCTGTAATTGCCGACAAAAGCGTCTCTGTCGCCCGAAAAGCCCTCTATCCTTGCGTCGGAGGCAAAGTACACGAGAGGAGCTACGTCGTGTCTGTACTGATCCTTAGCGTAATTGTAATGATAGTAGAGCATCTCGTTTTCTTCGTCGTATCTTGTGGAAAGCATATGCTGCCAATAATATCCGAAGCTCTGCTCACTCGACCAATCGTACTGCGAAAGCTCAGCGTAGGCGAAAATCTCAAAGCTCTTCTCGCCCTCGCCCTTGTCCTCAAGCGTCAGCTCCCAAATAAGCGTATCCTGATCGGGCGGAATGTAAAAGGAGAGCTTCGCCTCGGTATCTCCGTGTGTCGCGTAGTAGACCGTCTCTCCGGGACGGTGTACGGTGTGCCTCTTTGTCTCCTTGTCGTACATAGGATTGAAGGTAGGACACCAGGCGTCGCCGCCGTTTTCCTTTATGTAGATATAAAATCCGGGGGTGTCGGTCGGAAGCTGATTGTATCTGTAACGGGTAATTCTGAACTTGCAGGGATCCTTGTACCAAAGAAATCCGCCTCCCGCCTGAGATACCATAGCGGTAAGCCTTGTGTTGGTCAGGTAGTTTACCCACGGATAGGGCAGATCGTGACGGTTTATCCTTACGTCATACCCGCCGTTTAAAAATTCGTATGTGTTCATTTTGTCTCCTCTTAATGACTGGGGGATGGTTAAATATTTGGTTAAACGGTTCCTTTTGCCAACGGCAAAAATGCTCTGTGATGACAAGTTAGTGTACGAGAAGTAATTATATATGCACCAAAGTACAGTGCGACAAAAATATAAACAAATTTTTACAACCTACCGAACGTGTCACTACTTCGCTGCGCTACGTGACGGCTTGCTACCTTGCAGACACAGTGAAGGATCTTTTTTGCGTTAGCAAAATTTACCTTAGATAAAAAACAAACCGATTTTCTCTGTATAGCAAGATAACAAACTACCGATAAAACTTCAATTTATCGCTTCTTAGCCGTTATCAAAAGCAAGGGCTGAGACAGTAACGACTCAGCCCCGTTTTTCAGTTACTTATGTAAGGGGAGTAAGCTCTCCGAAGCCGGGGGTTACCTCGGCGCCGCCGTTGGTAACGCCGCTCTGCGTGTTGTCACCCGTGTTGTCTCCGCCCTGAGTGTTGTCACCGCCTTGGGTGTTGTCACCACCTTGGGTGTTATCACCGCCTTGGGTATTGTCGCCGCCACCTTGGGTGTTGTCACCGCCTTGGGTGTTATCACCGCCTTGGGTATTGTCGCCGCCACCCTGAGTGTTGTCATTACCGCCCTCGCCGTTATTGTTGTCATTGTTTTCGCCGTTATTGTTCTCGTCATTGCCGCCGTTATCACCGCCGCCCTCGTCGTTTTCATCATCAGAGGAGGTGTCGGTTTCGGTCTGACTTACGCTTTCGCTTTCCTCACCGTCGCCCGCATCATCCGCGCAAGCCGCAAATGCGAACAGAACGCAAAGAGAGAGCATAAGGCAAAGTATTATTTTAAAAATATTTTTCATAAGTGCTCCTTACTGCTTATTTATCGAGATTAGTGTACATATTATCGAGCTTGCCCTTATACGTACTCAGGTTTCCGGAGTACTTTGTTCCGATAGAGGAAGCGCCCTTGTCTACAAAGCACTGCTCAATATCCCAGTAAGGGTTGCCGATAACAGTTGCGTAAGCAAGTCCGAAGGGGATCTTGTAGCACTTACGGATAAGGTCGAGCATATCTACAACGTCTGAATCGTCGGTATATTGTGTTTTAAGAGATACCTCATAGTAAGCAGGTCTTATAAGCTCATAGGAATACATACAAAGTGCCTCGGTAATAAGTCCTACCGCCTGTGTGCTTCTTGTGCAGGTGGGAACCATAACGCCCGTCATATTGTCGCATCCGCCCGTGTGATACCAATCCTGAAGCTCATCTGCCATAGGAACGGGAAGAATACCGAAATCATCGGTCATTGTCGCCTTTATGTTCTTAGCCTCCTCAAGATACTGAGCATAGAAGAGCGCCTTGCCTCCCGCGAAGGTCTCTGTTCCGAACGTAGCGTCAGCGGCTGTGGTTCTGTCCCAATGAATGGTGTTGTTCATATAAATGTCGTCAATAAAGTTGTCAACAAGAGTGATCGATGATGCGGGAAGCTCGGTGTAGAGCTGATGTCTGTCGTTCTCATCACGGTAGGTAAATGCAAATTCCATACCCGTAAGAGCCGCCTTTACAGAGTGGGAGTTGTAAAGTATGCCGTACTCGGTAGGTGTTCCCGCAGCTACGCTGGGAGCAAACTCGAGCGCCATAGACTTCATCTTGTCATATGTCCACTTCTTGTCGTAAACAAGCTCGTACATATCTTCCTCATAGCCGTTAGCCGTAACGAGAGACTGATTGAAGTAGATAACCTCCATTCTCTCATATACGTTGTAAGCAATATCGCCTATCATAAACATACACTTACCGTCAATAAGGCAATCGTTGTAGAACGCCTCACTCCACCAAGCCTTGGTGTAATCAACGTAATCAAGCTCGTTCATGTCGAGAGCGTTTCCGTTTATTGCGATCTCATTTATGTAGCCCGAGTGAGTAGCAACGAGGCATACCTCAGACCAAGCAGCAAGCGCCTCAGCCTCAACAGCCTTGGCAAAGCTGGTCTTGTTACCCCATTCACCAGGCTCTTTTCTCGTCTTGATAACTACGTTGTAACGGTCAGCTACAGAAGCGTTACGCTCGTGTATCGCCTTCGTGACCTCCTGTCCGCCGCTTCCGCCCGCAACGTTTTCGTCAAACTCATATGCGGTAGTCTCACGGCTGAGTATGGTATAGTTCATTCCGTTAAAATCTATCTCGCCCTTCTGAGGAAGAACGTCACTGTCGCTTCTGCCATCATCTGCGGTCTCCTCAGTTTGTGTCGTCTCAACAACGTCGCCCTTCGTTTCCGTGTTCTTTGTCGTGTCATCCTCATTACCCTTGCCAATGCCGCAGGCCACAAGCGTGGACAGAAGCGTAAGGCAGATGAGAGTCAGTGCCAATGCTCTTTTCATAATAAATATCTCCTTTGTATTTAAAAATTTTAAATTTTTTCGATCTTTGTCTCGTCCCCGTCCGCATAGCGGTAGCCCTTCAGCTCATAGCCCGTGGGGACCTTGTGCTTGTGCTCCTCAAAGAAAGCCTCGTAGTCGAGAATTACCTCGCCCTCGGGAATATACGGTAAGGTCAGCGCCGAGGGCCCTGCACCCGCCACGATCACCTTTTTTATATTGCCGTTCGCCATATTCTCCGCAATATAATCCTTCGCGGGGCGGTCGGTCTTTGGAAACCATATGGCAAACACGTTCTGAGGAACTGTCTTGTAATTCTCCTGCCATCCAACGATATTCAAGGGATAGAGCACCGTCTGCGCGCCCACCGCCTCGTAGAGCTGCTTTGTCGCTCCCTCGTAGCCGTGATGAGAAAACTGCACCATATCGCATCTGAGCTCTCCACTCTTTCCGAACGACCTCAGCATAGCGTCACATTCGTGGTCGCGGCAGTCTCCGAGTATCATTATCCGCTGTCCGCGCGCGTCAATGCGGAATACCGTCGACGTGTCGTTCGCGTCGATAAAGCGCTTGGGATAAACGTCCTCCTGAGTGCACATTATCCTGATAACGACTCCCGAAAAGTCAAAGCTCATTCCCGTGTGCAGCTTGCCGTATATCGCAGGACGCTCGCCCTTTTTCCACATATCGCGCAGAACACAGAATTTGTCTACCATCCCAAGCCAGCACGACGTGCCGCCAACCCGAAAGCCACTGAAATAGAAGCCGTCAAGCAGACATTCGCCCGCGTATTTCTCGCAGAAGCGTATCATACCGCCATAGTGATCGCCGTGCATATGCGTCATAAACCACGCGGCAATATGCGGCTTCTTTCCCACCTGCGTGTTCTCACGGAGCACCCCGTATATCCTATCCGCCTCGGCATCGCTGTAATATCCCCCGTCAATGAGAATAAAGCGCCCGTCCGAAAGCTTCAGGATGTAGGTCATACCGCCGTTCTGCCGTGAGCCCTCGGAGTCTACCTCAAGCTGAAGGAGCGTCACGTCTCCGTCGCCCGCCTCTCCGTTCTTTCTCGGAGGCGTGGCGGAAAATCCCTTCGGCTCGGCATACGCGCGAAGCTCCCCTACCTCTCCGAGATAGGAGATAAACGCCGTCGCGTCCGCGCCCGAAAGCATCGAGTAAAAATTCTTTCCAAGCTCATATTCGTCGCAAAGGCTGTAGCCCTCCCTTATGAGCTCGCAAACGTAATCTCTGTAATCTACCTCGGATATACCCTCTCGGCAGAAAACGAACGTCCCGTCGCAGGCATCGTAAGTGCCTATCTCTCTGCCCGCATCGGTCACGAAAAATTTTGCGTTTCCTACGTCAGCCGTCATGTTATTACCTCTCCTACGTCCACAGTGGGTACAGGTCTGTCGTTTTTGTGCGCCTCAAAGTACGCATTGTAGTCAAGAAGCGCGTCGCCCGTAGGCGTGTAAGGCAAAATAAGCTTCTGATACTCGCCGTCGCCCGCTACTATTATCTTCTTGATGTTGCCGTTTGCAAGATTGTCAACTATATAAGAGCCTGCGGGGAGATTTGTTTTAGCGTACCACTGCGCAAATACGTTCTGAGGAACGCTCGAGTAGTTCGCCTGCCAGCCCACGATATTGAGCGGGAACAAAATAACGTCCGCATCTATCGCCTCGTAAAGCTCCTTGGTAGCGCCCTCGTAGCCGTGGTGAGACCACTGAACGATGTCAGCGCTCAGTACGTCCGAGTCACCGAAATTCTGTAGCATCGCCGCGCTCTGATTGTCACGGCAGTCACCGAGAAAGATCGCGCTCTGTCCCTCTATATCAATGCGTATGACCGTCGTCGTGTCGTTCGCGTCGATATGCTCACGGGGATAAACGTCCTCGTGCGTGCATATCACAGAGACGCGAGCACCCGTAAATTCAAGCGTCATACCCGTGTGGAGCTTTTCGTAAAGCACGATGTCCGACCACTTCTTAGCGCCGTTCTGTATCTGCTTTATCGCCCACGTCTCTACCTCGGTCAAGCCCGTGTTGTCCTGTAGGAAATTGTAATAGAGAGCCCTCAGCTCAACCTCGTTCTCACCGTATCTCGACGAGAACGCAAGGAATGCTCCGAAATGGTCGCCGTGGAGGTGAGAGATAAACCACGCGTCGATTATCGGCTTCTCACCCGCGGGCAATTGAGCCTTGAGGTAGTTGTAGAGATTTTCAGCCTCGTCGGGCGTATTGTATCCGCCGTCTATAATAATGAAATGTCCGTTAGAGAGCTGTATAACGTAGGACATACCTCCGTTCGCCCTCGACGTGTAGTTGTCAACGCGAAGCTGAGAGAGCGTGGGAGCGTAGCTTCCCTCCGCCTCTGCCGCCGACTCGGTGGGATAAACGTAGGTGCCCGCCTTTTCTATGTACACCCTTATCTCGCCCGCGTTCTTTATATAAGAAACGTAAGCGTTCGCCTCCTTGCCGTACATCAGAGAGTAGCTGTTGTTACCCATCGTGTAGGCCTTCGCAAGCGTCATGCCGCCCGACTTCAGATCGTTTATATATGCCTCGTACTCACCCGCATCGGCGTCGGTGTACTGTATAAGATAGGTTCCGTCCGCAGGATCGTAGATGCCTCCGAAGTTCGCGCCGTCAACGTTGAGCACCTCATTCGTCCATCCGTAGGACTCATCCTTGATGTCAAGTGACTTGGGGATGTGGCAGTTGCCGTCGTTCGAGCTTCTGTATGCCTCTTCAATGTAGATATACAAAGCGTTCAGAGCGGAGGCTGTAATGTCGCTCTTGTGAGCGCCGATAAGTATGTTTCCGTTCTCGGCAAAAAGTCTGTACGCGAAATATCCGATGTCCTCATAAAGCGCCGTCGACGCCTCGCGGTCGGTCTTTCCTATAAGTATCTCTGGGACACCGTCCTTTGAGGGGAAAGCCGTGTCAAAACGATAAGCTATTTTCAGATCGTGCTTGTCGTCCTTGTTGAAAAGAGTCTCAAGCCTGTCGGCAAAATCCGTCGCCGCGCTCTTCATAGACGCGTCGTTCTTGGGAATTATGATCTCATAAGCAAACTTGCCCTCGTCCGTTATAAGCGTCGTCATGTCCGCCGAGCAGTCGGAGTAATAGGAAATATTTCCCGCCACCGTGACCTTTCCGTCCTCAGATGTAAGCTGAGAGAAGATCTCGGAAAGAGCGCGAGCGGCAAGATAATCGTTCGTTCCGACAATACAGATCTTGTCGTTCACTCTCGCTATTTTGTAGCCCACACCGTCAAGTCCCTCAAGTGCCGTCGCCGTCTCGGGGCGAACCGTGTTACCGATCAATATCTCCTTCGAGACCTCCTTGAAGTTCTTCGATGTGTCGGTAGCCACAGTGACCGTCTTTCCCGTCACATCCTCAACCGCCGCCTTGAATTCAAGAACAGCCTTGCGAAGAGACGAGGTAATATTCTCGGAATAAACTATCCTGTAGTCCGCGTCACTTCCGTCGAAGAGCGTGATAGGCTCCGCACTGTAGCTGCTTTCGGTCTCATTTTCGGTGTCTGCCCCGTCACTCTCGCCGCTCTCGGTGTCATCCCCTCCGCTTGTCACACAGGAGCTGAACGTAAGAATAAACGAGAAAACGAGAAGAAATGACAAAGCTGTCAGCCATATTCTCTTATTTTTCATATTTTTTCTCCTTTTGTTTGATGTTTTGTTTCGCCTTATCTCTCAAAAGTCAACGTTTTAATGAAAATAACCGAGATCAAATTATGGTAATATTTTGTAATTTGATCAAAATCTTATTTATTTTCACTAAAATCTTGACTTTTGATTTGGTTATGTGTATAATGTATATAAATCACTCCGTTCAAAGACAGCAAAATCTCCGCGCTGTCATCCTGAGCGTAGCAAACAATTGAATATTGTTTGCGAAGTCGAACCCGACCTTAGGGAGGGCGCGAAGCGGAATCTCGCGGAAAGTATTATGTACGAAAATATGATTACTTCAAAATTAAGAAAGGAAGTGAAAGAGTGTCATTCTATTCCGAAAAGGAAACCGATTCAAAAGGCAGGAAAAAGCTCTATGAGATATTCAGGGACGAGCATCCGAGAGGAAAAATAATGTCCCGCGCTCATATCCATACGTATCACGAGCTCCTGTATATAACCCACGGAGAGGTCACTCTTGTGTGCAATAACTCTACAAGATATATCTTGCGCAAGGGCGACGTGTTCTTCGTCCCACCGGGCGTCATCCATTCATCCCACGTCTCACAGCAAAGTGCTTACGAGACTGGATGCACGATAACGGCAAAATTCTCAACGCATATGCTTTTCCCACTGGCTAATACCATCTCCGACATACACTATCTTGTCGGCGCGGAGAGCAAATACGATAACTGCGTGCTCTTTCCCGTGGGATCGGCGGAGGCGGCGGTGCTGTCGGATAATCTCCGTTTGGCGGTAGGAGAGATAGAGGAGCAAAGCCCTTGCTTCGAGATCGCGCTGAGAGGCTATCTGTCGGTGCTCTACGCAAATCTGATGAGATCGTTGCCGAGAGAGGACGACAAGCTCGACACACGGCCAAAGGTAAGCACACGAAACGCTCAGCTTCTCTGCGACGCATTGAGCTACATCGAGGCAAACTACCGCAATCCGCTGTCGATACAGCAGGTAGCCGACGCCTGCGGCATAACCTACGCTCAGCTTACCTATCTTTTTTCAAAATGCTTTGTCAAGGGATTTAGCGAATATCTGCTCGACCTGCGCATAACCTACGCGCAAAAGCTCTTGCTGCAGACCAACCGATCCGTCACCGATATAGCCATAGACTGCGGCTTTGATAACGCTTCGTACTTTACGAAAAAGTTCAGATCGATAACCGATATGACACCTAAGGAATTCAGAAATAAATACCTCGGAACAACTCAGAACGAACAAAAATGACAATAACCGTTCGCATACGTTAATCGCTCGGCATCCACTATCTGTCATCCTGAACGGCTTGCTACCTTGCGAGACACAGTGAAGGATCTTTTTTGCATCAGCAAAATTTACCTTAGACTTTTGCAAAATGGTATTCCCGATGAGCAACGTGCAGTAAAGCGACTTCGTCGCAAGATTCTTCGGATCAAAGTGCAGTGCACCCCATAAGCGGTTCGGGCTCAGAATGACAAGTTAGTTTGTGAGAAGTATTTGTATAAAGCACCATAGTACAGTGCGACAAAACGCATAAAAAATCTTCTCCTCACTACCGTACGTGTCATCCTGAACGGCTCGCAACGTGCGAGCCATGTGAAGGATCTTTTTTGCGTCAGCAAAATTTACCTTAGATTTACTGCACTCTGTTTTCTTGTTATACCACATTCAAAGTAGTAATTCCAAACCCCAATATCGCATCCTCAGGGCTCTCGCCCCGAGGATGCTTTTTGTTATTTGTTACATAGAAGAAAATCTAAGCATCAAAGCCCGTCGCCCATGTCCATTCCATCGTCGGCAGTGCTTGTGAAATACTTGGAAAGATCAACAGAGCCGACAGTTCCAACGCCGCTTCCGAGAGAAACGGTAATAATGTCAGAGATAGCTACACTTTCAAGAGTAGCCTCGGGAGATACGTATAATTTCATAATATCAACTCCCCCTTTTCATTATTTCTGCAACACGCCGTTTACGTACGTAACGACAGATGCATGAGCATTTGCATAGGCGGTCTCGCCAACGTACTTGACGGGAGTTACTCTGAGAGTTACCGTCTCGTTAGCCGAAAGACCTGTGAGAACAACACCTCCGACGTACTTGCCACCGAGAGCCTCAGCGCTTGTCTGTGTGCCTGCCGCAAGAACCGAGGTGTAAACGGAGTCAACGTCAGCAATTTCAGAAGAAACGTCAACGAAATCAGCATCGCCTATCTTCATCTCTACCTTAAGACCGAGCTTATCCCACTCGAGAGAGTCAACGACCGTGAGAACACGAACACTGAACGCGCCCGTAGAAGCGTCAACAGCGGTCTCCTGAATCCAAAGGTTGCGACTGATCATCTCAGCAACGGGAGTAGGCATCTTTACGCTTGCGTTATCCTCATCGGGAGTTATCCAATCGGTGGGATAGCCGCTTGCGGCTGTCTTGACGTTGGTACTAGCAGCTACGTCGTAGAGAGAGCCGTTCTCCAGACGGTAATAATCGGTCTTGTTAGCCGTGTCGTTACCGCCGTGATAGCTTCCCCAAGAAACCTTTGCGCTCGATATAGCTACGTCATATACCATAACGTCAGTAATGTGAGATTTTGCGCCCGAGCCTCTGCCCCAAAGCGGGCTTGCGTAGTTTCCGCCTGTGGAAACCATGGTTGCGCTACCGGTCACTACCATATTCGTAATGTAAAGGGTTGCGCCTGTGCTCAATCTTCCGCAGAAAATTCCGCAGTCCTGATCGGTGTTAGAGCCATTGCTTACCTGCACGTCCGCATCAATATAGATATTTTCAAAGGTAGCGTTTGCAGTGCTCATCATCTTACCTACAAGACCGCCGCCTGCCCAGTTGGAAACAACGGTAGCGCCCGTGAACATCAAATTCTTAATGGTGGGAGCACCGTAAATGTGAGCTATAAAGCCCGCATCACGTTCACAGCTATCGTATGGACCGCCACTCTTACCTACCATTGTACCTGTATTCCAAGTATAGTGATAATACATATCGCTTATCTCATAGCCCTGACCGTCAAGTACACCGTCAAAGGTAACCATAGGTGTCCAGTAGTAGAGACAAGGTGCCGTGGAGGACTTATCCCAGCCGGGGTTAAGATCGATGTTAGCGCCAAGCTTAAATGTCTTACCCGCGGTAACAGCCTTAGACGCGTCAAGATCAGCCGCAGCATTGATAAGACCTGCAAGTCCGCGGAGCTGACCTGCCGTTGTAATTACAAATTCAGTCTCGTCTGCATTGTACCAAGTTGTATCGATAACGTATGTGGAAGCCTCCGCATTTTCAGCTCTGAAGTAAAGAGGTGCGTAGTAGTCCCACTCATTATGGTAACCACTGCCAAGAATAGAAACAGTGTGATAGTTTTTGATTCCCGTTCCGAAATATGTGTAGTGCTTGAAGCCGACAAGTGTACCAACCTCAGGGCTTGCAAGTCCGCCACCGATCTTTGAGAACGGAATCCTTGTCTCGATCTCGAAGCAATCAGCGCTTATGTATCTCGAATAGCTCTCTACACCTTCGAATTTGGTCGTAGATCTCATATCACCCGTCTCACCGCCATCTGCTTTATAGCAGAAGTTAGTGATATTGGATGCAACGGTATTTGCAACAACACCGCCTGTTGTCTCCGTAGTAAAGGGAGTCTCAACCCTAACCTGTGCGCCTACGGGGGTCTTGGAGGAAGTACTCATAACAACGTCGGAGAGAAGAAGGGAGTATGTAGAGAACTGACCTGCTGTGAGCGCACCTCTGCGAACCTCCTTTATGTAGAGGTAATCGCTGTCATACATAAGATATACATCCACATCAGCAACACCGTCGTACATACCGGGAGTGTATTTCTTATTGAGTGTATAGGGGTATGCATACTGCCAATCCGCATCCGATGTCTCGGCATTCAGAGCAACAGTTGCATCCGCAGGAAGCTTGCCCGCGTTAACAGTGATCTCCTGCGTTTCGGTAGCGATGAGGTTAGAGGTATTAGCGGCATCAGAAGCTCTGCCCGTATTGTTCCACTTCCAAGCAGCGCTGGCAGGAACAGCCAATACAAACAACATCACAACCGTAAGGGAAATTGCGATAAGTTTTTTCATTGTTTTCATAATGAATTTCCACCTTTCTTTAAATTATTTTTTGTTTTTCATCAAAATGGCACAATGAAAACATTTCGATACATCATAATTATAACAATATCGGATTTTTTCTTCTATAACGATTTAACGAAAAAATAAAAAGATTTTTTAAACGGTATTTTTCTTAAAAATCAGCCCGATTTTTCGATTTTTGTAACCTTTGAACAATTATTCACTACGATTTTTTAGCACTCTGCACAGCACTTCTAAATATTTGTACAAATTTCTCACAAAATCTTTGTATTTTCCGCACATATAAATTCTTTTAAAAATGGTAATTTTTAAGAAAAGCAGTATTTTTTACTAACTGCGTAACGGCAAAAAACAAAAAAAGATCTTCCTCTATCCGCCGAATTTTCTCCTTTATCGGTCAAATTCGTAAAAATTACAACTATTGGTCAAAAAAGTATCATTGACATTTTCTCCCAAAGCGTGTATAATCATATTACAATGCTTTGGCAGATCAATTTTAAAATCTTCAAAGGAGATAAAGTTATGATATTCAATCAGGTATGGCAGGGCTGCCGCATACACAACGGCATAGAAAGCGAGCCGTTCGACGCGTCCGTCCCGGGTAACATTCAGAAGGACTACGCCGTCGCCCATAACTTCGGAGACGTCCACTGGGCTGACAACTGTGAAAAATTTCGCGATCTTGAGGACGATTTCTGGGAGTACAGAACGACACTCAAGTACACCGCAAACAAAGGAGAAAAGGTATTTTTCGTCAGCAACGGAATAGATTATATTTATGATGTTTTTTTGAACGGAGAATGTATTCTTTCGGACGAAGGAATGTTCCACAAGATCGAGCTTGAGCTCACAGACAAGCTGAACGCAACAAACAACACCCTGACAGTACAAATTCACCCCCACCCCAAGAGAAAAGGCTCTCCCATGGGCACTCGCGACGAGGCAGACCACTCCTGCAAGCCCCCCGTTTCCTACGGCTGGGACTGGAATCCCCGCCTCCTTATCTCAGGGCTCTGGCAGGACGCATACATAGAGACAAGAACCTCAGCTTACATAAATAATTGTGAGGTTTTTTACAATCTGTCAGACGACTTTTCAAAAGCAGATGTAAAAGTCAGCATCGATTGCGCTCACAACTGCACGTTTGAGCTTTTCGACGCAGACGGCAACGTAGTTTACAGCGGTCAGGAGCTCGCCTTTACCCTCGACTCCCCCAAGCTGTGGTGGTGCAACGGTCAGGGCGAACCCTACCTTTATACCTATAAGGTAAGCAACGCCGAATACTCCATCTTCGGCACCGTCGGCTTCCGCCGCATCCGTATGCTCCGCAATATCGGCGCAAAGGATCCCAAAATGTTCCCCAAATCCCGTTACGATGCCCCCTTCTCGCTCGAGCTCAACGGCAGACGGGTATTTATGAAGGGCTCAAACTGGGTAAATCCCGACATTTTCTGGGGAGACATCACAAGAGATCGCTACGATGAGGTGCTCACACTCGTCCGTGACGCGCATATGAACGTACTCCGTATGTGGGGCGGCGCGGCTGTGGCAAAGCGCGATTTCTATGAGCTCTGCGATAAATACGGAATTATGGTATGGCAGGAGTTCATGCTTGCCTGCAACCTCTACCCGAACGACGACAAATACCTCACCACACTTGAGAGCGAGGCGAGAGCCATCATCACAGGACTCCGCCATCACCCCTCTCTCGTTCTGTGGTGCGGAGGAAACGAGCTGTTCAACGGATGGTCAGGAATGGACGATCAGTCTCTCCCCCTGCGTCTGCTCGATAAGCTCTGCTACGAGCTCGACCGCGAGCGCCCCTTTATCAAGACCTCGCCCCTTGTCGGCATGGGACACGGCTGCTACGTCTTTGCAGATGACAATGTAATGGGCGGCGACGTTTATTATACTTTTCAACACTCAAACTGCGTAGCATACACCGAGTTCGGTGTCCCCTCCATATCGAGCGAAGAGGTACTGCGCGCAACCATCCCTGAGGACGAGCTCTTCCCCATCCGCGAAACGAAGTCCTATATTCTCCACCACGCGGTAAAGGCTTGGAAGACACAATCCCACGCCTGCGTACCGATAATCGAGAGCTACTTCGGACCTGCAAATAGCCTCTCCGAGCTCATAGATCAGTCAAACTTCCTGCAAAGCGAGGGCTACAAGGCAAGCTTCGAGGAGATGAGAAAGCAAGCGCCCCACTGCTCGGCGGCGATCAACTGGTGTCTCAATGAGCCCTGGAAGACCGCGGCAAATTGCAGTGTTATAATGTACCCCGCTAATCCCAAGCCCGCATATTACGCCATTTCCGAGTCGCTCCGCCCCGTTCTGTTCAGCGCGCGTATTCCAAAATTCGATTGGAACGCGGGAGAGGTATTCAAGGCTGAGATCTGGATGCTCAACGACTCGCCCGAGGCGGCTGACGGAGAGGTAAGCGTTTCCTTGAAGGTAGGTGAAAACGTCATTCATCTGCTTGATTGGAAGAACGTTCACACACCTGCGGGCAAAAATCTCCAAGGCGCTCAGGTCTGCTGTGTGCTCCCGAACGCCGAGGGCGCAAAGGATATGACGCTCATCCTCTCCTCCCCCGACGGCAAGGGCAGCGAATACAGACTGCTTTATAAGGAAAAGCTCAATATAACCAAGCCCAAGGTTTTGAATATGTGATTGTAAAAAACGGCACACGGACATTTAAATGTCCGTGTGCCGTTTTTTGGTTTTTTATTTATTCCCTCGTCTGCTTCCTATACTCCGTCGGTGTCACGCCCATATGCTTCTTGAAAAGTCTGCTGAAATAAAACGCATCGGAAAATCCGCACTGCTCCGCCACGGCGCAGATCGACAGCTCGGTATCAAACAGCAGATTTTTCGCGTATGTGAGCTGACAGCTTATGCGGTAGCTTTGCGGCGTTGTACCGTAAGCGCGCTTAAACGACCTGATAAAATGCGCAGGGCTCATGCCGTACGTAACGGCAAGCCCGTTTACACTCATGTCGGACGAAAGGTCCTCAAGTGCCTGCCTCGCTCTTGAAAATGGATAGCTCCTCGGCGGAGGCGACGAAATAAGCTCAAACAAGGCAAGCAACAAAGCCGCCCCGTAGGAGCCCCCCACCTCGCCCGCGTGAGCCGCGGCATCGCTCATCATAAGACACAGACCGTCGATCTCGTTCTTCCGTCCGTTGCCCGTGTGCGTGCCCGAGCACAGCCCACGCTCCGCAAGTAGCTCAGGCAACCGACTGCCCGTAAAATGTATCCAATAGTATAAGCTGTTCTCCCGATGCTTATAAATATAGCTCTGAGGCTCGTCGGGATAAAACATATAAACCTCCCCCGAGCTCAATTCTGTCCTGTTTATAATCATCTTACCGTTGGATACATACAACAGATGATAGTCCTTTCTTCCACTCGGGCGCGTCACCGCCACATCCTCCTTGATGTCACGGTAATATCCCAAGTTATTGATATACAGCCATTGGCTTTTTCCCTCTTCGGGATCATATCCCGCTCTTCCCCTCGCAAAAAACACCTTCATATTTTCACGCTCCTTTGCCGATAGAACTATTATATCATAAAATATCAATTTTGTCCATATTTTATCGTTTTTATTTATTGCCCGGGGAGCGTGTATGTGGTATCATAAAGAAAAATCTTCAAGGAGAAAACCTATGAGAGAAAAGATAAAGCTTGACAGAGATTGGTGGTTTCACAAGGGAGACTTTACCGAGGACTTCCCGAACAAAAAAAGTCCCGCATATCTGAGCGCAAAGACCGAACGCGCCCTTTGGGGCCCGGCTTGGAAGAACTATGACGTAAAGGCGTTCCGCGCCGATATGTGGAAAAAGGTCGATCTTCCCCACGATTATGTGATAAAGGAGACGCCCGACGAAAAATACAACGAGGCACTCGGATTTTTCCCCTATCACAACGCATGGTATATAAAAAAATTCACCCTTGAGCCCTCCGACAGAGATCGACGCATAACGCTCTTTTTCGAGGGCGTCGCAACACACGCCACGGTCTACGTCAACGGATGCCTTATGAAGCATAATTTTTGCGGATATACAAGCTTTGAGGTCGATATAACCGACGTTGTCTGTTGCGATGCCGAAAATACCGTAGCGGTCTACGTAAATACCGAGCATCACGAGGGCTGGTGGTACGAGGGCGGCGGCATATACCGCCACGTGTGGCTCGTCAAAACCGACCTTTTGTCGGTCGACCTTTGGGGAGTGTTTGCAAAGCCCGTGACCGCCGCCGACGGCTCATGGACGGTAAAGACCGAAACGACAGTGCGCAACGACAGCGCGCGCAGAAAAAGCGTCACCGTCGTCGGAGAGATACTCGACTCAGACGGAAACGCAGTTGCAAGGTCACACGCGTCAGGGCTTGTCAGAGAAAAGGATAAAAAGCTTTTTTCCTATTCCTTTGACGTAAGCGCCCCCAACCTCTGGTCGCCCGATACACCCGTTCAGTACACTATGCGCACACACGTCTTTAACGGCAAAAAGGAGACCGACTGCTATGACGTAAAATTCGGCTTCCGCTCGGTTACTGTCGATTCGAAAAAAGGTCTGTTTATCAACGGAAAGCACTACAAGATAAAAGGTCTCTGCGGTCACGCCGATTGCGGACTTACGGGTAAGGCAGTGCCCGATAATATCCACCGATATAAGGTAGAGCTGATGAAGCAGATGGGCGCAAACGGCTACCGAACTACTCACTATCCTCAGGCAGAGGCGCTTATGGACGCCCTTGACGAAAACGGATTTATTGTTATGGATGAGACGCGTTGGTTCGAGTCGACCGATGAGGGCAAGGCGCAGCTTGAAATGCTTATGAAACGCGACAGAAACCGCCCGAGCGTCATATTCTGGTCTATCGGAAACGAAGAGCCGCACCACGCCACCGAGGTGGGGCTGAAGATCACGCAAACGCTTATGGCATATGCCCGTCGGCTTGACGATTCGCGCTTTATAACCTCGGCGGTAACGCACTCACCCGACAAGGCGACCGTCTTTGACGAATTGGAGGTACCGGGTATCAATTACAGATGGGAGACCTACACGGCGGTGCACGAAAAGTATCCCGAAAAGGCGATAGTCTCATCGGAAAACTGCGCCACGGGAACAACACGCGGATGGTACGCCGACGACGATCCCAAAAAAGCGTTTCTTCCCGCCTATGACCGAGACACAAATAATCAGTTCAAGAGCAGAGAGTACACATGGAAATACATAGCCGAGCGCGATTGGATGCTTGGCGGATTCCAATGGATCGCCTTTGAGCACCGTGGCGAAGCGACATGGCCCAGACTTTGCTCTCAGAGCGGCGCTATCGACCTGTTTTTGCAGAAAAAGGATGCCTTTTATCAGAATAAGTCCCATTGGACGGACGAGCCTATGGTACATCTGTTGCCGCACTGGAATTTTCGCGGTATGGAGGGCGAGCCGATAAAGGTGTTCGCCTACACGAACGTATCAAGGCTTGAGCTCTTCTTGAACGGCAAAAGCCTCGGAGAGAAAAATATAGAGCCGTACGGACACGGGGAGTGGACAGTACCGTATGAGGCGGGAAAGATAGACGTGCTCGCGTACGACGGAGAAAGAGTAGTCGCGCACGACTCGCGTGTCACCGCGGGCGAGCCCAAAAAGCTGAAATTGACGCTTGACAGTAAGGATATACACGCAAACGGCGAGGATATTGCCATCGTAAGCTGTTACACAACAGACGCAGACGGTAACGAGGTACACACCGCCACACCCGAGGTCACGTTCTTCACCAATACCTTGGGATCGATCTATTCCACAGGCTCGGATATTACCGACCATACCACCCTCTTCTCCTCAACAAGAAAAATGAGAGCGGGAAGAATAGGCGTGGCAGTGAAGCTCGGCGCGACAGCAGGCACACTAAAAGTCTACGCCCAAAGCGAGGGCTTGGAAACCGCCGTCCTCAGCGTGGATATTGAAAATTGAAAAACAAAAAAAAGCGAGGGCGCCTCATTAACCAAAGAGACCGCCCTCGCTTTTTTATGCAAATTTAAATTTGTCGGAGATTTCAAATTATTATTTAAACGCACATATATACGGATAGCTAATAAAATATCGTACGATGATTTCACGACTCAAAATTCCCAAACCCTATTGATTTTTTATCCTTTTTAGGGTATAATAATTATGCTACACAATTTAATCAACATACTTCAGAGGAAAGCTCTCTATTTTTATAGGGGGTTTTATACTCATTTCTACATTCGCTTTTCGAATTTGGTAAAAGCGCAAATTCCACTTGGTGAATGTAGGAAGTTTTCCTCTTTTGTTGAGAATTGTGTAGCAACAATCGGGGTTTGCGTTTTTCGGTGCGTATAGCTTCGGTTGTACGCACTTTTTTATTTTTTCAAACCCTATTGATTTTTTGTCGCTTTTAGGGTATAATAAAAGAGCCAAACAAACTAAATATGTACAGACGGATTAAGATATATTCTGCCTTGGGGTACTTGTACCCTTTTTTAGGCATACTATCATCAATGAATTTGATAAAATGCAAATTCCGTACGGTGATAGTATGTTATATACCCTATCTGTATATAGTTTGTTTGGCGACAACGGGAGTTTGCGTTTTTGTGCGCTGACTTCGGTTGGCGCACTTTTTTGTTTTTTGGGGATAAATTATGATCGTTACGAATAATGAGCAGAATAAGACACCCGAGGATGAGGAAATATTTCATTTCAGCAGACGGCACAGAATACGAATGAACCGTATATTCCGTGAGCTTGTCGGCAGCACGCGTATCCCGTACCCCGAGGTCGATAATCTTTACGAAAGAGTACGAAGCAAGCTCCTTGTAAATCTACATATCGACGAATTTTACTTCCGCCGTAAAAATCAAAGAAAATATTTGATCAGGATAAAATGGGGAGCTGAGTCACTAAAACGTGGCTCAGCTCCCACCTATATTCAAATCAAAATCAAATCTCGGTCTTTTCTATCTCCAACAGATACAAGCTGTCCGCAGGAAAATCAAAAACCGTCCTGAACGTCTCGCCGCCGAATATCTCTTCCCGCACAAGCTCAAGATCGTGCGCCTCGTCAAGCCTGTACACCTTCACAAGCTCGCCTTCTCCGCCCGCGATCTCTATCTTGACACGCTTGTCGGCAACGGGCGCTTCGGTCTCACTCGAAAAACGGCTTACCATAACCGCCTTCTTGTCGCCGTCACGCGCAGCGCAAATGTGAAGATCTCCCTCACTCTCGGAGTAAACCTCTGTACCGAGTCTGTAAAGCGTACCAAACGCCTTGAAAGGATAATAACCCTTCAGCACCTCGCACACTCTGTCGGTATTGAACATACCATTCATTCCGCAGGGACGGGCATCGTAGTACATAAGCATATCAAGGGGACGCTTCTGGCCGTCGCACATTACCGAGGCGATAAACGCCGCGCCCTTCATTCCCTTCTCAGCTCTTAGAGTGTACACCCAATCGTCGTCTACCCAACCCTTGACGTAGTTCCACTCATTGAGAATACTTTCGGTCTCGGTAAAGCCGTATTTATCGAGAAGCTCGCGCACCTCAACCATCCTCAGAGCTATCTTTTCGGTGTTGCCCGCGTATCTGTGCCATGAGAAGAAATCGAGAGGCGCCTTGAGCTGAGCAAGAAAATCCTCCGCCCAATCCATCTTACCCGCAATAGCAGGACCGCCTATCTTCAATTCGGGGAATTTCTCCTTTAAGTGAGTCGCCGCAATGTGATAAAATTCAAAGAACTCTGCCTTTGTGCCGCCCCAACACCTCTTGTGCGTCGAGTCGTCGGGATCAAGGTCTGCCTCGTTCCATATCTCCCAATATTTAATTCCCATCTCATAGCCGTCTGCCCAACCGTAATTGAGGTGCTTTATAAGATGCTCGCAGATGACCGCCCACTTCTTGAAATCCTTCGGAGGGATCGTGCCGTACTTTTTAGACCAATGCTCTATCTTCTGACCGAGACGGTAAAAGGGCTCAACACCCGCGTGAAGCATCACGCGCATATATTCGTCGGTCAATTGGAAATCGTAGGATGCGGGATCGTAAGGATCGGCATCGAAATTCGGAAATATAGCCGTTATATCAACCGTGTGCTCTCCGCCGTAGGTTGCGTAAAAGGACGCGTCGTGAGTTCTCGCATAGGGTATTCCCGCCTCACGGAAATATTGAATATTAGTAATTCTTTGGTCTGACGCAAACTTGTACACAGGGCCGTTGTTTACGGCGTGCATAGGCTTCATCTTGCCGATCTTGCGGCTAAGATCGACCTTAACTGTCTCGTACATATCAAAAAACCTCCAAATAAAAATGGTAGCCATAATTTTCTATAACTACCATAATTATATCATTTATTTCAGATTTGTCAAGCCCCTGCGAAACTGTTTAGCCGTTTATTTTCTTGCCTACCGCTCCGCCGGGATGAATAAGACCGAAATCCTCCAAGGTGTAGTCCTTTTCCTCCATAATGCCCATCATCAGAGCGTCGAAAATAGATATTGTCGCCACAAAGCTTGCCGTCGACATCACGTTGTAGCGGTCGCTTTCGGGAACGTTCGGAAGCGTCAGCACCACGTCCGCCCGCTTTGCGAGCTCGGCATCCTTGTTCGCCGTTACAACGATAAGGCGCGCGCCCTTCGTCTTGGCAATCTGTGCAAGGGGCAAAAGCTCCTCGGTCTTTCCGCCCTTCGATACAAGGATGAGCGCGTTGCCCTCCTTGAGAGCTCCCATACCGCCGTGTACCGCCTCGGACGGAGGCACAAACTTCGCGGGGCACTCAACACAGCAAAGCGAATGCGCAAATTTCTTCGTCGCAAATCCTGACGAGCCGCAAGCCGAGAGCACCGTCATCTTCGACTCAAGAAGATATTCAAGAGCCTTGTAAAAGCTCTCGGAGCTCATTTCATCATATAGCGCCTCAAGCGCCCTTCTCTCAGCCAAAACCGAGCTTCTCATAAAATCAAACGTAGTGTCCTTCATATCCTTTTTGCCTCCATCTCGCTAAGATACATCGCACCGTAGAGCCAAAGCACTGAATACCTGTCCTTCAAGTCCTTACCGAACCAAATGCCGTTCTGTATCTTTTCTTTTCCGTATTGCGCCTCAAACGCGGACATATCAAAGCCCACGTCGGTGAGCATTTTGGTTATCTCCTCTGCCGTCGGGCATTCGTTAAGTATTCCGACGATCTCGTCCCACTTTTCTCTGTAAACCCCGTAAGGCGGGTTCGCGTATCTTCCCGCGCTCTCCTGAAGCTCCCAGACCTCATCCCATATCCTGCCGTATATCTTCTTGTAGCAATCCTTTCGAGTCTCGTCCGAAAGCTCGGCAAAATGAGGCTCCTTCTCGGCTCTCACACGCTCGCGCAGAGCGGCGGTAACGACCGTAGCATAGCCCACGTCGGTGCCGTGAAGAAAATAAGGCTCATCCCGAAGAAGTCCCGTGATCTCAAAATAATGCGAAAGATGGTGCTCGCTACCCGAGCCGGGGCGCGTGGTCGAAAGAAGAGTCAGACAAACACCGATAAGCACAAGCGCCTCCATAAGCCGCTCAATGGCGCGAGGCTCCTTTCTTGCGATCTCGGCAGACATCGACCTTATTTCGTCGGTCATACGCATAACGCTGTCGTAAATATGAGGGCAAAGATATTCCCCGTTTACCGCCTCAGATAGCTTCCAATCGCACAGAGCGCTGTATTTTCCGATAATATCCGCATAGCCCGAGCGCACCATCTCAACGGGAGCGCCGCAAAGCACCTCAGTGTCTCCGACTATAAGAGCGGGAGCGTGAGTCGTGTAGGTTATCTTCATTCCGCCGATTATCATAGCCGCGCCCGACGACGCAAAACCGTCCATCGACGTAGCCGTGGCAATAATTCCGCTCTCAATACCGCGCCCGAAGGAAACGTACTTGCAAAGATCGTTTATAACGCCCGAGCCGATACCGAGAATAAGATCAGTCTCACTGTCAACAAAGGACTCTATGCGCTCAATGCTCGCCTCGTCGGGCACAAGAATATCATCACCCCCGAAAAGACAGACCGAATATATCTTCTCCCCTAAAAGCTCACGCACTCTCTCCCCGCATATAGGGTATGTATTTCCGTCGGCAACGAGCAAAATATGCCCATATTCCGACACGTCCTCGGCAAGATGTGCAAGCGCGCCCTCCTCTATCCTTATTTTCTTGATGTCGCATCTGTGCGTTCTGCCGCAGACGCAAACTATATCTCTGTTCACAAAATCACTTATCTTCATAAATATACCTCCTTTTTTTGTCACCTCTATTGTAATACCTTTGATCGAAAATGTCAATATGTTTGAAATATATTGACATTCGATCACATTTGATGTATAATTACAATGCAATTCGATCACAGTTGATCAAAGCCAAGGAGGAAACACCATGCTTCAGAATAAACGGCAGGAAAAAATAATGGAGCTCTTGAGAGAAAAAAAAGAGATCACCGTAAAGGAGCTCTGCGCCCTGCTCTACCTCAGCCCCGCCACAGCAAGAAGAGACCTTTCCGCGCTTGAGAGAGAAGGACTTCTCAAAAGGAGCTTCGGCGGAGCTACACTCGTCGAGGCGTTTTCCGATCAGCTTCCGCTCTTTATCCGCTCAAAGGAGAATATACAGGCAAAGAAAAGACTTTGTGAGCGAGGCGCGGCGCTTATCGAGAACGGAGATACCGTTTTCATCGACGCGTCGAGCACGACCTATTTTCTGCCCACCTATTTCAGAGGGCTCAGAGACGTGACGGTTGTGACTAATAACCCCCACCTATCGGTGCTGCTGTCCGAGCTGAAGATACGGTGCCTCTGTACGGGAGGAGAAATGCTGTACGACTCGATAGCCCTCGTCGGCGCGGATACGTTGCGCTTTATCGACGGGATATATGCCGATAAATGCTTTTTTTCGGCTCGCGGATACGACACGGAAAGCGGAATTATCAGCGACTCGTCAAAGACAGAGCGCGACGTTAAGATAAAAATGCTTGAAAATTCAAAAAAGAAAATATTCCTCTGCGACGCGTCGAAAATAAATAAACGCTACCCATACGAAATAATAAAGGCAACCGATATACACGAAGTCATAAGGGAAACGTGATAAAAAACAACTACGGCGGACTCTTTCGAGTCCGCCGTATATTTATTTAAGTCCAATCATACCCCGTGGTATCTCCAAATCCGGGAGCGCTGCTGAACACGTAATCAATAGGCGTTATACCCGCACTCGCCGTAATTACGTCCATAGAGCAAACCGAAAGAAGCTCCGCGTCAGGTCTTGTATATTTTTTCATATCAGTCACCTCCGTTATCAGACACAACGTAGCCGTAGCCCGTGCAAACACCGTTCTCATAGGTAATTCTTACCGTCTGGCTCTCATACGTAACCGCCGAGTCGCCCTCACCGTCGGTAACGAACGCCGTAACCTCGAATACGATCGTGCCGATATTCGTGGGAACGTCCTCAACCACCATAGCGAAAATGTACTCTCCGCCAAGCTTCTGAGCACTCGTTGTAACTATCGTTCCGTCATCCTCAGAGCCCGTAACAGACGTGTAAACGTACTGACAGTAGAAGTCGGGTTCAACAACCGTCTTTTCACCGTCGATAGCGCTCGTGTAGGTTCTCGTTACCTTGAAGCCTGCCTTGTCGTAAGCCTCATAGTCAAAGATAGTAGCAAGGAAGCGTATCTTCTGTGCGCCGTCAACAGCCTTGGTGTTCTGAACACCTCTGACAACGGGAACTGCGAAATTGAAGGTTCCGTCCGAGCAGATGATGAACTCAACGCCGAACGCCTCCTCAAGAGCCGCGATAGCGCCCGCCTCGTCAACAGCCGTACCGCCCTCTATCGTACTTGTGTAGGAGTCGAGATAGGACGCTCCGTTCGTTCCGAGACTCGCTGCTCCCGTACCGCCGTTGATAGGCGTGTCGGTATTAGCCGAAAGCGTTCCAAAAGCATAGAAGCCGTCAAGGGTTATTGCCGCGGTAAGATTTCCCGCAACGTTGCCCGCTCTGTTACTGCTCGTTATCTTGCTGACGTTCGCACAGTTTGTAAGTGTCAGAGTAGCATTTCCCCAACCTACAAATCCGCCGCCGTTGGTATTGGAAGTGATGTCACCTAAGTTTATTACGTTGCTTACAGTACTTGCCTTAGAGTAATTTCCCGTAAGTCCGCCGCAGGTATCGCCGACAAGATCGCCTTCGTTGACAAATCCGTTGATATTAGACGCTATCGTTATCTGACCGAACGCGCCTCCCGAACGGCTACCGTTGATAGTTCCGTAGTTTACGCAATTCGTAACCGTAGCCGCATAGGACTTGGCAACACCTATCAATCCGCCCGCATCTGCAGCATTGATATTGCCGTAGTTTGCGCAATCGATTACCGAAAGAAGTCTTTCGGAAGAAGCAACCAGACCTCCCGCGATCGCACAGTTACTAATAGTACCGATGTTTACGCAATTGTCCATTTCGATAGTTGTTGTTTTAGTTACGTTATAGGTATTTCCGAGCATACCGCCGCCGTGTCTGTTCGTCGTACTGCTTGCGTTACCGACAATGTCTCCGCTGTTGACGCATGCGATGAGCTCAAAGCTGTTCGAACAAGCGTTGGGACGCGCGATCATACCGCCGAGTGCGCACATGGTAGCCGCAGTTGATGCGCCCTCAGTGACCTTACCCGCGTTTGTACAACCCATAAAGGTAAGATCCGTAATCTTCTGTGTAACGCCTGCAATTCCGCCTATTTCGGTTGCGTTACCGGTTACTGTTCCGTTATTTGTGCAGTCTGTCAAATTCAAGGTCGCAACGTTATACGCCTGAGCGAAAATTCCGCCCACAGCGCCCTTGCTTCCCGTAGCCGTAGCATTTCCGTTATTTACACATCCGACAAGCTCTGCCGTGGTTGTATCACCGATATAACCGATGACAGCACCTACCTGAGCCGTTCCGATTACGTTTCCGTTATTTACGCAATCCTTAACCGTCAGCGTTGCGCAATTTCCGGCATATGCCGCAATACCGCCCGCTCTGTGCGTGGACGTAGTCTTGGATTCTATATCGCCGTTGTTTACGCATCCATCAAATGTTACTACCACATTTTTACTGTAGGATATTTGCGCGACAAGTCCGCCCGCGTTCTGACCTGCCGTGACTGTTGCGTTATTAACGCAATCGGTCATCGTAACGCTCTTCTTTGGGTAAGCAATAAAGCCTGCCGCCTGACCTGCGTCCTTTACTTCTATAGAGCCGTTGCTTACACAGTTCGTCATAGTAACGTCCGCATTATCTACCTGACCTAACCACATACCGTTAGACCAAGCGCCCTCCTGTACAAATACAGAGGTAAGCGTACAATCTGTAAAGGTAAGACCTGTTGCCACCGATTGACCGAACACCACGCCGCCGTTTGCGCTTTCGGTAAGAGTAACGTCAGCATAGAAATGACAGTTGTCAAAAGACGTATCGGGAGTAATAGAGATAAGCTCGGGAGTCACCGTCTCATCCTCGGGCTCGGTGTAGGTCGCACCGTCAGCGAAGAGAGCCGCCGCGCCTGCCGCCGCGATCTTTATGGGATTGCCGCTCTGACCTATCGTAAGGTTCTTTATAGTAATAGTCTTGCCCTCCTCGGCAGTCTCGCCAAGGACGAACATCGAAACGCCCGCGCCGTCAACTACGTTTACGTAGTTATAGATCGCGTGTCCGTTTCCGTCGAGCACCGTGCCCGCGGGAATGGTAACGAGAGCCTCTGTAAGCTCTGTGGGAACAACAGCGTCGGATGTGTCCGTGTCGCCGTTGATGTCGTTGGCAAGTATGTAGTTACCTGCCGCTGTGATGTCGGAGAGCTCGTCGATGACCGTGTAGGTCACGCCGTCGATCTCCACAGTAGTCTTGCCGTTGGTGTCGACAGGAGTAAATGCTGTCTCTTCGTTGTTCGCGCCGCTGTCCGCCGCAATAACGCTAAAGCTCATAACCGTCAGAGCCATTGCAAGCGCCAGCGCAAGGGATAATACTTTTTTCATAATTCCTCCTTAGTATTTTTATTTTGGCTATGTTACATCAAGCGTTGGACATAGCGCCGAAATTCCGCATCGGCTTTGCCTCGCGCTTTTTTGTCCGTGTCATCCTGAGCGGAGCGTAAGCTCAGTCAAACTGCGTAGCAGTACCGAACGAAGTGAGGTAGGATCTACGGACATAAAAGCTCGACTTCACTCCGTTTCGCTCAGAATGCCACCTTCGGTGTTCTGCGCCAAACCGCGGCTTGACTGTAACAATACCTTTTTTACTTAATAAAATATTATCGGCGGTATGTACTCACTGCCCTCTGTGTCGGGCTTTATCGGAATACCTACGCTCACGCCGTCCGTCCACTTGTGCGTCACTCCGCCCTCGGGCACGTCTATAACAAATTCGGCGTAGACCGCAGGGTGGTCTGAGGGCATCGTGCCGTCAAGCACGTCGTCGCGTAGCTGATAATCGGTAAAGGTCACAGAGTTTGTCGTTCCCATTATCCAGTCGATAGTCCACTTGACCGAATTGAGTCCGTCGTTGTAGGTGTGAGCAGAGCCGACACCTACGTCGGTGAGAAGCTGTATCGGCTCAGAGCCGTCAGCGCAGTTCATGTCTCCCATAAGCAGTACGGGTATGTCCGTAAAGCTCTCCTGCAAGAACTGCAAGAGCAGCTTTATCTCCTTGACGCGGACGCTGTTGTTTACCGTACTTCCACCGTTGTCGAGGTGGTTATTTACAACAACAAACTCCTCGCCCGTTACCTTGTCGGTAAGCACTACCCACGTGTAGGTGCGGTAATACTGAGCTCCGTCAAGCAGAGATACCTCGTCGGGCGTTGAGGTGAGCCACTTCGTGCCCCATTCCTTCATATCAAAGCGCGCCTTGTTGTAAAGGATAGGCAGATAGGTGTTCTCACCGGGAGCGTTCTTGAGCTCCTCCTCAGAGCCTACCTCGCCGTGTCTCGCAAGTCCGAGGACTATCTCGTAGTATTCGGAATATTCCTGCTTTATCCGCTTAGCCCATTTTTCCTCTACCTCCTGGAAGCAGATAATGTCGGGCAGACAGCGGTTGATAACGACAAAGGTGTTAGCCACACGCGTTCCGACTACCTCAAAGCCGTAGACGTTGTAGGTCATAGCAGAGACAGCCGTTTTCTTAGAAGCCGAAAGCTCCTCGGAAAGCGTCAGAGCGCATACGGTATCCTTCGCCTCGCTCTCGATCATATCAACGAGCATCACAAGAGCATCAGCCGTGTCGGACGGAGTCTCTCCGCGAATGGCAAGATATTTGCCGTCGGAAAGCAAGGACGAGTCCTTCGTTCTCGCTCCTACCGTTCTTGACGTGTCGCCTATAAGTATCTCTCCGTCAGCGTCCTCTGCCTTGTTGTCGGGCTCTACGGGAAGGACCTTACCCGTAAGCATTTCAATATGATCGGCAAGCTTGTTTGCAAGCTGCTCCTCAAAGGCAGTTCCGCTCTTCGGATAGACGATCGTACAGTCGAGCAGAGACCTGCCGCCGAGCGTCAGCGTTCTTGCCGTGTAAGCGTACTCGTAGGTGTAGTTCCAATCGGTGGTGTAAAAGAGCTCGTCTCCGCCCTTCTTCATAAGGGCAATATCGTAAGCGAACTTTGTAACCGCCTCGACCGTCTTGTCCTCGCATCCGCCCTTGATAAGAAGCTTTGTGCCCTCCATGGCGTAAGCGTAATCGAGTGTGCGAAGCTCACTAAGTCCCGTCGAGCTCTCCTCCCTCTCGGTGTCTCCGATAAGGATCTCGTACTCGACCTCCGCCTGAAGATCGGTAGCACCCAGAACGGGAATATAGTCGCTGATAATGAGTATATCCACGCCGTAGGACGCGTCGATCGCCGCCTTGAGATTTTTGACCGCCTCAACAAGCGCATCCCCTGCCCTTGCAGGATAGATTATCTTCATTTCCGAAAGCATATCGGGAGTGAGCGTTGTCGGAGTCTCGGGTATTGGTGTCTTTGACGTGTCTGCCTCGGTATCCGTATCTGATACCGACTCGCTGTCACTTACGTCGGGCTCGTCGTTGTTGCATCCGTACAGAGTAAAGACTCCGAGACATAGGATAAGAACGAGCATCGTCGCGCCGAGACGTTTGAATTTCTTACGCATTTTTTCATTCCTCCTTTCTTGATTTTATATTTTTTCGGTGTTAGAAAAAGCGTTTCAAATGTTGTGAAAGTTGCGTTTTGTTCCACAAACGCACATAATGTCCCGCTGTGTCTCAATCCTTTGCGTTTTTGTTTACATTAAGCACCAAATTCATAATAGCGGTGTCCATAGTATCGAACTTACTTCCGAGCTCAGAGCTGAGATTTCCCGTCTTGTTACCCTTTACAAGGCTTGCCACAAGAGCTCTTACAGCCTTATAATCGGAAGAACTCATAGCGCTGTCTATATCGTAAGTCTTGGACTCCATGATAAGCTGAAGCATCGCAATGTCATCCGCCGACTGACAGAACTTCTGCGCCGCCATCTTGTCAAAGAAAGCGCTGTAAAAGCTATTCTTCGCGTATCTTGAATAGTAAGCGTAAGCCTCGGCTATCTCAGCAACCTCGGATTTATCGGCAACCGTAGAGGGGATCGCGAGAGGATACTGCTCCGTTGCGTTCATCCAACAGTAGTAGCCGTCCTGAGTATCGTCGTACATAGGAACGGGAAGCAGACCGAACTTACCCTCCATATTGTTAAGACGGTAAGCGGCAGACAGCGAGGTATGACGGAAGAGCGCTCTGTCCTCCGCAAAAACGTCGGAAGCGGTCGACCACACATCGCCCGTCCAATCTCTGTCGGCAATAACGAATTTCGAGTTCTCTGTAGCAAGCTTCATCACATCCTGAAGAATGTTTATAAGCGTTGCGCGCGCAGATTCGTCGGTAGCAATGCTCTTGAGGGTTCCGTTTGTATTCGAGGTTACCTTACGTCCTGAGCCGATGAACATATAGTAAGGCGCGTTTACCTCGCTGACGATACCCCACGTGTCGTCCTCTGTCATACCTGTCGTGCCGTCGTCATCCGCCGCGATAGGTCTTGCCATAAGAAGCATATTCTCAAACGTCCACTCTTTATTGGCTACCATTTCATACGGCGTGCCGTATTTCTCATAATATCCCGACTCGTCGTAAACGTTGTCGTTGTAGAGCACGACCATAGCGATCATCTCATCGACCGTCGTTATATCGCCCTCAAGCGCGAAGAGTCGGTTACCTATGCGGTACTCCTCCTGAATACGCTGATCCCAATAGGACGCGTCGAGATTGAGCTCGGGCATAGCAAGAAGATTGCAGAGCGCGCCGTTCTGCGCCGCCGCCATATTATCGGTAGCTTTCAGAAATACCATATCGGCATACGCCTGACCTGCGCCGTACGCCGTATTAAAATTGGTATAGAGCTTGCTTCCCTCTTCATTGAGGACGAGCTCTACGCCGTGGTTCTCCTTCATAAGCATCTGTCTTGCATACAGCGCGTATTCGACAGAGTCTGTAGTATCAGCCTCCTCGGCAACGAACTGATTTATCCAACGTATGTCGCGCGCCTCCGCAGCGATGGTCACCGTTCGGTCGTATCTCGTAGCTTCGGGGGCGTATTTTGTTTTTTCGTCGGTCACCGCGGTGTCGGGGGTGGTTTCAACGACGTCGTTTGTACTCTGACTTTCGGTCTGATCTGCGCTCTGACTGTCGCCTGACGGATCTTCGTTGTCATTTTTACACGCCACAGCCGATGCCAACAGCATAAGCAGTACAAGGCCGAGGGATAATCCTCTGATTAGTTTAGGTTTAGCTTTCATATTTTTCTTTCCTTTCTTTAAAAAATTTCGCCTGAACCCTATTGTTGAATTTATATTAACTCTTATTTCTTACGCTCTCGGCTCTATTTTCAGCGCATTAAGAGTTATGACCGTTTCTTTCATTATCAGGTATATACCGTTTCTCTCCTCGGGTACGTAGGGCGCGTCGCCCGTCTCTCTGCCGTCAAGGCTGAGCTTTACCTTTCCGCTTTTCCTGTCTGCGCTGACTCTGAGCGTAAACTCGCCGCTCTCGGGCAGAGGAAGCTCTATTGCCTTTTCCTCGGAATATACCGTCGGGCTTGCGTAGTCGCAGAAGAGCTTTACCTCTCCCTTTTTCTCTACGCGTCCCGAAAGCGTCATTTCAAATCCGTCAAAGCCCTCGGTCTGCCACGGCTGTCTGAGCTCGCACACGGTATATGCCTCGGCAGTTTCAAGTCGGCATTCTCCGTCGGATATTTCTATTTTTGCGGGGCGATAGCCCGTTGAGCCGCCCGTAATACACGTCCAGTGGAGCTTGCGGACAAGTCCGTGTGAAAAATCCTCTGCGTACGGAAGCGTTCCGTCACGCGTATTCGTCACGCCCGAGGACGAAAGATCCTCGACCGACAGATCCAGCACCGTCTCCTCGCGTCCCGACACATAGGTCGCGAATATCTTTTCCGAGCTTATAAGGTACTGATTTGCGGGCCAGAGCCTTACGACGTGGAACCAGAAATCGGGGCAGGGCCAGAGCAGGAGCGAGGGATCGACAGCTCTGTTGAGAGCGTCCGAGCCTCCCGAATATCCATGATGTCCGACCTGCAAAATATCCGATGCGAGCTCCTCCTCGGCAAAGCGCTTTGCCACGAGGTTCGACGCTGTTTTCATAGCGTCACCGAGCCATATGATACGGTGCTTTCCGAGAGTCATTCTCATTATAATTGAGGTATCGTTGAAATTTTTAATAAATTCGGGGTAGAGATCCTCGCAGGCAAAGAGTATCTCAAACGAAGCGTCGGCAAATTTGTACACCTGACCTGTATGGGGAGTTATTACCGCTACCTTGGGCAGGGATGCGGCGATCTCGTCAAAGGGGGTTACGTCGTGCCCCATATTGCAGAGCTCGCGCGAGGGCCAATTGTACATAAGGCGCTCAATGCTTACCTTATCCTTATACTCGCGGAAGAATTTTACAAATCCGCCGAAGTGATCGCTGTGCGCATGTGTGATAAACCACGCCGCGACGGTCGGCTTTGTATCCCTTACGTTCTGAGAGATGAGTATATCGTACAGATGCTCCATCTCGCCGTGCTCTCCGAGGCTTCCGTCTATAATGACGAAGCGTCCGTCCGAGAGGCGGATAACGTAGGTCATTCCGCAATCCACCCCGTAATAGAGCGGTCTTACCTGAGTTACAAGCGGAGTCGTCACCACTTCGTATTTATCGTCAAAGGGCGGTATCCTGCCGCTTATATCGTACAGAAGGCGGATGACTCCCTCATCGCGGGTAAAGGATGCGAGCAGGCTTATTCCGTCCCTTTTATAAGTGGCAAACCGTGTCTTCATCCGATCGCGGTTTCGGACGCACATCCAGCCCTCGGCGGAGAGCCTGTCACCAAATCGGAGAAACATTCTCGTATCCGCATCGGGGACGCGAACAGCGACCGATCCGTCTGCGCAGTCGGTTATGGAGGCGTTATCAAGATAGGGTGAAAGCTCCTTTAATATCATTTCTTTCATATGCGCTCCTATTGTGGTTTTTGGACAATTTTATTTGAACTTGCGCTTAACAATTGTTCACTATAATCATATCACTTATTGGGAATTTTTGAAATAGCACAATTATAGGTGCTTTTTAACTTTTTTTTGGATTTGGGAAGATGATGTGTAAAAATGCGTATCAAATGACCAAACTGAAAGTGTCTTAAAGGAATTTGACTTCAGATTGCTGACAAAATTTATACGGTAATATAAAAATATTCCCAATGAAAACAGTGCAGTAAAGCGACTTCGTCGCAAGATCCTCTACTCCGATACGCCTATTTCGCTGTTAGCGAAATGGCAAGAACAAGTTCTTGCTCGAATGTTTCCAAGGATACCCCCATAAACGGTTCCTTTTGCCAACGGCAAAAATGCTCTGTGATGACAAGTTAGTGTACGAGAAGTAATTATATATGCACCAAAGTACAGTGCGACAAAACGCATAAACAATCTTCTTCAATCTACATTACGTGTCACTACTTCGCTGTGCTACGTGACGGCTTACTACCTTGCAGACACAGTGAAGGATCTTTTTTGCGTTAGCAAAATTTACCTTATATTTATAATGGCGCATTTGCCTCTTTACGTAAGCAAAACTTATTGACATTTACATAAATATATGATATAATGTAATTATACTTGTTGAGAACTCAACAAACAATGCGATCGAAATTAAAAACGGTCTGAGAAAGGAAAATCTTCAATGAACAAAACAGACAAAAAGTACGAGCCTCTCTTTACGCCTTGGAAAATCGGAAACGTTGAGATCAAAAACCGTATCGTTATGTGTCCTATGGGCGGTACTTCCCTGTTCGGCTGGTTCGAGCTCGGAGGCTGCCACTTCGACAAGGAGGCGGCAAAGCTCTTTCTTGAAAGAGCGAACAACAACGTAGGTCTTATCATACCCGGTATCGCTCCTCTGCGCGACACCTTCTGGGGAAAGTGGCTCTGGCAGAACCCGAAGATGTTCGAGGAGCTGAAGGTCTTTATGGATGAGATTCACAAGACGGGCGCGAAGCTCTTTATACAGCTTACGGCGGGTATGGGACGCTCCTGGGCTATCACAGAGCTTGTAGCTCCGCTCCACAAGAACAAATTCACACGCGCTCTGATAAAGCCCGTTATCGACACCTCTCACGAGCTTGCAAGCCCGAGCCCTCAGCCCTCGCGTTGGGCGCACGACATTGAATGCCCCGAAATGACCGTTGAGCAGATACATGAGATCATTGAGGCGTTTGCAAAAACTGCGAAGCTCTGCCGCGACGCGGGAGTTGACGGCGTTGAGGTACACGCTGTGCACGAGGGCTATCTGCTTGACCAGTTTGCTATCGAATTTTTTAACAAGCGCACTGACCAATACGGCGGCAGCTTTAAGAACCGTTACCGCTTTGCCGCAGAGGTGGTCATGGCTATCAAGAAGGCGTGCGGCGACGACTATCCCGTATCGCTCCGTTACTCTGTTGAGTCGAAGATGAAGGGCTTTTGCGAGGGCGCTATGCCCGGGGAGAGCTACACAGAAGTCGGACGCTCTATGGCAGAGTCCGAGTGCGCGGCTAAATACTTACAGGATGCTGGCTACGATATGCTCAACGCCGATAACGGCACATATGACTCGTGGTATTGGGCTCATCCCCCCGTATATATGCCCGAAAACTGCAATCTTGAGGACGTCGCTCACATAAAGCAATTCGTTGACATTCCCGTAGTTTGCGCGGGAAGAATGGATCCCGAGGTAGGTGCGTCTGCTATTGCCGAGGGCAAGATAGACGCTGTGGGAATTGCGCGTCAGTTCCTTGTTGATCCCGAATGGATAAGTAAGCTCATTGACGACAGACTTGAGGACATCAAGCCGTGTATCTGCTGTCACAGCGGATGCTTTAACTTCTCGTCCTCAAAAGGTCACGCAAATACGCAGGATCTTTCCGACACGATGGGACTTGCGCGCTGCGCTCTCAATCCCGAGACGATGCAGTCCAAAAAATACTACATAGAGCCCGCCAAGAAGCAAAAGAATATTGCGGTTATCGGCGGCGGTATTGGCGGAATGGAAGCGGCTATACTTCTTTCAAAGCGCGGTCACAAGGTAACGCTTTACGAAAAGAGCGGTGAGCTCGGCGGCGTATTTATCGCGGCGGCGGCGCCCGACTTCAAGGAAAAGGACAAGGCGCTTATTGCGTGGTACATCCGTGAGCTCTCGAAGCATCCTATCGAGGTAAGGCTGAACACTGAGGTCAAGGATATATCCGAGCTTTGCGCGGACGAGGTAATAATCGCCACGGGAGCTATTGCCAAGAAGATACCCGTAAGCGGCTCGGAGCGCGCAGTTGAAGCGATAGACTATCTGCGCGGACGCGCCGAGGTCGGGGACACGGTAGTTGTGGTCGGCGGCGGACTTACGGGCTGTGAGATCGCGTACGATCTTTACCGCAAGGGCAAGACGCCTATTATCGTCGAGATGCAGGACGATCTCATCACAGCCAAGGGCATATGTCTTGCGAACACAAGCTATCTGCGCGATTTCTTCAAGACGAACAAGGTGGAGATACATCTTGAGACCTCTCTCAGTGAGATACGCGACGGCTCTGTTACGCTGAGGGCAAAGGACGGAAGCACGTTTGACGTATCTGCTGAGTCGGTGATACTGTCGGCAGGCTACAATCCCGCTCCTCTCTCTGCAAAGGGCAAGAATATTCACGTTATAGGTGACGCGGCAAAGGTAGGTAATCTGCGCTCGGTGATCTGGGGCACGTGGGATGTATGCATGAAGCTGTAAGCTTCATTGCAATGATATTCGCGCTTTGCGCAGTGATATATTTCTCGGGAAGAAATATTTAATATAAATGTAAATGAAAGGATCATGATATGCTTCTTACGAAAGAACAGCAGGCGATACTTGACGGCGAGAAGGGTGAGACTCTCGCCAAGGTCATGAAAACTCTTGTGATGTACGGCGATGCCTTTGAGGCTGAAAAGCTCGTTCCCATCACCTCAGAATACAACCATCTTGTAACCTCATTCGGTCTCAAGGTAATGTCTCCCGTTTACGATCTTATGCAAAAGCTTCTCGACGCGGGCGTTGCATCGGGACAGAAATTCTCGGTAGATCCCCGTCCTCTTGACAAAAACGTACCCGCGAACCTCTTGCAGAATATAGTTTTTAACAAATTTATGTACACAAAGCAGGATTTTTACGAGGAGCAGCTTGAAAAGCTCGGACTTATGGACAAGAACGCTTTCAGCTGCACCTGTTACATGGACGAGGTCGGCAACAAGCCCAAAAAGGGTGACGTTCTCTCCTGGGCTGAGTCGAGCGCGGTCGTTTACGCAAACTCGGTTCTCGGCGCGAGATGCAACCGCAACTCGGGTATCATTGACATTATGGGCTCTATCGTCGGCTACGTTCCCTATTTCGGGCTTCTTACCGACGAGGGAAGAAAAGCTACATGGATTATAAAGGTCGAGACCACGAAAAAGCCCGAGGCTCAGCTTCTCGGCTCTGCAATCGGTATGAAGGTAATGGAGGACGTTCCTTACGTCATAGGGCTTGATCGGTGGCTCGGAACAGAGCTTAACGAGAGCGCTTGCTCTTATCTTAAGGATTTCGGAGCGGCTACCGCATCGAATGGCGCTGTAGGTCTTTACCACATTGCAAATCTGACGCCCGAGGCGGTCGAGCTTGGAGAAAGCCTGATCTCGGCGGGCGCTAAGGAATACGTGATCGACGACGCCGAGCTCGAAAGAGTGCAGAAGAATTATCCCGTTATCTGGAAGGATCCCGACGCGTCTCCCAAGCTCTGCTTTATCGGATGTCCGCACCTCTCCCTTGCTCAGCTAAAGGATTGGACGGTCAAGCTCGAGGAGGCTCTCAAAAAGAGCGGTGAAAAGAAAGTAACCGTCCCCACGGTATTTACAGCCGCTCCCGGTGTGCTTGAAGCGTTTGAGGCGACCGAGTATGCAGAGAGGCTGAAGGCAGTGGGAGTTATCACGTCCTATATCTGCCCTCTTATGTACATGAACAATCCGCTTTGCAAAAAGATGCCCGTTATCACCTCGTCGAACAAGCTCCGCACCTACACGAGCGCGAGATATTACACCGACGCCGAGATACTGAGCATTATAACGGGAGGTAAAAAGCAATGAAAAGGTTTCAGGGAAGAGTTGTAACGCCCGGGGAGGTAACTGCCGAGGCGGTAGTCACTACCGAGGGATTTAACACGCTTGCGTCGCTCCAGATGGCTTTGCAGTTCGGAGACAAGGACGTAAAGTGCGGCGACCAGAACAACAAGGAGCTTCACGGAAAGCCCCTTATCGGCAAGGCTCTCTGTCTGCCTCAGACGATCGGCTCGACGACGGGCGGACTTGTGCTCTACTGCGCGTGCGCGCTTGAAAAAAATCCTGCCTGTATGCTGTTTGCAAATCACATCGATTCGCTTGCGGCGGCGGGCGCGGTGCTTGCCGACGTTTGGGTGGACGGTGTTAGTATGCCTGTAGTCGACTGTCTCGGAGAGGAATTTCTCTCCTACGTCAAGGACGGAATGAAGATCACGGTAAAGTCCGACGGTGTGGTCGAGGTAGACTGATATTTGAATATTTAAATAGGCTATATCAAAATGGGGCTGAGTCACTAAAATGTGGCTCAGCTCCTTGCTTTTTCAGATTTCTAACCTTCAAATTTGAGTTTCTACTCCGCTACGCTCCGTGGCGAGAACAAAGTTCTTGCGGTGCGTACGGTCTGTTCTTCAAATTGGAATTTGTAGGGGAGATTGAAAATAGTTTATTCCCACCACTCTATGTGCAGTAAAGCGACTTCGTCGCAAGATCCTTCGACTGTTTCTTTAGATACCCCCATAAGCGGTTCGGGCTCAGGATGACAGGTTAGTTGAGAAATAATAAATGTAAATCAAAGTTCAGTTCGGGGTATGTATATACAGATTTACGCGTACATTGTCGTACCACATACACTAAATGTCAT
>JAFTYG010000043.1 GCA_017461365.1 Clostridia bacterium | reverse complement strand
TAGGTGGTGCCTCAGTTCGGAATCGAACCAACGACACGGGGATTTTCAGTCCCCTGCTCTACCAACTGAGCTACAGAGGCATACAGCAAGGGCTGTATCAAATGGCGACCCGGATGGGACTCGAACCCACGACCTCTAGCGTGACAGGCTAGCGTTCTAACCAACTGAACTACCGGGCCAAAAAATGGTGGGAACAATAGGGCTCGAACCTATGACCCTCTGCTTGTAAGGCAGATGCTCTCCCAACTGAGCTATGCTCCCATTGTCGTTCTTGCGGCGACTTTGATATTATACCACAATCGTTTACGTTTGTCAAGACCTTTTTGAAAATTTCTCAAAAAATTTTTTGAGGATTTTTCGCATCTTGCATCCGTTCCGTCAACGTCCAATATTATACCACACCATTTTTTATTTGTCAATAGCTTTTTTAAAATTTTTCCAAGTTTTTTTAGATTTTTTTGAAACCTCTTCAAAACATCTTTTCGATGTCCGCTCTTGTGAATTTTTCGCTCCGTCCGCAGAAACGGCAGTTGACCGTCAAAGCATCCTCCTTGCCCTCTGCTTTCTGCTCCTCAAGCATCTTGTAAAGCTCATCCTGTCCGAGCGTTATCAGCGCCCGCTCAACCCTCTCTCTTGTGCAGTTGCAGCTATACTCCACCTCAAGCTCATCAAACACGTCGTAGTCTATTCCTCTCAGCGCAATATCAGCGATAGCCTTATTGTCAAGTCCTCTGTCAAAGAGCCTCGACACGTTAGCAAGCTCGGGAATATTCTTCTCTATCGCATCCACCGTCTCAGAGTTCGCAAAGGGCAAAAGCTGAATGAACACACCGCCCGCCGCGCGGCAGGAAAGGTCGGTATCGACAAGCACGCCGAGAGCGCATACAGTAGGGATCTGCTCGCTCTTCGCGTAATACGCCGCTATATCCTCGGCTATCTCGCCGCTCTCAAGCGGTATTGAGCCGACGTAGGGCTGTTCTCCGCCCTCGTCGCGGATGATCGTAAGAAGTCCCTTTCCGACAGCTCCGCCAACGTCGAGCTTGCCGTTGGATTTCAAGGGCACGTCAACGTCGGGGTTCTGTATATATCCCTTTACGTTTCCGTAATAGTCCGCCACCGCTATCACTCTTCCCGCAGGACCGTCGCCACCGAGCGTGACGGTTATCGAGCTTTCCTTGTCTCCCATCAGCGAGCCCATCACTGAGCTTACGGTCAGAAGTCTGCCAAGCGTCGCCGTTGCCGTCGCGGACGTCTTGTGTATGCGAACAGCCTCGTCGACTATCGCCTTTGAATTTATAACGTGTATTCTTGCGCTTCCGTCGGCTGTCATGCCGCGAAGTATCGTTGCGTATTTCTTTTCCATTTTTTCTTCCTCTTTAAATTACTTTTTCGCTTTGGCGGCAATGTACCACCGCTCGGTATTTTCGTCTGGCGTCTCAAAGCCGTAGCCCGCATATCTTCCTATTACCTCAAATCCACAATCCGAAAGAAGTCGGCAAATCGTCTCGTAGTCATAGCATCTTTCCCTCTGATGCTCGTCGGAGCGACTGTAAGTTCCGTCTCCGTTCTCCTCAAACAGCGACAGATAAAACTCGCAAATACCGCTTTCCCTGTCGTATTCGTTCTGCCAACCGCAGAACACGGCTCCGCCATCGTCCTCATCCTCAAGTATATACGCCTCGTTGCCGTAGGTATTTTCAAACTTGTAGGGCGTGTTCACGTCGAAAATAAACAGCCCGTCGGGATCAAGATAGTTATGAACAAGCGAGAACACCTTCCTTACGTCCTTTTCGTCAAGAAGATAATTTATGCTGTCAAGACAGCACACGACCGCCCCGACCGTTCCGTAAAGCTCGAAGGAACGCATATCCTGCAACAGATACAGTATCCCCTCCGCGCCCTGCATATACGCCTCGTTCAGCATTGAATAGCTTCCGTCCACGCCTATCATATCATAGCCTCGCGCCGCAAGCGTTCTCGTCATTCTTCCTGTTCCGCAGGCAAGATCGAGAACAAGCTCGGGACGCTTTTCGAGATACTTCTCAAAGCACCTCTCAAAAAAATCCGCCCACGCCTCATAATCAAGCTCGGCGTTGAGCTTATCGTAAACCCTCGCTATTGCGTCGTAACCCTCACATCCGCTCATTTCTCATCCTCATCAAATCCAAAAAGATCAAATATCTTAAAAATATCTCCCGCGCCCATTACAACGACCGCGTCTCCCTTTTTCGTCTCACTCTTTATAAGCTCTGCCGCCTCAGAAAAGCTCTGAGGGGCTCTCGCCTTTTTACCTATACGGCGCGCAAGAAGCTCGGAGCTGACACCGAGAGTGTCGGTCTCCCTTGCTGCGTATATATCCGCAATAAGAACTCTGTCTGCAACGTCAAGCGCCTCGGCAAAATCCTCAAAAAGCGCGTGTGTCCGCGAATAGGTGTGGGGCTGAAAGAGACAAAAGAGCCGTCCGCACCTGCCCACAAGCCCCGCAGCGCCCGAAAGCGTTGCAGCTACCTCGGTAGGATGGTGTCCGTAATCGTCAAATACGGGCACGCCCGAAAGACTTCCCTTGTATTCCATCCGCCTTGCCGCGCCGCAAAAGCTGAAAAGTCCACGCTCTATCGCTTCTCTGTCAAGTCCGCAAAGCAGACAGACCGCCACCGCCGCAAGAGCGTTATATATATTGTGACGTCCCGTTACCGACAGATCTATATGGCAAACGGTCTCTCCGCGCTCGGTCACGTCAAACGAATACCTTTCATTCTTACTAACAATATTCACGGCTCTCAGGTCGGCATCCGCGCTGTCTATACCGAACGATATGCGGTGTCCGCCATAGCCCTCAAGAGCCAGCCTTACGTTCGCATCATCCGCGTTGAAAACGGCATAGCCGTCCTCTCCCGTTATCGAAGCAAACGAAGCGTAGGAGCGCCTTATCTGCTCCATACTCTTGAAATAATCAACGTGATCCATCTCGATATTAAGCACTACCGCGACAGTGGGGTTAAAATCGAGAAAGCTGTCCATATACTCACACGCCTCGAAAAGGAAATTCTCTTCCCCGCCGACGTAATAAGCTCCGCCCATAATGGGAAGCTCCGCGCCCGACAAAACGGTAGGCGCCGCTCTGCCCGCGATAAGCGTATGCGCGCACATAGATGTGCAGGTACTCTTTCCGTGCATACCCGAAATACCTATGCGTCTGCGGTAGCCAGTCATTATGTATCCGAGATAGTCCGCGCGTGAGATACAAGGAAGTCCAAGCTCCTTTGCGCGAAGATATTCGGGATTATCGGGAGATATGGCAACAGTGTAGACCACGGCATCGTAGCCGTCAAGATTTTCACTTGAGTGAGCGTAAAATATCTTTATCCCCTCCTCCTCAAGTCTTTCGGTAAGCGCACTCCTTGCTCTGTCCGAGCCGCCGACAAGGTATCCCCGTTTCTTTGAAATATGAGCAAGAGAGGACATATTTATGCCCCCGATGCCTATAAAAAATATGCTTTTGCAGTTTTCGAGAGCCTTCTCTATACGAGCGGCTCCAAAGTGTGTATTTTCAGTTGCCATAATGCCCCCAAAAAAATTTTACGGTTTTATGTCGAAATATCGCCCCCGCGCGACTGTCCTGTCTTTATGTGTCGACAGTTGTCCGAAAGCTATTATCTTTTTTCAAATATGTTCACACAAAAAACTTATTTTCATTGTATAACCGTCAAAAATACAATGTATAATATTATCAACAAGTAAAAAATACCATTTGCTGAAAAAACAACTCACACGGAGGAATCAAAAAAATGCAGATCACAGATATTAAGGTAAGAAAATTGTTCGACGAGGGCCCCATGAAGGCTATCGTTTCGGTAACGTTCGACGGTCAGTTGGCTGTTCATGATATAAAGGTCATCAACGCCAGAGATAAGTTCTTTATCGTTATGCCCAGCAGAAAGAATCCCGACGATACTTACAGGGACATCGTACATCCCATCAACGCTCAGTTCCGCAGTATGCTCGAGACCGAGGTCATCGCAGCTTACAACGCAGAGTGCGAAGCTGCCGCAGCAGCAAAGCTCGCAGAGGAAGAAACAGCGGAGCAGACCGTTTGATTTTTGAATATCTGAGGAGTTGTCTCGTTAAATCGAGACAGCTCCTTCTTTTCTTTTATACCTCCCCGTGAGATATAAGCACCTGTCCGTTCTTTATCTGCAAAAGTCCGAAAGAGTGCCTGCCGTCGCGCCCCGCCCCAAGACTTCCGGGATTCATCACCCACAACGGCCTTTTGAGTATATATCCGCCCACACACTCGCCCTGCGGATAATACCTCTCGGTCGGTATATGCGTATGACCGTAAATCAGAATATCCGCACCGCGCTGTGAAGCGTACGCCGCCGCATCCTCCACCCCCGATTTTACACCGTGGGTGTGACCGTGCATCATAATTACAGTATATTCACCTATATTCAGCAAAAGTTCCTCGGGGAAGTCATAACTCTGCGTTCTTATGTAAAACCCATCGCAGTTTCCGCGCACTCCGCCGAAAAGCCGCCCCGCGAGCGTGAGCCGTTCAATATCGAGATCTCGAACACCGTCTCCGAGAAAGAGCACTCCGTCTCTGTCGCTGTGAAGCGCGAGAAGCCTGTCAACAAGATCGCTCCGTCCGTGTGTGTCCGATATTACAAGAAACTTCATACCGTCATCGCTTCCGCAACTCGGGAAGCCTTTTTATATTCCGCCCCCTCAGGCACAAGGAACTTCACCGCATCCTTAGCGATCCGCATAGAAAGTCCCCTGACCTTAAAGATCTCGCCGTCCACGCTTATATTCGTCTCCCCGTCAAATTCCATATCGACGGTGTCGGACATTCTGCTATTCAATATATCGGTAAACTTAAGGTGCGTTCCGTTTTTATAGCTTCCCACGATGGACAAAAATTTTCTTCTCGTAATATCCTTTACTGCAATAGTGTTTATCTTTCCGTTATTTATGGCGCTTTCGGGATTGGAATGAAATCCTCCGCCGCAAAATTCTCCGTTGGCATATGTAGTGAGTAAGAGCTTGTGATTGGTCATCTCTCCGCCGTCATAAGAGATACGGCACTCTACCCCGGGCTTGCGAATGAGCGTTAAGACAAGTCCCGCAATATACGCAAGCTTTGAGGGAATAAGCTTATGCTTCTGAAGCCTTTCCTTTTCGCAGACCACCTCGCAGTCAAAGCCGATGTTGATCATATTCACCGCGTACATATCGTTGCATCCGATAAGGTCAATGTCCATAGGCTTTGCCGACAACTGCGCGTCTATATCGAAGAATTTCTCCGATGAGGAAAAATTTCGGACGAAATCATTGCCCGTACCCGAAGGAACAGTACCCATATACACGCCGTCCCTTTTGCCGAGAGCCATTATTCCGTTGGCTACCTCGCAGAGCGTTCCGTCTCCTCCGCAGGCAAAAAACGCGTGCTCTCCGCCGTCGGCTATCCGCTTTACGTATTCGGTAGCGTCACCGACCTTAGTGGTAAAATACACCTCTATATCAGACACAGCCGCCTTGGCAGAGCTCTTTATTTTTTCGGCAAGACCTTTCGCAAGCTTGCCCTTTCCTGCCGCGGGATTTATTATAAAATGATATTTCATTTCTTCTCCTTTTCATCGAGAACGGATATTTTTTTATTTTACTGCATAATATGTACCAAGTATCTTACATTATATTTTAACACAAAGCGCGGCTTTAGTCAATCATTTTTTTAACGAGATCGCCGCCGTAAGCATATCATAGTAAAGAACCTTAAATCAACCTACATAAGGAGGGCATTATGGAGATAAACAGAGACTCTATAAACAAACTTTTAAGCCTCAACGACAGACAGTTGAAATCCATCATCCAAAATCTGGCAAAAGAAAGTGGAATAGATCCGTCGGAATTCAATATTGATACCGAGAGCATCGAGAGCATCCGCAGAGCTTTGTCGGGGGCAAGCGACGAGGATCTGAAAAAGGTCGCTGAGCAGTACGAGGCGAACAAAAGAGGACGGTGACGTCAATGTCATCGCCCGAAGTCAACAACACATCTTCCCCGCTGTCCGACGCCATAAATAAGATCATGGCAAATCCCGAGATAATCTCAACGGTCGCCTCGGCGCTCGGGAATATGAACCTACCAAAAGCCGCCGATCAAAGCTCGGACACCGAAAAGGAAGAGACCGAAGAGCCCAAAAACGAACCTGCGCCCGAGACACAGACAGCAGAGGTGAGCGCCTCTATGCCCGACATAGGCGCGCTCGTTCAGAGCCTTGCTCCGATGATGTCAAAGCTTGGCAGCTCGGGCAAGGATCGCCGCGGCGGCGAGAGCTGTGAGTCGGCAAAGCGCGAAGCGCTCCTGTGCGCGCTGAAGCCTTATCTAAGCCAAGGTCGCAGAGAGGCTGTGGATTACATCATCCGCATATCGCAAATATCGGATATTCTGAAAAACATTCAACACTGAGGAGATAAAATGTACGCACGACAGACCGCAAGCGGCAGATCGGCGCGAGGCATGAATATACCCGCGAACTACAGCGGAAACGCCTTTGCGTCGGACACGGACGAAGCTATACAAAACGCTCCCGAGTATTCTGAACACGATATACCATCCGTAAACGAAGAGGATACCGCCGAGGTCAGTGAGCCCGTATCCGCAAAAGAGATAAAGGAAAATGAGAAAAGAACTGAGAGCGCGGGACTTTTTCAATTTTTCGGCGGCTCATCGGGCGGTATAGGCTTAGAGGAGCTGTTGATACTCGGACTCGTCATTCTGATCTCTCAGAACGACACAAAGGACGATCTTGCGTTTTTATTGCTCATCTTACTGTTTATCCGCTAAAAAATTCAGCAGTACCGATCATAGGCACTGCTGAATTTTTATTTTGCCGCTTTTATCTTTTGCTTGCGTATGTCGGTTCCAGAAAACAGTATCGGATAATATTCTCCGATAAGTCGGCTGTAAATACGCTCGTTATACTTCGTCTCTATCTCCTTTGAGGAAAGATTTGTGTTGATTATAGTAGAGCGTCTCGCGTTTATCCGTCCGTTCACCACGTCATATATGCACGACAGAGTAAACTGATTTGCCACCTCTGTTCCGAGGTCGTCTATGATCAGAAGCTCCGCGTCAACGTATCTGTCGGTGTCGTGCTTTGCCTTAGAGCCGTCTCCGAAGCGGACAGACTCAAAGTCAGCTATCATACCGACAGCCGTAACGTAGAGCACGTCACAGCCTCTGTCGATAACGCGCTTTGCGACCGACGTTGAAAGATGCGTCTTTCCGAGCCCCGTACCGCCGATGAAAAGAAAATTCTTGTACGTATCCCTTCCGAAGCCGTCGGCAAAAAGCCTGAGCTTATCTACGTTCAGCTTCATAAGATCAGCGTTGCCGCCGCCCGTGCGGTAAAAATCGAGCGAGAAATTCTCAAACGACTGACTTCGTATGAGCGCTCCTATTCCCGACGATTCGTAGCCCGCCATAACGAGCGCGCGTCTCATGCACTCGCACATACAAGTGCCGACAAAGCCCGTGTCTCCGCACTTTTCGCACTCATACTTTATATCGGAATAGTCCTCGGGATAACCGCCCTCCCTCAGTATCTGTCCTCTCTCGGCAAGGAGCTTTTCGTTGCGCTCCTTTATCGCCGCTATCTGCGCGTCGGTGTCCTTTCCCGACGAGATCACACCCATAATGTCCATTCCCGTCCGTGACAAGAGTCTGTCTATCTCCCATACACGGGGAAATTTTGCGTGAAGCTCCGAGCGTCTCTGCCCCGCCCTCTCACGCGCCAATATATATTTTTGGGAGAACTCTGTTTTTATTCGGATATAATCATCTCTGTTATAACCCATGCTTTCCCCTCCGTTTATAAAAAATTATTTCAGCTCCTCATAGCTTCTCTGCAAAGCCGCCTCAAAGAACTCGTCGGTGTCGTAGCTCTTCGCTATGCCACCGTTTTTGTCGGACTCCTGACGCTCAAGATATTTTCTCACCTCGTCCGCCGTCCGCAAGCCCTCGGCATACCAACGCTCGATTATCGTATTAGTGTATTTTGGCAACGGCTTCTGCGTTTTGTCGACGGTTATGTCGTACGCGAGCTTTATAACCTCTGCGTCGTAGTCATACTTTTCGGTCCACGCCGTAAAAAATCTCTTTTCGCTCGCCGTCAGCGCTCTGTCTCCGATACCGTAAAAGCCCTTTATCTTTGAAATGACCTCGCCCGCTCTCTCCATTCGGCTTATTCTGTCAGCGACCGCCGCCGTTTCGGTTATCCCCTCGTCATAAAGAGCTATCGCAAGCGTCTCGGCATAACGCACCGTCTTTTTGCCCTTGCCGACTATGTAATTGAGTATAATCAATACCGCAACCTCTTCAAAGCCGAGACGTTCAACGATACTGACAAGTATCTCTATATCGTATTTGCGGAACATCCTGCCCATTATCCGCTGAGCCTCGTCCACAAAGGCGGGAGAAACGTCACCGCTCTCCAATATTTCGGAAAGCTCACGGGCGCTGTATCTGTCAGCCGTTCCGCTCAGCTCTACCACTCCGTCTCTGTGAGCGGTCTTTAACTTATCCGCAGGTTTTATCTCTTGGGGCTTCTCGTCCTTTTCAGCTTTCTTTTTTGAGCTGTGCTCCTCGACTATCCCCGCGCCTCTCCAAAGCTTCAACGAAGCCTTGACGTCCCCCTCATCCATACCGATAAGGTCACAGACCGCCGAGGGCGCCACCTCGCCCGTCTCCTTGTCGGCAAGCATCATAAGGGCTACAAGCACTCTCATATCTCCGTCGTCAGCCTTGTCAAGCATACCGCCGAGATTTTCGGGGACGTTGCCGTGTCTGTATTTTATCTTTATGACGGTCTCTTTTCCCATAGATCCTTCAACTTTCACATTTTTACTTTTTGTTTTCAAGACTCTTCGCAACATCATAGCAAAGAGTCATAAGCGAGTCTCCGAGATGGACGTTTTCAACGACTATGCCGCTGTCGCCAAGCTCGAGCTCCTTACCCGTAAAATTCCATATTCCGTGAATACCCGTCTTTACGAGTCTCGAAGTCACGTCAAGCGCATATTCCTTCGGGAGCGTAAGTATAACAATATCAACACCGAAATCGTGAATTCTTGCCTCAAGCTCCTCCATATCGTAAACGCGCACGTTGCCTATCTTCTTGCCCACGACCTGCTTTGATATATCAAACATCGCAACAACGTCAACACCGCGCTTCTCAAACATAGGGCTTCTTACAAGCGCGCTTCCGAGATTTCCCGCGCCGATGACCGCTGCGCGGAAGCCGTAGCCCACTCCAAGTATCTCGCATATTTTCGTGTAAAGATAGTTTACGTTATATCCGTAACCCTGCTGTCCGAAGCCTCCGAAGCAGTTGAGATCCTGCCTTATCTGAGAGGCAGTGACGTTCATCATTTTCGAGAGCTCCGCCGAGCTGACTCTCGACTTACCCATACGGATAAGCTCGCGCAGATAGCGGAAGTACCTCGGTAATCTCTTGATGACCGCGGGAGAGACCTCGGGACGGAAGCTGTCGCGTCCGTCTATCTCTTTTTGTAAAAGCTCCAAAGAGCGTTCTTTATCCTGATAGCTTTTTTCTGCCATTTTCATCTGCCTTTCTTTCACGCTTATCAATCAGCCGCCGACGCATTCAGCGAGGTATCCGCAAAATTGCCCGACAGATATTCGAAATATCCCGCCGCCGCAACCATCGCCGCATTGTCCGAGCAAAGAGACATGGAGGGCTTGCAAAAATGCACGCCGCGCTTCTCGCACAGCTCGGTAAGTCCGCGCCTTATGTGTGAGTTAGCCGCAACACCGCCGGCGAGAACGAGAGATCTCGCTCCGCTTGCGCTCAACGCCATATCGGTCTTTTTGACTATCGCATCCACAATAGTCCTTGTATAAGACGCTGTAATATCCTCATGAGAGGGCTCAACACCCTTCTGCCGCTCGGAGTTTATATAATTCAAGGTCGCCGTTTTCAGACCGCTGAACGAAAAATCAAGTGTGTCTCCCATAAGCGCGGGAGACGGCAATTTTATCGCGCTTGCGTCACCCTCGTAAGCGAGCTTATCCATAGCCGCTCCCCCGGGGTAAGGCATACCTATAACGCGCCCGATCTTGTCAAATGCCTCGCCCGCCGCATCGTCTCTTGTAGAGCCTATCTCGCAAAAGTCGGTGTAGCCGTCAACTCGGTAAAACGATGTGTGACCGCCCGACACCACAAGCGCCAGAAACGGAGGCTCCAAGTCCTCGTATTCAAGATATGCGGCAGCAACGTGCGCCTTGACGTGATTAACGGGAACTAAGGGAATATTTCTTGAATATGCCAACGATTTGGCAAAATTAACCCCCACAAGAAGCGCGCCGATAAGCCCGGGATGTGACGTGACCGCAACGCATTCCACGTCGGACAGCGAAACTCCCGCCACCTCAAGCGCCTCATAGGTTATCCTGCTCACCGCCTCGATGTGCGCCCTGCTCGCTATTTCGGGGACAACGCCGCCGTAGAGCCTGTGCGTCTCTATCTGCGACGCAACTATATTCGAAAGTATCTGCCTCTTTCCCTGCTCCATTCTGACAACGGCAGCCGATGTCTCATCGCAGGAGCTTTCAATTCCGAGAATTATCATTTTCTATCCTTTAAGTTTAATTTTTTCTGTACGCCATCTGTATGGCATCCTCTGTCGGATGTCGGTAAAAGCCTCTCCGCACGCCAAGCTCGCAAAAGCCCGCCTTGAGATACATATCCCTTGCCGCGTCGTTTGAAGCCCTTACCTCCAAAAATATATTTTCTATTCCTCTTTTTTCCGCCTCACAGAGCATAGCGGAAAGCACCGCCGAGGCAAGACCGCGACGGCGAAAGTCGGGATGTGTGGCGATGTTCGTAACAGAGCCCTCGTCGAGCACACAGGTCATACCTCCGTATGCCGCAACTCTTCCGTCAACAAGCGCCGCAATGCCGAAATTCTCTCCCTCGCAAAGCAGCCCGAGACTGCGCTCCGACCAAGGCTCAGAAAAGCAGAGCTCCTCTATCGTATGTACCTCGGCAAAATGCTCGGGACGTATCAGTGTTATCTCTTGCATATCAACGCTATCAGTAACCGAACGTCCCCGACAGAGAGTCGTCGTTTTCTATCCATTCGTTTACGTCGATCACCCTGTACTCGCTCTCGGTGTCACGGATTATCACGGTGGATATACCCGCGTTGATTATCTGCCGCTTGCACATCATACAGCTCGACGTGCCTCCGACCACCTCTCCGCTCGACGGATCAACACAGACCATATATATGGTAGCTCCGAGCATCCTCTCACGCGCGGCGGCAATTATGGCGTTCGCCTCTGCGTGTACAGAACGGCAGAGCTCATATCTCTCCCCTCTCGGAATGCCCAGCTTATCGCGCATACAGAAATTTATGTCCGAGCAATTCTTGCGGCCTCTCGGAGCGCCGTTGTAGCCCGTAGAAACGATAACGTCATCCTTTACGATGATCGCTCCGTACATTTTTCTGAGGCAAGTGCTTCTCTCGGCTACCGTCTGCGCAATATCCAGATAATAATTATGCTTTGACACTCTGCTCATTTTACCACCTCAAATACGAAAAATAAACATACATATTTTATTATACAACATATTACGCCATAAATCAAGTGATTTTTTGCAAAATGTATTCTTAATTCCGCATTACGCACTCCGCATTCATCATTTCCGCTATCCCGACAGGCAATTCTCCCTCGGTAATTATCCCGTCGATGTCCTTGACACTTCCCATATTGTAAAAGCAGGTCTTTCCGAATTTTGAGCTGTCACAAAGCAATATCTTTTTCTTACACGACTCGAACATCACCTTACGCAGGTTCGCTTCCTCTATCGCTCTGTCGGTCATCTGCCCCTTGTCGGTAAGTCCGTGGCAGGAAAAGAAAAGTATATCGGCATTTATCTGCCGTACAAAATCCTCTGCCTGCTCTCCGACATAGGAAAACGAGTGTATCAACATCTGACCGCCCGTTGAAAATGTTCTTATGTTCGCCTCGGCAAGGGCTACCGCCGTCTTTGCGCCGCTGGTTATAACGATAAGATCCTTGAATTTTCCGAGATAGGGCACGATGTGATAAGCACTTGTCGAGCCGTCAAGCATTATGACCATTCCATCGGAAACAAGGCTTGCCGCCTTCGCTCCCATAACCGTTTTGACGTTGCTCTTTTCGTTCTCACGAAGCAAAAACGGTATCTCCCTGTCCGCGGCTCCCGTGTTGAGTATAGCTCCGCCGTATCTTTTGGTTATTATCCCCTTTCCGTGAAGCTCGGTAAGATCTCTTCTCACCGTAGGCTCGCTTACGCAAAGTATGCGCGAAAGCTCCCTGACGGTAATATCGGGCTTATGCCTCAATTCCTCAAGTATTTTGCCGTGTCTTTCACTTATCATCATAACGGTTCTCCTTATGCGTCCATTCTATGATCATTTATGATTATTTCGTATGTATATAATGATTATTTATAAATAATCCCGAAATATATTGACTTTTTGATAAATTCGTGATTAAATTATAATACAGAAAAAAATATTTGTCAAGTATTTTAAGGAGGTTATTATGAAAACCACAGCAGTCAGACTTTACGGCGCGTCGGATATGCGCCTTGAAGAATTCGAGCTTCCCGAGATTGGGGAGAAAGAGGTGCTTTTAAGAGTCGTTACAGACTCCCTTTGCGCTTCCACCTATAAGGCGGTAAAGCAAGGCACGGCTCACAAGAGAGTCCCCCCCGATATTTCCGAAAAGCCTATCATCATCGGTCACGAGATGTGCGGTGAGATAGTAAAGGTGGGTGAGGCAATAAAGGATCAGTGGCATGAAGGACAGAAGATCGTTATTCAGCCCGCCTTAAAGCTTGAAAGCGGCTATGATCCCGGATACTCCTACCAATACATAGGCGGCGCATCCACCTACTGTGTTGTTCCCGAAATAGTTATGGAGAGAGGCTGTATGATCCCCTACGGGGGAGACAGCTTCTTCAAGGGCTCTCTTGTTGAATCCATCGGATGTGTGCTCCGCGGCTACAAGGGCTTTTATCACACCGATTACAGCAATTATGTCCGCACGGACGGCGCAAAGAAGGGCGGTCGGTTGGCTATTCTCGGAGGCGCAGGCCCTATGGGTATAGGCGCTGTTGAGCTTGCAGCAGGGTATGCAGGTGTTAAACAAGTGGTCGTCACCGACCTCAACGCCGACCGTCTCGCATACGCAGAGGCAAAGAGCTCACCCGAAAATGCCGCTAAAAAGGGCTGTGAGCTTATATATCTGAACACATCCGACCTTGAAGATCCCGTAAAGACGCTTCTTGAAATATCCGACGGCGGCTTCGACGACGTGTTTGTAATGGTTCCCGTTCCCGCCCTCTTTACAATGGCTGAGCAGATCTGCCGCGAGGACGGCTGCGTGAACTTCTTTGCAGGTCCCGCCGTTCATAATATGCAGGGCTCTCTCAACCTCTACCGCGTTCACTATGACGGAATTCACGTTGTAGGTACTGCGGGCAGTATCCCCGAGGACACGGTGGATACGATAAAGCTCATCGAACAGAATGCTATTAACCCCGGCGCGATCGTTTCTCACATTCTCGGTCTGTGTGACGTTGCAGATACGATCATGGCAATGGAAAAGCCGAGTGGTGCAAAGAAAGTATGCTACCCCGCCCTTGACATTCCGCTCGTAGCTATCGACGAGCTTGAGGAGCTTGGCAAGACAAACGCTCTTTGGGCTGAGCTTGATAAGATAGTTAAGGCGAACGGCGGTCTGTGGTGCGCCGATGCCGAAAAGTACCTTCTTGAAAATGCACCCAAAATATAAGGGGGAGATATGAAGATAATAACACTTACCCTCAACCCCGCCTTTGACATACACTGCTATGTAAAGGATTTTGCACCCTATCACGAAAATCTTGCTAAGATAACCGACCGTGAAGCGGGGGGCAAGGGCGTCAACATCTCACGCGCACTGACTGTAAACGGAGTTGAAAATCTTGCCTTTATCGTTCTCGGTGACGAGAACGGCGAGGGCTTTGCCAAGTGTCTCGAAGCCGACAGAATGACCTACAAGGCTTTGACGGTCTCGGGAAGGATACGCGAGAATATTACTCTTCACACCGACAGCGCTGACGAAACGAGAATTAGCTTTGAGGGATTTGCGACCGACAGCTCGCTACTCTCGGATATTCTTTCCGCGCTTGAGTGCGAGGAACTTTACGGAGCTTTCGTCACCTTTACGGGCAGAGTCCCCGCGGGTATTGATATGCCCTCTGTCAAAGCGTTTCTCAAAAGCCTCAGCAAAAAAGGCGCGAAAATAATTATCGACTCAAAGTCCTTTTCGCTTGACGATATTATAGAAACCAAGCCCTATCTCATAAAGCCCAACGGAGAGGAGATCTCGGAATATCTCGGCAGAGAGATAAACGATTTTTCCGACGTCCGCGAGGCGGCAAAGGAGCTTCACGGCAAGGGCATCGAGAACGTAATGATAAGCCTTGGCGATAATGGCGCTCTGCTTGTGTCCGACAGCGGCGCATACGTGGCAACACCCCCAAGGATAGATGCAATATCCACCATCGGCGCAGGCGACAGCTCGATAGCAGGCTTCATTGCGGCGGCTGCCGAAGAAAAGAACAGCCGTGATGCTCTGCGGCTCGCGGTAGCGTACGGCACAGCGGCTTGTCTTACCCAAGGCACACGCCCACCACGCAGTGAGGATGTAACCGCCATTTTCGAAAAAACGACCGTTGGGGATGTTCATTAAAAAACATCGGAGCTTTTCCGCTTATCTGAGCGGAAAAGCTCCGTTTTTGTATATTATCCCAAAAGAACTATCGGTATGTACATAGGCGTTATTCTTCCCTCGCCCACTATTTCAAGCACACAGCGGCTCACGGGAGCAACGGTCTCTCCTGCTTTCAGCGTAAACTCCAAGTAGCATCTTCCGAGTGGATCGCGATGAGAAGAGGTATTCGGCAGGCACACGGTCTGCTTTCCGCGAACCGAAAATCCGTCGGGAAGCCACCACCGCATAGTCAGATCATACTGTGCCCTGTCAAGAGCATCTACCTTTGCATAGCAGGTGATATTGACCTTTATCTCCTCCTCGGGAGAGATGTCAGGAGCTCTGTCAAGAACGACCTCGGCGCGCAAAAATGCAAAATCAAAGCTCATCGAATAGGGCTCAATACCTCCCGCAATAGGCGAGAGCTTACATTCGCCAAGCATAACGTCGGCTATATCCTCGGGCACGCAGACATCACCGTCGGTAAGAAGCGTAGGCGCGGACGCGGCAAAGAGGATATGAGGCGCCTGCGCCATCACGCGGTCGGTAAGCTCGGTGCAGGTCGCAGGAACGTTTCTACAAGCATTGCCGCGGTTTATCGAAATGGTAACTATATCGTCACCGATATGCGCCTGCCAATCCTTTGGAATAGCGGCAGTGCCGCCCATAATGCCGAGCGTCGCGCCAACCGTCGCGCCTGTGCAGTCGGTGTCGTCTCCACAATTTATAGCAAGGATCATCGACTTCTTGAAATCCCCCTCGCCGTAAAGCAGACCGAGGATGGCGTAAGAGACGTTGGAGGGAGCCTCAAACCAACCGTCTCCGATGTCGGAATTCCTTTGCTGAATAAGATTTCTCGTCTCCATCGGCGCAATGCCCTTATCGTAGCATTCCATTGTGAATTTTATGCTGTCATACATACGGCAGGTCTCGGGAATGACCGAAAGACCTATCTCGATGCACTTGCGAAGATCACTGATAACAAACGCCGCCGATTGCATAGCCGCAACAAACGCCGCCGCATAGGTTCCCTCGCCCGAGCCGTGGTCGACCTTGGCGTCCTCAACGGAAAACTCCGCCGCCATCCTCGGACAAGCGGGAGCGAGACAGGCCCATATCTCGGTGCGTATCCACGCGCCGTTGGAATGCTGCCAATCGTTGTTGTAATCTCCCGAAAGAGGCGGTATAAGTCCGCGCTTCATATTTGCCTTGCCTATTCCGTATTCGTTCCAATGAGGCGGTATGAAGCTGAGCCAGAACTCTCCGAGAGTGGACGCTTTTATAGCATTTATACCCAATTTTTCAACCGCGTGAAGCCAAACGAGCTGTAAGTCAAGGTCATCGTTAGGTAACGGAGCGCCCGCCTCGGTGGCATATCCCTTTATGTCAAAGGTCTGTTTCTTACCCTCATAGGGCGCGCCCATGGTTCCTCCGATATTTTTTCCGAGCCAGCAGGCATATACCTTGTCTCTGTACTGTCCTTTGTCGATCTTTACTCTGATATTTGTTTTCATAAAAAACCTCCCTTATGGTAGTAGCTTAATTTTACCATATCGGGAGGTCTTTTTGAATATCGTATTTTTACCTTATTTGCCGCTTTTGTGGGATATTTTTACTTTACCCTCCGAGCGGTAGTCGGATGGAGAGCCGCCTATGTATTTAGAAAATGCGTGATAAAATCCGCTTCGGTCGGAAAATCCCGAAAGCTCGCTTATCTCATCCACCGAAAGCTCGCTGTCACGCAAAAGCTCCAAGGCATGATCGAGCCGCCGTCTTGTAACGTATTCCACAAGAGACATACCGAATTTTTCCTTGAACACACGGCTGAAATACGAGGGATTGTAAAAGCACTTCCCCGCAAGAGCCGACAACGTCAGCTTTGAATTGAGATTTTTGTCTATATACTCGGAAAGCTCACGCCAAGTGTTTCCTATCTCCTCGCGCCCGACTCCCGCCTCGGTCTTGCGGAGCATATACGCGATAAGAATGTTGAGATAGCTTTCCATGACCGTATTCCACGAATAAGCCCGTCCGCGGTATTCGCGAAGCATTCCACGCAGCACCTCCTCGACAGCACGGCGCTCGTCCCCGAAAAAGGAGAGCTTGCCCCCGTCAGAGTCACACCTCATTTCATTGAATGCGGTGAGCGACAGCAAAGAAAAGGCGTTTTCGGGAGTGATTATATTCTCTCCCACGGTCTCGGGAGAAAAGCAGATGTTTATATAAGATGCCTTTTCCTCAAAGGAAAAAGCGTGTGTGCTTCCGTAATTTATGAAAAGCAGATCGCCGCGCCCGACCTCATACGTCTTGCCGTCAATTATTTCTCTTCCCCTACCCGACAGTATGTAAATGAGCTCGATAAAATCGTGCGTATGGGTGTTTTCGTGTGCACCCGCGCTTTGAAAAACGTGTATGCACCGCCCCTTTTCGATCAGCTCCTCTGTTTTGTATATCCGCATCTTCCGCCTCCGTGTAAGCTATCGGTATAATTATAAACCTTTCGGTACGGATTGTCAATAGTAAATACAGGACTATCATTCAAATTGGAGTTTGTCGGGGTGTTTGAGAAATATTTATTCCCAATAAACTGTCTTGAAAGCGGCTACGCCGCAAGATCCTTCGGCTTATTGTGCGGATGACCCCATAAACGGTTCGTGCTCAGGATGACAGATTAGTTTGTGAGAAGTAATTGTATAATGTACCATAGTACATTGCGGCGAACGTATAAACAACCTTTGCCGTTCCTCATTTCGTGTCATCCTGAACGGCTTGCTACCTTG
>JAFTYG010000042.1 GCA_017461365.1 Clostridia bacterium | reverse complement strand
TCCTCGGAAATCTGCAGGGAGCAAATGCATTTGCCGTCGATATCGGGCTCGGTGATGAGCGGACGTATCCCAATATGGTCGAGTATTACAGAAAAAAGAAATGCTACGACACGGGAATCTTCGGCACAGAGCTCGTCACAAGACTTCTTTTTGAGCGTGGAGACGGAGACGTGGCAGTCGAACTTCTCACGTCGCAAAAGGAGGAGCATACTTTCGATGCAATGAGGCAGAGAGGCGCAACGACCTTGTGGGAATATTTCCCCGGCTCGCTTTGTGACCGCTCTCATTCGCACCCGATGTTCGGGGCAGTTGTTGCGTATCTTTTTGAATACCTGCTTGGCATAAAATGCGTAGTCGGCGGAAAGAACGCAGTTATCGAACCGTTTCTGAAGCATAAGCTCGGACGCGCGCGCGGAAACATACAAACTTCAAAGGGGGAGATCTCGATGTCGTATGAAAAATCGGCAGACCTTTCAAGGGCTGAAGTGCGCATTATGATACCCGATGGGATTGACGCACGCTTCAGATACGGCGGCGAGGAAACAGTACTTGTCGCAGGAGAAAATCTGTTTGATATAGAGATATAAAGCAAAGGAATATAGCTTTTCATAAGTATATAAACAAAAACTCGATAGAATGATGCATTGGCGTCGATTCTGCCGAGTTTTTTGTATTATAAGCTGTTTGTGGGCGAGAATAATTGTACGAAAGAATATTTTTTATAAAAGGCTAAACTTGTTGACGTATCAACAAGTTTGTGGTAAAATAATAGTGTGTTGGAAAATAACAGAGAGTTTTTTATTAAAGTATATTGACAATATTATATTATTGTGATAATATAATATAGTATTCAAAACTACTTTTGAGCGTAAAATCAACCGCAAAATGCGTTTTGCGATAAGCAGGAGGTGAAATGATGGATAAGCGGAAGGTCATATATTACGATGATGAGCTGCGCGACGAATTTTCGTTGACGCAGATAACGCCGCGCCGTGTTGACGGCGAGTACGTTTACTGTTACGACTCCTTGTTCAAAAAATTCACTCATGTTTTTTGGTACCGCGTTATCTTTACTCCCATCGCTTTTTTCTATACCAAGATAAAATTTTGTCATAAGGTTGTCGGACGTGAAAAGTTCAAGGAGCACCGAAAGAACGGATATTTTATGTACGGAAATCATACACAGGATATAGGCGACGCGTTTATGCCGAATATGATGAATATTCCCAAGACAAATTATTTTATAGTTCACCCGAATAATATTTCAATGCCCTTTCTCGGTAGGATAAATCCGTCGCTCGGCGCGCTTCCGTTGCCCGACGATATGGCGGCGTATCGAAACTTTCTGGCGGCGGTGGAGCGAAGAATAAAAGAGGGAAACTGCGTAGTCATTTACCCCGAGGCGCATATCTGGCCCTATTACACGGGGATACGCGGCTTTGCGGACGATTCTTTTTATTATCCGGTAAAGTATAATACTCCGGTATACTGTTTTACAAACACCTATCAAAAGCGCCGCATCTCAAAGAAACCGAGGATAATTACCTATATCGACGGCCCCTTTTATCCCGACGAGAGCCTGCCGCCGCGAGCGCAAAAGAAGGAGCTTCGCGACCGGGTATATGAATGTATGCGCGAAAGAGCAAAGCGCTCGGACGTTGTGCAGATAGAATATATAAAGCGGAGTGAGAAAGGCGAGAAAAATACGGAGAGCGCAGACGGGATCCGAAAATAAATTTTCCAAATTTGCGTTTTGACGCTTTCATTGCAGACGGTGATAGCCTTGATTTGAGAGTATCATCACCGTTTTATTAAGAAAGGAAATCATAAAAATGACGAATATACTGTTTTGCGGCAACGATAAGGTGTTTGACGGTATGCTGACCTGCACCCTGTCGATATTGAAGCGAACCGAAAGCCGCGAGCCGTTTACGTTTTACGTCTTTACGATGGACGTATCTCATATAAAAGACAGCTATCTTCCGGTAAGCGACGCGCAGATGAGCTTTTTTGAGCGCGTTATCAAGAAATATAACGCTGAAAACCTCGCGGTAAAGATAGACGTGACCGAGCTGTATATGAAGGAGTTTTCGCAGTGCCCCAATGAAAGCGCGTACTGCTCGCCGTACACTCTGATACGTCTTTTCGCCGATACGGTGGAGCTCCCCGACAAGATTCTTTATCTTGACGCCGATATTATGTTCAACCGCGACGTACATCTTTTATACGACATTGACATCGAAGGCTATGAATATGCCGCTGCGCCCGACCATTACGGGAAGTATCTCATTCACCCCCGATATATAACCGCGGGTGTTCTGCTTTTTAATATGAAAGAGATGAGAGAAACCGGAATACTAGAAAAGGCAAGGGCGCTTATAAAGACGAAAAAGCTGGTGTTTGCCGACCAGAGCGCGCTGATAAGATCCACAAAAAGAAAAAAATTGCTTCCTCAGCGATTTAACGATCAAAAGTTTTTGCATAAGCACACGGTAGTGCGGCATTTCTCAAAGAGACTTTTCTGGTTGCCCTATCCGCACACCGATAATATAAAGCAGTGGCATATAGATAAGGT
>JAFTYG010000041.1 GCA_017461365.1 Clostridia bacterium | reverse complement strand
GGCTTGCTACCTTGCAAGCCATGTGAAGGATCTTTTTTGCGTCAGCAAAATTTACCTTAGAAAAAAGAACGAATGGATTACCACGAAAAACGGGTATTAGCCTGTAAAATGTAACTTCAACTCCCCGACAAATTCCAATTTAAAGCTCGAATATTCATAAAATCAGGGGGCTGAGTTGCATTTACTCAGCCCCCGTGTTCTTATTCTGTCAATCCTTCAATCTCTTTGCAAAGTCCGCCATCATTTCGCTGATCTTTATTCCCTGCGGGCAGACCTCCTCGCAGGCACGGCATCCAAGGCACGCCGACGGGCGCTTATCCTCCTTAACCGCCTCGAGCGCCATCGGCGCGATAAATCCGCCGCCCGAATAAACGTGCTCGTTGTAAAGCTCGATAAACCACGGAATGTCAAGCTCCATCGGGCAGTGCTCGGTGCAATACCTGCATGACGTGCAGGGCAGCGCCGTCTTTTCGGTCTTTTCTCTCGCTATCCTGAAGAGCGCCTCGGTCTCTTCCTTATTCAACGGCTTTGCCGTCTCATAGGTCTCTATATTTTCCTTTAACTGCTCGAAATTCGACATTCCCGAAAGCGTTACCTTAACGCCGTCAAGCCCCTGAAGAAAACGGAACGCCCATTCAGCCATTGTCGACGTCGGACGGAGCGCGCGAAGCTCTGCCTCATGCTCGGGAGCAAGCTTTACAAGCGAGCCGCCGCGCACGGGCTCCATTACCCACACGGGGATGCCGTAGGAGGCGACGAGCTCTGCCTTTGCCTTGGCGTTCTGAAATTCCCAATCGAGCCAGTTTATCTGCAACTGACAGAACTCCATATCCTTGCCGTAGGCGTCAAGAAATCTCTTCATCGTGTGCAGACTTCCGTGGGTAGAAAAGCCGAGGTGCTTTATACGTCCGTTTTTCTTCTGCTTCATGAGATATTCGTATATTCCGAATTTTTCATCGAGGTATTCGTTTATGTTCTTCTCGCAGACGTTGTGGAAAAGATAAAAGTCAAAATAATCCACTCTGCACTTTTTGAGCTGCTTCTCAAATATCTCCTCGACCTTGTCCATGTTGCTGACGTCGTAGCCGGGGAACTTGCTCGCAAGATAGAAGCTTTCGCGGGGATATTCCGAAAGGAGCTCTCCCACAGCAAGCTCGGATTGACCGTTATGGTAGCCCCACGCCGTATCGAAATAATTTATTCCCTTTTCGAACGCATAGGCGAACATCTCTCGCGCCGCGTCCATATCTATCTTCGAGTTATCTCCGTCCACACAGGGCAGACGCATACAGCCCATTCCGAGAGCTGAGAGCTTTTTGCCTTGAAAATCACTGTATATCATATTTTCCTCCGTTTTATTATATCGTCTCTACCTTTATCATATTGGTATTTCCCGACGAGCCGTTGGTCATACCGCCCGTAATTACCACCTTATCGCCGCGTGTCAGCTCAACGCTCTGCTTTGCGCGCTTGGTCGCCTCGTAAAAGAGAACGTCGGTCGAGTGGTACATTTCGCTCATTGCGGGGATAACACCCCAGGAAAGCGAGAGCTTACGCCAGGTCTTTTCGTCGGTCGTCATTCCGACTATCGGCACAGGGCAGCGGAAGCGCGATACCATACGCGCCGTCATACCCGAAAGCGTGCTTGCGACGATAGCCTTTGCGTCAAGGTCTATCGCCATTCCGCAGGTCGAGTGCGAGATAGCGTCGGAGGCGTTCTGTATGATGAAATCCGAGCCTCGGAAGATCTTAACGTAGTCGATATTCTGCTCTGTCTGTCTCGCAATACGCGCCATTGTCTTGACGGTCAGCACGGGATATTTGCCTGCCGCCGTCTCGCCCGAGAGCATTATCGCGCTCGTTCCGTCATAAACGGCGTTCGCCACGTCCGAGATCTCGGCTCTTGTGGGGCGCGGATTGTGTATCATCGACTCAAGCATCTCCGTCGCGGTGATAACACGCTTTCCGAGGAGTCGGCAGGTGGTTATAAGATGCTTCTGTATCGCAGGGAGCTCCTCAAAGGGGATTTCGACACCCATGTCTCCGCGGCCTATCATAATGCCGTCGCACTCGCGGCAGATGTCCTCGATGTTGTCAACTCCCGAGCGGTTCTCTATCTTGGCGATTATGTCGAGATTGTCGCCGCCGTGCTCGTGAAGGAACTGCTTTACGTCAAGAAGATCCTGACGGCAGGATACAAACGAGCAGGCGATAAAGTCGACGTCGTTTTCGATGCCAAAGAGCAGATCGCTCTTGTCGTAGTCGCTCAGATACGTCTGCTTTAAGACCTTATCGGGAAAGCTCATGCTCTTGCGGTTCGAGAGCTCTCCGCCGTCGAGAACGCGGCAGCAGATGTCGTGTCCGCATACCTCGCAGACCTCAAAGCTTACAAGTCCGTTGTTGAGGAGTATCCTGTCGCCCGCCTTCATCTCGTCGGGAAGATGCTTATAGTTTACAGACACCTTCTCGCAGTTGCCCACGACGTCATCCGACGTAAAGGTAAAGGGATCGCCCTCTGAGAGCATTATTTTTCCGTTCTCGAACGTACCTATACGGTATTCGGGGCCCTTGGTATCAAGGAGTATGGCTATCGGGAGACCGAGCTTTTCTCTGACCTTTTTTATGAGCTCGACGTTCTTTTTGTGGTCCTCATGTGTGCCGTGGGAAAAGTTGAGGCGAGCCACGTTCATTCCCGCGAGGCACATTCCCGTAAGTGTTTCTTCGTTGTTGCAGGCAGGGCCTATTGTGCATACTATTTTGGTTTTTCTCATTGTTTTGGTTTCTCCGTTTTGCTGTGGTTGGGTTTTGTGTTTTTGTTTGGTCGTCATTGCTCAACTTTCGATTACCGCCGCCCCTAAGCCTTCTCCTGTGGAGAAGGTGTCGAGCAAACGCGAGACGGATGAGGAGATCGGAGTCTGTACAAATGGCGAGCTCCTCATCCGTCACTCCTACGTCGTGCCACCTTCTCCACGGGAGAAGGCTTTCGAGTTAGTTTGCGGTCAAAATTTGTTTTGGTATTAACCGTTTTCGCATCCGTTCGCCTTTGCCATTTGTCAGGTCGTCATTGTTCAACTTTCGGTTATCGCCGCACCTAAGCCTTCTCCTGTGGAGAAGGTGTCGAGCGAACGCGAGACAGATGAGGAGATCGCTTTACATACTTTCCATATGTGGCTTACATAGAAAATATATTTTGGTTTAATCTTTCAAAGTATCGGCGCGTATGTCGAGACGTGTTAATATATCGTCACACACAATATTGAAGTTTTTGTTTATATCTTCATTTGTGTATCTCAACACGGTAAGTCCTAATGCGTTTAAATCTTTATCGCGCTGTCTATCGGCTTCCTTGTTGATTGGCATATCGTGCTGAAGACCGTCAATTTCAATGACAGTATTTTTACTCGAAATAAAAAAGTCGACAATATAATTACCGATGTTTTTCTGTCTGTGAACGGTTATGGGTAGCTTTTTTAGGAAATCATACCATAAATGACGCTCCTCGGGAGTCATGTCTTTTCTCAGATTTCTCGCAATTTTTGTGTAGCTTTTGTTGTAGTTGAAATACATTTTATATCTCCGAACAGATGATCGAGACCATTCCGCTTATCTTGATCTCTCCCATCCCCGCGGGGAGAAAATAGCTGTCGCCCTTTTTTATTCGGTATTCCTCGCCGTTGTGCGTCAGCGTACCCTCGCCGTCGATACAGAGCAGTGACGTAAAGCTGTCATCCCTTACCGTCAGAGCCTCCTCGCCGTCAACGTCGACCTTGCGCACCTTGAAATATTTGCTGTTCGCAAGCATCCCGTCGACCGCTCCCTCGGAATAGCGTATCGCCGCTACCTCTTCCTCGGTGTACGGACGCACCACGTCAAGAGCCTTCTTTGTGTGAAGCTCGCGCTTCTTGCCGTCCGCACCTACTCTGTCATAGTCGTAAACTCTGTATGTAAGGTCGGAATTCTGCTGTATCTCCGCAATAAGTATTCCCTCTCCGATGGCGTGTACCATCCCCGCAGGGATAAAGAAGCAGTCCCCCGCCCTTACTTTGACGCTGTTCATGGCGCTTCCGATCTCACCGCGCGCGACGGCGGACGCAAAGCGCTCTCTGTCAAAGCCCTCGCGAAGTCCGTAAACGAGCTCTGCCCCCTCGGCGGCGTCGACAACGTACCACATTTCGGTCTTTCCGCTGTCGTTCTCAACCGATGATGCGTACGCATCATCCGGATGCACCTGCACCGACAGCGGCGCGGCGGCGTCGATGAGCTTTACAAGCAAAGGAAAGCGATCGCCCTCGCCGTACGTAGGAGACACACAGCCGTATCCCGCTTTTTTGAAATATTCGGCAAGCGTCAGTCCCTCGGCATCACCGTTAAGTATCACAGCCATCTCGCGCTCGCGCACCGACAGCTCCCATGTCTCCGCAATGTTGTCGCCGTCAAAGACCTTTCCCCATTTTTCAGAGAGGGACGAGCCTCCCCATATGGCAGACTTTGCCGTATAGCTTAATCTCAAAGGGTATTTTTTCATTCGTAGTTCTCCTTTTCCGCCCATTCCGCCCACTCAGAGGCAAGTATGGAGCATACGCCTATAGTTCTGTATTTATGCTTGACAAGCATCCCGTCTCTGCGATAGCCCTCAAAGGTCATTCCGAGCTTTTCCATAACGTGAAGCGACGCGGCGTTGCCCTGCATGAATTTTGCCTCGACGCGGTGAAGCCCGAGCTCGCAAAATCCGAATTCCATGACCTTTGCCGCCGCCTCGGTGGCATATCCGTTCCCGTGAAAATCGGGATTGAGGACGTATCCTATCTCGGCTGAATTATTTGGAAGATCAAACCTTGTAAATCCGCAGGTACCTATCATTCTTCCGCTCTGTGCCTCAACGACAGCCCAATCGTAGAAATCCCCGAGGTTGTAGCGCGTTGAGATGTAGCGAAGATAATCCTCGGTGTATCTTTTCGACTGATGCGGCTCCCAGAGAAGATATTCGGTCACCGACTCCCGACTTGCGTAGTCGAACATATCGTCGACGTCGCGCACGCTCATGCGCCTGAGAATGAGACGCTCGGTCCGCAGTGTGGGAATACTTGAAAATACCGCGCAGACACGTTCTTTTTTCATGGTCTGATCCTCCTTTCAGGTCTTATCTGTATAATTATAAACAATAAAAGAAAATTTTTCAATACTTTTCAAACAATTATATATTAAATTTTTTAAAAACATCCGAATTTGTTTGACAATACGCGACCGATGTGGTATAATAACTGTGTATGATTTTCCCCTCGGAGGTTTGCAATATGACCAAGGAGACAGCAAAGGAGCTCTTTTGCGAGGCGGTCTCACCCGTTATTCTCGGTAACAGCCTCGCGGCTCACAGACAGGCGCTCAGCCTTTATTTTAAATACGGACTGTCGTCGGTCACGTGCGGCGCGCGAAGAAATCTGTGGGATCTTCTCAACCTCGCCGCTACCTATCTTCACGTCAGCGAGGAAGGACGGCTCGCGCTCGAGCAGCTAACCGATTTTTCCGACAGACGTCAGGACGATACGGTGCTCCTGCTTCTTCCGACCACCGAGGCGGACAGGCATTTTATCAACGAAAACCGTGACGCGCTTGAATGCAGGTACCTTATCTGCGATAAATGCCGTATAGACGAGCTTCCCATTGATTTACCCGAAAGGTGGGTATAAAAATAAAAATGAAAAATATGACTCTCGGTATCCTCGGCGGCCTCGGCCCCATGTCGGGCGTTCTCTTTTGCGAGATGCTCATCAGACACACGGCGGCATCGGCCGATCAGGAGCACCTGAATTTTATTTTGTCCTCGCGGGCGGATACTCCCGACAGAACGGCGTTCATCCTCGGCTCGTCGAGCGAAGATCCCACCCCTGCGATGATCGCTGAGGTGAAAAAGCTCTCGGCGGCGGGCGCGGATATTATCGCCATTCCCTGCAATACGGCGCATTTCTTTTACGAAAGCGTAAGGCAGGCGTCCGACGTTCCCATTATAAATATCATAAGGCAGACCGTCGAGCTCTGCCGACAGACGGGCACGCGGCGCGTCGGCGTCTTTTCCACCGAGGGCACAGCGCGCTCGGGCGCTTACGAGTCTGTTCTGCGAGAGGCGGGAATAGAGTATATCCCGTGTACTTTAGAGGAACAGAAAATAATAAACGAAGTTATTTACGAAAATATAAAAAAGGGCGCGATACCCGACACAAAGGATTTTCTGTCGGCGGCGGACGCCCTGAGAAAAAGGGGATGTCAGAGGATAATACTCGGATGCACCGAGCTGTCCGTCTTTAAGGAAAAGACAGACCTCGGAGAGGGCTTTGTCGACTCGCTCGAGGTGCTTGCGCTGTCCGCAATAAGACTCTGCGGTAAAGAGCCGCGTGGCTTTTCCAAGGAGCTGATGAATTTTATCCCAAGAAAGGAAGATGTATATGTTACTGAGTGAGCTTATGAAGGCTGCCGATTATACGGGCATCATAAACAGATCGGGGCTCGATCCCAAGACAACCGATATACACTCGCTTTGCTGTGACTCGCGCAAGGTGTCTGAGGACTCGGTGTTCGTATGTATATCGGGCTCGGTCAACGACGGCCACGACCATGCGTGGGGCGCTTACGGCCACGGATGCCGCGTCTTTGTTATCGAGCACGCGATAAAGCTGCCCGATGACGCTTTCGTTATCGCGGTAAAGGATACGCGCGTGGCTCTCGCTCAGCTCTCCGCCGCCTTTTACGGCTATCCCGCAAGGGAAATGACGGTCATCGGTATCACGGGAACAAAGGGAAAGACCACCTCGTCGATAATGATATACAACGTGCTCCGCAACAGCGGAATATCCGCGGGATACATAGGCTCGAACGGTATATATTTCGGAGATACCGTCCTGCCGACCATCAATACCACCCCCGAGAGCATAGACCTGCACTGCTATATGAGACAGATGCTTGACGCGGGCGTAAAAACGCTTGTTATGGAGGTCTCCTCTCAGGCGCTGAAAATGGCAAGAGTACACGGCATAAGGTTCAAGATCTGCGTGTTCACCAATCTCTCTCCCGACCATATCGGAGAATACGAGCACGCCGACTTCAACGAATACAAGGAATGTAAGAGAAGCCTGTTTACAGACTACGGAGCCGAATATATCGTCTATAACGCAGACGACGAGCACGCGTCCTCTATGATTGCGGGCAGACGGTGCAAAAAGGCGAGCATATCGCTCTTTGAGGGCGCGGATTTTTACTCAAAGGACATCGCGTATTTCCGCACCTCGGGCTGTGTCGGCGTAAGCTTCACCTGCGTCCACGGCGGCGAGGAGCTCTCGGTGTCGGTTCCCTTCCCAGGGGAGTTCAGCGTGTATAACGCTCTGACGGCAATGGCTGTATGCGCCGAGCTCGGGCTTTCGGTATCCGAGGTCGCGGCGGCTCTTGAGGGAATAAGAGTAAAGGGACGCTTTGAGACCTATGAACTACCGAACGGAGCGACGGCTGTTATCGACTACGCGCATAACGGAGTAAGCCTCAAGGCGGCTCTGCAAGCGCTCCGCATATATGAGCCTAAGAGACTTATATGCCTTTTCGGATCTATCGGAGGACGGACGAGATCAAGACGCGCCGAGCTCGGACTTGTCGCATCGAGAGACGCGGATTTCTGCATACTGACCTCTGACAATCCCGATAACGAGTCACCCCTTGGTATTATCAGTGAGATCGCGGAATATTTCACAAGCGGGACCTGCCCTTATATCGCCATTCCCGACAGACGCGAGGCGGTGGAATACGCGCTGAAGAATTCCGAGAGCGGAGATATAATCCTGCTTGCGGGCAAGGGCCACGAATCGTATCAGATGATAAAGGGTAAGCGCGAGAGCTTTTCCGAAGCGGAGATAATCAGGGAGTTCTGCGAACAGTATCAGCCTGTATGAACGGTATTAAATATTTGACCGAATATTTGATCGGTTGAAAAATAACGTATTTCGACAAAAATATAAGGGAGCTGTCTTTGGCGGACAGCTCCCTATCTTTATGGAATTATATATTACAAATTGGAACTTGTCGGGGTGTTAGATATGTGTAGATATATCCCCAATGAGGAAAGTGCAGTAAAGCGACTTCGTCGCAAGATCCTTCGACTCTTTCTTTAGATGCACCCATAAGCGGTTCGGGCTCAGGATGACAAGTTAGTGTATGAGAGGTAAAGGGATATATGCCAAAGTTTATTACGGGCACCTTATTATAGGTTTATGC
>JAFTYG010000040.1 GCA_017461365.1 Clostridia bacterium | reverse complement strand
GCTTATGGGGTTATCAGCATATTGAGTCGAGCAAGAACTTGTTCTTGCCACGGAGCGTAGCGGAGTAGAGGATCTTGCGACGAAGTCGCTTTACTGCACTATCTTCATTGGGGATATATTTACACATATCAAACACATCGATAAACTCCAATTTACTTTTCGCCAACGGCGAAAAAGATAAACTTCAATTTAACTTTTCGCCAACGGCGAAAAAGATACACTCCAATTGTAACAAAGAACAAGAGGCTATCTCCCTTGTTAATGAGACAGCCCCTGATTTGTTATTAGTTATCCTTAGACTTTTCGTCTATCTGCGTCTTGATAAATCCTACAAATTCATCAATACCCATAGCGCCGAGGTCGCCCTTCTTGCGCGAACGTACCGCAACGGTGTTCTCGGTCGTTTCCTTTTCACCGATAACAAGCATATAAGGTACCTTTTCAAGCTGAGCCGAGCGTATCTTGTAGCCGATCTTCTCGTTTCTCTCGTCAACGGTCACTCTCATTCCCATAGCGTTCATCCTGTCAGCAATTGCGCGGCAGTATTCAAACTGCTCCTCGCCGATAGGCAAGAATCTTACCTGCTCGGGCGCCATCCACATAGGCAGAGCTCCCGCGTACTTTTCAAGAAGAAGCGCAAGCGTTCTTTCGTAACAGCCCATTGAGGTTCTGTGAATGATGTAAGGCGTCTTTAAGGTGTTGTCCGAGTCAACGTATTCCATTCCGAACTTCTTCGCAAGAAGCATATCTATCTGAATGGTGATAAGAGTGTCCTCTTTTCCGTGTACGTTCTTTATCTGAATGTCGAGCTTCGGTCCGTAGAACGCAGCCTCGTCAATGCCGATAACGTAATTGTCGCGTCCGAGATATTTGTCAAGAAGCTCGCCCATAACGCTTTGCGCCTCATTCCACTGCTCGGGCGTGCCCTCGTACTTGTCGGTACGCGCGGGATCCCACTGCGAGAAGCGGAAGGAGCAGTCCTCACGAAGTCCGAGAGTTTCGAGACAGTAGAGTGCGAGGTCAAGACAGCCCTTGAATTCCTCCGAGAGCTGCTCGGGAGTAAGAATGAGGTGTCCCTCGGAGATCGTGAACTGACGAACACGGATAAGTCCGTGCATCTCGCCGCTGTCCTCATTGCGGAAGAGCGTGGAGGTCTCCCCGAGTCTCATGGGAAGATCGCGGTAGGAGCGCTTCTTATTGAGGAATACCTGATACTGGAAAGGACAGGTCATCGGACGGAGCGCAAAGCATTCCTTTGTCTCGTCGTTGGGATCGCCCAGCACGAACATACCGTCAAGGTAGTGATCCCAGTGTCCCGAGATCTTGTAAAGATCGGATTTTGCCATAAGAGGCGTCTTTGTAAGAAGATAGCCGCGGCTCTGCTCAACATCCTCGATCCATCTCTGCAAGGTCTGTATGGTTCTTGCGCCCTTGGGAAGAAGAACGGGCAAGCCCTGACCGATAGAGTCTACGGTCGTGAAATATTCAAGCTCTCTGCCTATCTTGTTGTGGTCGCGCTTCTTAGCTTCCTCGATCTGCTCAAGATGAGCCTTCAATTCGTCCTTTGAGGGGAAGGCCGTGCCGTAAACGCGCTGGAGCATCTTATTTTTCTGATCGCCCTTCCAATACGCGCCCGTGCACTGCGTCAGCTTGAACGCCTTGACCGCACCCGTCGAGAAGAGGTGAGGACCTGCGCAGAGATCAACAAAGTCGCCCTGACGGTAGAAGCTGATAACAGCGCCCTCGGGAAGCTCCTCGATAAGCTGTACCTTGTAGGGCTCATCCTTTTCCTTCATAAATGCGACAGCCTCGGCTCTGGGAAGCTCAAAGCGCTCGATCTTCAGATTTTCCTTAACGATCTTCTTCATCTCGCCCTCAATTGCCGAGAGTATCTCAGGGGTAAAGGAAACGGCACTGTCGAAGTCATAGTAGAAGCCGCCGTCGATCGCGGGGCCGATGGTCAGCTTGGTCTCGGGGTAAAGTCTCTTTACCGCCTGCGCGAGAATGTGAGAGGCGGTGTGACGGAAAACGTGCGCTCCGTCAGCGTCTGCAAAGGTGAGAAGACACACGTCAGCGTCGCCGTCAAGCTCCTTTGTAAGCGCACAGACCTCTCCGTTTACCTTAGCGGCAAGCACCGCGCGGCTGATGAGCCCTGCCTCGGCTGCGGCGTCGTAAACGGTGAGCTTGTCTGCCTTTTCAATTGAAATTTCTCCAAAATTGATCTTCATTTTATTTTCCTCCTGAATGAATTTTAATTGTGGTTTTGTGATATTGAATTTGTATTTGTTATTCCATATATGCGGAGAAAACCTGTTTCATTTTCTCTAAGGTAAATTTTGCTTACGCAAAAAAGATCCTTCACATGGCTTGCAAGGTAGCAAGCCGTTCAGGATGACACGTAATATAGGTTGGAGAAGCTTGTTTATACATTTGTCGCACCATACTTTGGTATTTATACAATGTAACTTATCCAACATAAACTAACCTGTCATCCTGAGCCTCCAAAGCTTATGGGGATCACCGCAGATTGAACCGAAGGATCTTGCGACGAAGTCGCTTTACTGCACGTAGAATAGTGGGAATATATGCTATTCCAATATTTGCAAATGCCAATCTGTTCTCTCCTCAAAAACAAAAACCCCGAACGGCTCTGCCGTTCGGGGTGCATTTACAATTTAACTAAAGGCACGGTTCCACCCGAATTTTTAACTTTTGTATTTGTTTTTGCCTGCGGTACAAAAGGCGGTATCGGAGCGTCGCTTACATAAGGACGTTTCAGCCTGTGCGTCCTCTCTCTGTGATGCAGTATGTCGCCCGACGTGTTCTTTTGCGGTACTCCGCAGAATTATTTTGCTTTTGCTCTGTTGTATGCCGAATGAGGATTTACGATCTCTCTCCAATCAAGATCGCCCCTCTCAAGAGCGGTGATGACTACCTCCGCCGTAGCAATGTTCGTCGCTACGGGTATGTTGTAAAGATCGCACATACGGAGAAGCTCCATCTCCTCCATCGTGGTCGTCGCGTTTGAACGCGTGTCTCTGAAATTGAGAAGTATATCTATTTCATTGTAGGCAATTCTGGAAGCGACCTGCTGCTCGCCTCCCTGCTTGCCCGACATGAGTTTATCTATCTGTAATCCCGTTGCCTCAGAAATATACTTGGCTGTTGTGGCGGTCGCGCATAAATTATGCTTGCTTAAAATTCCGCAGTAAGCTATGCAAAACTGCGCCATAAGTTCTTTTTTGGTGTCGTGTGCGATAATTGCAATCTCCATCAACTAACCTCCATTACGTCGTCGTTATATTGTGTCTGTGTAAAAATACACCAAACCACAAATATTATAACACTAAAATACCGATTTTGTCAATGACTTATAAATATTTTTTTGGATTTTTTCATTTTTGTGAAAAAATATTCAAAAATTCTATTGTTTTTTTTGCAATTATCTATTATAATATAATCAGTTTTAAGAAAACGGAGGATCTTTTTATGATAAATGAGATGATAAACAAGGTAAGAGAGACCGACGCTGAGATCGCCGATGCGATAAACGCCGAGTATGAGCGCCAGTCCGACGGCTTGGAGCTTATCGCGTCCGAGAACGTCGTTTCCGAGGCAGTAATGTGCGCTATGGGCTCTGTGCTCACGAATAAGTATGCAGAGGGTTACCCGGGAAAGCGCTACTACGGCGGATGCGCTTGCGTTGACGTTGCCGAGAATATAGCCATCGAGAGAGCAAAGAAGCTCTTCGGCGCAAGCTTTGTAAACGTACAGCCCCACAGCGGCGCACAGGCAAATACTGCCGTTTACTTCGCGCTCCTCAAGCCGGGCGACACCGTTATGGGAATGAGCCTCGCTCACGGCGGACACCTCACCCACGGAAGCCCCGTAAATATTTCGGGTATGTACTATAATTTCGTCCCCTATGAGCTTAATCCCGAAACAGAGAGAATAGACCTCGACGAGTACGAAAGACTTGCCAAGGAGCACAAGCCGAAGCTCATCGTTGCGGGCGCGTCGGCTTACCCCAGAGTTATAGATTTTGAGAAAATGGCGGCTATCGCTCATTCCGTAGGTGCGTACTTTATGGTAGATATGGCGCATATCGCGGGACTTGTAGCGGCAGGCGAGCACCCCTCGCCCGTACCCTATGCCGACATCGTAACAACGACCACCCATAAAACTCTCCGCGGACCTCGCGGCGGTATGATAATGACCAACGACGAGGAGCTTGCAAAGAAGATAAATAAGGCTATATTCCCCGGAACTCAGGGCGGTCCCCTTATGCACGTTATCGCGGCAAAGGCTGTCTGCTTCGGTGAGGCGCTCACTCCCGAGTTCAAGGCATATCAGCATCAGGTCGTCGTAAACGCGCGCACACTTGCAGAGGGACTTCTCGCAGAGGGCTTCAACCTCGTGTCGGGCGGTACCGATAACCACCTCATGCTCGTCGATCTTCGTCCTATGGGCATCACGGGCAAGGAGTTCGAGGCAAGACTTGACAGCGTGCACATCACTGTCAATAAGAACGCTATCCCCAACGATCCCGAAAAGCCCTTCGTCACCTCGGGCGTCCGCGTAGGAACTCCCGCCGTTACGACAAGAGGACTTAAGGAAGAGGATATGAAGACCATCGCACGTCTCTTCGGAATGGTAGCAAAGGATTACGAGAATTCCGCCGACGCAGTAAGAGCCGAGGTCGAAAAGCTCTGTAAGAAATATCCGCTTTATTAAAAAGCAGTAATAAAAAAGCACTTGCGTTACTCCCCTGCGCAGGTGCTTTGTCAACATTATTGAGAAAGGACAAAGTATGAAAAAATTATTTATCGCGCTGACGCTGATGCTCGCCGCCCTCATCCTGCTTACCTCTTGTTCTCTGAGCGACGGAGAGAGCGTAAACGAGTCACAGGTGCAGACCGAAAATGAAAAAGAACAGAATACCCCCGATAAAACTCCTCCCGACAGTACGAACCCGTCGGATACTACACCCCCGTCCGATACGACCGAGCCGTCGGATACGCCGACAACTCCAACTCCGCCCGACGGAGACACTCAGACGCCCGATACTCCCGAGTATCCCATCGTTTACGATGTATCCCCCGAGAAGAACGGCGCGATGATGGCGTATCTTGACAAAAACGCCGACACAGAGACCTATACGCTTGAAATCAAAGGTCAGGGTGCTATGGTCGCACCCGATATAGCCTATGAGACCAAACAAAATATCACCACCGTTATCCTGCCCGAGGGACTCACAGCCATACCCGAGAATGCTTTCTATCGCTGCGAAAAGCTCACCGAGATCGTAATACCGAGCACCGTCACCGAGATCGGAAACTCAGCATTCTATTATTGCCGTTCCTTGCAAAGCATATCTTTTCCCGAAGGCCTTTCGATCATCGAAAGAGACGCATTTTCTTCTTGCACTTCCTTGCAGAGCGTATCGTTTCCCGATAGCCTTACAGAGATAGGAATTGAGGCATTTGCGTATTGCCAGTCGCTGACCGAGGTGGTCATTCCCTCATCTGTTCAGAAGATAGGACGAAGCGCTTTTGACGCGTGCGATATGCTTGAGAAGATAACCCTGCCCTTTGTCGGAGAGTCAAGAGACGCAACTCAGAATACGAGCTTATCCTACATTTTTAATTTTTATGATGACCGCTACGGACGCGAGATACATACGCCTAAGACGGTTATTCTCACAGAGGGTGTAAAAATACCCCGAGACGCGTTCAGAAATTGTTCCGTCGAAACCGTTATATTGCCCGATACAGTTACCGAGATAGGAGAAAGCGCGTTTGCAGGCTGCTATCGATTGGAAAAGATAGAGCTTTCGAGCCAATTGGAAGTTATACGTTCGTACGCTTTCTCAGACTGCCGTAGCCTTATGTCTATCACACTGCCCGAAAATGTTTCGAGTATTGCAACGGACGCATTTTCAAGCTGTCGTAAGCTCGTGGAGATATTGGACAATTCGCTGTTACTCAGCGCCGATGATATATATAACAGCGCGGGATTGGATAAAGATGAGGTAATAGTCCATACGGGTACAAATTCCCTTTGGGATATATATAGTGACGGAATGGTCTATTTCAACGGGGTATTTATGGATTATACGGGAGATAACCCCAAGCTGACGCTGGGAGCTACCACTATTCACGATTACGCGCTTGCCTATAACGAAACCGTCACCGAAGTTATAATTGCGGATAGCGTAAGGACGCTCGGATACGGAGCTTTTTACGAATGTAAAAATCTTGTATCCGTAACGGTTGAGGACGGCGTTGAATACCTTCCGGCATATGCCTTCTGCAGATGTACGAATTTATCCGAGATCACACTGCCGAGCGATCTTACGAGTATTGGCGGGTACGCATTCAACGGTACAGCGTATTATAAAAATGACGAAAACTGGATAGACGGTATATTGTATATTCAGAACTATATGCTTGCCGTTAAAGGCGCCGTGACCGAGATCTCGGTCAGGGAAGGAACCACACTTATCGCCGCACGCGCAAGTGATTTTGTGCAAAATACTTCCCACATCACAAGTATAACGCTTCCGAGCGGACTTTTGTACATCGGGAGCCAAGCGTTTTTGGGCGCTTCCATTACAGAGCTCGTTATTCCGGACAGTGTCGTCAGGATAGGAAGCAGCGCATTTAACGGATTTAACGGTTCTAATGACCTGAAAAGACTTGTTCTGCCTGCAAATCCTTCCTTGGGAGAGATTAGAAATATCTTAAACCTTACTTATGCCCTTGAAGAAATAGTCATCACACAGGGAACCGAAATATACGATAATATGTTTTATGGGTTAAGTTTTAATGAGGCTTGTACGGTCAGACTCGTTGTTCCCGATACTCTGACGCGTATCGGAGAATATGCCTTTAGCACCTGCAGCGGTCTTACGGGGATCATACTGCCCGACAGTATTACCGAGATAGGTAAAAGTGCTTTTGCAAACTGCGATTCGTTGACAGAGATCACCCTGCCCGAGAGTGTTACCGAGATAGGTAAAAGTGCTTTTGCAAACTGCGATTCGTTGACAGAGATCACCCTGCCCGAGAGTGTCACCGAGCTTGGAGAGTTTGCTTTCTATTGGTGCAATGAACTGAAAAAGGTTGTTGTGCATAGCAATATTACCGAGCTCGGAAGAGGTGTATTTTCGAATTGCAGTAAGCTTGAATATATCGAGCTTCCGTCCGGTATCCAACATATAGCGGGCAATGCATTTGATTACAATGCGTACTATGAAGATCAGAATAATTGGGTTGACGGAGCTTTATATATCGGCGATTATCTGATGTCGGTAAAGAGCGGAGTCACGCATCTTGCCGTCAGAGAGGGCACTACACTCATAGCCGATAAAGCCTGCGCAAGCTCGGACGTTCAGACGGTCGAGCTTCCCGACAGCCTTTTGTATATCGGAGAAGAAGCCTTTAGTGGTTCCGATCTTACAGAGCTGACGCTTACGAACAATATCAAAAAAATAGGTAACGGAGCGTTTTGGTGCAAGCGCTTGAGTAAGCTTTCTATCCCTGCGGTCTGCTCGTTCGGAAAGCTTACGGATATATTCGGTAATTCTCTGTCGGTATCTGTTATAAATATAACCGACGGAACAGAGATAGGTGACTATATGTTCAGCTCCTTTAAATTCGATGGAGCGCTCAGAATAAAGGTGGCTCCCACCGTCACGCGTATCGGAAGCCATATCTTTGACGGCTGCACAGGACTTACTAAGCTCATATTGCCCGACAGTATTACCGAGATCGGGGATAATGCCTTTTCGGGCTGTACTACACTCACCGAGGTCATCTTACCGAGCGGTCTTGTAAAGATAGGCAACGAAGCCTTTTCGGGATGTACCGCCCTCGAAACGGTTACGCTCCCGAGCGGACTTACCGAAATAGGGGATAAAGCCTTCTTCGAGTGCTCCGTGCTGAATAACCTCAGGGTGCCGAACAGCGTTACAAAGATAGGCGAAAGCGCCTTTGAAAATTGCGCTAAGCTGAGCCATGTTTATTTTCTCGGAACAGAGGAAGAGTGGAACAACGTCGAGCGTGGAGAAAGATGCTTTTACGGAGCGGGAACGGCTATCAACTGGTTTCGTGTATATTATTCGTCATAAATTTTAACCCTTGCCGTTCGTGCGCATAAACAAAAGGGGCAGTCTCATTTAAACGTGAGACTGCCCCTTGATTTTTGTTACAAATTGTAGTTTCTACTCCGCTACGCTCCGTGGCACGAACGAGTTCGTGCGGTGGGATGTTTGATATGTTCGCACAAACAAGGATAACTGTGGACAAACTAACATCAAAGCCTTCTCCTGTGGAGAAGGTGCCGAGCTTGCGAGGCGGATGAGGAGATCGCTATTTGTACAAGTCTCGAGCTCCTCATCCGTCACTCCTTCGTCGTGCCACCTAGAGTTTGCTTGCAAACTTTACACGTAGCGTAGCGG
>JAFTYG010000011.1 GCA_017461365.1 Clostridia bacterium | reverse complement strand
ATCTAAGGTGAATTTTGCTTACGCAAAAAAGATCCTTCACATGGCTTGCAGGGTAGCAAGCCGTTCAGGATGACAGATAGTGTATGTTTGGCGATGAACATATGCATAAACCATAATAAGGCGCCCGTAATAAACTTTGGCATATATCCCTTTACCTCTCATACACTAACTTGTCATCCCGAGCCCGAACCGTTTATGGGGGTTCCTTGGAAACATTCGAGGGATCTTGCGACGAAGTCGCTTTACTGCACTGTCCTCATTGGGGATATATTTACACATATCAAACATCCCACCGCACGAACTCCGTTCGTGCCTTTTCGCCAACGGCGAAAAATCATCGCGTTGCCGTGTATTTTTGATCATATTCCTCATTCGTCTTGACAAACCCCGAATAATATGATATAATATCAGGTACGGATTTATTTTCCGCAAAACCGCATACAGGGAGCGGTGCTGTATGCGGCAGCGGAGATACATATACGAAAAAACAGAGAATAGGAGAATTTATGCCCAAAAAAGAAAAAGGCAAGCTCCGCGTAATTCCTCTCGGCGGTCTTAACGAGATCGGAAAAAATCTTACCGTTCTGGAATACGCGGACGATATTTTGATCGTGGACTGCGGTCTCGGTTTCCCCGACGAGGATATGCTCGGAGTCGATCTTGTCATTCCCGATATTTCATATCTTGAAGCAAATAAAGAAAAAATAAGAGGCTTGGTACTCACTCACGGTCACGAGGACCATATAGGTGCGATACCCTACTGCCTCAGACAGATAAACCCACCGATATACGGAACGCGCCTGACGCTCGGTATCATCGAAAACAAATTAAAGGAGCACGTTCTGCCGTATGAGCCCGATCTGCGTTGCGTAAGCGCGGGACAAACGGTAAAGCTCGGAGCCTTTTCGGTCGAGTTTATCCACGTCAACCACTCGATAGCCGATGCCTGCTGTCTGGCTATCACAACGCCTCTCGGTGTCGTAGTCCATTCGGGCGACTTCAAGCTCGATATTACTCCCATCGACGGTGAGATGATGAACATTACAAGACTCGGAGAGATAGGACGCAGAGGCGTGCTTCTCCTTATGTGCGAGTCGACCAACGCGGAACGTCCCGGATTTACCCCATCCGAGAAGAAGGTGGGCAAATCGCTCGAATATATCTTCAACACCACGCCCGACAAGAGAATAGTAATAGCGACCTTCTCGTCAAATGTGCACAGAGTACAGCAGATAATCAACGTGAGCGCAAGACACGGCAGACGTGTGGCTATCACGGGAAGAAGTATGCTCAATATCGTCGGTGCGGCTGTTGAGCTCGGATATATGACGGTGCCCGACGGCGTGCTCGTCGATATAAACGAGATAAAGAGATACAAGCCCGAGGAGCTGACGCTTATCACCACGGGAAGTCAGGGCGAGCCTATGTCGGCGCTCTACCGTATGGCGTTTTCCGATCACTCTCAGGTAACGCTTGGTCCGAGCGACGTTGTGGTGCTCTCGTCGAGCGCTATTCCCGGTAATGAAAAGCTTGTTGGAAGAATAATCAACGAGCTCTCGAAGAACGGCATCAAGGTGCTTCATGACTCTGCACTTGAGGTGCACGTTTCGGGACACGCGTGTCAGGAGGAGCTCAAGCTCTTGCAGGCTCTTTTGAAGCCTAAATATTTTATGCCTGTGCATGGAGAATACAGACATCTGTCGGCTAACCGCGAGCTGGCTCTCGATATGGGCATTGAGGACAGAAATATCTTTATTTCGGACATCGGTAAGGTGCTTGAGATAGACTCAAAGGGCGCTCGCTTTGCGGGGGTAGTTCCCTCGGGTAAGGTGCTTGTCGACGGATACGGCGTCGGAGACGTCGGAAATATCGTTCTCCGCGATAGACGGCACTTAGCTCAGGACGGACTTATCGTTATCGTCGCTCAGGTCGACACCGACGCGCGTCTGCTTCTTGCAGAGCCTGACGTGATCTCCCGAGGCTTTGTGTACGTCAGGGAGTCGGAGGAGCTTATGGACGAGATCAGACAGCTTGCGACCGAGGCGATAGCCGACAAGCTCGACGCCTGCGACCGAGTGGACAGAATGGAGCTCAAGACCTCTGTCAAGGACACGCTTACAAAGTACCTTTACAACAAAACCAAGCGTAAACCTATGGTCTTGCCCGTCATTATGAATGTATAATTTGTAAAAAAACGCAAATATTTAGCTGTTTTAAAGAAAATTCATACTTTATTCATATATTATTCAAGCAATTATCACTATATACTATTATAATATTGCAGAGGGAGTTTTCTGCGTAAGCTCCCGCGAAACAGGAAAACCAAAATAATATGAAAAGGCGGATGATCCTAAAATGGGAAAGTCAAACAGAATCAGAACAAACAGAGCGTCGTATAACGTAAAGGCTGTCGGCGTTAAGAATAAAAAGAAAGGTATGCCGAGCTGGGCGATGACGCTTATCACGGTAGTTGTTGCAGTGGCGCTTCTCTTCAGCGTAACGGGAATACTTTTGTCGGCAAACGGCGTATTCACGCGTATAACCACGGTAGTTTACAGCCAGAATTATAAGATAAACGCAAATATGATGGCTTACTACTACAACACACAGTATCAGAACTTCGTATCGAATTACAGCACGTATCTGAGTTACGGCTATTTCAGCCTTGATACAAGCAAGGATCTTGACGAGCAGCCCTTCGGCGGAGCTGAGGACAGCACGAGCACATATTACGATGAGATATTCCTCGGTGAGTTTGAGGGTACGTGGCACGATTACTTTATGAATGCCGCTGTTGAGAGCGCAAAGAGCATTCTTATGTACTGCGAGGCGGCAGAGGCGCTCGGAGTTTCTCTTACTGAAGAGGACTACAAGACCATCGACGAAAATATTGCGTCTTACGAGGAGACGGCTACATATTACGGCTACCCCTCTGTAAGCTCCTTCCTTTCCGCTTCCTTCGGACGCGGAGTTTCCGAGGGTGACGTAAGAGACTGCATGGAATATTCTCTCCTTGCTACAAAGGTAATGGAGGTAATTGCAGAGCAGATCGACGGCTCGGTTACCGATGACGACGTAAATTCCAACTACAATGACAACAAGCTCGACTACAACGTTATCGACTACAGCTACTATTCCTTCAAGGTAACGTACGATGACGTAGCCGAGGAGGTTCTCGGAAAGGAATACGAGACCGAGCTCAAGAAGGACGAGAACAAGACAAAGGTACTTGAGGAGTACAAGAAGCAGATCGAGGCTGCAAAGGCTGCGGCAGACGAGCTCAATGGCAAGACCAACATCGACGACTTCAAGGCTTATATCTACAACTACGTTGCAACCGAGGCTGTTGAGGACGTATATGGCGATCAGACTATAAAGGACGACATCAAGCCCGATGCTGACGTTGTTGCTCACATCAAGGCAGAGCTTGTAAAGGCTGTAGTTGCCGAGATCGTTGAGGGCAAGGAAGAGACGACCGACGTTATCGAGATCAAGGACGATACCGCTGACGAGGTAACTATCTTTGACAAGACCGTTTCGAAGGATTATGCTAAGATAATCAACGACGTAAAGGAAGACCTCTTCGACGACGTTCTTTCCGCAAAGACTACTTACAACGTAGAAAAGGCTAACTATACAAAGGACAATACCTTCTCCGAGTGGGCGTTTGACGATGCTCGTGCGGCAAACGATATGAAGCTTATTGCCGAGTACGACGGTAAGGATGCCGATGCTGAGGTTACAAACAAGGAGGGCAAGTCTCACACAAGCGTTTACTTCCTCACCGCTACGCAGTATAAGGACTCCGAGACGTCCAAGAATATGAGCTACATGGTATTCAGCAAAGAGGAGACGGCTAAGGCGGCTATCGCAGAGCTCGTTGCAAACGGAACTCTGACGCAGGAGGCGTTCCTTGCTATGGCTGAGTCTAAGTCCGCTACCACGTCGAGCGCTGTTACCGATTACACAGAGGGCTCTATGGGAAGCACCGAGTTTGACGAATGGCTCTTTGACAGTGAGAGAGCGGCAGGCGATCTTACTGCTGAGCCTATCAAGACCACAAGCGACAGCTCTACCGTATATATCGTTGCTCTTTACGAGGGCGAGGGCAAGGAGCTCTGGTATCTTGACGTTAAATCTGTTATCGTAAGCGAGAGAGCCGAGGCTAAGGTTACCGAGCTCGAGGGTAAGTACCCCGTTACGGTAAAGGAAAACAAGCTCGATTCGGTTAACGTAACCGCGTAACATATAATAAAAATGGGCTGTCTCACTGATCTCGGGACAGCCCATTAAGATATTTTACAGAGGGAAGATAATTATGGTTTTGGAAAATAAACAGACGACGGTCGCTTACCGTTGCCCGCATTGCGGCGCGGGAGTTATGAGTATTGTGGGAATATTCAATCTGACGGCTGATATGCTGAAGCTCAAATGCTCCTGCGGACACAGCGAAATGACTGTAGTTTACAATAAGGATGGGCGCGTTCGCTTTACGGTGCCCTGTATGCTTTGTCCCACGCCCCATAATTTTACGGTCAGCTCGTCGATCTTTTTCGGCAAGGAGCTTTTCGTGCTCCCCTGTCCGTATTCGGATATAAACATCTGTATGATGGGAGACACGAACCACGTAAAGGCGGAGCTGTCAAGGACCGAGCTCGAGCTTATGGATATGCTTGAAAAGAGCGGACTTGAGAGCTTTGACGAGCTTCACGGCGAGCAGTATCTTTCCGATCCGCAGGTGGCTGAGATAGTGACCTACGTCATCAAGGAGCTTGACGAGGAGGGAAAGATATATTGCCGATGCGAGGCGGACGAGGAGAAGGAATACGATGCCGAGATAAGGCAGGACGGTATTCTTGTTACCTGCAAGAAGTGCGGCGCGTCGAAGCTGATAAAGGCGGACTCGCTTATCAGCGCGAATGACTTTTTAAATGCGGATAGCTTAGAGCTTGAATAAAAAATAAAGAGGTCGTCTTGTGTAACGGGACGGCCTCTTTTGGTTTGAGGATGTTTATAAATTTGTGGGTATCAGGGAGTTTGATGTATATAAATATATTCCCAATGAAACAGTGTAGTAAAGCGACTTCGTCGCAAGATCCTCTACTCCGATACGCCTATTTCGCTGTTAGCGAAATGGCAAGAACAAGTTCTTGCTCGACTCAATGTGCTGATAACCCCATAAGCGGTTCCTTTTGCCAACGGCAAAATGCTCTGTGATGACAGATTAGTTTGTGTTGGGTAGTTACATTGCACAAGTACCAAGGTACAGTGCGACGAATGTATAAACAGCTTTTTACAACCTACCGAACGTGTCACTACTTCGCTGCGCTACGTGACGGCTTGCTATCTTGCAGACACAGTGAAGGATCTTTTTTGCGTTAGCAAAATTTACCTTAGAGAAATATGAAACGGATTTTTGCTACACAATAGGATACCAAACTCTTGTTTAATGCATAAATGAAAATGCCGTTATTTTCTTCCGTAAAGCTTATTGAGCCTTGCGAATTTCTTTCTGTCCACGGTCATAAGCTGATCGCGGGTTATTCTGTACGCCCAATTGCTTTCCGACGTGCCCGGGGTATTCATTCTTGTGTCGGCGCCGTAAACGAAGATGTCCTGAATGGGGAAGATCACCGTATCCGAATGGCTTGCCATCATCGTTTTGATGATCATAACGCATCCTCTGTTCCAATCGTCGGTCTCGCAGTTGCAGTATTCAAACACCTGACGGCGAGTGTCCTCATCCATCTCCCAGACGTAGCCGAGAAGCGTGTTGTTGTCATGAGTGCCCGTGTAGGAAATGCAATTCTTGATATAATTGTGGGGCAGATGGGGGGACTCTCTGTCACCGAGGAAGGCAAACTGGAATACGCGCATTCCCGGGAATTTGCTGTATTTGAGAAGCTCCTCGACCTCGGGCGTGATGTCACCCAAGTCCTCGGCAATGATAAGTCTGTCGCCCGCTATCTCCTTTATTTTATCAACGATAGCGCGGTCGGGGCCCTTTACCCACTTGCCATTCTTAGCGGTCTTTGCGTCGGCAGGGATGCTCCAATATGCCTCAAAGCCGCGGAAATGGTCGATGCGCACGCCGTCAAAGAGAGTCAGCATATATTCTATGCGTCTGCCCCACCATGCGTATCCGTCCTTTTTCATTGCGTCCCAATCGTAAAGAGGATTGCCCCAAAGCTGTCCGTCCTCCGAAAAATAGTCGGGGGGACAGCCCGCAACGCACAGCGGACGGTGCATCTCGTCAAGCTGAAACTGCTCGGGATCAGCCCATACGTCGGCGCTGTCGAGAGCGACGTAGATCGGAACGTCACCAATGATCTTTATGCCCTTGCCGTTCGCGTAGGACTTTACCGACATCCATTGGGTGAAAAACTCATACTGGACGAACTGCCAGAAGAAGAGCTCGCCCTCGGTGGGTGTATCTACCGTCCAATCTGTCCAAAGAACGCCGCCGTTAGCCTCTCTGAGGGCGAGGAATTCCGCCGCCTTTGCAAGAGAGGGATTTTTCTCCATAAATTCGGCTATCTTCTTTTTTTCGTGGTCGCTTGCGCGCTCGGAAGCCTTGCGCAAAAGCGAGAGGCGCTCGTTTGAGAGTCGGTCGTATTCGCAGAGATAGGGCGTTTTCTGCTTTGCCGACAAAAGCTCCTCTTCGGTGAGAAGTCCGCGCGCGCGGAGCGTGGGAAGATCGATAAACATAGGATTTGCGCCGAATGACGCGAGGGATTTATAGGGCGAATTGCACTCGTCGGTCATACAGAATGGGAGAACCTGCCAATATGAAAATCCGCATTCGGAGAGGAAGTCGATAAATTCCTTTGCTTCCTTGCCGAATGAGCCTACCGAGTAGTCGCCGTAGAGTGATGATACGTGCATGAGCACGCCGCTTGAACGTGGCATAATAACCTCCGTGGATGAAATTGTGTCCTTCTTTTCTTTTGAAAAAGAAAAGAAGGCAAAAGCAAGCTTGCCTTTTCGCGTAAGCAAAAAAGGAAAACAATTGCATTGGGGCTGTACTTCAAATTTGAGTTTGGCGGGGTGTTTGATATGTGTAAATATATCCCCAATGAGGAGAGTGCAGTAAAGCGACTTCGTCGCAAGATCCTCTACTCCGCTACGCTCCGTGGCAAGAACAAGTTCTTGCTCGACTCAATGTGCGGATAATCCCATAAGCGGTTCCTTTTGCCAACGGCAAAAATGCTCTGTGATGACAAGTTAGTGTATGAAAGGTAATTATATATACACCAAAGTACAATGCGACAAATGTATAAACAGCTTTTTACAACCTACCGAACGTGTCACTACTTCGCTGCGCTACGTGACGGCTTGCTACCTTGCAAGCCATGTGAAGGATCTTTTTTGCGTAAGCAAAATTTACCTTAGAGAAAAAACAAACATATATTCTCTCTATAATGAGATAACTATCCGTAAAACCAAGGGCTGTCGCGACGGACAGCCCTTATTGTTTTATAAAAGATCTATTTTATATTTTTCCGACAGCGACCTTTACGGTGTCCTTATCCTCAGCGATCTCGACAACGGTATCGGGTGTCTCGATGGGGGCGACTTCTGCCAGTGTCTCACGGCAGATGAAGTCAAGCCATTCCTTCGATAACTCACCGCTTACAAAGTCGAGCCTTATGCGGTCGGTGATGGTGCAGCCTATCTGCTTTCTTGCGTCCTGAACGTTACGGATGATCTCACGCGCAAGTCCCTCTGCGCGAAGCTCGTCGGTTATGGTCAGATCGAGCGATACGATGATCTGCTTGTAGTTTGCAACGTACAGACCTTCGTTTGCGTTGTAGGTCACCTGAATGATCTTCGAGTCAAAGCTCTTCTCCTCGCCGTCGATATTGAGAATGACCTCGTCTCCCTCAAAACGGAACTTGCCCGATTTTACCGCTTTTATGATATTCGGTATCATCGTCGGGTAGAGCGCTCTGATGTCGTTGAAGCTCGGATTGTAGATGGGCTTTGCGATCTTTGACACGTCCTCGGTCAGAGTGACGTTCTTGACGTTGAGCTCCTCGGCGATAACGTCGGTGAACTCACGGATGCGCTCAAGCTTTGCTTTATCGGACGTAGCGATCTGCATAGAGCTCAGAGGCTGTCTGTTCTTTACGCGGTTCTTGTTACGGATAGATCTTGCAAGTGTGATAACGTCCTGAACAAGGTCGATGCTCTCAACAAGCGCATCGTTCTTGTACTGCTCGGGGATGGTGGGCCAATCGGCAAGATGCACCGACTCCTCGTCCGTGAAGAGCTTGTAGATCTTCTCCGCGATGATAGGCGCGACGGGCGCGAAGAGCTTTGCGGTATTCACGATAACGTAGTAAAGCGTCTCATATGCGCTCTGCTTGTCGTCGTTCATACCCGCAGTCCAAAATCTTCTTCTTGAGCGGCGGATGTACCAGTTGGTTATTCCGTCAACAAGAGAGAGGAGACTGTCGACGTATCTGTCTATATGGTAGGACTCCATATTTGCGCTTATCGTCTTTTCGGTGGTATAGAGCTTTGCAAGCACCCACTTGTCAAGCTGATTGTCGCTTTCGGGGAGCTTTGTGGGATCTCCGACAAAGCCGTCTATGTTAGCGTAGGAGATAAAGAAGTTGCAAGCGTTCCAGAGAGGAAGTATGAGCTGCTGGAAGGAATCGAGAATGCCGTTATCGTCGAACATAAGGTCTCCGATAAGCATAGCGTTTGTCTGATAGAGATACAGACGGAGCGAGTCGGTTCCAAACTTCTTCATAAGCTCCATGGGATCGGTGTAGTTCTTTGAGGACTTGGAGAGCTTCTTGCCGTCCTTTGCAAGGATCGTACCGTGAACTACGCAGTTCTTGAATGCGGGCTTATCAAAGAGGGCTACTGACAGAACGTGGAGGTAGTAGAACCAGCAACGGATCTGTCCCGTATATTCAACGATAAAGTCGCAGGGGAAGTGATCCTCGAACCAATCCTTGTTCTCAAAGGGATAGTGCTTCTGAGCGAAGGGAACGCTTCCGCTTTCAAACCAACAGTCAAGCACCTCGGGGATACGTGTCATAGTGCCGCCGCACTTGGGGCACTTATAGGTGACTTTATCCATAAACTGACGATGAAGGTCGGTAAGGCGAATACCCGATTTCTCGTATATCTCCTCAACACTTCCGAGAACCTCCTGATGGCGGCAGTTCTCGTTGTCGCAGTTCCATATCGGGATAGGCGTACTCCAATAACGGTTACGCGAGATGTTCCAGTCGCGCGCGCCCTCAAGCCAGTTGCCGAAGCGTCCGTGCTTTACGGTCTCGGGTACCCAATTTATTTCCTCGTTTGTCTCGATAAGTCTGTTCTTTATCTTGCCGATGTCGAAGTAGTAAGCGTCCATAGCCTTGTAGATAAGAGGTCTCTTACATCTCCAGCAGTGAGGATAGTTATGCTCGATGGTTCCGTCAGCTACAGCCTTGCCCTGCTCATAGAGGAAACGGATGACGATGGGGTTCATCTCAATTACGTTCTTTTCGCCCTGAAGCGGGAAGAAGTCGGTGACCTCCTCGGTAAAGCGTCCCTTTGAGTCAACGGGGTTTACAAGCGGAATGCCGTTATTCTTGCAGGTCCAATAGTCGTCCTCACCGAACGCGGGGGCGGTGTGAACTATGCCGACACCCTCGTCAGCGCCGACGTAATCGGCAGAGACTACGCGGAACGCGCCCTTCTCGGCAAGATGCGCGAAGTAGGGGAAGAGAGGCTCGTAGGTATTTCCGACAAGCTCTGCACCAAGGCACTCCTTGACGATAACAGGCTCTGCGCCGAAGATATTCTTGAAGTTAGGAAGAGTGTCCTTGCCCGCAACGTATATCTGATCTCCGACCTCGACGTATGCGTAGGTCAGCTTCTCGCCGACAGCCAAGCAGAGGTTTGAGGGGAGTGTCCAGGGGGTAGTTGTCCACGCAAGAAAATATACGGGCTTGCCTGCCTCGACGAGCTCTGTTTTGAACTTAACTGCTATCCATCTGTCCTGACGTGGACGCGTTGAATCGGACTCACGCGTGTCGGAGATAGAGAGCGAGGTCTCGCAGTGGGTACAGTAGGGAGTTACTCTGTAATCCTTGTAGATCAGACCTTTGTCGTAGCAGGTCTTGAACGCCCACATAACGCTCTCCATAAAGGAGGGGTTCATGGTCTTGTACGCGTTGTCGTAATCTACCCAACGCGCCATCTGATCGATGTATTCTCTCCAAGCCTCGTTGTTTGACGAAACGATCTCGTAGCATTTTTCGTTGAACTTATCGATACCTATGCTGTTTTCTATTTCGTTCTTATCGGTGATGCCCATAAGCGTTTCTGCCTGATTTTCTATAGGCAGACCGTGGCAGTCCCAGCCCCATACTCGGGGAACGCTGTAGCCGCGCATAGTCCAATAGCGCGCGATCATATCCTTGATAAAGGAAACGAGAACGGTGCCGTGGTGAGGCTTTCCCGTGGGGAAAGGAGGGCCGTCGTAGAAAACGACCTCGGGAGCGGGCTTATTTACAGACTTTTCAAAGATATTTTCTTCTTTCCAAAATCCGCCTATTTCGGAGTGTATAGCGGAAAAATCGGGCTTAGATGACAGATCCTTGTATCTCATCATTTTTTACTCCTTGAGGATAATTTTATTTGATCGGCTTATTCAATTATACAAAGTAATGTCCGCGCCGATAAACTTAACAACTTATTATAACACAAAATTATTTTCTTGTCAAGCGCGGCGAATAAATATTATGGCAGCGCAGGGGTGAATTCTCATTTGTCTATGTGGATGAGCTTAAATTTAAGTTTGTTTTTTTCGCTTACGCGAAAAGGCACGAACGGGGTTCGTGCGGTGTGTTCTTCAAATTGGAGTTTCTACTCCGCTACGCTCCGTGGCAAGAACGGAGTTCGTGCGGCGAGAGGTGGCTATGTTCGCACATATAAAGGAAAGCCTTCCCCAGTGGGGGAACTACTTCGCGTTGCTCCGTGTAAAGTTTGGCAAGCAAACTTTAGGTGGCAGCCGCTTGTCGGCTGACGGATGAGGTGTTTCTAAATGCAAACTAACTCCTCATCCACCGCTTGCGCGGTCCCCCTTCCCCCACAGGGGAAGGCTTTTTTGTTAGTTGTTCCACCGATACAAACTGCTCGACAAACTCCAATTTAACGTACCCATCGAAATCCGATGTTTTCTTTTTGCCTACTTTTTCTTTTTTGAAAGAGAAGCAAGTGATAATCTTATTCCTTGCAATCCTTGCAATGTTTTCTTTTTGCCTACTTTATTCT
>JAFTYG010000039.1 GCA_017461365.1 Clostridia bacterium | reverse complement strand
GTTGTCAGAAAAGTACGTCAAATCCTTACGGCACAAGGCTTTTCGTGCTTTGAGTGCCGCAATTTGAGGCATATATTATTAAAATTATCCGATTGCAAGAGAAAGGATATATTAAGAAACGATCTATTATCCTTGGGGCATACTCGGTACCGTCTCTTATTTTATTGCGGCGATCACAGACGGATCGCCGCATTCGATGTGACAGTAAAAAATATTTTCAGAAGATAGGAGAAAGAAAAATGAAGTCAAAAGAAAAGGATGTATCGGAAAATACGTTGTACCACGACACTTGGACGTTGTTGCGTAAATACCGTGACGTAGTATGGAGCTTGGAGCTTTCAGTTCAAAAGGTACGCAGGCAGTTTCAAATCGAGTACGGAAGCAGTATAGAGGATTTTTTGGAATCCATCTACATAGCGGGGGTAGAGCTTGACGGTACTGACATAGCCGAACAAGCGAAGAGCATAGAACGAAGTAATAAGATGTTAAAGCTCGTGGATCATTCCGTCAATCTGCTCCGTGAAAAGCACAAAAACGGAGAAGAATATTACTGGATACTCTTTTATAGCTTTCTGTCACCTCAGCAATACCGTAGTACAGAGGTTATAATCAAGGAGCTTGAACCTCATATCAGGGAAATAAGTTTTCGTACTTATTATCGTAAGAGAAAAGAAGCTATAGATGCTTTCTCTTCAATCTTGTGGGGCTATACTTCAAGGGATAGTCTTGAGATTTTAGACAAGTTTTTCCCCAAAAATGAAAATGGCACATAAAAAGCAGAGTATCGCACTAAATTGGCGCGGCTTTGCTCTTGCGCCGTAAAAGGATATGTGGTATAATTAGTATGCTTAAAAATGTATCAAGTGCAATCCGAATATTAAAAACCGTTTCAAAGCATAAAACTTTGAGGCGGTTTTTGTGTTTTCGGCACTTGGCATATATCGGCAATCTTGCCGAGCAACAAAAGATATAGAAGGGAGTGGTGATATATATGGCGGTTCTCAATTCAGACCTTTAATTTAATACGTTAAGAAAAAACGGTTCGATAATAAAAATCGAGCCGTTTTTTATTTCGGAAACCGGCCGAAGAGTTTATCCGGGACAAAGTTCAAAATATATTTTTTAATGAAAAAGGAGATTTAAAACATGAGAAACACTATTAGAAAGATTGGAAACACCATCAGAAACAAGGCAACAAAGGCATACATTGCGGGAAAGACCGCACTCTCAGCAAAGAAGGGTGAGGGCTACATCGATACAGCCCTCAAGATCATCATTTCCGTCGTAATCGGCGGTCTCATCCTCGCTGCACTCTACACACTCTTCAACACTACCGTTATGCCCACGCTGACTGAGAAGATCACAGGCTTCTTCAGCTATTCGGGCGCGGCGGCGTAATTTAGAGGAAAGGAGGATAAAAGCATGAGAAAGTTTATCAATAAACTCAGAAGCAAAGCAACGGGAGCCTACATTTCCGCAAAGACCGCACTTGCGGCGAAAAAGGGCGAGGGCTATATCGATACAGCACTGAAAATCATTATTTCGGTAGTAATCGGCGGTCTTATCCTTGCAGCGCTCTATACGCTGTTCAATGTAACCGTCATGCCCACTCTTGAGACGAAGATCGGAGAGTTCTTCAACTACTCCGGCACGTAAGAAAGCGTGATATGATGAAGAAATTCATTGCAAACAAACGCGGAGAAGCAAGTGTCAAAACGGCGATCATAATCATAACTTCCGTAGTTGTTGGCGCACTTCTTCTCGGTGGACTCTATCTCGTATTTGCGAGTGACAACGGTGTTTTAAATACAATGAACAACGAGGTTGCGGGAATGATGGATTATACCCAAGAGCTTCGTTATGAAAGATATTATGATGAGGCCAGCGGTACATATACAATCAGATATTCCTATGACGGTAGACATTGGAACGAGCCTGAAATGCCAGATTATGGAGATACAGCAACAGTTTACGGAGTGATGTCAAATAACTCCGAGAGTGATCCTATCGAGATCGCTCTCATTCAAAAGGGCAGTACGTATTATGTTCTTGCTTCAACCGATGGCGGTATCACTTGGTCTGAAAAATGTAACTTTACCGCGCAAGGTATTACCCACTTCTATTACGGAACATCAGATCCTCTGCCTTCTGAATCAGGTACCTTCAGTGGTGAAAGGTTTGTAATTCGCCGTTGGAGTGGCGGCGCTACCTACTTTACAATGACAAGTAGCGGTCTTACATGGTCAACAGGAGGGTGGTCTGATCTTATTCGTCCAACTTAATACAGAAAGGAAAAAATATTAATGAAAAAACTTCTCGCAAACAAACGCGGGGAGGGCTATATCAACACGGCGGTGATTATTATAATCGCCGTCGTGATTGGAGGGCTTCTTCTCGGCGGACTATATTTAATTTTTGCCGGAGATAACGGCGTTATGGAGCAAGCGGATAACAAGGTTTACGATATGTTCAATACAGGCGGAGAAATTACTCTCAAGCATGAGGGAGAACAGCTCCTATATTCTTATGACGGTGAGACATGGAAAGAATGCACCATAACAGGTATGGATGAGACCGGCAGAGTTACGAAATACCTTACAATAGGTGAAGGCGAAAGCCTTGTGCATTTAGTAGCATATAAAACTAATACCAGCGGTCGTATATGTTACAGCTTAGATGGCAAGGAGTGGATCCCATGTGTTTACGGCAATGCTTCGCTAACTGCAAGCAGTTCAGGAAGAACCGTCTATGCTAATTGCTCCGATGGAAGATCGTATTATAGCACCAACGGAGTTGATTGGATACTATCCTCAACCGCAAATTACTGATATGGAGGTATATATGTTCTCAACATACATTCGTCCTATCATTCACGCGGGTGAGCGTATTAACCGAACGGTGCTTATGACACTTCTGTGCATGATGCTTTTCGTAGGTGTATCCATGCTCATTGGCGTTGTGCTTACCAAGGTGATGAAAGAAAAGGGGTATGTAACAAGTATCCCCATTACCTTAATACTTACAGCTGTGGTGTCACTGTTCCTATATGGCAGATTTGGTCTGTCGGTAACGGCAATACAAGGCGTGTTTCTTATGTTCGTCCTGCTATATGCGTCGTGTTCGGACTTGACCAATCATATCGTGGACGACTATGTGTGGGTAATCGTATTCGCACTCGCTTTGCTGAACATTCAGACCGTAGGACTAACATCAATGGTAATGGGAGCTTTCTGTGTCTTTATCCCGCAAATGGCTATGGCACTCTTGCCACCCCATAAAACTCTCGGTGGAGCGGACATTAAGCTCTCCACAGCCCTTGCGTTCTTACTCGGTTGGCAAAGAGGACTTGCGGCATATATCGTCGGTCTGCTTCTCGCTATCATCGTTATGTGTATCGTCAATAAGATACGCAAAAATAAGGAAAGCAAAGCCTTTGCTCTTGTACCGTTTTTGTCGGTAGCGGCAATGGCTATGTTTATGTTCTAAGAAAGGAAAGAATATGAAATTCAATTTTAAGAAAAGGGACACTCCCGAAACCAAACCCGCAGTTAAGAAAAGCAAGTCGGGCAAAAACATATTTGCCTCACGTTCCTTTATAGGAATACTCTGTATTGTCCTTGCCCTTATCGTCTGCTTCGGCGCGGCTCCCATCATCAATAGAGTCTCCGATGAAAAGACGGAGATCGTAAGGATGAGAAATACCGTTCTCAAAGGCACACAGCTTACCGAGAACGATATCGAGGTCGTTTCTGTCGGGGCATATAACCTATACGAAGGTGTTATCACGGACAAATCCCAAGTCATAGGCAAATATACCACGGGAGATATGTATAAGGGAGAATACATCTTCGCGGAGCATATCACCTCTGACATTAACACAGCTAACGACATTCTCGGCAGTCTCAACGGAGAGAAGAAAGCTATCAGTATCACAATAGGCTCGTTTGCACTCGGTCTTTCAGGAAAACTTGAGACGGGAGATATAATCTCGGTCATCGTTTACGATTCCAAGGAAGGCTACGCGCATACTCCCCCTGAGCTTCGATACGTAAGAGTAATCACCTCTACCACCTCACAGGGAATAGATAAGGCGGACAGGACGGATAACACCCAGCCTGTGACCATTACTGTGCTTGTCAATCAGAAACAGGCAGAGCTTCTTGCGAAGTACGAAAAGACATCATCTATGCACTTTACACTCGAATACAGAGGAGATATGGCAACGGCGCAACGCTTCCTTAATATGCAAGAGGAATACTTTGCTGCGAATACGGAGGGATAGTCTATGTCATACAAAGATAAGATTATAGCCGTATGGGGAAGCCCCCGTTCAGGCAAAACAGCTTTCTCCTTAAAGCTTGGACAAACCCTTTATGAAAAGACAAGAGCGGCGGTGATCGTGCTTTTCTGCGATATAACCACTCCTGCCTTGCCTATACTATTTCCCAATCATAAGGCAACTGAGCTTTATTCCGTTGGTACAGTGCTGTCAAAGACGGATATTTTCGCAAACGACATAGTATCCAACCTCATAACCGTAAAGGAACGTGCAGACCTCGGCTTTCTCGGATACAAAAACAAGGAGAACAAATACTCCTTTCCCGAATACGATGCCGCAAAGGCAAGCGAACTGTTTACGGCTATATCCGAGATAGCGGATTATATCGTAGTAGATTGCGAGTCCGTACCCACAAGCAGTGTACTTACCGATTTTGCTTTGAAGAACGCAAGAGCGACCTTCAAGCTGTGTACCCCCGAGCTTTCCTGTATAGGCTTCTACCAATCCCAAAACAGTATTATGATAGCAGGCGGTTATCTTCCGGAAAAGACAGTAACGGTTATGAATATCCCGTCAATCGACCTCTCGATGCTCGCATCCGATGCGGGAACTCATATAGGGAAGATAGATATAACGCTACCTTACAGTCAAAGCATAAGAGACCAATACCTTGAAGGACGGCTGTATATGCCCACACATGACCGTAAGTACATGCAGGCGATAGAGAAAGCGGCAGAGGCGGTGAGAAAAGATGGAGCTGTATAATCTTCTCAAACTCACACAGCGGTATATCTCCGAGCATTATTCCTCGGCACTCATAGATAACAGTAAAAGTACGGAGCTTAAAGCATACATAGGGAAGTATCTCTATGATACGGGATATACAGTAGATGGCTATGACAGAAACAGCCTTATAGAGCGTCTTTTCTGTGAAATGGCAGAGTATTCGATACTTACAAAATACCTCACAGATCCCGATATAGAGGAAATAAACATCAACGGCTGGGACGACGTTGCTCTTACACATCTTGACGGGCATATAGAGAAAGCAGCGGAATATTTCTTCACCCCCGGTCACGCTGTTGACGTGGTAAAGAAGCTCTTACAGCATTCGGGGATGATAATCGACAACGCTACACCCATAGCGCAGGGACACCTTCCAAACAACACCCGTGTCACAGCTCTTAAAGAGCCTATTGTTGACTCGGACAGAGGTATAGCGGTATCGATTCGTATGCTTCACCCCGCGAGAGTGGATAGAGAGAAGCTGCTCCAATCGGAGTCTATATCCGAAGAAATGCTGTCTTTTCTTGAAATGTGTATCCGTTACGGTGTGTCGTTCGTTGTAGCAGGTCGTACCTCATCGGGAAAGACCACGTTACTCAATAGCTTACTCGGCTCTATCCCCGACGGCAAACGTATCTACACCATAGAAAGCGGAGCGAGGGAATTATCTCTCATAAAAAGAGATAAGGACGGTAGAGTAAGAAATAACGTAGTCCATACACTTTCCCGCCCATCGGATAATCCGTCTTATGACATATCCCAAGAGGATCTTGTTATGGCGGCTCTGCGCTTCGACCCCGACGTTATCTGCGTGGGAGAGATGCGAGATGCCGAAGCTCATTCGGCAGTCGAGGCAAGCTCCACCGACCATACCGTTGTTACAACCGTTCACGGTGGCGGCGGTAAGTACGCTCACAGACGTATTGCCTTTCTGTCACAAAGACGCTTTCCCATAGATATGCGTATATCCTTACAGCAGGCGGCATTGGCGTTTCCAATAGTCGTATTCGCTCATAAGTTAGAGGATAACAGCCGTAAAGTAATGGATATTACGGAATGTATCGTCCACGACGGCGGAGAGCTTGAATACAGAACGCTATACAGATATGCTATCCACAGCAACGAATACACAGACGGAGTATTCTCTATCAAGGGAGAGTTTGTCAAGGAAAACGCTCCGTCAGAAATCCTACGACAAAAGCTTATGAGGGGCGGTGTTCCCGAAGAGCTGATACGAAGATTTGAGGAAGGAGGAGAACAAAAGTGACCTTTATATATTTTCTATGCTTTGCTCTTGCAACTGTAGGAGTAATATTCGCCTTTGGTCTTACACCGGAGGGGCTTACAAACGACCTTGCCCCCTTGTTCAATAAAAGAAAAACTCTGCGAGATAAATCTCTCACGGCAAGGGGTAAGAAAAAGACCAAAAGATTTGTCGTGGAGATACAGAGAATAAAGATCGCCCTTGAGGAAACGGGAAAAGCTAAACATTTTTCTGTAGCTCTTGCTATATCCGTTATCCTTATGATAGTAGGTTGCATGGTAGCTGTAGTTATAGATAACCTTTTCCTCATTCCCGTCCTTGCCGTGACCTTTGCTATGATACCATTTGCATATCTCAAAAAGACCATAAGCATCTACGAGAAGCACGTAAAAGAGGACTTGGAAACTGCGCTGTCTATCATTACGACCTCTTACGTCCGCAACGATAACATCATCAATGCGGTAAAAGAGAACATCCGTTACTTAAAGCCGCCTATAAAGGGCATATTCGAGAGCTTTCTTGCAGAGACCTCAAGCATTACACCCGATATTAGAGTGGCAATCTCTCACCTCAAAGAGAAGATAAACGATACCATATTTGAGGAATGGTGTGACGTGCTTATCTCCTGTCAGAATGATAGAACCTTAAAGGACACGCTTATGCCGGTGGTATCCAAGCTGACCGATGTGAGACTTGTAAACAACAGTCTTAAAACAATGCTGGATAACGCAAGGCGAGAGTATTACACAATGGTGGTAATGGTAGTGACTAATATTCCTATTCTTTACCTCATTAACAAGGATTGGTATAACGCTCTTATGAATACCACGCTCGGCAAGATCGTTCTTGCCATCTGCGCAGTGGTTATCTTTATTACGGCAATGAGACTTAATAAGATAACCAAGCCTGTAGAATACAAGAGATAGGAGGGCAGGATATGATAATCATTCAAATAATCGTCGGTGCGCTTGTCGCAGTTGGAGTTGGTGCCATATTGATCGACATTCTTCATATCCCCACCCTCAAGGCTCAAAAGGCGGTAAATAACCTCGGTAAAAAGGGAGATAAGAAGGTAAGCGTAATTGAGATATACCTGAAGGACTTTTCGGTATTTATCTCAAAACACTTAAAGCTCAATGAGTATAAGAAAGCTCAGCTTGAAGGAGATCTGCGTACAGCGGGAATGGAGATAACGCCTGAACGCTACGTAGCAGACGCTCTTACAAAAGCTCTCGTTATAAGTGTTTTCGCAATACCCGCGTTCTTCGTATTCAAGATAGCCGCTGCCGTTGTTCTTCTTATTGCCGTACTTATCTATTTCAAGGAATACAAGGCGGTAAGCGGAAAGATAAAGGCAAGACGGCAAAAGATAGAATACGAACTCCCCCGTTTCGTAAGTTCCATTGAGAAAACGATGCAGCACAACAGAGACGTCATATACATACTCGAATCCTATAAGGAAACTGCGGGAGAAGAATTAAAGAGCGAGCTTGAAATAACCATAGCGGATATGCGTTCGGGAAACATTGAGGTGGCTCTTACAAGACTTGAAACAAGAGTAGGCTCTACTATGATGAGCGACGTCACAAGAGGTTTGGTGGCTCTTAACCGGGGCGACGACAACCGCATCTATTGGGGACAGCTCGTTATGAAGCTGGCAGACTACCAAAGACAATTACTCCGTCAGCAAGCGGACGCAGTACCGAGGAAGGTCAAGAAGCTGTCTATGGCTCTTATGTTCTGCTTTATGCTCATATACGTGGCAGTCATAGGATACGTTCTCGTGACCTCTCTCGGTTCTATACTGTGAGGGGACGCGCTTTCTTTTTCTCTTCTTTGAAAAGAAACAGAAAAAGAAACAAAAAGAGAAGAAACTTTAAAAAAGGAGAAAAATGAAAAGGATATGTAATAAAAAAGGCGAAGGATACGTTGATGTGGCTGTTGCTGTGCTTGTAATCTCTTTCTTACTTATACTCCTTGTAAGCGTGTTCGGAGTGATACATCAGAAGCAGACACTCAACCAAATGGCGCAGCAGCTCGCGAAGACGGCGGCAATAAACGGCTGTGTCGGTGACGAGGTACAAGAGCGTTATGAGCAGTTGTGTGAGCAAATGGGTATTACACCCACAATGACCTTTGAAGCGAACTACTTTGACGAGGATGCGGGAAAGGTACAGATTGGTGACATTATTACATGTACGCTTACAATGGATACTTCTCTCATAGGCTTCGGCGGAGAGCTGTTTCCCATAGATATGACGGTTACTGCTTCAAGCGTGTCGCAGGTGTATTGGAGGTAACCCATGAAGATACTCAAGGATAAAAGCGGTGTGAGCTACGTTCTTGTATGCGTTATAGTCCTGTTTGCGTCTATGCTCATATATGCGGGCTTGGAGTACAATTCCGTATTGAGTGTAGTGGAGAGCCAAAAGCAAGAGGTATCCTTTGAACTGGATAAGGTCACAGCCGAATCAGCAAGGGAGAACATAGAGAACGGAGCCACGATAAGCACAGAGGATATAGAGCAAAGAGCATTCTCAACTCTTGGGTTCTATGATACAAGCATACAGATAAAGGACGGTATCGGATATTCCATGTCACGACCGTCCTTTTCTGTTATAACGGGAACGGATATAACCATTACGGCAGAGTATGAGCTGACAGTACCTTTCAGACTGATTGATGCTGAGGTGATAGAAATTACCGTTCCCGTAAGAGTAACGGCAAAATATTATGAAAGGAATTAAGAATGGCAGAGATAAATAAGAAAAATTTAAGGGCGGTTACAAGGCTTATTGAGGCAGGCATTACCGATGAAAAGGAGATCGTAAGCCTTGGTATAGCACGCCTTTTGGAAATACCAAATATAACGATACAGGAGCTTAACGCCATAAGTGAGCTTCAAAAGGCAGTAAAGGCAGGGAAGGTCATATCATTCCTTGCGGGAGGTGCTACCGATGAAGCTTGAAGAACTGAAGCTGTGGCGTGAGCGCGAATTGTTCAGCGAGGAAATACCGAGAGAATATGGTTTTCTCGGTGCGATATATGGCGTATTCCGTGACGGTACCGTGGATTGCGGCACAGAGTTTCCAGCAGGCTTTGGCAGAGATATTCAATGCGAGTTCGGCAGACTCGTCAGCTTCACGCAATGTGAGGGAGAATGCTTCTTAAAGGATCGCGGCAGAATGAGCGACTATTGCCGTTCCCACCCTCACGCTCGCGTACCGTATAAGTTTAATCGTGAATGTTGGGGCTTTCGGGTATTTACAGACAAATACGCTTGGTACATAGCCTGTACCCCTTGGAACGACGGACGGCACTTTACCGTTTACTGCTATGACAGAGAGACGCTGATAAGCTGCCTTGCCGAAGAAAAGGGCTTGGTCAGCGAGTGCTTCGGTATCTTGCCTTTTACGGGTGAACTTATTATCATACGCTTCGGTGAGGACAGCTACAGTCTGTGCGCGGAGAAGGGCGCGACGATTGAGGACAACAAAATTCTTGCTATGGCTCAAAACGGTATGTACGGCATAAACCGAGCGCAGATATCCGCAATGCAGAACGGCGCCATTTACGGTTGGGATACACCGCTTGCCGATCCGTCAAGCTATGATGAAAACGGATATTTAATTACGAGATATGAAAAATGTAAAAAATAGGGAGGAATTTGCTTGAAAAAAAGAAAACAAACAAGAACAAAAAAGATAGGAAAGCACATAGACTACGGACGGCTTCTCTATATGGGCTTCCTGTGTGCGGTTTTAGCGGCATCTTTGTGCCTACCTGCCTTTGCCGCAACGCCTACTATATGGGAAAAGGCAACGGAAATAATGAAGGACGTATATAACCAGATACTTCTTATCTCAACCATAGCCGCCGTTGTGTGCGCCGCCGTCGCCTTGCTTCTAATGAACTTTTCAAAAAGCGGAAAGACGGTTGACGAATCGCGGGCGTGGCTCAAACGAATTGCTATCACTTGGGCGATACTCAACAGTCTCGGATTTATTATGGCTTACGTCACACCCTTCTTCTCGGGCGGTAAATGGAATGGGTAGCGCTTCAGTCACAGAAAGGATGTGATACAATATAGGTATTTTAGACGGTATCGTAGAATGGTGTGCACAAAAGGTAATGCTGGTGCTTGATCTTGCCAGCACATCTGTTTTGGGTGTTCTCGGATGTAATATGGACACCTTCGTTCGGTATTTTCCCGCAGTAGATACAATGTACGATATTTTCGTAGCACTTGCAATCGGACTTATTCTGCTGAATTGGGTATGGCAGCTTTTTAAAAACTTTGGTTTAGGGTTAGGCTTTGAAGCAGAGGATCCCGTAAAGCTCAGCATTCGCTCCGTTATCTTTATCTTCCTTGCCCTTTATGCAAGAGATATAGTGGATATTATATTGAAGATTGGCGGTACACCATATATGTGGATAATGTCCTCGGAGATAGCTCCCTTGGACTTTTCCTCGTATTATTCTACGGTCCTGACGGTTGCGGGAGTTACGGCAAACGGAGCTGCTACGATAGTTGCTCTCATACTGACACTTGTCCTCGCTTGGAATTACATCAAGCTGTTATTTGAAGCGGCAGAAAGATATGTACTGCTTGGAGTTCTCGTATTTACTGCGCCGGTTGCGTTCTCAATGGGAGCATCGCAGACTACGGGAAATATCTTCAAGAGCTGGTGTCGAATGTTCGGCGGACAGGTATTCCTGCTCATAATGAATGCTTGGTGCCTGAGAGTATTCTCGTCAATGATGGGAGCGTTTTTTGCAAATCCCTTATCACTGTAAAGGAGGTATAATGATAAAACGAAACAAACTAATAACATTTATAGCCGTCGCGCTGATTACGGTATCCGTTTTCAGTACGTCGGCTTTTGCTTTGACCGACAGTGAGGTGCAGGCGGCAGTTGCAGAACACGGAGAGAACTTTATTACAGGAAATATATTTGTGTGGTTTCTGTGCGCCATAGCATTTTTGAAGGTCAGTCAAAAGATAGATAGCTTTCTTGCCGGACTCGGTATCAGCGTAGGACATACGGGCGGTTCATTGCTCGCTGAGGCAGCCATTGCCACAAGAGGCATATTTACCGCAAAACAGTTTGCGAGCCACTTTGGCGGTGGTTCAGGCGGCGGAGGTGGCAGCGGTTCCTCGGGGAATAGCGGCGGTGGATTTGCGAGCGGCGGTCTTGTAGGAATGGTCGGTCGAAGATTTACAAAGAGCGGAGTAAATAAGGCTACGGGAAAAAGCGGCGGAGGCCTTGGTGGAAAAGCCTATACCTCGTCCGTAAGCAGGGGCGGTAGCTTTGCAAACAATGTTATCGGCAGAGTTGCAACGGGGAATATATCTTCGATGGGTACTATTTCAGGAGAAGGCTCATCCGAAGCACTTATGTCCTATCTCGGTTATACCGCGATGGGAAGCGAAGCGGAAGGTGTTCCGTCCTATTCCGACGTTGAGATAGGTGGCGGTCGTATAATGGCGACAGAAGCAAATGAGGAGCATCCAAGCGGTATTTCCGTGGGAATGTATCATACTGATACCTATATGAAGCCCTCGGGCGAGCATACAGTCGTAACGGCGGCAGACGGAACGAAGTGGTATAAGCAGTATGCAAAGGACACTGTGGAGCGCACACCTCATGCAGCTCCTAATGGGGCTATTACATATTCCGAGAGGATAGTCAAAAAACTACCTGATCCGCCTAAGAGAAAGGATAGGGTATAATGGCGGATAACGGGCATCCTGTATCCGAGCCTTTAAAAAAGACCTCGCAGGCGGTAATGGCGACAAAACGAGCCGCGCAAGCTGCAGTTAAGCTTGCCAAAAGTATAGCAAAGCTCGCCAAAACTATTGCCTCGACCGCAAAAGGCGCGGCAGTCGGCAGTATATACGGAGCGATTGCCGCATTCATATGGGAAAACAAAGGACTTATTTTGAAAATAGTATTTGCGGTGTCGCTCATACTTCTCATACCGTCCCTTATAATCTGCATGCTCCCAAGCGTTATATTCAATGGGCTAAGCGAGCCTTATTCGATAGATAACGGTAACGCACTTATTCTTAATGACAGCACGGTTATTACGAATAACATCAACAGAATATCCAACTCTATAGGAAAAACGATGGCAAAAGCCAAAGAGGATATATTATCGGATATAGAAAGGGATTTCAAACGCACCGACGCGGATCAGATACAGATAATAGACCCATATGAAAGTACTCTGTCGTATAGCGTAGCCTCATTCGTTTCGCAGTATTCCGCATCAAAGAGCGACAGTTATCAAGCGGTGTCTATTTTAGAACTGGAGAGCGTGATGGAGAATAACAGGCACAAGCTGTTTTCTTATACGAGAGCCTTTGAGGAAAGAACTGTCCCTGAGAGTGACGAGACCGAAAAGGTGGCGGTATATACCGTGGTGTATAACGGAGAGGAATATTTTGCCGACCATATTTTTCACCTATCGGATAAGCAAAAAGCGCTTGCCGCAGATTATAGGGAAAATTTCAAGCTGTTTCTTGGTGAGGATAGTTTATGGGAGCAAATAAAGTAAGAAAGGAGAGCTATGGAACGAAACGACAGCGAATTTGACGTCTATTACATTCCGCCGAACTTTATTGAGGGTGGGACGGTCTTAGGCGGTTTGTTCAAATTAAGAAACGTAATTGAAGCGGGCATTCTTGCATTAGGTGTGGGAGTGCCTATTTTTATGATCGATCTTGATATAAGTGCCAAGGTCGTGATACTTTGCTTTACGGCATTGCCTCTGGCGCTTATAGCTTTGATCGGTATATCGGGAGAAAGTCTTTTCTCCTATATCATGGGGTTTCTCAGATTCGTAAAAAGACGCCGTGTACTCGGCGCAAATAAACAAAAGCAAATAAAAAGAAGGAGGAAAAATATTGAAAGGTAAAAAGAAATTTTTAAGAAGGCTTATTGTGCTTGTAATGACATTACTGACAATCATAGGAACGATGGTAGTTATGCCTGTAAGCACCTCAGCGGCAACCAACAGAGCGGGTGTGTATATGCTTTACGGAACGTATAATATCGGGGACGGCAACGTAAGCGGATATCTCGACCGCTTCGGTATTCAGATTGGAACGTCGTATTTTCGTGATGATGCTTCAACCACAACGAAATACAATTATGCGACCTATGACTGGACGTATTTCACGTTTTACATACACGCGGGAGATATTGACGAGCATACTTCATTCAAGCTAACTCGCAACGGCTCAACCTACACAAGCAAATCCCTTTCGGGTGATGGTAGCGGATATTTGTATCAAGGCTCACTGTCCGACGGTGATTACGTGCTTACGTATGTTGGAGAGTATTGGTCGGGTATATTTACAAAGAAGACCTACACCTTTACTTATCACTTTACGGTAGATACAACTGCTCCGTCCGTATCCCTTACAGCAGGCGGTTCATATATATCAAGCGGTAGCTATACGAATAAGGCTATTAAGTTTAGTGCCAGTGATTCCTATTCGACCTGTAAGATCTACTATAAATCTCCCGGGTCATCCTCATACACATATACGACGTCGAGCAGTAAATCTGTGTCTGCGTTAACCTCTAATAATGGATGGTGGTACTTCTACGCAAGCGACGGATACCAAAGCTCAAGCACGTATTCCGTATATCTGGATACCGTTTATCCAGTAGGTAAGATAAGCAATTCAAGCGGTACTACGCTGTTAAGTGGTAGCTATACGAACAAGCCTGTCAAGTACACAGCCACCGACTCGGGCGGTATCAGCTATTATCAGGTGTTGACACCTACCTCGTCCTCTTGGTCGAGCTATTCATCGGGAACGGCGCTGTCAAGCTCACACGGCTGGTATTATTTCCGTGCGGTAGATAAAGCAGGAAATGCATCAGGAACATCCAGTGTGTATTATGATGCGACAGCCCCGTACGGTACTCTTTATGGCGGAACTTCTGCCAAATCATCGGGAAGCTACACTAACGCATCATATATTAAGTATCAGGCGTCCGACTCTCATAGCGGCATATCAAGCTGTTATGTGTTGAAGCCGGGCAGTAGCTCCTATGTGTCTTATACAAACGGAAGCCAACTGACGGCAGAGGGGACATACTATTTCTACTGTGTTGACCGAAGTGGCAATCAGTCCTCGGTGGTATCAATTACACTTGACAGAACACTTCCGACAGCGCAGCTTTACGTTGACGGAGATCCCATTTCAAGCGGCTCTTACACAAACGGAGAATATATCTCCTTTGAGTCAAACGGCAACTGTTACGTAAAGCTCCCGAACAGCACGAGCTTCTCAGAATATGTATCGGGTACGGAATATGACAAATCAGGTAAATACGTATTCTACGCTACGGACGCGGCGGGAAACAACACAGGAGAATATTCTATCGTAATTGACCGCACGGCAAAGACCGTCACCCTCGATAATGTGTTTGACGGAAAGACAGACGGTGACGTAAGGGTATATTGGAAGGATGGGGATGCAGATGTCTACGCTCCCATTACAAGCGTTACTGTCAACGGAAAGGACATTTCTAACGGAGATAGAGTTTATACCATTGCTACGGGCGAATACGAGGTAAGCGTGACCGATGCGGCGGGGAACACTTGGTCTACGTCTTTCGTGTCCTCGAAAAAGAACATCCTGAACGATACTTTGCAAAAGGAATACTATGAGGCAACAGATATTAACGGCGACGTGTTCTCCTTTGAAACCTACGACAGCGCATTTGCCTTTGCAATCGAGCGCGAAAATTTGCTTGTAAGCAAGGGTACTTGGAGCAGCTCCGTATGGGATACGGGTATTCCTATGGACGCGAAGGACAGCGTAAATGCGGTAAACGGTGAGTATTATATCTATAAAAAATCCGGAAAACCCGATGAGACAGTCGCATATTTTACCCTTGAGCGTCTGGGTGAGGTGATAGCAGAATATGCCGCTGACGGTATCAAGTCATACTATTATTGGCAAAAGACTCCCGCAACGCAAGGCGATGGTGAGAACCTATACAGAGAGTCAGACGGCGGTACGCTTACCGTGAACAGCGTCATACTGGGAGAGAATATCGGTGTTCTTCTTGACGGTAAGGAATTTACGGGAAGCGTGATCGAAACAGAGGGGAAACATACCGTGACCGTGTATGACAGCTTTGGTAATTCCCGCGACTATACGGTTACAATAGTACGCAATACCCCCGATATTCTCTATGCCGTAGGCGAGGGAACGAACAACAGTATTTCCTTTGATCGTACCTATTACTTCAAGGACGAGGTGCGTTTTTTAATATCGGATACTATCGACACATTCGCAATGTTCCGCATACTTGACGAGAACGGAAATATTGTTGCTATTCGAAGCGTAGGTGAGAGCTATACGATCACCGAGAGCGGAAGCTATACCGTTATCTCAATTAACCACGCAGGCGACTCACAGCCATTGAAGCTGGTTATATCTCGCAATGCTCCCACCGTAGATATGAATGCGGATGACGGAGAAAAACGGCTTATAATCACCGTAACACCAAGCAAGGACAGAGAATCCCATATCCAAAGCATTGAGATACTGAAATCCGCGGACGGAGGCTCTACTTGGCAAACGCTTACCGAGGACGATTACGGAACTGCTGTAACGCTTGAAAGAACGGTATATGAATTCCGTACAAGCGGTCTTTATAAGGTCACGGTAACCGATGAATTTCGGACGGGTATGGATGCCGTTGTAAAGCAGCTTGATTACACGCAACCGTTGCCCGCAGGTACACTTGAAGGTGTCACAAACGGCGGATATACAAACTCAAATGTGACGTTTGCTTGGACGGATGAGGCTATCGTTTCCGTCACGAAGAACGGAGAGACTATCGAATACAATTCGGGAGATGTCCTTAATGAGAACGGCGCATACACAATTATCTTTGAAAATCACGACGGCAACAGGGCTGAATACCGTTTTGTTATCGACAAGATAAAGCCTGAGATCGCAGTCGAGGGAGCAAGGAGCGATATGCCCGTAAATACTCCCGTAACGGTCAGCTTCACAGAAAATGGACTTACCGCTATCATTATAAAGGATGGAACGGAAAGCCCGTATATCTCGGGAACGGCAGTGACAGAGCACGGGCAGTACACAATAAGGGTAACTGACAGGGCAAACAACGTATCGGAAACAAGCTTTACCATTGATAAAGAAGTGGAGTATACCGTCAATGTTCATAACGAAAGCGTATCCACAAGTGTGATACTTACAGTCAATGAGGATGCAGAGGTGTTGGTTTATAAAAACGGAGAGCTTATAGAATACGAAACAGGAGCGGCAATTACCGAGCCTGCGGATTATCTTATCAAGCTCACAGATGCTTTTGGAAACACTGAGGAAATAGCCTTTACCATCGTACCGTCTGTAGTTCAGAAGCTTGAATACAACTTTGATAACGTCGAAGGCTTTGAAAAAATCCTTGTTAACGGTGAGGACAAGAGACTTAACTACGGCACTCTTGAACTGCTCACGGACGGCACTTATGAGGTGAGTGTCATAGCGAGCGGCGTTACACATTCCTTTAGTGTAACAGTCGATGCAACCGCGCCTACGCTTACGCTTGACGGTGTTGATAATGGCGGTACGACCAAGAAAAGCGTTACTCTTACCGATATGAGCGATGATGCTACGATACAGGTCTTTCTCGATGACTTGCCCATTGATTATGAAATGGGCGACGAGCTTGAGGATATAGGCATTTACAAGGTCGTGCTGACTGATGAGGCGGGAAATGTGACCGAATACAGCTTTGAGATCCTTTGGAAGATGCCTGCCGCGGCAATCGTTCTTATCGTTGTAGCGGTGCTCGGAGTTGTCGGAGTAGTTGTATGGATGATAATTTCCGGCAAACGTAAAAAGGAATATTACAGCTGATAGCAGAGGTCAAAATGACAAAAACGGATAATAACAAAAGACAGTCGGGCAGAGGCGCGCAGGAGTCGAGATACTTAAACCCTGCCGCAGAATATCTGCCCGTGTATAAGATCGAAAACGGTATTATCTACACAAAGGATTACCGATACGTAAAAATAGTAGAGGTCAATCCTATAAACTTTATGCTCCGTAGTCCGAGAGAACAGCGGAGCATAATCTATTCATTCGTCAGCTTTCTTAAAATAAGTCCCGTAAAAATGCAGTTTAAGGTGATTTCAAAGGGTGCTGACATAAACCGCCATATTGAAATGATACGGCGTGAAATGGAGACAGAAACGGACGAAAACTGCCGTATGCTTCAAGAAGATTATCTGGAGCTTATCAGGCGGCTTGGTTCTCGTGAGGCGACCACAAGACGTTTTTTAATTGCCTTTGAATATGAGGCTGAAGGAGCTCGGCGCGGAAATGAGGAGTCAGAAGCTATCTCTTTCTTACATACCGCCGCACGAACTGCGGTTAATTTCTTAAAGCAGTGCGGTAATGAGGTGCTGATGCCCGAAGACGAGGATGAATTTTTAGCCGAGGTCCTTTACAGTGTACTGTGCCGACAGACAAGCAGTACGGTACCGTTTCACAAG
>JAFTYG010000038.1 GCA_017461365.1 Clostridia bacterium | reverse complement strand
GGTGAAAAGTTGATATGTTCTCAAATACGAAGGAAAGCCTTCTCACGTGGAGAATGTTTCACTACGAAGGAGTGACGTATGATGAGATCGGAGTCTATACAAATGGCGATCTCCTCATCCACCGCAAGCGGTCCCCCTTCCCCACGGGGGAAGGCTTTTTTGTTAGTTTTTCCACCGATACAAACTGCTCGACAAACTCAAATTTACTTTTCGCCAACGGCGAAAAAGATAAACTCCAATTTGCTCATTTTACCCTTGAATTCTTTTAAATCATTTGCCACAAACAGAAAATAAAACAAGAAGCCGTGCCCTGTCTTTCCGCTCCTTGTTTTCTCTCTTCGCGCCCTCGCTTGTTGCGGCTTTAGGCGCGCTTCGGGCGCCGGTACACGCGTTCGAGTTCAAATCTCTTCGAAGGCAAAAAACAGGACAGACCGATCGGTCTGTCCTGTTTTTTGGCGGAGAAGGAGAGATTTGAACTCTCGCGCCGGTTAATCCCGACCTACACCCTTAGCAGGGGCGCCTCTTCGGCCAACTTGAGTACTTCTCCACGCGCAAGCCGCCGTTTTTCAAGCTTGCCTACCTATTATACCCCATTTTTCCCATTTTGTCAATACCTTTTTTCTTTTTATGGAGCTTTTTTTAAATTTATTTTTCTTTTGCCTGGCTTTTCTTCCTGAACACAAACAGCTTACTTATCACATAATTGGCTATCGTTACCGCTACGGCGGTTATCGCCTTTGCCCATATCCGCTCGTCCACGCAAAAGCCCAAGACCTCAAAGGCTCTGTATCCGAGCGCTTGGAACGCCCAGATAGTACCGATATTCATTCCCATTTCCATAAAATAGGTCAAAACACGCGATCCCGTAAAGGTCAAAAGCTGACGCAAGGTCACGCCCAATCCTTTCTCGGCATCTGTGAATACGAACTTTTTATTGGTAATAAACGCCACCGCAACGCCCACAACCCACTGCACAGTGCTTCCGATAGCGTCAAGTAAGGTCGTCGGCTCTCCGTTTCCGTCATTGAGAAAAAGCACACCGACCTTCATAGTCAGATACCACGCACCGAGAGACACCACCGTGGTAACAACGCCGAAAAACAAGTAGCTGATTATTTCCTTGTGCTTTTCATAAAAGCTCTTCAGCCGTCCTATCACGGTCACGTCCTCCTTATAGCCTTTCTCACTTATTCCCCTTTACCTTCTCCCAATAAGCTCTTGCCGCGTCCTCTGTCTTGTTCTCGCCCCACTTATAATACTGCCGCTCGCGCAGATCGTCGGGCAGATATTGCTGTTTTACGTAGTGGTTCGGATATTCGTGCGGGTATTTATATCCCTTAAACAGCGGACTTTGCAGATGCGGCGGAACGTTTCTTCCCTTCCCCGCCTCAATATCCGCCGTCGCCGCGGCTATCGCCTCATATGCAGAGTTCGATTTTGGCGCCGTGGCAAGAAGTATCGCCGCGTGCGCAAGAGGGATCCTCGCCTCGGGCATCCCGAGCTCCTTTGCCGACTCACAGCAAGCGCGTGTTACGACCGCCGCCTGCGGATAGGCAAGCCCTATGTCCTCACTTGCAATTACCTGCAATCTTCTGCACACCGAGATAAGCTCCCCGTATGAGAGAAGCTTTGCCACGTAGAATACCGCTGCGTCGGGATCAGAGCCCCTTATGGACTTTTGCAAACACGAAAGCAGATCGAAATGCGTATCGTCGTCAAAATTCCCGACTCTCACGTTAAACCCGTCTACCGTCTCGCGTGTGATCTCTCCGTCGGCGGCAAAAAATGAATTTTCAAGCAGAACTATCGCGTGCCGCACATCCCCCGACGTCGACCTCGCAATATAGTCAAGCGTCTCGTCGGAAGCCGTCTTGTTGGTCTGCTCCTCGCCGTTGAGGTAGTCGACCGCGCGTCGCAGCGCCCTTACGCACTCGTCCGCGGGTACGGGCTTGAACTCAAAAAGAGAGGAACGCGAGATTATCGCATTGTAGATATAAAAATGAGGATTTTCGGTAGTCGACGTAATAAGCGTCACCCGTCCGTCCTCGATATATTCAAGGAGAGCTTGCTGTTGCTTTTTGTTGAAATACTGTATCTCGTCGATATATAGCAGTATTCCGCCCGTACAAAACACGTTATTCGTGCTCGTCAGTATGTCCTTAACGTCCGAAATACTCGCAGTTGTGGCGTTGAGTCTGTGAAAGACCATCCCCGACTCCCTTGCGATTATCTCGGCGGCTGTCGTCTTTCCCGTTCCGGGAGGGCCGTAGAAGATCATATTCGTGACTCTGCCCGAGGCAAGCATCCTGCGTATAACGCCATTTTTGCCGAAAAGGTGGGACTGCCCCACGATGTCGTCAAAGCTCTTCGGGCGCAACGCCTCGGCTACACGGATATTGTTTTGCATACGGTCTCCTCCTTTCGGGATTTTTATGAGTGTTATTTAAATTGGAATTTATCGGGGAGTTTTGAGATTTTATTTTTGCGTTCAAATGAGGTAAAGTGAAAAAACAAACCATAGCAAATCTAAGGTAAATTTTGCTGACGCAAAAAAGATCCTTCACATGGCTTGCAAGGTAGCAAGCCGTCACGTAGCGCAGCGAAGTAGTGACACGTTCGGTAGGTTGTAAAAAGCTGTTTATACATTTGTCGCATTGTACTTTGGTGTATATATAATTACTTCTCATACACTAACTTGTCATCACAGAGCATTTTTGCCGTTGGCAAAAGGAACCGCTTATGGGGTTATCAGCACGTTAATTCGAGCAAGAACTTGTTCTTGCCATTTCGCTAACAGCGAAATAGGCGTATCGGAGTAGAGGATCTTGCGACGAAGTCGCTTTACTGCACTTTCCTCATTGGGGATATATTTACACATATCAAACATCCCTGACAAACTCAAATTCATCACGCAAACTCAATGCCAGTGTTTTCTTTTTGCAAGAACTCTGTTCTTGCCACGTAGCGAAGCGGAGTAGGCTTACTTTTTCTTTTTTAAAAGAAAAAGTAAGTTAGCCCTTCAAGCTCCCCACAAACTCATCGATCAGATTAAGAATATTCGGCAAGAAGATGATAAGCACCACAAGCGCCACAAGTATCAGCGCCCCAAACACCCACGCGCTCCACCACGAATTTCCCTTGCGGTTGAATTTCACCTCTGCCATATATTTCATATCCTCGGGGATATAAAAATGATGGCTGTCGGGATCGACTCGGAAGGGCTTTGGCGTAAAATTCTTCGGCAGCTTCGGGTTTTCCTTGCGCATTTCGGCATATTCCGCCGCCTTCTGCTCGCTCTCTGCGTTGTATTCCTCTTCCTCGCGGCAACGCACCACGCGGCGCAGATTTACTCCGCGCCGAACTCCGTAGCGTAGCACGAGCTTGTCGGCGGCATCGAGCTCGGGCAGAGTTTTCGCGCTCTCGGGCGAAAGACAGCCCTCACTTATCAGCTTGCTGACAAAAGCGCCGTGTATCTGCTTGTTGAACACAGCCGCAAAGCCTGCGATGGCAAGCCCCAAAAACAGCCCGATAACAAGCGTCTGCGCCGAAAACATCCCCCCGAAGTCGAGATTTTCATAGGTCGTTTCATTGTATATATATGTGTCGACAAAATACTCCCAAAGCTCTTCGATAAGGGACTTGTCCGCCCCCGCCGTTAAAAGAAATGCAGGAATTTTCATTCTATCTCCGAATTATTTTTTGATTATATCTACGCCGAGATACTTGCGAAGCACCTCAGGTACTACTACCGAGCCGTCGGCAAGCTGATTTTGCTCGACGAGCGCGGGAAGAATACGGCTTGTCGCAAGGCCTGAGCCGTTGAGAGTGTGAACGAACTCTGTCTTGCCCGTAGCCTCTCTCTTAACTCTGATCATACCGCGTCTCGCCTGATAATCGCGCGCGTTAGATACCGAGGAGACCTCCTTGTAGCCGTTCATGGAGGGGATGTTTATCTCAATATCATAGGTTCTCGCCATAGATGCCGAGCAGTCCTCTGCCGCGAGCTTTACGGTGCGGAAGTGGAAGCCGAGTCCCTTTACAAGGTTTTCAGCCTTCATAACGAGCTCGTCAAAAGCCTCGTCGCTCTTCTCGGGGAGAGTGTATTGAAACATCTCGACCTTGTTGAATTGATGTCCTCTTACCATTCCTCTCTCGTCGGAACGGTAGGAGCCTGCCTCACGGCGGAAGCAGGGCGTGTAGCTTACGAGCTTCTTCGGCAGATCGGCCTCTGTCAGTATCTCGTTTCTGTAGAGAGAAGCAAGAGCCGCCTCGGCAGTGGGAAGCATATAACGGCTTCTGTTGTCGGTGGGGTTCTCGATCTTGTAGACCTCATCGGCAAACTTCGGGAACTGTCCTGCAGTCACACCGCACTCATATTCGAGCATATGAGGGGGCAGAATGAGCTCGTAGCCGTCAGAGAGGTGAGTGTCGATAAAGTAGTTGAGCAGAGCCCATTCAAGGCGCGCGCCCATGCCGCGGTAGATCCAGAAGCCCGAGCCCGACAGCTTTGTGCCTCTGTCGTAGTCGATAAGTCCGAGGCTTGTGCAAAGATCAACGTGGTTCTTGGGCTCAAAATCAAATACCTTGGGCTCGCCGTAGTAGCGAAGAGGCTCGTTATTCTCCTTGCCGCCGGGGAGAAGATCCTCGTCGGGAAGGTTGGGGAGTCCGAGCATAACGGAGGTGAGCTGAACGTCTACCTCCTTGAGTCGCTCGTCAATAGCCTTGGTCTTAGCCGAAAGCTCCTTCATCTGCGCGAAGATTGGAGCGACGTCCTTGCCCTCCTTCTTGTAAACGGGAATGAGCTTGTTCGTCTTGTTCTGCTCCGCTTTAATAGCCTCTGTTTCGGCAATAAGCGCTCTTCTTTCGCCGTCAAGAGCCAATATCTGCTCTATTTCTGCCTTTGCATCCTTACCCTTCTTTGCAAGTCTCGCGATAACTTCATCGGGATTTTCCTTTATATACTTAATATCTAACATATTCGTCCTCTTTCTTAAATTTATCTTATAATATAATTACCAATTTTTACCAATTATACAGTCTCATTGAATATTTCCTGACCGCAAAGCATCAGAAGCAGAGCTTCAAGGTCCTTGTCGTTGTCGTAGGTAAGCTCAACGACCTTTTTGCGAGAGGAGCGTGAGATCCTTACCTTTCTGCCAAGCGACGTCATAGCTCTGCGCTCAAGCTCCTTCATCTGAGCCTTTATCTGAGGATGTACGTTCTCTTCTACGTCCTCGGTCTCCTCGGCGCGGCTGTTTATTCTCTTTACAAGAGCCTCGACCTCGCGTACCGACAGCGATTTTGATACTACCAAATTCGCCGTTTCGATAATATCCTCCTCAGTGTTCAGCGCAAGAAGAGCTCTCGCGTGACCTGTCGTAAGATCGCCCGAGCGGAGCATTTCAAGCACCTCTGCGGGGAGATCGAGAAGTCGGAGCATATTTGCGACCGTCGAGCGGTTCTTGCCGACCTGCTTTGCTACCTGATCCTGAGTAAGACCGAAACGCTCGATAAGAGCGCCGTAGCCCATCGCTTCTTCAACGGGGTTCAGATCCTCGCGTTGAATGTTTTCTATCATAGCTACCTGAGCCGCTTTAAGCTCGTCGCCGTCGAATACTACCGCGGGTATCTCGGAAAGTCCTGCCATTTTTGCCGCTCTCCAACGTCTCTCGCCCGCGATTATCTCATAAGTGCCCGACATAAGCTCGTTTTCACGAACTATGATAGGCTGAAGCACGCCGTAATTGGCGATCGAATCGGCAAGCACCTCGAGAGCCTCTCTCTCAAAGGTCTTTCTCGGCTGATCCTTTCTCGGCTCAATATCGGAGAGTCTTATGCTCTGCCCCGCTCCGCTCTTGCCCTCAAGGACGTTGTCGCCCATAATGTCATAGAAGGATCTTCCAAGACCTCTTCCCTCACTTTTCTTTGCCATTTTTTATCCAACCTTACCTTATTTCTTTACTTTACTTGATCTTTTTATTTGTAGCTTCTGAACAATGCTTTCAGGCTTCTGTGGGGATGATGCTCCTCATAAAGAGGCTTCGCTGTCTCACCCTCAGGCTCTCCCTGCCCCATCTCCGACACCTTTTCGACAGTTTTCGCGCCCAAAGCCGTAGCTTCGGATGTCCTTTGCACCTCTACAGCCGTATGCTCATCCGTTTTCTTCGGAGTCTGTGCCACGCTTGAAACCTCGGATGTTACCTGAGCATCGGGAGATTTATGCGCCTGTGTCACCGCCGCGATGTCATTGTCCTGCAAGGATAGCTGCTCGCCCTCAAGCACCGAGCGCTCGCCCTTCTCTGCAAGCTCCTTTATCTCAGCGATCTGAGCTTCATCGTTCGTTACGTTGACCTCTCCGTCCTCGTCACGGCGTATGACCGACGCGCTTTTCATTTCGGGAGTGTTATCAACAAGCAGATCTCCAAGTCCTCTGCCAAGCCCTGATGTTTTTCTCGACATTTTTACCTTTCCTTTTCTGTTGGGTTATATGCGGGTTACAAGCTCTCTTGCGACCTCAAGATATTCCTTCGCGCCTCTGGAGCTCTTATCGTGATAGTAAGCAGGCTTTCCAAATCCGGGAGCCTCGGTAAGCTTTACGTTTCTCGATATTTTAGTTTCGAATATCTTGTCCGCATAGTGCTTCTTCAGCTCGGATATTACCTGCATAGACAGAAGCAATCTGCTGTTGTACATGGTTATAAGTATTCCGCTTACGTTGAGATCGGCGTTATAAAGACGCTTTATGCGGTTTATGGTTATCATAAGCTGTGACAGACCTTCAAGTGCGTAGAATTCGCACTGCATAGGCACGATAACACCGTCACTTGCCGCAAACGCGTTTACTGTCAGCATTCCGAGCGAGGGCGGACAGTCTATGAGTATATAGTCGTAGTCGTCCTTGATCTCAGCTAAGGTATTTTTCATTCTGAATTCACTTTCGTCGAAGTCAAAAAGATCAAATTCCGCGCCTGCAAGCGACGTATTTGTAGGTATGACCGACAGATTTTGATAAGGAGTTTCAATAATTATCTCCTTTGCGGGCTTTTCACCCGTCAAAAGCTCTTTTGTAGAGCCTTTAAGCCCTTTCTTAGACACACCGACACCACTTGTGGTATTACCCTGGGGATCGAGGTCAATGATCAGCACTTTATGTCCAAGCAAACCGAGAGAGGCGGCGATATTTACGCACGACGTGGTTTTGCCGACTCCACCCTTCTGGTTTGCGAATGAAATGATCTTTCCCATCTATAATTCCTTTTAAAATTCCTTTCTTAAAGAGCTCTTCCAAGCTCAAAGCTATTCTATTAAATTATATCATAAATTCTTCCCTATTTCAAGTATTTATTCGATATTTATTTTGCATTTATTGAAAATTTCTTTTGAAAGCGGCCAACATAGCGGCGTTTACCGTCTCTCTGCGGCGTACACCCTTGCGGTCATATACCCGTGCATCTATCTTACGCCCGCGCTGTGGAGATAACTTAACCAATTGTAGGAGTGACCATCGGTCGTCCGTAACGAACATATCCCTACCGCAAGGGCGACTGTTGATCGTCTGCGGCGAACAATCCCCTACTTGTTTAACTGCTACTTTTTAACTTCCTTTTAATGTTTCACGTGAACCGTTGGCGATAATCTTCTCTTCGATGTTTCACGTGAAACGCTGGTGATAATCTTCTCTTTGATGTTTCACGTGAAACGCTGGTGATAATCTTCTCTTTGGTGTTTCACGTGAAACGTTGGTAATAATCTTCCCTTTAATGTTTCACGTGAAACATTATCTCTTATTTATGCAACCTTATCACGATCTCAACTGTCGTCGGGCGATTTGCAATGTTAATATCCGCGCTTCCGCCGTTGGCTGTCCACGTATCTACTCTCCTACGGATAGATTGAACTGCTTCGCTTAATTCTTTTTCTTTTCTTTTGGGTATC
>JAFTYG010000007.1 GCA_017461365.1 Clostridia bacterium | reverse complement strand
ATTCGCTTTTCAAAGCCTGCAAGCAGTTCTGAAAGCTCTGAACGTAAAGCCATATGTTTACCTCATATTCTCCTTCAAGAATGCATAGGTTATGATTTCTTGAGGAATTCGTTTGTTGTTTTGAATGCTTTGCTCAAATATAGTTCTTAAATTTTGATTGACCAAATCAAAGATCTGTGAGTAATCTTCAATGCGATTGCGTTCATCATCGCTATCGGGAATATTCCTTGACTGTGCCAAACGCAGCATTTCCTCATAAGCAGGAACGAATAGTTTGATATTGATGTTGGGGTTCGCACGAACAGCACTCAAATAAATATTCAATCCTGCACGATCAATATCTCCCCAATAGAGATATTTTACCTCTGAACCGATAAACTCTGTGTATGTAGTCAACGCACCCATTCCGCTAACCTTATTCCCGCAACCGTAAACGACTCCATCAATATAGGTATCAAAGATGTTAGTTACATTGTTTTCAAACATCATACGGCGAATGTTAAACCAAATATCCTTGTTTTCACAGATCAAAAGCGTCATTTGCGCTTTTCTGTCGGGAATATAGTCATTGAAGCAATATTCGGGGGTATCATAAAGAGCAAGTGCGTTTGGTGTGATTCCAATGCGTTCAAGCAAGGTACAAAATGTTTTATCGTCAAGTGCTTTTTCTTCATCGAATATTTCAAACGAGCGTTCCTTGCGAGAAATAGAAATCTCATTTACGCTTCGAGAAAATAAATAACGGTCAAGTTTTTGAAGTAGTAAACGATATTTCTTATATTCTTCCGGTTTTGACTGCAAATAGCCATTACTCTGAAGTAAGGGATGGAGCGCACTTATCTCTTTCAATTCAGCTTCATAGGTATCTTGCGGAAGTGATATCTTATATTTCAAATAAATGGGGTATAATCTATTTCCGTTCGTTTTTGAATTTTTGATTGGAGATAAGATTTTCTGTTCAGAAAGAACCGATATTATTCCAAATAGCTCCTCGTCCGAAGATGCTGCAAAAAGAGTCTCCAAATCCGTCTTGGAAATCGTCTTTTTGCCGTATTTTTTTATTTTTTCTATATGTTTCATCATTCTTATTCCGCCGCTTGTCCACTCTTGATCCATTCGTCAACTTCGCTGACCTTGAATTTCCAATTGCGTCCAACCTTATGCGCGGGCATATTCTTTGTTGCAATCCAAACAAGCATCGTATCACGACTGATACCCAAGTAAGCACAAATTTCTTTGGTGGAATACCAACGATCGGGCATTTCGTTATTCATAATCATATCTAACTCTCCTAAAAACAAAAGTTATGTATTTTTATTATATCACGGTTTTGAAAGATTTTCAATATATTTGTCGGATTTTGTAGGATATGTATGGATAAAAAAGCGGTGCCACCGACAAAACGCGAATAGCACCGCCAAGCTTTATTCAGTTAAGGTTTCGATAGCAATCTGCATTCCAAGTTTGAAAGCGTACTCAAAAATGGCTGCCTCTGCCAAACTCATATACTCGCTCCAACAATCGTGGAATTTCTCGAAGGTTTCTTTCTGTTCATCGGTAAAGCTTTTCTCCAAATCCTCGTGATGCCGTGACATATATCCGAGCAGTTCTTTCATTTCCTTTGAGTTAGTTCGGCTATCTTCCTGTGGTATGATGTTTCCGTGCCAAAGCTCGTTGATGATCGACTTCATTGATAGATCACCTCCCGCAAAACGATTTCTTCCGCACTTGCCTTGATGTTGTTCATCTCGGCAACCCATTTAAGTGCATCAGAAGCCTTTAATTCTTCGTCTATGCCACGTTCTCGTGCAAGGTTAGCAACTATGTCTTCTACCATTTCATTGGCTTTTACGTCGATTTCGTGAAGGTATGCGTTGAGTCTGCCTTCCGTGAGAAGTGTGGTATAAGTACCTCTCTTGTGTTGCTTGAGATAGTCACGGTGAAGCAGTCCGTATTTTCCGATGTGATGCTTGGCAGTGTTCGTTTTGCTGAAAATCGGGTGGTATTGCTCGCCTTTAAGCTCGTATTTGATGCCGTTTTCGATAATGTACTTTTCCATAAATTCATATTCCTTTCTTTCAAAAAAGCCTTATAAATACAGACTTTTTCGGCTGTTCAGGAATATGTTTCGACCGCTTGGCATATCGCCATTAAAATTAGGTCTGTTATGAACACTCCGACCAGTCGGCAGTGCCGACAGCCAATGTCGCTGTCAGTGCTGCCGAATTTCTTTGTTCAGCACCCGAGGGCGGAGTTCGGATATTGACGGTTTCGCTCGACCAAAAAATCACAGACGGGGCTTGCCCTCGTCTGTGATTTTTTGTTTGATGTGTTGATTTGAAGCTGTTTTGCGAAGCAAAATGCAGGTTCGCATACCCCGCGCGGAGATCGACAAGCTCGCTTGTCAGGCGAAGTGCGTGGGTATCACGGAGCGTAGCGGAGTTACCCTGTCACTCCGACCAAAATTTGTGCTTTATGCACTAAAAAATCAGTCCATTTTGCAAGATTTGGACTGATTTTTTGTTTGTTATCTCCAATTCGCTCTTTTGTCAAATGACCACAGATTTTCACCCAAACGCTTTGTTTCGGCACAAGACACCGGTTTTGAGTGTTTTCATAGGAACTTTCGACTTGCTTTTTTGAAAATCCCTTTTCTTTGCTTACTGCGATGCAAATTTTGAGGGCTGACGGTTGTGTTCCGTCAGCCCTTTGTGTATTTGGTTCTCATCGACAAATTGGAATTTGTTTTATTTGATGGCGACAATTACCGAGAATTTCTGACATGAATACACGCATTCAACTATCTTAAATCCACTTTTGCGAAGCATTTCGATTTCTTCTCCAACAGAACATTCTCTATCTAACTTTTGTCGCTCTCTCCATAATTCTATATCGTGTTCAGTCAAGCCACTCGTTGCTAATTGGATTTTCCAATAAGAATTAATCCACTTGCTAATCTCGGATTGCTCGCCACAAAACTGATCGTAATTTACAAATAGACCTCCACTCGGCAATTTGTCATATATTCGTGTGAAAAGTTTTTGCTTATCCTCATTCTCCAAATGATGAATTGATAAAGCCGACGCAATTACATCAAAATCCTCGTTTGGCAGTTCCTTTGAATAATCCATCACTTGATAAGATATGTTGTTTATACCTTCAAACCTCTTGCGAGCGATATTCAACATTTCATCCGCTATATCAACCAATATGTATTCTGTCAATGGACATTCCTGATACCAAAAATAAGATAACAGTCCCGTTCCTGCGCCTAAATCTAAAACTCTTTTAGGTTTTTCAATATTGGAAATAATAAACTTTGTTGTGTTTTCGTAATAATCATTGAAGCAAGGTATGAATTTTTTTCGATTAGCATCGTATTCTCTTGCTACAAAATTGAATTGTTCTTTTATGCTCATTTTTAACCCTTCCTTTGCCACCATGATATAACAATCTGACAAACAAATTCTTATTTATCCATGGGTTTATTATATCATATTTCTATGAACTTTTCAACCGATTTGGCTTTCTTTGCTTTCTGCGACTCAAATTTTGAGGGCTGACGATTGCTTTCCGTCAGCCCTTCTCACTATTTTTTATTCAATACGCTTATCATCGGTACATAATCAAGTTCTTCGATCACTATCTGTCCTGTCAAAACGTCGCCGTACTGAAACGTGTGGCGGTTAGGATGACCGCTATCGTTTTCCTCGATTTGGAAGATATTTCTATACACGCCCTTTATAACGGCGGGTGTACCTTCCACTATAACCTTTGGGTGTGTCATCTTTACGTTAATATGGACGTTGGGATCTTTTTCATAAAGCCGTTTGATCTCGCGTTTAATATAATCTACGTTATTCATTTCTCTCCTTATAATGATAGCCGTCCGAACAGACTCGGACGGCTATTTGTGTCAGTTAAAATATTCGCTGACGTCGGTCTTATCGTTAAGGTGCTTTCTGACACGAACGATAATGGACGCATCTTCCTGCTCCTCTACGGACACGATCTGATAACGAGTCTTATTCTTCTCAAGGTCTTTCTTATACTTTTCGACCTCCTCACGATTGTATCTGAGCTGGGATTCCTTGCTGAAACCGCAATCTTCCTTCTGCATAAATACAAGCGTTTGAAGAATACAACCTGCTTTTACACGCTTCATTTGCTAACCCTCCTCTCTCGACGTTACGGCTCGGGCAGAACCGACGAAATCGTAATATACAGAGAGGATCGAGCGAAACTTATAGTTTAAACGCATCTGACTGCCGCGGATGTGAATAGGCTACATCGCTCTCTTGGTAGGCTTTCCTACACTTAAATTATATCATTTTTTTGTGAATTTTTCAAGCGATAAAATCGAAATTTTTTTCGATTTTATTTTTGGTTATTACTCTTATTTATCAGATATTTATCAAATCTTTTTCCACGTTTTCGGGCTGAAGAGGATGAGGACGGGGAGGATCTCGAGTCTGCCGATCATCATAGTAAGCGTCAGGATGACCTTAGAGAACATACTGTACTCCGCGAAGCTTGCGTACGGTCCGACTGCCTCGAATGCGGGACCGACATTGGAGATACAGGTGAGCGCGGCAGAGAAATTACTGAAAAATCCGTGCTTTACGGTGTAGGTTCCCGCGTCGGAGACTACCGTTATTATTTCTCCGTTGATGGGATCGAAGGACAGCAGGAATATCGCCGCCACAAAGATGAACGCATAGAGTGTGATAAACGCGAACACGTCGTTTATCGTTCTTTCCTCAAGTGTTTTTCCCTCAAATTTAGCTTTTGGGACGTATCTTGGATTGATGAGCTTTCTTATATTGATATACGCTCCTTTGAGGGCGATGACTATTCTTGATACCTTAATACCTCCCGCGGTCGAGCCTGCCATAGCTCCTATGAACATTACGACTACAAGCGCTGTTTTTCCGAGCATCGGCCAAACGTTGAAGTCTGTGGTCGAGTATCCTGCGGTGGTCATAAGGGATGCTACCTGAAACAGTGAGTGCCTGAAGGCTTCTTCTGTGGTATAGGTCTGTGGGAAGGCTTCGAATTTTCCTACGAGGCTTATGAACACGAAGGTGACAGCCGCGGTGATAATGAGAAAGTAGCTCTTGAACTCCTCGCTTTTGAATATCTGTCTCGCCTTTCCGATAAGTATTAGGTAATACAGGCTGAAGTTACATCCGAACAAAATGAGGAATACCGACATTACGTACTGCGCGAAGGGGGTAAAATACTCCATACTTCCCGGGATAAAGCCAAAGCCTCCCGTGCCCGCGCATCCGAAGGATGCAAGGAGGGCGTTGAATATCTTATCGTTATGGTAGCTGTTAGCCGCCGCCTCTCCGAGGGCGTCCTTCATAGCGTTATAATCTGTGAGCGGTCCGCAACAGAGAATGATGATCTCAAGTGCGGTCATTCCGAGATATATGAGGTAGAGGATTCTTGCTGTGACCTTCATCTTTGATACGATCTTACCGACCTGAGGTCCCGGGCTTTCGGCTCTGAGCAGGTGCATCGAGGAGCCCTCATTGCTTTCGGGGATAAAGATAAGCACGAACACGAGTATTCCCATACCGCCTATCCAGTGGGAAAAGCTTCTCCAGAAGAGTGTGGAGTGTGAGACTGCCGTGATGTCGGTGATGATGCTTGATCCCGTTGTGGTAAATCCCGACATTATCTCGAACCAAGCGTCTATATAATTCGGAATATCGCCGTTGATGATGAAGGGGATGGCTCCGAAGAGTGTCATAACTACCCAGACGAGAGCCGTCAGTGCAAAGCCCTCTTTCTGATAGAGATTATCTCTTTTGGGCTTTGGTATCTGCAACAGAAATCCGACGAGCGTGAGCGCAAGGATAGGGATGAGGAAGGCGAGGACGTTTTTTGCGCCCTCTTTATAGATCAATGAAACGGCAAGTGGGGCGATCATCAGTATCGCCTCAAGTATCATAATTTTGCCGAGTATCTTTCCGAGCTTTTTATAATTCATATCCGATCGCCGCCTTACTCGAAGATATTGGTGAGGTCATCGAAGTTCTTATGTGTGGTAACGACGATGACGTTATCGCCTTGCTTTATGCAATCGTTACCGCCAGGGATAATGACCTCGCTTTGTCTGATGATGCAGGCGATGAGGCAATTTTCCTTGATCTTCAATTCTCTCAGGGGCTTATCGTATATACGCTCCTGCTTCTTTGCGAGAAACTCGAGCGCCTCGACCTGATTGTTTACCAAGCGGTAGAGTGTGAGGACGTTACTGCCTCTCTTATTTGCGATCGCTCGGATATAGCTGATAATTTTGTCCGCGACGATGTCCTTGGGCGAGACGTTATTATTGATACCGAGCTCGTCGAGCATACCGTACAGGTCATCGCTCTTGATCTGAGTGATGGTCTTTCTTACCTTCATTTTATTGGCGAACATTGAGACGACCATATTTTCCTCGTCGGTATCGGTGAGCGCGACGAAGGCGTCCATCGCCTCGATGCCCTCTTCAAGGAGCAGATCGTGCCGCGTTCCGTTTCCGTAGATAACGGTGACGCGGGGCAGGCTGTCCGCGAGCTCCTCGGCGGTTGATTTATTGCTTTCGATAAGCTTGATCTTATATTTCTTTTTTGATAGCTCGTCGGCAAGGTAATACCCTATCTTACTGCCGCCTACGATCATAATATTTTTGAGCGGCGAGGTGACGAGGTTAATCTCAGATAAGAAGTCACGCAGGGATTTTGCGTCGGAGGTCAGGTGAATTCTGTCATCCTCCTCGATAGTAAAGTTACCTGTCGGGATGATGACGTCCTGTCCTCTCTGAACGGCGCATATGAGCACCTTTGTGGTGAGCTTTTTGCCGAGAGAGATAAGCGTCTCACCGATGAGGGAGCATCCCTTTTCGGCAACTATCTCGACGAGCAGGGCTCTGCCGTTTGCAAAGTGCTCGACCTGCGCTATGGATGGTAGGTTGATAAGATTGAATATTTCGTTTGCGGTATCCTTTTCGGGATTGACGATCATTGAGATACCGAGCTCGTCCTTCATATCCATGATCTGTTTTCTGTAATCGGGATTTCGGACGCGGGCGATGGTATTTTTTACGCCTATCTTTTTTGCAACAAGGCAAGCGAACACGTTGAGCTCATCGCTGCCCGTAAGCACTATGGCGAGATCTGCGCCCTTTACGTTTGCTTCCTTTTGAATCTCAAGGCACGCGCCGTTACCGACGACGCCTGAGACGTCGTATTTTTCGATGAGGCTTTCGATCTTATCTTTATCCTCGTCGATGATGGTTACGGTGTGTCCCTTTCCCGACAGATTTTTAAGTATGGTCCTGCCTATAGTGCCAAGACCGATGATTACTATTTTCATAGCTATAGCTCCTAATACATAAATACATCCGATACGGTTATTTCGCAGGCAGATCCTACGGAACGTACCTATTATATCACACTTTTTATGTAAATTCAAGTGATTTATGTAAACGGGTGGGGAAATCACGCCATGATAGCGGATGATGAGCTGAAAATTCGAATTTACATTGGGGCATACGACGAAAAATCACGAAAAATTGATAATAAATTTTTGAAAAAAATATATACAACTAATTTTAAATGTTGTATAATATATGTTGGGTTTTTGTTTACAAAAAGTTATATATATGTGAATGGAGTTAAAAAATTGTGAAAAAGACGCTTGTCGATCTTCAGGAATATGTAAAAGAAATAGCAAAGGCGTACAGAGACAGAGATGCTTACAGGTATATCGTTGACGACGTTGTCGTAGGTAAGTCCTTTACTGAGCTTGAGCGTGATGTGAACTCGGTCGCGTCCTATTTTGTGAAAAAGGGCTGGACAGGGAAGCATATCGCTATCATCGGCTCGTCAAGCTACCGTTGGGTAACTACGTTTCTCGGCGTTGCGTGCAGCGCTAACGTTATCATCCCGATAGACAAGATGCTCTCTGAGGATGAGATGCTTGATCTGCTCGTGATGGGAGACGCGGATATGGTATTTCTTTCCGAGGAGTTTGAGTCTATGCTCGGAAAGATAACCGAGGCTGAAAACTGTGTAAAAGAGGTCGTTCTTTTCTCGGACAAGTCCTTCCGCGACATACTGCGAACCGAGCACGTAAAGCTGCCAAAGATCGATCCCGATGCGCTCTCTGAGATACTTTTTACGTCGGGTACGACGGGTGTGAGCAAGGGTGTTATGCTCAGTCAGAAGAATATCGTGTCAAATATAAACGATATTTACCGGATGGATTTCGCTCAAAATCTGAAGAGCGATCCTATCGTTATGTCTGTGCTGCCTATCCATCATACCTTTGAGCTGACAGTTGACAATCTCGGCGTTCTCTACTGCGGAGCGACCGTTTGTATCAACGACAAGCTTGAAAATATAGTTGCAAATCTCAACAGATTTAAGCCCTCGGTAATCCTTGTGGTTCCGACGATCGCTGAGATCTTCTACAAGAAGGTCATGGAGGGGATTTCGTGCGGTCCGAACAAGCGCAAGGTCGCTGCGGCGAAGAAGGTAAACAGAATACTCAAGACTTTAAAGATCGACGCAAGGCGCGAGCTCTACAAGAGTCTTCTTGATAAGTTCGGCGGCAATCTCACCAACGTGATAGTCGGCGGCGCGGCTTTGCGCCCTGAGATTGCTGAAGCGTTTGACGAGTTTGGCGTAAATATGTATCAGGGCTACGGACTTACGGAGTGCTCGCCTCTTATTTCGGCAAACTATCCGAACATGAATCGCTTCGGCTCTGTCGGAAAGCCCGTTTCTTATATGGACGTTAAGATAGATAACGGTGAGATCATCGTAAAGGGCGACGGCGTTATGCTCGGCTACTACAAAAATCCCGAGGCTACGGCAGAAGCGTTCACTGAGGATGGCTATCTCCGTACGGGAGACCTCGGCTATTTTGACGAGGACGGTTATCTTTACATAACGGGACGCTCGAAAAATCTGATAATCCTTGACAACGGAAAGAACATATATCCCGAGGAGCTTGAGGCTCAGGTCGCGGTGCTCGACGGAGTTAAGGACGTTATGGTCTACGAAAATAAGGGCAAGCTCTGCGCGGTGGTTCAGCCTGCCGACTTCAATGACAAAAATCTGACGCAGTCCATAAAGCTCGGAATTAAGGCTCTTAATGCCACGCTTCCTCCCTACAAGCGCATGGTCTCCATTGCGTTCATTTCGAGGGATTTCCCCAAGACGACCACGCTCAAGATAAAGCGTAAGGAAGCTATCAAAATGGTCAGAGAGGTCGTTGCCAAAAAGACTGTTGAGCACGTTCCTCCGACGACGAGAGAGCAGAAGAAGATCGCCGCGGCATTTGAAAACGTTCTTGGATGCAGAAACATAGGCATCAAGGAGGATTTCTTTGATCTCGGCGGCGACAGCCTTGCAGCTCTCGAGGTCTCGGCGCTTATCGGCGTTCAGGCTCAGGAGATCTATGAAAATCCCACTGTCGAGCAGCTTGAGAAGGTATTGCTTACGGTTAAGGACAAGGCTGCCTCGGATGACAACCGCATAGACATAAACGAGCTTATCAGGCACAACTCCAATATGCTGCACAACAATGAGGTGAAGTACGTTCTTCTTACGGGAGCTACGGGCTTCCTCGGCTCGCATATTCTCCGCGAGCTTCTCAGAAGAAAGATGCACGTTATTTGTCTTGTCCGCAGTGAGGAGAAGCTGAAAAATATACTGAAATATTATTTCCCCAAGGAGCATGAATATTTCAGGTACAAGGTAAGGATCGGTGACATAAAGCAGCCTAAGTTCGGGCTGTCGGACGAGGATTACGATCAGCTTGTGAAGCGGGTGGATATGGTCATCCACACCGCCGCGAACGTAAGCCATGCGGGACACTATGAGGAGTTTGAGCGCACAAATGTCGTGGGTACGCAGAACGTTATAGACTTCTGTATGCTTTCGGGGGCTGTGCTTCAGCATACGTCTACCGCAAGCGTTCACGGCGCGGGCACTGTTGAGCAGAAAAATCCCGACGCTAAGTTTGACGAATTTATACTTGACATAGGTCAGAATTACACTCAGAACGTCTATATTCATTCGAAATACAAGGCTGAAGAGAGAGTATTGCTTGCGCGTGAGAACGGGCTTAAGGCGAATATTTTCCGTATCGGAAATCTGACCTGGAGAATGTCGGACGGCAAGTTCCAGAGAAACGCTCAGGACAACGGCTTTCTTGACCGTTGCAGAGGCATACTAAAGGTAGGTGTGTACAGCAAGGAGGTCGCGGACTATCCGATAGACTTTACTCCCGTTGACGAGTGCGCCGACGCGTACGTCAGACTTGCTCTTCACAACAGAGTCAACAACATTTACAATCTCTACAATCCGCATATGTTTACCGTCGATACTCTCGCGAAGAAGCTGTTCAGGAGCATAAAGGAGGTTCCGCGTGAGATATTCGAAAAGTCTCTCAAGGAAATGATCACGGACAAGGCTGTTGCGGTGTTGTCGTTCTACACGTCGCTTGCTTCCTCGTCGAAGAATATTCCGATGAGTAATGAATTTACGATACGGGAGTTGAAAAAGCTGGGATTTAAGTGGTCTAAGATAGGTATAAGGTATCTCGGCTACATGAATAAGATCCGATAAGGAAAGGAAACCGATGAAAATAGGTATTGATATAGGCTCGACCACTATCAAGTGTGTCGTGCTTGATGACTCGGGTAAGCTCCTTCACAAAAGCTATGAGCGTCATTTTGCGATGATCACGGAGAAGGCCCGAGAGGTAATAAAGGGACTCATTGATAAATTCAATATAACCGAGCCCGTGGTATGCGCCGTGTCGGGCTCAGCTGGAATGGGACTTGCCGAGAGGGCGGGGGTGCCCTTTGTGCAGGAGGTCTATGCCACAAAGGTTGCAATAAGCAACAGACTTCCCGACACCGACGTTGTCATTGAGCTCGGCGGAGAGGACGCGAAGATACTTTTTCTGCGCGGAAATCTTGAGGTGCGCATGAACGGCACCTGCGCGGGCGGTACGGGCGCGTTTGCCGATCAGATGGCAAGTCTTATGCAGATAGAAACGGGTGAGATGAACGAGCTTGCGAAGCATCACGAAAAGATATATTCTATCGCTTCGCGGTGCGGTGTATTTGCAAAGACAGATATACAGCCTCTTCTCAACCAAGGAGCAAGAAAAGAAGATATTTCGGCAAGTATTTTTTACGCGATAGTCAATCAGACTATTACGGGGTTAGCTCAGGGACATCCGATAGAGGGAAATATAGTATATCTCGGCGGTCCTTTGACCTTCCTGTCCGAGCTGAGGCGCGCGTTTGACAAGACGCTCGGATGCGAGGGTGTATGTCCCGAGGATTCTCTTGTATTTGTCGCTCTCGGCGCGGCTTATTATGCCGAGGAGAAGGTCGATCTTGAGGCTGTGCTTGAAAAGATCGGGGAGAAGTCTGAGCTCTCGGCTACTCAGACCTTACGCCCCTTGTTTGCCGACAAGCTGGAATACGACGAATTTATGGCGCGCCACAATTCGCACAGTGTTCCGAGGCGCGAGGGGGTGGAGTATGAGGGAGACGCCTATCTTGGCATCGACTCGGGCTCTACTACGCTGAAGGTAGTGCTTACCGATGCGGACGGGGCTATTATATTCTCAAAGTATCAGTCAAATCAGGGTAAGCCCATTGACGTTGTAAGGGATACGCTTATGGAAATGTATGAGAAGTATCCCAAGGTGAAGATAATATCGAGCGCCGTTACGGGCTACGGCGAGGATATGATGAGAAACGCGCTCGGAATAGACATAGGCGTTGTCGAAACGGTCGCTCATTTTACGGCGGCTAAGTATTTTATGCCTGACGTTGAGTTTATTATTGACATCGGCGGTCAGGATATGAAGTGCTTCAAGATACGTGGCGGCGCGATAGATAACATATTCCTTAACGAAGCCTGCTCATCGGGCTGCGGCTCATTTTTGCAGGCGTTTGCAAGCTCTCTCGGCTATCCTATCGACGAGTTTGCAAATCTTGGACTTTTCGGTGACAAGCCTGTTGATCTCGGCTCGCGCTGTACCGTCTTTATGAACTCGTCTGTAAAGCAGGCGCAGAAGGAGGGCGTTACGGTTGAAAATATCTCGGCAGGTCTTTCGATAAGCGTTGTCAAAAATGCTCTTTACAAGGTAATAAGAGTTCATTCGGCAGAGGAGCTCGGCAAGCGGATAGTCGTTCAGGGCGGTACTTTTCTTAACAATGCTGTGCTTCGTGCGTTTGAGCAGGAGATAGGCGCTGAGGTCATACGCCCCGATATTGCGGGCATGATGGGCGCTTACGGCGCGGCTCTTTATGCAAAGCAGATGAAGAGTGGCGAGGGTGCTTCGGGTCTTCTTTCTTATGAGGAGTTGAAAAACTTCAGCTATACGATAAAGAGTGTTACCTGCAAGGGCTGTAACAACAAGTGTCAGCTTACGGTAAACGATTTCGGCGGCGGACGCAGATTTATCGGAGGAAACCGATGTGAGAAGCCCGTTACGAACAAGTCTCAGGACGACTCTCTCAATCTCTATGAGTACAAGCTCAAAAAGCTTGCGGCGTATCCCGAGGGTGAGGGCACGCGCGGCGTTATAGGTCTGCCTATGGGGCTTAATATGTATGAGATGTATCCGTTCTGGAATACGCTTTTGCGCGAGCTTGGCTTTAAGGTCAGGATGAGCGGATTTTCGAACCGTAAGCTCTATCTCAAGGGGCAGGGAACTATTCCGTCGGATACAGTTTGCTTCCCCGCGAAGATGATGCACGGACATATCCAACAGCTTATAGAGATGGGGGTTGATGCTATATTCTACCCCTGCATGACCTTTAACTTTGATGAAAAGAAGAGCGCGAGAAACTACAACTGTGCGGTCATTGCGGGCTACCCCGAGGTCATAGAGGCGAACACGCTCAATTTTGGCTCTATCAAGTACATCAACGATTACGTCGGTCCTCACAACAGACGCGAGTTTTCCGCGCGCATGAAGAAGGTCCTTGAAAAGCATTTCGGCGCGTTTACGTCGAAAGAGGTGAAGAGCGCCTGCAAGAAGGCGTATGAGGCGTACGACGCTTATATGGCGGACATAAATCGCGAGGGGCTGAGGATAGCAGAGGCGGCTCGCGCAGAGGGCAAGCGGATAATTGTGCTTGCGGGACGTCCTTACCATGCAGATCCCGAGATAAATCACGGTATTCACAAGCTCATATCGGCGCTTGGCTTTGCCGTTATATCCGAGGATGCGGTGGCTTGTATGATACCTAAATTCAAGGTAAATCTGCTCAGCCAGTGGACATACCATCAGAGACTCTTTTCGGCGGCTAAGTACGTGTCAACGCAGAAGGATATGTATCTTGTACATCTTGTATCCTTTGGCTGCGGTCTTGACGCGCTGACGACCGACGAGGTGCGCAGTTTGCTTGAGCACTACGGCGATCTGTACACGCAGATAAAGATAGATGAGGTCACGAACCTCGGCGCGATAAAGATACGTCTGAGGAGTCTTATCGCGGCTATTGATCAGAAAAAGCAGGAGGAAGGTAATGGAAAAAAAGACGCATTACAGGGATAGAGTTAAATTCACCCTCAAAATGAAAAAAGACTATACTATCCTTTCTCCGAGCATGGCCCCGATACATTTCAAGATACTAAAGCCCATTTTGGAGAGGCAGGGCTTCAAGATCGAGATAATGGAAAACGAGGGCCCCGAGGTATTACAGCTTGCGCTTAAATATCTTCACAACGATATGTGCTATCCCGCCATGCTTACGACGGGGCAGATGCTTGCTACTATTATGAGCGGCAAGTACGATCCCGACAAGGTGGCTATGATAATAACGCAATCGGGCGGCGGTTGCCGAGACAGCAACTATATCCACCTTATGCGAAAGGCGTTTGAAAAGGCGGGCTATCCTGACGTGCCGTTTATTTCGGCAAATATGTGGGGGCTTGAGCTCAATCCCGGCTTAAATCTCACGCCCGTGACGCTTCTTATGGCTGTTGCGGGGCTTATCTACGGCGACATGATAATGATAGTGAGCAATCAGGTGCGTCCTTACGAGGTCAATAAGGGTGAGACCGACGCTATGATCGACAAGTGGACGGAAAAGCTCGGCAAGACCTTTACGAAGGGGCGCGGATATTCTATCGGTGCTATCAAGAAAAATCTGCGGGCTATTGCGGACGATTTTGCTTCTATCAAGATAGAAAAGACCAAGAAGGTAAAGGTTGCCGTGATAGGTGAGCTGTATCTTAAATATTCCGCGCCCGGAAACAACCATCTTGAGGAGTTTCTTGCCGAGCAGGATTGCGAGGTCTACGTTCCGAGCATACTCGGCTTCGGTATCTACAAGACAAACGGCGCTCTTGAAAATCTGCGGCTCTACGGCGGAAGCAAGATAAAGCGGCTTGCCATGGAGATCGTTATGAAGTATATGTTCAAGATGGAGGATATTCTTATATCCGCCATTGAGGCAAACCCCGCGTTCGTTCCGCCTGAGCGTGTGAACGATCTGAAAAAGAGGGCAGAGGGTGTTATCGGTGTTGGAAACAGTATGGGCGAGGGTTGGTATCTTGCGGCGGAGATGCTTGAATTTGCCGACCACGGATATGAAAATATCGTTATCGTTCAGCCGTTCGGCTGTCTGCCCTGCCACGTTGCGGCTAAGGGTATGATGAACAAGGTAAGGCGAATAGATCCGAGACTCAATATTGTTGATATTGAATACGATCCCGGCGCGACGAAGGTAAATCAGGAAAATCGAATAAAGCTGATGCTCGTTGTCGCTAAGGAGAATTTATAAAAAGGGAATACGGCTTTAACGTTACGGGCTCTCGGGCTTACGGACGGTACAAAGCTTTATTTTCGATACACAAGCAAGATGGGCTTTGCGATACAGGCAGAAAAGAAATGAAGGATATGAAAGATACGACAAAACGAAGATATGCAGTCTGCCGTACTGCGCCGATATATGCGGTATCGGCGCTGCTTTCCGCGCTTATAATGCTTACGGGCTGCGCGGGTTCACACAGCGGTGAGGTCGGATATACCTCCGACGTGTCTCATGGCTCAGAGACCTCAGCGCCTCTCGAAAATGAGACCTCCGACGTCGAGCAGGGCGCAGACGTAGAGCTCCCCGAGGGATTCGGCGGAGTAAGCGTTCTCCGCTTTGGCTCGCTCCCCTCTGCGCGCGCTGTTCAGCAGTTTGCCTTTTATGAAGAAAACGGAGAGGAATATATATTCGTTACCCAAAGGGAGGGCTCCACGGTATATCTCAGCCGATGCAAGGTCAACAGTGCGCTCGGTTTGGCAGTCACCTTAGACTATGCGGTACTCGAGGGCTATGGACACGGAGATTCACTTGACATATCTATCCATAACGGTCATACCTACGTACTTATAGCAAGCGGAGCGAACACATCAAATGACAACGCATGGTCAACACAGCTGACACGCCTGAGATACGAGAGCGGAAGCATCACGGATGTAAAGGTACTTACGGATATGAGCCGTGCGACCAAAGACGGCAGTCAGGTACACGAAAATGCTACGACCTACCGCATAAACTTCGGGGCAGATGACAGCTCCGATATGCTTGCGATATATATAAAGGCAGATACCGACAATAACGGAAAGGTGACGGGAAATCATTATATCAATGCCTACAGACTCTCCGCTGTGCATGAGGCGCTTGACCGCGCCGAGACCGACGCAAGTCTCGGCGAGCTTTACGGCGCGCTCATAGCTACAACGGGGCAGACGAGCTCGGGCAGTATATGCAAAAACGGCTCGTGTCAGGGCGTTGAAGTAGGAGCGAACGGAGAGATACTTATCACGGGTGGAACTACCTCGAAAAAGCCTGAGCTTTACATATTTGAGCTTAGCGACGGCGTAATATCAAGAAAAGAGATAAGGGAAATAAGCTTTATAGCTTCAAAATATCTCGGAACGAAGGATTTTTCCGTCTCCGAGAAGTACGTTGAGATAGAGAGCATCAAATATCTTGACGGAGACCTTTACTGCGTTTTTAATCCCGGCGGAGATATGGAGCGTGATCATACCGAGCTGTATCTGCTGACCGAGGGGAATACGCAAGTGCGGTAAATAAATTCGAATATATCGAGAGAATTATGCACGTGAGGGCTGGCAGAAAATATCTGTCAGCCCTTATAACTATGAACGGTTGAAATATTCACAAAAATATGTTATAATGAATAAGGAAATAAATCAAGAGTTTTTGAAAGGAACTTGAATATGTCATCTTTAACAAAGAATGCTCTCATAAGTTCATTCATGAAAATATTAAAGGAAAAGCCGTTTGATAAAATCACTATCAATGATATTACCGCCGATTGCGGAGTCGCAAGGATGACCTTTTATTACCATTTCCAAGATATTTACGACATGGTCAATTACATAATTCAGGAAAAGCTGCAAGCTCCTGTAAGCCAAGAGTTTACATATGAAACGTGGCAGCAAGATTATACAGCTGTTTTTGAAGCAATTTTGAAGGAAAAAATCTTTTTTTCAAAAATTTTCATTTCGATTGATTTAAGAATGATTGAAGTGTATCTGTATAAATTTGCACGTCGATATGTTTTGGGAATTATTGACGAACAAGCCAAACGGCTTGATTTGAAGTTGAATGAAAAAAAACGAGAGATGCTTTGCGATATATATTGCTATAATATGGTTGGCGTACTCCTTAATTGGATGTCGAAAGGTATGAAAGAAGAACCGCATATTTATGTTGGACGATTTTGTGGCATTTTAATGGGAACACTTGAAGTATCACTAAAAAATTCAATTGAAGATGATTGATCTTATCTTTGAGCAAAAACTGTACAATGATAAGCTTTTTATCATTGTATGCTTTTTGCTTATATAAACTTATTCACAAAAATGATATAATGCTCTTGTGAAGAATCACATCTATTTTTTGTTTCGGAAAGGAAAGACCTACTATGAAAAAAAGAATTGTATGTTTAACACTGACGATCATGATGCTATTGTCATCGTTAGTATTAGTTTCATGCGGAAACGCAGAGCCCGAAGAAGGTACCGTAACCAGAATAACGGTTGATATCAATCCAAGCGTCGAGTTTATGGTCGATGATGAAAATAAGATCATATCTGTAACTGCACTCAATGACGACGGCAGTATTCTGATCGTTGGAGAAACTTTTGTCGGAAAAACACCCGAAGAAGCGGTTGAGCTTATGGTATCTGTTGCTGCCGAAACAGGATACCTTGTTGAGGGAAACGTTGAGGCAAGCGAAAACACCGTCAAAATCTCGGTGTCAGGCGATACCAAATATGCCGAAGAACTTATTAAGGACGTTGAAAAAAAGGCGAGCGATACTCTCAAAAAGCTTGATATTAACGGACAGATCGAAAAAGTTGAAGCACTTAACACTGAGGCTCTCCGCGCGCTTGCTCTCTCCACCTCGCTTTACACCGAGGAAGAGCTTACTGCTATGACGGACGAACAGCTTTATGACGTTATCGCGCAAGGACGTATTGAAACTGCCCTTCTTTTGACAGAAGAAATGAGAAACGCCTACTATTCTGCCAAGGAATACAAGATCTCATTTGCTGAAAAGGAGGAGGTAGCAAAGGTCATCGAATCTCTTGGCGGAATCTATACGCTGACTCACACCGCGTACAAGACCGCGCTTGACGTTTACAGCTCTGCCATCACGGAGCTTGACGAGTTGCGCTACGATCTGCTTGTTTCTCCCGAATCCGAATATCAAAAATCTCTTGTTAAGCTGCGCGAGGCAAAGGTTGATCTTTTGAAGCAAAAGACTTACGTTGCTTCTCTTGAGGTTAACGGTGAGGAGTATGTTTATGCTACTGCGACCTTGCAGTTGAGCGAGGAAAACTATGATAAGGCTCTTGCGGCATACGAGGAGCTTGGCATACAGGCAAACACGGCAATGGAGTCACTTATCGCTACATTAAGACAAGCGGAGGGAAAGCTAACAGAGATTGAAGATACCCTGTTTGACGAGAACATCGAGACAACACTGGCTGAAAAGGCTACTGAAATGGAAGCTAATCTGAATGCCGTAAAGGATAGCTTCTTTGCCGAATTCGAGACGGCGCACGCTGAGGACATAACTATGGTAGAAAATGCTCTCCTTGAGAAAAAACAAGAGCTCAAGGCATCTGTTGAAGCAAACGGCTGATTTTAATGGTTATAGCACGCTGCACTTTTTGGGCTTGACCGAGGGGGATACGTAAGTGCGGTAAATAAAGCTACTTTACTTTTGCGATAGCAAAAGCTTTACAGACAGAAAAAAGAGAGAACTTAGCAAAGCTGCTTTGTTTCTCTCTTTCTGTTTGTTATAGGGGTTCGCGCAGTAAGCGCGTTAAATTTTTGGGTATGTGTGAATATCAGTTAAGAAGCGCGCGGTCGTTGGAGAATTCCTTTCCGCTTGTTTCGGAGAATTTCTGAACAAGCGCGTCGACGGTGAGCTTCTTTTTTTCTTCTCCCGATACGTCGAAGATAATGCGTCCCTCGTGCATCATTATCAATCTGTTGCCGTGCGCGATGGCATCCTTCATATTGTGTGTTACCATCATTGCGGTGAGATTGTTTTCGGCTATCAGCTTATCGGATATTTCAAGCACCTTTGCCGCCGTTTTGGGATCGAGCGCGGCTGTGTGCTCGTCGAGGAGAAGTATCTTGGGCTTTTCAAGCGTTGCCATAAGCAAGGTCAGCGCCTGTCTCTGTCCGCCCGAGAGCAGACCGACCTTTGCGGTCATTCTGTCCTCAAGTCCGAGTTCGAGTATCTTGAGGAGCTCGCGGAACTCAGCCTTTTCCTTTCTCGATATGCTCCATTTGAGTGTACGGTGCTTTCCGCGTCTTGCGGCGACCGAAAGGTTTTCCTGTATCTCCATCGGCGCTGCCGTTCCCATCATGGGATCCTGAAATACTCTGCCGATATATTTTGCTCTTTTGTGCTCGGAGAGCTTACTGACGTTTACTCCGTCAATGATTATCTCTCCCGAGTCGATGGGCCACACGCCCGCTATGGCGTTGAGCGTTGTGGATTTTCCCGCGCCGTTTCCGCCGATTATGGTAACGAAGTCGCCCTCGTTGAGGTGGAGATCTACGCCGCAAAGAGCCTTTTTCTCGTTGATAGTTCCCGGGTTAAAGGTCTTTTTTACGTTCTTCAGGTATAACATTACGCATTCTCCTTTCCCTTGCCCTTAGGGGCTTTCTTTTTTAGCTTTTGCTGTTCGCCGTCGGTATTCTTTGCGCGCGAAAAATACTTTTTTCTCCAATAAGGAGCGGCAAGGAATATAGCAACTACGATAGCCGAAAGCATCTTCAAGTAGTTGGAGTCGAGTCCGAGGTATATTACCGTCGAATAAACGATGAAGTAGATTATACCGCCGAGGATGACGGTGATGAGCTTGAGGGCAAAGTTATTGCGCGCGAACCATCCGAAGAGCGCCTCTCCGATGATGACGGCGGCAAGTCCGATAACGATCGCACCCTTACCCATATTGGCGTCGGAATTTCCCTGATACTGCGCAAGAAGCGCGCCGGAGAAGGCGACGATACCGTTTGAGAGAACGAGACCGAGTATCTTTGCTACGTTGGTATTTATACCCTGCGCGCGGCTCATATTCGGGTTTGCTCCCGTTGTGCGGAGCGAGCAACCGAACTCTGTGCCGAAGAACCAATAGAGAACGGCGATCATCACTGCGCATATAACTGCAAGGATGATGAGCGAGCGGTTCATATTGAGCATAGATATGAGGGTATTGAAGTTTCTTGATGACAAGGGGAGGTTTGCCGCGCTTGTCTTACCGAGCGCAAGTCCCATGATCTTGAGGTTGACCGACCAAAGGATCAGCTGTGTAAGTATTCCCGAAAGTATGGCGGGAATATTCATAAAGGTATGAAAAATACCCGTCAGAAGTCCTGCAAGCATACCCGCGATAAATGCGCAGAGCATTGCGAGGGGAAGGGAATATCCGAGTGTCATCATAGTAGCGCAGACAGCCGCGCCCGTACAGATGCTTCCGTCTACAGTAAGGTCAGCGATGTCGAGCACCTTATAGGTTATATACACGCCTATCGCCATAATGCCCCATATCATACCCTGCGCCACGGCGCCCGGGAGTGAGGACAGGTAATTTATCAGTTGATCCATAAAGAAAAAATCTCCTTGGTAAAAATCGTAATAGTCGGAGACGGGATACCGTCTCCGACTAAAAATATGCTTTTTGAATTAGTCAAGCGCTACGTAGCCTGCTGCTTCAAGCGCTGCCTTATCTATTCCGATCTCTGCGCAGATAGTAGGATTGTACTTCTTTGTTGCGTCAGCGTATGCTATGGGCATCTCCTCGATCTTAGCCTCGCCTCTGAGGATATCGGCTGCCATCTCACCCGTCTTGTAGCCGAGGTCGTAGTAGCTGATGGAGAGAGTTGCGATACCGCAGCCCTTGCAGATACCTGCCTCACCTGCGATGATAGGTGTGTCGCCTGTTGCTCCGTAAATGGTCTCTGCGCAGGAAGCGGCGGTGTTATCTGTGGGGATGTAGAGCGCGTCGCACTCGCTTGCCGCCTGACCTGCTACGGTAGCAACGTCGTTGGAGTCGGAGAATGCGTATTCCTTGCAGGTGATGTTCTTATTCTCAAGGTAAGCCTTTACTTTCTTTACCTGATAGTCGGAGTTTGCCTCTGCGGAGCAGTAGATAAGACCTACGTTCTTTGCCTCGGGAAGGAGGTCGAGGATCATCTGAGCCTGCTGATCGAGATCTGCGAGGTCGGACGTACCCGATACGTTTGAGCCGACTGTACCGCTGAAGTTCTCTATTCCGAGAGCAACACCGTACTCAGTTACGGACGTACCGAGTATCGGGATCGTCTGAGTTGCGTTGTAAGCAGCCTGAAGAGCGGGGGTAGCGTTAGCCATAATGAGGTCAACGTTCTTGGTTACGAAGGATTTTGCGATGGTAGCGCAGGTGTCGGTAGAGTTAGCGGCGTTCTGAATGTCGATGGTGACGTTCTCTTCGCCAAGCTCTGCCTTAAGAGCGTCGACGAAGCCCTGTGTAGCGGCATCGAGCGCATCGTGTGTAACGAGCTGGATAACGCCTACGGTGTAGGTCTCATCCTTGGAGCAGGATGTGAGGGAAAATGCCGCGAGTATCATCACTGCGGCAAGCGTAATGCTTAAAAGCCTTTTGATCTTCATAGTGATATTCTCCTATGTGTGTAAATTTATTTTTCAACAGACCTTTTGTCTGTCGGAAATCAAAATAAAAAAATCTCCGCGCCGACAAAGCTCGGCACAGAGACGTATGAAAACGTGTTACCACTCTGCTTCGCCTTTTTCTTTCGAAAAAAGCCTCTATGGGGTGTGTATTCATCCCTTGCGATATTACGGTCGCACCCGATACAGCCTACGCACTCCGACCTTGGAGCTTCGGTGCACAGCTTTCGAAACGTATTCTCCGACCTATACGACTGCCGTCTTACACCAACCGACGGCTCTCTGCGCGCCCTTTGGACGGATACTTTTTTTCGATCAACGCTTTTATATATTAGCTTACTAAAGTGTTAAAATTGTACCACGTTTTCGACGATTTGTCAATAGATTTTCGGAAATTTGTTTAAAAATTTATTCAAAATTCAAAAGACAGCCGCCTTGCATCGATCTGCAAAGCGGCTGTGCGTATTTTTACTGCGCTGTTTCCGTTGCCTGTGCGATGAGGGAGCCGTCCTCACCTACAGCTATGGGGAAGTTTACTATTGCGCCGATAGCCGCGTAGGTCTTGAAGTAGTCCTCGCTTGCCTTTTCCTCCTCGGTTGCGTTTGCCCAGTGCTCGTTGAGCGAATTCAGCACCTGAGTCTGCTCGCTCTCGGAGAGGCTCTTGCCCGTATTGAGGGGATCGAGCGCGGGACTGTCGGAGGCATCATCGGCATATGCCGTGTCTACTATCGTCTGTGTTATTACGGTGGAGCTCATAACGCTGTCGATATATTCGGAGGCGGTCATGCCGTTTACCTTTGATGTGTCTGTTCCCGTCTGAGAGTCGTCGCCCGTATCCTTGAAGATGCTTCCGTCCGACGACGTAGCCGAGAGAGCTATATTGAGCAGGCTGCTCGTAGCCTCGGCTTCCTTTTTATATTCCTCCTCGCTCATTCCGCTATCCTTGGAGCTTGCGAGGTTTCCGAACATATTGGATACAAGGTTTGAGACGGGCTCTGCGCTTGCCTCGGGAACACCCTGACTTACCATTACCTCGGTCGAGGCGAGCTGTTGCAGTACCTCTGCCGATTCGGGTGTCAGGTCATTGAGGAGCGTTTCTACCTTTGCGGTCACTTCCTCTTTTGTAACGGTATCAGAGGTCGTGAATATGATGACCTCGACCGTATCAGAGAGCGATTTGAGCAGGGGCGTGTAGCCCTGTGTTTCGCATTTTGCAAATATCATATTTGCCATCTCGGTAGCTTCTACAAGGCTAAATCCGATATGGTCGTGTACAAGATCGGATTGAAGGATACCCGTAAGCAGATGCGCCGTGTTATCGTGTCCCATAGTCTCGGTGTTTGAGAGCGCATCGAGCAGAGGACCGAGCTTTTGTATTGAGCTCGGATCGGAAAATTCGCCCGACCAAAGCACCTTTGTCATTGTGAATATCTCATGTACCGCCTTGGCAAGCGCCTCAGACTCGGTCTCGGTGGCTGGAACCTTGCTCATATCGAAGGTTATCTCGTCCACGCAGATAATCAGGCTATTATGCGCAAGCGTATCTGCCGTGTCGAGCTTTATTACGTTTCCGTCGTTAAGCGTCAGTTCGGTCTTTGCAAGGAAGGCTTTCATACTCTCTTCGGTAACTGCTCCGTCGGAGAATTCCTCAAGTGCGAGAGCGGCGGTCTGCTTTGCGGAGTCCTCGGACACGTCCAAGCCGTAGTCGTCAAAGAGGTTTATATAGGTCTGCTCCATTTGCTCGGGGCGGTAGCCCTCGTCGAGCGTGAGAACCGCCGCGGTCTTTTCGGTCGCTTCGGTTATGAATTCGGAATAGAGCGCGTCGCGGTGTGCGTGGAGTTGGAACTGATCGCCTATATACTGTATTCCGAACTCGGCAAGCGTGCCGACCATGGGAGAGAAGCGTTCGTTTTTAAGAAGCTCGTAAAATACGGGCGCGGTCATTTCCTCTTGCGCGGGGATGCTTGAGGGATCGTTGATGGCTGTATTTATAGCGTCATGCTCGACAAGGATGGCGAGTATCTCAATGACGGTCTCGGTGTCAGATTTGAGCGAGTCGTAATCGGAGGTGACAAGTATCTCCACCAAGTGATCGACAACGGGCTGAGCTCTGCCCGAGGCTGTTATTTTTTCGATACCGTGGAAGTCCTCTCCCTTTTCCCAGCTTTCGTTTGCCGCGGCAAGGAGCTCGGGGAGAACGACGGGGAGCAGATCGGAGTCATTGAATGCCACCTCTACCTCTCTGACGGATGCCGCCGCCTCGTCGCGGGGCACGTCGTTATTTATCGTTGCCATAACGGCGTCGCCAGCGGTGGTAATGAGGTGTATCTCATCACTGAGTGTCATTTTGTGCTTTCCGTCGATATTTGTGGTGGTAAGTCCGTTATACACGGCTTTTCCGCCGACGGTTCCGAAGGTCTTGGAGACGGGATTATTTGCCGCGCCGTCGGTCACTTCATTGACGGTTAGGAGAGTTTCCTGAGCTACGATCGACGTGACAAGATCCATTACCTCGTCAGCAATCGACGCAACGCCCACGAAGGGAACCATTATGACGAAGAACATAAGGAGTCCGCAGAAAGCGCCGCAGAGCATACCGACGGCGTTTGCCTTGGGTGTGAGGGCGTAGCTGCTTCTCTTTATCTTTTTCGGCTTTTCTTCTTTTGTCCTTTCTTTTTTAGCCTTCTTAGCCTTTTTGCCGTCGGGCTCTGCCGACGCTTCGGTGAGTACGGGTGTATCGGTCGTCTCTGCCGTTTCGGTCAATTCGACGGTCTCGGTCTTTTCGGCGGTCGCTTCTGCTTCCTTTTCTGCTTCGCTGAGCTCCTTTTTCTCGGGCTCTTCTGCCGACGCATTCTTCTTAGCCTGATTTTTACCGACCGCTATGCAGATATTCTTTGCTATGCAGTTGAGGATGATCTTAAGAATGAAGAAGAATATAACGAAGAAGATGGGCGCGAGCAGAGCCGTGATAAGGGCGCTGAACACATTGGGGGCTGAGGCGAGATCGTTGAGGATACCGCTGACGTTTTCGGGTATCTTATCTATGAGGATACCGTAGACTGCATCCGCGATAACGTCTGAGAGCAAGCCCGAAAGGAAGAATGACGCCACGCCCGATATAAGAATAGATGCTATTCTTGATACCGAGTAGTACCAGACGTGTCTTTTGCCTTTGAGGAGTGTAAGTCCTACGAAAAGCAAAAGGAGAATGATAAGTGAAACAGTGAAAATAATATTATACATGATTCCTCCGTCAAAATTTATTGTAAACAATCCCATAATACTAACACTATTATATATCCCTTTTTTGTAAAAGTCAATGGATTTTGCAAAATTATGTCTAAAATATTAAAAAATCGGCTGTTTTCCTAAAATCAGGAAACAGCCGAGGGCTTTTTTGGTGCGGTTGCCGTATTATATTGAAGTGTTTTGACTTTTTATCGGGCGGTTTTGTTCAGAGCTCCCGTTTCGCAATCGGAGAAAAAGCGGAGCATTTCGTACTCATAGCCTTGCTTATCGGTGAAGTATGCCATGCCGTGCTCCGCGCCCGGGACGATGAACATTCTCTTTGGCGCGGCGCAGGCGCGGTAGTTATCGTAGGTCATCTGTATCGGTACAAATCGGTCGTCTGTGCCGTGGACGAACATCACGGGAACCTTGCATGACTTCATTGCCTCTACCGTTGAATAGCTGTGCGGATCGGGCCAATGCTTTTGTCTGCAAAGCCTGTCTATTTTTCTTTGCGTGTATGCGCCATAGGGAAAGTGCAGATTTTTATTTACTACGTGTTTGAAAACGCTGTGGGGCGAGGTAAATCCGCAATCGGCAATAACGCCCTTGACGTTTTCGGGAAGAGAGAGCCCCGTTGCCATAAGAACGGTCGCCGCGCCCATTGATACTCCGCACAGATAGACGGGGAGACCTTGGCAGGCGCTCTGCGCGCATATCCATTTTACCCAATCGAGGCAATCGTAGCGTTCGGCTATTCCGAAGCCGATATATTCTCCCTCGCTGTTGTTCTGACCTCTTTGCTCGGCATAGAGGACGTTACAGCCGTTTTTATGCCAGAACTCCGACACAGCTCCGAAATCTCTCGCCCACGTGGTACGCCATCCGTGCATGGCAATGATATTGCGTTTCGGCGTGTCCGACGCGTGGAAATGTCCGACGAGCCTTTGGCGACCTCTGCCACATAGCTCGACCTTTTTACAGCATCCGTTATCGAGCTTTACGGCGTTCTCGGTGCAGAAGCGTTCGATCTCTGCCATTTGCTTGCATCCCGAGAAGAGCTGCTTTGTTCGTACGCTCGGGGTTATGCCGAGGTCTCTTTTAAATGCTATTTTTATCAGTGAATGCGTTACGGAGTAAGAGACGGCGCTCACTATCGCGGCGGTGCTCACAGCGGCGGCAGAGCCTATCAGCGCTCCTTTGGTGATATTGTTCATTTTAAATCTTCTTCTTTCGGTTAATATCTCGTCCGTATTATTTTGCGTCGGGCGATGCAAAATATGTGAAGAAGGAATTGGGATATATAAAAATATCTGCCGAACCGAGCGGTGCGACAGATATTTTGATTTTATTTTATTGACAGCTTATTCTGCACATTTTTTCGACTTTGCGGTATATGCGCTTACGTTCAAGGTCGTCTCTCCGTCTACCTGAACCGATCTCGGCTCGTCGAACTCTACCGTAATATCATAGCCCTCGAGCACCTCGACGTATTTGGTGCTCTTGACGTGCTCACCCTTGAAGAGAGAGGGGAAGATCATAAGCGTTTTGAGCGCGCTCGAGCCGTGGAAGATCATGACCGACAGCTTTCCGTCATCGGCAAGTCTGTCCTGCGCGGGCGTGGGCATCATACCTCCGCCGTAGTATTTTCCGTTCATGGTGGGAGCTATCCACACCTTTTTGTATTCATGCGTCTTTCCGTCCACCGTTACCTTTGCGTTTGTGGGCTTATAGTGGAAGAGCAGACCTTTTATTGCGATAGAGGTGTAATTTACGGGCTTATCGGAGGTCTCTCTCAGCTTATCTCCGACCTCACAGCAATAGCCGTCGATGCCGTAGCCTACGCCGTTGAGGAAAAAGGAGGTATCTCCGTTTATTGTGACCGTGGGGAGATCTTCAAGATATTTCTTTATCGAGAAGGGCTCGCAGTTTCTTTCCTTGCCGAGCTCACGCGCAAAGTCGTTTCCGCTTCCGCAGGGAAAATAACGAATATCGTTTTCGATATTCATATCTGCTGTTTTATTGGCGAAGCGGTTGAGCGTTCCGTCTCCTCCGCAGACAATTATGTAGTCGTCCTTGTCCATCGAAGCAATATCCTTTTCATATGCCTCGTTTTTTGTCATGTCGCAAAATACCGTCTCGTCCGAGATCATTGCGCGAAGTGTATTCACTGTTTCCTCTGATTGTCCGTTGCCTGCGATCGGATTATAAAGAACGTACGCTTTTGCCATAAGATTAACCTCACTGTTGATCAGAATTTTTTTGTTTATTTATAGCTTTGAAATGCATTATGCCGTAAAGGACAGCCGAAACTGCCATCATTGCGGTGCATATAACTATCGAGATATTCGATACTGCCTCGGGTATCGTCGGGAATACGACGTGCGCTATCATAGTAGTGTTGAGGAGGGCTGTATTGACCTTACCGTGCCATACCGCAGAGGGGACATCCTTTGTCTTTTTTACTCTTACAAGACCGAGGATGCCCGAAAACAGCTCCTTGACTATTATGAAGTTGAGCGGTATCATCATAAGCGGAAAGCGGAACACAAGGCAGATGAGCACGCAGATCTGCGTGAGCTTATCGGCAATGGGATCGAGTATCTTTCCAAGGTCGCTCATCATATTGAATTTTCTTGCTATGAAGCCGTCGGCAAGGTCGGTGACGTAGGATAAGGCAAGCACCGCTATTGCCCAACCGAATTCATGCACGAAGCTGTACAACCAAACGAATAAAGGGATAAGTCCGAGTCTCACAAAAGAAAGAACGTTAGGTACAGTAAATATCTTTTTTTGATAACGATTTACATTTTTTTCACTCATTTTCTTTCTCCATCCTTGTATAATTATATCGCGCAAAAATAAACTGAAAATAAATTTGGGCGCGCTTTTAGTAAAATTTTGTCGAAAAAATTTTCTCGAAAGCGTCAGTCTTCAGCGTAGGTCTTACAGAATTTCTTCCAAAGGGGCGCTGCGGCGAGGCAGACGGCAAGACCGAGAACAGATACTGCCACCCACGATATTACTACGGGCGTCCAGTTTACAGTTTCCTCTGCCGTGCCGTTTCCCGCAGATATGGTGGACAGCCATGCAAAGGCGGTATTTCCGACAGCCGCGCCTATATACGTGCAGGCGTTGAGGATGCCCGAGAAGAGCGAGACCTTTCCGCTCTTTATAAATCTCTTGGGTACTACGGTGATGAGCATAAGGTTTATGCCGTGCATATTCGCAACGATCACGCCCATAAGGATTATGGATACGATAGCCGAGCTTATGTCAAAGACGAACATAGCAAGCACGACCGATGCGATGATCGCTGTAAAGGCGAAGATCATTCCCGCGCAGAAAACCTCGTTTTTAAAGACCTTTCGGTGGAGCTTATCGTAGAGCGAGAAGCTGATTATGCTGAATACCGCAAGCACGACCGCCGAGACGGTGGAGAGCGCCTCTCCGAGATCAAACGTATCGTCGAGGAGCTTAGGTGTCCAGTTTGTAACGCCGTCGCGCATGATACCCTGAAAGATTATTCCGAAGAATATACATATAAGCGGTATGATAACGAGTGCGGGCAGAGGAGCTCCCGAGCCCTTTTTGCCGTTTGCTTTTTTCGGAGCTTCCTTTAATGGCTCGCGCAAAAGCTTGGGATAGAAGATATTCCATACTACGTCTATTACTATTCCCGCAACGGCGCAGATAAATATTACCGTTCTCCACGACAGGTGGGCGTAGGTGACGAGCAGGGGACATCCGAGGTAGAGGATGATGGTGGCGAACTGCGAGCCCCAAGAGACGCGCACTGCCGAGTAGCCGTATTCGTCGTCGGTGAGGTACATCGACATTATGCGGACGATGGGAGGCCAGAGCATCGAATGAGCAAAGCCGTTTACCGCCCAAAGCACCGTCATAAGGACGATATTTTCGGAGGTCGAAACTAAGGGAAGCGCCATAAGTATATTTGTCAGCGCCGCAAGTCCGAGCCCGCCCGTAAGCATATACTGAGGCTTTATCTTATCTCCGATAAATCCACAGATTACCTGTCCCGCTCCGTACGTTACCGTCATCGCTGTCAGGATGACAGAGAGCTTGACCGAGAGTGCCTCGGAGGACATTCCCGATGCGGCGGAGAAATCTCCGATGACGTAGAGCAGCATTACGTTGAAGTTCTGACGCGTCATATAGCTTCCGAAGTAGACGAGCGTGCACAGCCACGCGATAGCCTTAGCCTTGCCGCGTATTGGTGTAGATGATGGCATTTTTGTGTTCCTTTCCGATATGTAGCATACACAATTTTTTATAGGAGAGCCGAAAAGCGGGCTCTCCTACAGAGGTTATTATATCACCTGTTTTCGTTTTTGTCAATAATTTAAGGTTATTTTATGTCTTTTGTTTTCCTTTTTTGAGAGATCTTGCCGATCTTTCCTTATTGCTTTTGAGCACGACTGTGAATTTACATCCGCCCTCCTCGGGATTTTCGGCGTATATCGAGCCTCCCTCGAGGTCGAGTATCTTTTTGACGAGCGAGAGTCCAAGTCCGTTGCCCTCCGCCTTATGCGAGCTGTCGCCCTGATAGAATTTATCGAAGATATGCTTTTTTGCATCCTCTGAAAGTCCCTCGCCCATATCGGTGACGGTGAATACTATCTCTCCCTTTCGGTTGGTATAAAGGCGTATCCTTACCGTGCCGTCCTCGGGCCCGAATTTTATCGCGTTTCCGACAAGATTTGACCAAACGTGCCTCATAAGCATCTCGTTGCCGAAATATACGACGTTTTCCATTTCTATATCGAATTCGACGCCCTTTTTCTCCCACAGCGGTTCTATGGCGACGATCGTTTCTCTTATTTGCTCGTCAAGGCGGATATTTGAATTATTGGTGGATATTTTTTGGTTTTCTATCTTCGAGAGCAGAAGTATGCTTCCCGTAAGCGTTGAGAGGCGCTTGGTGTTGAAGAGTATCTTTTCGACGTATTCGTTTTGCTCCTCGGTCAGATTGTCGCTGTCCTGAAGGAGCATCGAGTAGCCCTCTATGGCGTTTATCGGCGTTTTGAACTCATGGGAGACGTTGGAGACGAAGTCGGTCTGAAGTATCTCGGTAGAGCCGAGCTCCTCTGCCATGAGGTTAAAGCCTGCATATATCTCCTGTATCTCGCGCGAGCTGCTCTGTGTGAGTATCCTTACCGAGAGGTCTCCGTCTGCGATCTTCGCCATAGCAGCCTCGAGCTTTTTGATCGGGCGCAAGAGCCACATCGACAGCCCGAAGGTGGCAAATATACCGACGAGTATGCTGATGATCACAAGGTCTATCCAGAAGGGGAATGAGACCTCGAACGGAAGTATGTTTTTGAAGATATATTCGTTTAACAATTTCAGTACGACGTCGTTTATGAAAAAGTCGACTATATACGCTAGCGCAACGCTTGCAAGCAGCTCGAGCGTTACGAAGAGCATGAGGCGTATGCGCAGATTGAAGATAGGCTTTCGCTGCTTTCGTATCTTTGCGTAATAGCTTTTTTCGTTATGTCTTGAAAGCTGTTTCATGTTTTCAGCACCTTATAACCTACGCCGCGTATGGTGACTATTTTGAAATCCTTATTGTCACGGAAACGCTCGCGCAGTCTTCCTATGTGTACGTCCACGGTGTGAGTGTCGTTCTCGTTGTCATATCCCCAGATCTCGTCCATAAGCTGATGGCGAGTGAATATCTTTCCGGGGAATGCCGCCATTTTATAAAGAAGCATAAATTCCTTCTGCGGAAGTATCGATGTCTCACCGCCCGATATGACCGTAAGGGAATCACATTCGAGCACAGTGTCTCCGATGACCTGTCTGCGGTTATTTATCATCTGCGCGCGGCGCAAAAGCGCACCGACACGGAGCACCATCTCGTTTACGTTTACGGGCTTGACCATATAGTCGTCAGCTCCCGAGACAAAGCTCTGACGCATATCGTCGAAGGCATCCTTGGCGGTTATGACGAGGCAGGGTGTGGTATTTCCCTGATCTCTGAGAGAGCGCACGAATTCGTATCCGTCCATAACGGGCATCATAATATCGGTGATTATGACGTCGAAATAGTCGTTATCCATCGCGTCAAGGGCTTCTTTACCGTTTGAAACTCCCTTGACTGTATATCCGTTTTTTTGCAATACGTGGGTAAAAAGCTGTCTGAGCTCTCTGTCGTCCTCCGCGATAAGTATTTTCAGCATACTATCCTCCCTAAAAGTGAATGATCCGTCACATTAAAGTATAACATCTAAATATAAATTATTTGTCAACTTTTTGTCAACAATCATTTACATTTTATGTTTTTTTTCAAGAAAGTCTTGACAATCGGTCAATAATATGCTAAAATGTATGTATGAATAAGGGAGTAGTCGACACTTTCGTGTGTGATACGTCAACATGATGAGTTCGTTTGAACTCTGGTTGTATCTTAAATGACGAGACTTATCTGCATTCGGCGGATATGTCTCGCTTTTTTGTATTCGCAGGACTTTTAGCCGAAAAAATTTTTTTAGGAGGGAATCGTTTTGTTATTCCACAGTAAAGATTCGGAAGACATTCTGAGAGAGCTGTCCACAAATGCCGAGAGCGGTCTTACCTCGGAGGAGGTATCGAAGAGGAGAAAGACCTACGGCGAAAACAAGCTCCGTGAAAAGAAGAAGAAGACGGGATTTGGCCGTTTTCTTGATCAGTTCAAGGACGTTATGATCATCATTCTTCTTTTGGCGGCGGTCATATCCGCTGTTGTAGTCGGATATGAGGTATTCATTACGGGTGAGGGAGATCCTATGGAGTTCTTCGAGCCCGCGCTCATTCTGATAATCGTTATCTTCAACGCTATCATGGGCGTTATGCAGGAGAGTAAGGCTGAAAAGGCGCTTGATGCTCTTAAAAGTATGTCCGCGCCTCACGCGAGAGTTATACGCGACGGCGAGGAGAAGCTTATAGACGCGTCCGAGCTCGTCCCCGGTGACATCATCAAGCTCGAGGCGGGAGACTTTGTTCCTGCCGACGCAAGACTGTTGCACAGCGTGAGCCTCAAATCCGAGGAGTCGGCGCTGACGGGTGAGTCTGTGCCCTCTGAAAAGGATGCAGGCGTAATTGTCGACGAAAAGGCGCCTCTGGGTGACAGAGCGAACATGGTATTCTCGGGATGCAGTATAACCTACGGTACGGCGACGGCTGTGGTTACGGGCATCGGTATGAACACCGAGATGGGTAAGATCGCAAATCTTCTCAACGACGAGGGCGACTCGCAGACGCCTTTGCAGAAGAAGCTTGCAAAGCTCGGAAAATACCTTGGCGTCGTAGCTCTCGTTGCCTGCGCTATAGTATTTGTCGTAGGTATCGCTACAAACGGCTGGGATCACCTTATGGAAATGTTCATGGTTGCCGTATCTCTTGCGGTATCGGCTATCCCCGAGGGACTTCCCATCGTTGTTACCATAGTTCTTTCCATCGGTGTTCAGCGCATGGTAAAGAAAAACGCGCTTATCCGCAGACTTCCCGCTGTTGAGACTCTCGGAAGCGCGTCGGTCATCTGCTCGGATAAGACGGGTACTCTTACGCAGAACAGAATGACGCTTGTAAAGGCTTACGTTGACGGCGGCGAGATCGAAAAGATCTCCAAGGAAAACGGAGCAGACGTAAGAAAGCTTCTTGAATACGGTACGCTTTGCTGTGACGGCTCGGTCATCTTTGGTGAGAACGGCGAGCAGCATATCGGAGATCCTACCGAGACGGCTATCGTTTTAGCGGCGCACAGAAACGGAAGCGAGAAGGGCGAGCTCAATGAAAAATATCCGAGACTTGCCGAGCTTCCCTTTGACTCTGACAGAAAGCTGATGACGACAGTAAACCTTATTGACGGCAAGAACGTCGTTATAGTCAAGGGCGCGTTTGACGTAATGGCGTCAAAATGCATCGGCGGCGACATTGAAAAAGCAAGACAGATAACCAACGATATGAGCCGCGATGCTCTCCGTGTGCTTGCGGTTGCATACAAGATAATTGACACGGTTCCCGAAGAGCCTACGAGTGAGGAGCTTGAGAGTGAGCTTACCTTTATGGGACTTGTGGGTATGATAGATCCTCCCCGTCCCGAGGCAAAGGATGCCGTTGCTATCTGCCGCAAGGCAGGCATCAAGCCCGTAATGATCACGGGCGACCACGTTATCACGGCTCAGGCGATCGCGCGTGAGATAGGCATTTTCGAAGAGGGCGACATGGCGATAACGGGCGCTGAGCTCGACGCTATGACAGACGCTGAGCTCGACGAGAAGGTAGAGCATATCTCTGTATATGCGCGTGTTTCTCCCGAAAACAAGATACGCATAGTCAAGGCTTGGCAGAGAAAGGATCAGGTCGTTTCTATGACGGGTGACGGTGTAAACGATGCTCCCGCGCTCAAGGCGGCTGACATCGGATGCGCTATGGGTATCACGGGTACCGACGTTGCAAAGGGCGCGTCCGACATGACTCTTACCGACGACAACTTTGCTACCATCGTTGACGCCGTTAAGGAGGGACGCGGAATTTATTCCAACATCCGTAAGGTGGTTGGCTTCTTGCTCGGAACGAATATTTCCGAGGTCATTGCCGTATTCTTCTCGATGATGGTATCGGGCGTTTCGCCTTTCCTCTCTATGCAGCTTCTTTGGATAAACCTTGTCGGCGACAGCCTTCCCGCAATAGCGCTTGGAATGGAGCCTATTGAAAAGGGAATAATGGACGAGAAGCCCAAGCCCAAGAAGGAGGGGCTCTTCGCTCACGGACTCGGCTTTAAGATAGTATTCTCGGGCGTTATGTTCGCGGTGCTTTCGCTTATCGGATTTTATATCGGTTGCGGTCAGGTATTCGGACTCAGCGAGCTTCCCGAGGCGAAGATCGCGGCAGGACGTACGATGGCGTTTATGATACTTGCGCTGTCTCAGGCGGTGCACACCTACAATATGCGTTCTGACCATTCGGTATTCAGCATAGGTGTTTTCTCGAACAAGTACGTTAACCTTGCAACACTTGCGGCTATCGTTCTTATGTCGGTAGTTCTCTTTACTCCCTTGAACGCGATCTTCGGTCTTGTATATCTTGATTGGAAGCTCTACCTCATAGCTCTCGGACTTATCTTTGTTCCGCTTGTCGTTATGGAGGTCTATAAGGTCATCCACAGACTCGTGCACAACGCGAGAGTGAAGAAGGCTGAAAATAATTGATGTCATAATAACACAATAAGTAAAAGCAATAGTGTCGGCTCGACGAGCCGACACTATTGCTTTTGTCAATTTTGTATTTATTTCAGCACCGATACTGCGTCGGCGATAGTCTTTTCCATCGCCTCGCGGCCGTATTTATCGACCTCGGCTTTATTCTTTTCGCCGTGAGTAAGACATCCCGCGCCGCCGATACATCCGCCGACGCACGCCATACCCTCGATGAAATTGCCGTCAAGGACGTTTTTGCTCTTCTTTAAGAGCGCGACGCGGCAGGCTTCTATTCCGTCGCATATTACGGGCTTTATTTCAAAGTCGATGTTCTGCTCCTTCATAGCCTGTACCGTTGCGTCGGTAAGACCGCCCGAACGCGCGAATATTCTTCCGAAGTAGGATGCGTTGTCGAGAACGTCCTCCTCAAGCGTCGATATGTCGATGTCTCGGCTGTCAAAGAGCGCCTGAAGCTCCTCAAAGGTGAGAACGGTGTCGACGTACGGCTTTACCGTTTCGAGCTGAGCCTCGGCCTTCTTTGCCGTACACGGGCCGATGAATATTACCTTTGCGCTCGGCTCTTTGTCCTTTATGTACTTCGCAAGCGTAGCCATAGGCGAGAGGTTATGAGAGATATGCTCGGCAAGATTTGGGAAAGACGATCTTATATACTGAACAAAGGCGGGACAGCAGGAATTTGTAAGGAATCCCTTTTCCGAGAGCTCACGCGCCTCTGCGAGGGCGACCATATCCGCTCCGAGCGCGGCTTCGATGACCGTATAGAAGCCAAGCTCCTTGAGTCCCGTGATGACCTGTCCGAGCTTTGCGTAGGTAAACTGACTCGATATGGAGGGAGCAACTACGGCGTAGACCTTGTAATTCTTCTTTCCGTTTTCACCCTCGCTACCCTTCAGGGTATTTATCGCGTCGACTATATAGGATTTGTCCATTATAGCTCCGAACGGGCACTGATATACGCAAGCTCCGCACTGTATGCACTTGCTGTTGTCGATCTTTGCCGCCATCTGGCTGTTCATCGAGATAGCCTTGACCTTGCAGGCGTTCTGACAGGGGCGCTTTCTGCTGACTATGGCGGTGTAGGGGCAGACCTTTGCGCAAGCTCCGCACTCTACGCATTTGGATTTATCTATGTGCGCCACGTGGTTGTCGTCAAATGTGATAGCTCCGCGCTTGCAGACGTCCTCGCATCTGTGGGCAAGGCAGCCTCGGCAGGCGTTTGTTACCTCATAACCGCCTACGGGACATTCGTCGCAGGCTATTTCTATTACCTCGATGGTGTTGGGATTGTCTCTGTCTCCGCCCATAGCGAGCTTTACGCGCTCTCCGAGGATGGCGCGCTCCTTATATACACAGCAACGCATGGTGGGCTTGTTCCCGGGGACGATGATCTTGGGAACGTCCATAAGATGCTCGAGGAGCTCGTCCTTCCACGCAAGGCGCGCCACCTCGCGGAGCACCTTATATTTCAAGTGCTGTACCTTTGTATCGAATTTACGCATTTATACCTCCGTTACAGTTAAAAATAGCTTACTTTAATGCGTTTTCCCATTTTTTTCAGGCAATCGGAGAGCTCCTCGACAAGATTCATCTTGATGCTGAAATTTATGGGAAGATCGGGATTTTGATGGGCAGGATTTATGGCTCTGCCCACGTAGAAATTTATGTCTGTCGCTTCCTCAAAGAGCAGGCGGCTTATAAGAGACGCGCCGTCCTTTTTAAAGCTCCATTCCTCGTAGAGCTCGTTGTCTCCGAGGTAATCCTTGGCGTACTGTATTACCTTGTTCATCGTGATGACTCCCTCGGTGACAAGATCGACGCCCTCGATCTCGGCTATCGGGGGGATGTCCGAGCGCTCGAAATTAAGACTTGCGCGCAGGGGCTTGCCGAGGAACTTTGCCGCGATAGACGAGGTGGTTCCTCCGCAGACGATATGCTTACCCTCCTTTGAGAAAAAGAGCGACATCATAAGATCGCAATCGTCTCTGTTTGAGGGCGGACCGAAGAGGATATTCATGGGCTCGCGCTTGCGTATCTTTACAACGCAGGCGGTGGTGTCGTCACCCGGCTTATGACCGTAGAGCCTGTCGCACTCGTCGACGAGCATTGTGGACAGATTTTTTGCGGTATATCCTCCCGTGACGAGCGCCTGCATATAACCGATTATATCCTCACGCTTCCATCCGAAGTTATACACGTCTCCGATGCCCGCGTGTGGACAGCCGTCGCTCATTGCGATGAACACGTCGTCCTCGCAGAGCTTTAAGGTCGTTTTGAATATCCGCTTTCCACCGATATTCATTTCGGTCTTGGGGTATTCGTAGTTTTCGTAATTTCTTATAACGATAACGTGCGGATTATCGTACTGTATTATCTCCGCCCACTCGTTGTTAAGTATGCGTATGATGGTAAAGGTCGAATATGCCACGCCTCGCACAGAGCAGACGGGGAGCGCGCCCGCTATGGTGGACACACAGTCCTCTATCGGCAAGCCCGCCGCCATCATCGTTGAGATTATTTTTGAGGTGAGAGTGGAAAGTATGCTTGCCTTTACGCCGCTTCCGAGTCCGTCGGCAAGAACGATGACTGTAGAGCCGTCGCTGTCCTCTACTATATCCACGTGGTCGCCGCAGAGCTCCTCTCCTATGTGATTTATACTTTTATATCCGATGTCGGCGCACAGATCATTCATCTCCGATAGACTCCTTGAGCTTGGTAAGCGCGATCTTGGTCTCAGCCGCGGTCTCTCCGAGGAGCGAGGCGATCTCCTGGACTATACGCATCTGCTTTTCGACCACCTTATCCGCGACCTCAACGGTCTGACGGCTGATGCTTTCTTTTTTCTCTCTTGCCGCTTCCTCGTCGGTAACGTCGCGCATAATGCCGACAAGAAGCCTTGAATCCTCGTCATAAACGACGGTCTGCTCTACGTACCGCTTGTATTCGGCAAGGTAGATGCGTTGATCTCTCACGCTTCTGCCACTGTTTTTGACCTGCAAAAATACTGCGGGATCGAGGATACGGACTACCGACTCCCCGAGAACGTCGGACTCTGCGCGGATGTTCATTATCTTTCTTGCGGCGGCGTTGATCTGCTGTACCTCGAGATTGGTGTTGAGGACTATGAGGCCGTTCGGCGTATTCTTTACGATGGTATCCGAAAAGCTCTCGGCTTTATCCTTGAGGAAGGGCAGACACATAGAGATCTCAGCCTTGCCCTGACAGATAGCTATAGCCTTTTCACGGCAGGAGTTATATCCGCAGGAGCCGCAGTTGAGCTCGTCGGACGCCTTGAATTTACCCATCTGTCTGAGAGCCGACATGATCTCTGCCTCGCTCGGCGTTGCGAGCTTATGCTCGATAAACGAAAAGTTCTTGCGAAGCTCGGGAGAGGAGGGCTGAGCTACGGAAAAGTCGCGCTCTCCCGCATATGTCGCGACCGTCATATAGTCCTTGATAGGTGAGCGGTGGTATTTTTCCATTACGGGGCCACCGATACAGCTTCCCGCGCAGGCGGACATCTCGATGAAGCACTTATGTACGTTTCCGTTTTCGATGTCCTTGAGCGCCGATATGCAGTTTTCTACTCCGTCAACGGCTACGTAGGTATATCCCACTGCGTTCTGAGCCATAGTCTTGAGCACTCCACCCGTTGTGGGGAAGAAGCGCGCGCGGCTCTCCTCGTCGGCATCTGTTTCGCGCTCGGGCTCTATGTGCTCCGCCTTCATCCAATTTGTGAGCTCCTCAAAGGTCAGCACCGCGTCAACGATGCCCTCATAATATTCGCCCTCGTCCTTTTTTGCCACACACGGGCCTATGAATACCGTTTTTGCGTTGGGTATTCTTTTCTTTATATCCGAGCAGTGAGCCTGCATGGGCGACATAACGTCGGCAAGATATTTAAGCGAGGCGGGGAAGTATTTCTGTATGAGCAGATTTACCGAGTGACAGCAGGATGATATTACTATATCTCTGTCCTCCTCGGCAAGCATACGCTCGTATTCGTTTTTTACAAAGGTGGCGCCGATGGCGGTCTCCTCGACGTCGTAAAAGCCGAGCTTTTTGAGAGCCTTTCTCATAGCTCCGATACCCGTTCCGTCGTAATTCGCCACAAACGAGGGCGCCAGGCTTACGACAACGGGATCTCCGCTTTGCAGCAGTACGCGCACCTTTTCGGTGCCGTCGACTATCTCCTTTGCATTCTGCGGACAGACAACGAAGCAATGTCCGCAAAGGATACATTCGTTTCCAATTATATGCGCCTGATTGCCCGAGAAGCGTATTGCCTTTACGGGGCAGTGGCGGATGCATTTATAGCAGTTTTTGCAATTGGATTTTTTCAGTGTAAGGCAGTTTGGCATATTTGTTTCACGTCCTTTCGCGTTCTGCCGCGTCCAGTATATTCTTTTGGAAAAATTCCTTGAAGCTCTCGCGTGTCACGCCCGTATGTACGTCGTCGTTTATCTGTACGGTCACGCCCTCGCGGTTGCATTTTCCCGTACAGAAGCTACCCATCAGAACGACCTCGTCCTCAAGTCCGTGCTCTTCGACGGCCTCTCGCAGAAGATTTACTATGTCCTCGGATCCCTTGAGATGGCAGGAGCTTCCCACACAGATCTGTACTATCAGCATAGGTTTGCCCTCGTGAGTATCTCGTCCTTGAAAAAGTCTCCGACCGTTTCGGGAGAAACCGAGAACACCGTGTCGTCAATGCTTACGCAAACGCCTCTCTGACATTCGCCCATACAAAAAGTACCGCCGATCGATACCTTATCCCCGATACCGTTTTCAGCTATCAGATTTTTAAGACCTTCGACGACCTTGTGCGATCCCTTTATATGGCAGGAGCTTCCGATACAAACTGTAATGTTTATCATAATATTTTCCTCTCGATCTGATTTTTTTGGTCAGCCTGTGTTTGAGTATATTACGCTATTTACATTATAGCATAAAACGCCGAATAAATCAATATGTAAAAAACAACAAAAAACGAAGCGCGAACAAAAATACGTTGCTTTTGTTCACGCTTCCGTGTTGAATATTCGTTTTAAAGAAATTTTTTGAGTCTTTCGACGCTGTCCTCCATAAATTTGACGCTGTCGCGCGCAAGCATCATGGCTTCGGGGCTTACGTTCTGATCCTCAAATTTGCTGATGAGCTTTCTGTTTTCGGTGATGCCCATAGTAGAGCCCTCTATCATCATCTGCGCTATATGGCTCTCGGAGGAGTCTGTAAGCGTATTCATCGCCATGCCGACCTTTGACGCCATTTTGGACATAATATTCTTTTCCTCGGGGGTATCTCCGCCCTCATAGATGAGCTTGCTTGTCTTTTTTGCAAATTCCTCATAGGTGTCGAGCTCTCGCGTCAGCTCGTCTCTGAGCTCGCCCTCGGTTACCTTTGAGCTGATGTTGACGATGGAGTCAGCTCCCATCTTCATGTTTTTGTAGAGCTCGGAAAGGAGCTCTGCCGTCGCTTTGTTATGAGTATTCATTATCTGTCCTCCTTAGTATTTTTACTCATAACTATTTTTTGTCTTTGATAGAAATTTATACTTGAAATAAAAAAGAAAATGTGATAAAATAGTGGGGCACGAAAATAAATTTTTACGAGGATGCTATGATAGAAAAGGAAATTGCAGAGCTGCGGATAAGATACCGCAAGGAAAAAAGTAATATAAGCCGTATATGCGGCTGTTTTGTAAACGAGCAGAAGGAGGTCATCTCAAAGTTTGATCAGAGCCTTGGTCTTATGCAGGAGGATGATGCCGACGGACTTCTGTCGGTGCTCAAAAAGACGCTTTCGGGAAATATCGGAAGAAACCTTCTTGAGATAGATTTTTCGGCAAAGGATGTAATGGAGAGCGACGCGCACAAGCTGCTTACCGATCTGCGAAGCACCGAGCTTCGCGACAGCTCTCTCGTTGACAAGCTGTATGAAAAGATAATATCATCGTACGAGTTCGACGGAAATTACGTTATACTGCTTGCTCACGATAGATATGACGTATTTACATATTCTGCCGACGGAGAAAAGGGTGAGTCGGGCGAGGTATTTTCATATATCGTTTGCGCGGTGTGTCCCGTGCGCTCGGGAAAGGCGGCTCTGAGCTATTACGTTCCCGGTAACTGCTTCCGCACTGTTTGCGCCGACACGATGCTTTCCGCTCCCGAGCTCGGATTTATGTTCCCCGCGTTTGAGGACCACGGGGCGAATATCTACGGGGCGCTTTATTACACAAAGAGTCTTTGCGACAGCCATGAGGCGGTTGTCGACGCGCTCTTTTCTTCGGCACTTCCGTCAAAGCCCGCCGCAGAGCAGAAGGACACGTTCGGAAGTATTTTGCAGAGCTCTATGGAAGAGGATTGCAGTATGAAGGTCGTTCGTTCGGTGTACAGTCAGGTAAATCAGATGATAGCCGAGCACAAGGAGCAGAAGATAGAAGCTCCCCTTGTTATGAGCAAGAGCGACGCGGCGGATATGCTGAGATACTGCGGAGTTCCCGAGGAGAGGGTGACGAGCTTTGAGGAGAAGTACGCCGAGGAGTTTGGCGAGAGCGCCGAGATAAATCCCAAGAACGTGACCGAGCCTGCCTTGAAGGTCAAGACTCCAGAGGTGACTATAAAGGTCAATGCGGGGCACAGCGACCTTGTCGAGACGCGTATTATCGACGGGGTAAAGTATATAATGATAAGAGCCGACGATGACGTTGAGGTCAACGGGGTGAATATAGTGTTTTAAATATAAATGGGGCTAAGTCATTTGAACGTGACTTAGCCCTTTGCTATGTTGGAGTTTTTGGGGTTTATCTTTTTCGCTTACGCAAAAAGGCAAGAACTCTGTTCTTGCGGTCCCTACGACAATATGTGTGCGAACATATCACATTTCGCTAACAGCGAAATAGGCGTAAGCGAAAAAGACAACCTCAAATTTGAGGCTTAAAATCTGCAAAAGCAAGGGGATGAGTCACACTTTAATGACTCATCCCCATTTCCATTCAAATTTGTATTTACGACCTCATATTTCTATCCAGAAATTCCAATTCCTTTTTAACATACCCGTCAGTATCGAAATACACCGCCTGCGCGTGCTTTGCCTCGGGGACGGTGAAAAGCTCTGTAAGCTCGGGGCGTACCTCGGCGTTTCGCCTTGACATTTCTGTGGGAACGTACGCGTCGCGTTCGCCGTGGATGAGGAGCAGTGGGCGCGTATTGTTTGTCAGAGTTTTCAGCGTGGAGATTTCGTTATAGTTGAATTTTGCCAAGAGTATGCTCCAGAAATTCATAAAGAATATTGTTGGGTAAATTATTATTTTGTGCTTGTACCGCAGAGTATTTCCGATTATCTCACGCGGAGATGTAAAGCCGCAGTCGGCAAGTATGCAGGCTACGCTTTCGGGAAGAGAGAGCTCGGACGCCATCATAACGGTCGCCGCTCCCATGGAAAGCCCGAAAAGCGCTATCGGCAGGCTCGGAAAGCGGTTGTTTATATATTCCGTCCACAGAAGGACGTCCCATCTTTCCTTTGCACCGAAGCATATGTATTTGCCTTCGCTTATGCCGTGTGCGCGGTGGCAGATGAGCAGAATATTATATCCGCCGTCGTAGGCGCTTTTTGCCTGTATTGCAAGGTCGCGTCTTGCGGAGGAATGATAGCCGTGAACGAAGATAACCGTTCCTTTGGCTTCTCCGTCTTGCGCGATGAGCTTTGAAAAGAGCCTTTTTCCGTCCTTTGAGGTGATATATATGGGCTCGTAGCGGCTTTCATCTATCCAATTTCTGCATTCCTTTAATTTACGCTTTGACGCCTCTGGGATGTCTCCGCCGCCGCAGAAGTCGTTTCTTTCGGATATGCGGCTTTTTCTTCGGCGGTTCGCGCTTGAAAAGCATACGTATCCGAAAGTAAACCAAAACAAGAGTATGAGGATAACGATGACCGAAAAAATTACCATGGTCTTTCTCCCGATGCCAATAATTACTGTGATTATATATTAGCACATTTTTACCGAAAAATCAACTTCTGTGTGTTAAAATAATGTAAATTACACATCCTAATGTGGGGGTGTGATGATGTCATTCGGAAAGAGCGGCGGGTATCTTTTTTTTAAGAGAGCCCTTGATATATTTTTTTCGACGTTGCTTTTATTTTTCCTTTTTATACCTATGTGCGCGGTGGCGCTTATCATATGTATGACCTCGGAGGGCGGCGCGATATTCCGACAGAGGCGTGTCGGAAAGGACGGGAGAGTTTTTACCTGTTATAAATTCAGGACGATGTACAGATATGCTCCGCAGAGCTGTCCAAAGTCGTCTTTTTCTGACAGCGAGCGTTATATTACGCCCGTGGGAAGATTTTTGCGGCGGAGCAGTCTTGACGAGCTGCCACAGCTTTTCAACGTGCTCAGGGGAGATATGAGTCTTGTGGGCCCTCGTCCACTCATTGAGGAGGAGGGGGAGATACACGAGCTGAGGCGAAGATGCGGAGTTTACCGTCTGCGCCCGGGGATAACGGGGCTTGCGCAGGTCAGCGGACGGGACAGCGTATCGGATATAGATAAGGCGAGATTTGACGCAAGGTATGCGCGCGAGGTGAGCTTGGGCAGAGACACGGGGATAGTGTTACGGACAGTGCTCGGAGCTATGGGGGGAAAGTAGGATAAATGCACAATGCAAAATGCACAATGCACAATTGAGGTGATTTTTTAATTCGAAACATGAATTTGAGTTTGTCGAGCAGTTTGTATCGGTGGGAAAACTAACCAAAAAGCCTTCCCCTGTGGGGGAAGGCTTTGAGTTTCATTTTGCACAGATTTAAGTCTGTGCGAGTATATCAACTCCCCGACAAACTCCAATTTGAAATCTGCTTTTCGTTTTTATCCCGTGGCAAATGGTGAGACGCTACATCGATTTTAGATTTTGCATTATTTTTCGGTGCTCAAAAGCAAAAAGGCTTCATAAACTTAACCGAGGTGGTTTTTTATGAAGCTTTTTCGTTTTATTTTAATTATCGCTCTTTGCTTGTCGCTATGCTCCTGTGGCGGGGAGCGCCCGACGGGGGATATACTTTCGGAGCTGATGGAGGCGTGCCCCTCGCTTCCCGAAGGCGTGATATATTCAAAGGGTACCATTGAGGGCGAGGAGGGCTATCTGTCCGACACTCTTGCCGAGGCACTCTACGGCGAGGATGCCGCCGAATGCTTTGCGCTGGTAGAGGATTATTCTATCTACATATCGTCTTTCGCAACGCCGTATGAGATAGCGGTCTTACGCTGTTATTCTTCTACCGACGCCATAAGGATAGAACAGCTTTGTCGGGCACGCGCCGATATTGTCAGCGTAGCTCTCAGACACACGGAGTTTTACGCGCTCTGCCAGAATATCCGCGTACTGAGAGAGGGAGAGACGGTCGTGTTTCTGATGACCGACGATCCCGATGGGAACGAAAGGCTTGCGCGTCGGCTTATTTGACAAATACGGTGACGAGCCAATACAGCACGCCGTATATAGCTCCCGCAAGCGTACCGTAAAGCAAAACGGGACCTGCCACGGTGAATATTTTTGCTCCAACGCCGAGTATAAGACCTTCGGCGTGACTGTCGATAGCGGGTGAAGCGACAGAATTGGCAAATCCCGTTATGGGAACAAGAGTACCCGCACCCGCTTTCCTCGCTATATTATCGAATACTCCGAGGGCGGTGAGCAGGACGGCAATGAAGATAAGCGTTATAGAGCTCAGTGTGGATGCGTCGGAGCGGATGAGACCGAATACTTTATTATACAGGTCAACGAGCCCCTGACCGAAAACGCAGATAAGACCTCCGAAGAAAAATGCGTAGATGCAGTTTTTCAGGATGGGCGATTTCGGCGCGTGAGCGGCGGCATATTTTTTATACTGTTTTTTGTCGATATTCATATTTTACTCCCAAAAGAAAATTTACGTCATATTTAATTTTTCCTCTAAATCTTTTTTTATTCTCTATTTACTTTTGGCATATTTTGGTGTATAATAAATTACAGATAAGGGTTTCCGAAAAAATTTAAGAAAAGGGAGGAGAAAATGGCAACTTGGGAGCTTTTTAAGATCTCGGCAAAGCGCGCCGCAAACAAAGCGCTGAAGGAGACGGGAGACGCCGCCGATCTTGCGGCGCTTCATTTGAAGCTCAAATCGTTGGAGGCGAAGCGCGACGAGGGATACGAGATGCTCGGCAGGCTTACTTACCGTCAGTTGAAAACGGGAGTCTCTCAGGCTGAGCGTATAGCCCCTGTGCTCGAGAATATCGACAAGGTGAGGGCTAAGATCAAAAAGGTGAGCGACGAGATCGAGCGCACGAAGCTTGCGCGTGAGGAAAGACGTGCTAAGGAGCATGAGGCGATCGCGCTTGAGCTTGAGGAGCTTGTCGACGAGACCGAGTCAGACGAGTCTGATGAGCACGATGATGACGACGAGGAATAACGAGACATAAAAAGGGATGGCGATGCGCCATCCCTTGAGTTTTTATTGAGTCGTTATTTTTTCTTCTGCTGCTTTTGCTTTTTTATCCTTAACGTAAAGCAGAGTCCAATTGACTGCGGTCTGTCCTATGCAGTAGAGGTTATAAGCGCCTATGATCGCGTAGTTTATATTCGATGGGTTCTGAAGTGTCAGCACTATCCACATAACGAGGGAAACACAGCTTGATATAAAGCTGAGATACTGCGACTCTATGTATCTTCTTGCCGAAAGAACCGTGACGATTACGCCGAGCGCGAAGGTTATTGTGTCGCACATCGGTATCTTCATTACCATATATCTTGACAGCCAGAAATAGCAGATCGCCCACATACCTACGGTCGCTGCGACGGTGATGATCCTTCCCTTGGTACTCATCCAACGGAGAGAGACCTGCCCCGACTTAGTATTATTCTTCCAATGGAAAAACGAATATATCTGAATTGGGAGAGAGACGAGAAAGGCGAACGCCGCCGAAAAGGGTACGCCCTCGATAAAATAGACCACGCCGTAAAGGATGGAATTGAGCCCTCCGAGCAGAAAGCTGTAACGGTTGGCGGCAATCAGAAGTATCTGCACCGCAAGCGTGACGAGGGTGGGGATAGTCTTAAATATCAGATACCAGAGCTCGGTCTGTTGCCCCTCGGCGGGATAGAGCGCGTTTTTCGCGGCGAAAAATAATATAAGAGCCGCCGCGAAGGACATCGGGATATACCGCAGATAAAGATTTTTGTTTTTCATATTTTCAGCCTTTCACAAGTCTTATCGGGCAGTATTATAATCCAAATACAAAAATAATTCAATGCAGAAATAAGACATTTTTTTCGAAATATTTTCAGATTTTATATTGAAATAGCGGCGCGTTTGTATTATAATAATCCCGTGGGGGTGATATTTTGTTTGACGAGCTGCTTTTTGAGACCGACGTATCGGACGTGCATATATCTGTGATAGCCGACAGACCGAGCTTCAGGCTTTGCGACCATATGGCGCGAAAGACGGCGACTGATGCTTTACTCGGTATCCATCAGCATTCATTTTACGAGCTTTTTTTCGTTCCCGACGACTGTATATCGATAGTTACCGAGGATGGCGCGAGGGTGTTTGAGAACAAGGCAGTGATAATTCCGCCAGCTACAGACCATTACGTCAGCGAATGGGCAAAGGAGGGCTACTGTCTTATTTTTGCTATCGAAAGCGCGCCGAAAAAAGACGGTGGCATATACGGTGATGTTTGCGCGTTGCTCGGTAGGGGAATATCGGCGTTTGAGATCGACGGGGATATGCGCTTTTATATGGAAAAGCTCGCGTCGGTCATAGCCTCGGGGCGGACGAACGAGGGCGCATCTCACGTTATAGCTCTCCTGTTTATGTCCTTTTTTAAGAGTCTGCGGCTCCCCGAGGGGCGGTCTGATCTGTTAAATCTGAAATACAGAAATTACATAAATACGCTTGACCAATATATTTCGAAGCATTATGCCGAGCAGATAAGGATAGACGATATTGCAGAGGAGCTTCATCTTTGCTCGAAGCAGGTATCGAGGATAATCAACAAGGAGTACGGAATGTCGCTTTCGCGAGTGGTGCACAGGCACAGGATGAGCGTTGCGCGTATGCTTCTGCGGCACACGTCGCTTTCTCTTTCTCAGATAGCTGAAAGCGTTGGGTATGAGTATGAGAATTATTTTTTCAGGATGTTTAAGGATATGTACGGGATGACTCCGACGGAGTATAGAGAGGGCTCTGCGGATCGAATAAGATAAAAAGCCACGGTCGTCCGTGGCTTTTTATTATTGCAAGGCGAAAACCCCGCCATAGTGGCGGGGTTCCAAGTAGGCTTTGCCGATAAACAGAAAACAAATAAAGGGTTAGCGAAGAATGTTTTTGTGTCAAAGGCTCCCTCCGGGAGGGAGCTGTCGAGCGTATGCGAGACT
>JAFTYG010000037.1 GCA_017461365.1 Clostridia bacterium | reverse complement strand
CCTACGGGTGATGAAGCGAGTTTGAGAAGGCGTAGAAACAAGGAGAATTGCACACGGCAGTGTGCAAGGCGACTATGTTTCAAGCGGTCTCGCGCAGCGCGGCTGCAAAACAAATTAAATATGCGAGTGTGGATATTTGCGCTAAAGCGCAAAAGGAATTGGCAGCTTCGAAAACGAGCGCACCCCTACGGGTGATGAAGCGAGTTTGAGAAGGCGTAGAAACAAGGAGAATTGCACACGGCAGTGTGCAAGGCGACTATGTTTCAAGCGGTCTCGCGCAGCGCGGCTGCAAAACAAATTAAATATGCGGGTGTGGCGGAATTGGCAGACGCGCAAGATTTAGGATCTTGTGTTAATTCGTGCAGGTTCAAGTCCTGTCACCCGCACCAAAAAACTCCCTCGCCGTTTCGGCACAAGGGAGTTTTTTGTCGTATTTAATGACTGTAGGTAAAATAAATGATCCACGCGCTTTAAGTTAAAAGTTGCTTTTCATCTTTTCGATGCAATCTGCGCAGACGCGTTTTCCGTTAAAGTACACGATATTTTCGGTATTTCCACAGAAAATGCAGGAGGGCTGATATTTAGCAAGCACGATCTTATCGTCGTCTATAAATATCTCGATAGAGTCCTTCTCTTTGATGTCGAGAACCTTTCTTATCTCGATGGGCAGAACTATTCTGCCGAGATTGTCCACCTTGCGTACGATACCTGTTGATTTCATTGTTTTTTCTCCTTTACTTTTATAAGATTTTATTATTTTTTATTTTTCTTGTATCAACAATAATATAATACCACATTTTCCAATAATTGTCAATAGATTGACAGAAATTTACTTTTATTTACTTTTATTTCCTTTTTTTCTTTGTCGAAATATGTCCGATTTTCTTGTATAGGCAAGATTAGGTCTTGACATTTTCGAAAAATATGCTATAATATGAGAGTAATTCTCAAATTGGAGGATGCTATGTCAGGATACAACACCGAACAAAAGAAAATGCTTTCGTCATTTTTGCGTGAAAATTACGAAAAGGCGTACACGATGGAGGATATAATAGCCGAGCTGAAGCGTACCTACGGAAAGAATGCGCCCGGCAAGAGCACCGTTTACCGTCTTATGACTCACCTTGTCGACGAAGGTCAGGTAAAGCGTCTCGTCAAGGGACACGGCAGGAGCTTTGTTTATCAGAGCGTCAAGGACGAGGATTGCCGCTGTCATCTTCATATGAGGTGCGTCGCCTGCGGAAGGCTCTTTCACCTTGATGAAGGTCTTTCGGACGAGCTTCTCTTAAAGGTACGGAGCAAATGCGGCTTCTCTGTCAGCGAGGAGGAGACGATCCTTCTCGGAAAATGCGGCGGCTGCAACTGAAAAAGGAGAACACACGGATATATGAAATATATGAAAAAAAGAATTATCGCCATCATTCTTTGCGCCCTCGCGCTCATCGGTGCGCTTTCGGGGTGTGAGGTCGAGGATGAAAAGCTGACGGTGCTCTGCACCGTATTTCCCGTATATGATTGGGTAAGGGCTGTTGTCGGGGAGAGCAAGAATATTGAGGTAAAGCTCCTTGTATCCGACGGCGCAGATCTGCACAGCTTTCAGCCGACGGCAAAGGATGCCATCAGCATAAAGAGCGCTGATCTTGTCGTGCGCGTGGGCGGAGCCGACGACAGCTTTGTAAACGAGCTTGTTACCGAGAGCGCCGATCTGCGTCTTATGGAAGCGGAGGGGGTGACTCTACGTCATATGTCGGTCAGCTCGGAGCACAGCCGCGAGGATGAGCACGAAGGCTCTCACGGTCACGAGCACGCTGTTGACGAGCACATATGGCTCTCCCTGAAAAACGCATCTGCTTGCGTGGATGCTATCTGCGAGGCTGTATGCGAGCTTGACGCCGAGGGCGCGGAGGTCTACCGCGAGAACACCGAGGACTACATAAACAGTCTGAACGCTCTTGACGCGGCTTATTCCGAGGCGATAGCGAATATTGACACGCCGAGAATGATATTTGCCGACAGATTTCCTTTCGTCTATATGACCGAGGACTACGGAATAGAATATGAAGCGGCGTTCGAGGGTTGTACGACCGACGCAGAGGCGGGCTTTGATACGGTATTGCGTCTTGCCTCGAGAGCGGAGGAATGGGGACTGTCCTATGTATTCGTTACCGAGAGCTCGGACGGAAAGCTTGCGCGCTCGGTATCCGAGGCGGTAAGCGATGGGACGTTGACAACGGTGACGCTCAATTCGATGCAATCGTTGACGTCCGCTGACATAGCCGCAGGCGAGAGCTATCTCGGAATTGCGCAAAAGAACCTCGCCGTACTGTCGGCGGCGCTTGCAAAATAAGGAGAAAAAATGAAACAAATAGATTGTAAAAACGTAACTCTCGGCTATGAGGGGCGGACGGTCTGCGAGGGCATCAGCTTTTCGGTGGAGTCGGGAGATTATCTCTGCATCGTTGGCGACAACGGCTCGGGCAAGAGCACTCTTATGAAGGCTCTGCTCCGCCTGAAAGCGCCCGACAAGGGAGAGATATGCCTTCTCGGCGGTGTAACGCAAAGCGACATCGGCTATCTTCCGCAGAGAAACGATGCGCAAAGGGATTTCCCCGCGACGGTCGCGGAGGTCGTGCGCTCGGGCTGTGTAGGACGAAAAAAATTTCGTCTGTTTATCGGAAGGACCGAGCGCGAGGCGGTATCGAAAAATATGCGCTGTATGCGTATATCCGAGCTTGCCAAGCGTCCATTTTCCGAGCTTTCGGGCGGTCAGCAGCAAAGGGTGCTTCTTGCCCGCGCTCTCTGCGCGGCGGAAAAGATACTGCTTCTTGACGAGCCCGTATCGGGACTTGATCCGACCGCCGCAGAGGAGATGTACGGAGCTATAAGCCATCTCAACCGCGATCACGGCACAACGATAATAATGATAACGCACGATCTGTCCGCCGTGTCGAGATATGCGACAAAGGTGCTCTCCATGAGCGACACGCCCGACTTCTACGAAAGCGCGGATGAATACTGCCGTTTGCACGGACTTTCAAGAAAAGAGGAGGACGGCGCGGATGCTTAAAGAATTTTTCGGTTATTTTTCTTATGATATGGTCTGGTTCGCCCTCATCGTCGGGATACTTATCGCGCTTTGCTCGGCGCTTTTCGGAGTGATACTTGTGCTCAAGCGTTTTTCATTTATCGGGGACGGACTTTCGCACGTCGCGTTCGGCGCAACGGCTATTGCCACGGTGCTCAGCGTTACCGACAGCGTTATGATCGTTATGCCGATAACCGTCGCGGCGGCGATACTCCTGCTTAAAACGGGAAAAAGCTCAAAGCTCAAGGGAGACGCGGCGGTGGCTGTCATATCTGTCGGCGCGCTTGCACTCGGGTACCTTATTATGAGCATTGCTCCCGGTTCCTCGAACGTTGCGGGGGACGTCTGCTCGGCGCTCTTTGCCTCGGCTTCGATACTTTACCTTGACACGGCGGACGTTATTCTTTGCGCTGTAATGTCTGCGGCGGTAATTGCCGTATTCGTGCTCCTCTACAACAAGATCTTTGCCGTGACATTCGATGAGGATTTTGCGCGCGCCGTCGGTGTGAGGACGTCGCTTTACAATATTCTTATCGCGGTGGTGACGGCGGTAATAATCGTGATGGCGATGAAGCTTGTCGGCTCTCTGCTCATCTCGGCGCTGATAATCTTCCCTGCCCTGTCGGCAATGAGAATAATGAAGAGCTTCCGCGGCGTGGTGATATTCTCCTGTATTTTGTCGGTGGTATGCACGCTTCTCGGATTTTTCGCGGCGCTTCTGTTTGATCTTCCCATAGGCCCTGCCATAGTTGCGGCTGATATTGTGGCGTTCTGCGGATGTATGCTTGTCGGTAAGCTTGTCCGCAGGTCGTAAGGACTCGGGCAAAAATAAAAGTCCCCGACGTCGGCTCGGAGACAAAATTTATAAAAGCTATTGACAAATAAAAAAATCGGGGTATAATAGCAGAGAGGCACCGATGACGGTTGCTTCCGGTTGGATTATTTTAAAAGAAATAACCGCTCGTTTGGTCGCAGGCGGTTATTTCTTTTTGCTTTTAAAGCATGATATGATCGTAACTACGAGCGTGGCGATGGATACAAGGTCTTGACAAGTTAAGTAATTCACTATATCACCTCCCTCGTTACGAGGAAGGCAAAGAAACATTGGCTTCCTCGGAAATAAGGAAGCAACCTCCACCATACATGGTGGAGTCTGTAACGTCGACTAAGAGCTCGGATAACTCCGAGCATCCCCTCTACGGGCTTTAGCCAAAGATATTATAACACAAAAAACACATCATGTCAATAAAAATCCGTTTTTGGCTTTTTGATCAATTGCGGCGCTTGTATATCCACCTCAGCGCCGCTCACATTCAGCTTTCCTTCGGCAAAAATACCTACCTCCGTACACACCGCCGTGTAGCGCCCGCCGAGAATTTCTATACGCCCTTCGGAAAACTCACCGCCAAAAGCATATATCCCCACACGCGCGTGAGTGACCGTCACGGCACTGCCCGACGCACTTATGCCATTACGTGCAAATATCCCATATTCCGCGCACCCGATAATAAGCTCACCGCCGTCGATGCGCAGGTCGGAGCATACTATACCGCAGGCGTTTTTCGCGCTGACGGTGAGCTGACCGTCGCCAAGGATCCGCAGCTCTCCCGATGCGCGCACACACCCCATCGGCAATACGCCCTCCGAGCCGCCGTACACCGACGTAAGAACGTTCGCCGTTCCCTCGGGAAGCGACAGACAGAGACTTCCGCCGTCGGTACGCTCTATAACAGAGCCGTAGGACGAGCTACCCTCAAATCCGCCGAGAACAAGACAGACCTCGCCCTCACATTCAACCGATATACGCCCCTCGGAAAGCTCGCCCGATAACAGATACATCCCGCTCCTTTTCAGAGTAAGAATATCTCCGTCTGCGGATATATCGGAGGGCTCGCCCGTGTAGCTGTAGCGCCTGTTCTCAAAAAATAGCTGTCCGTTGTACTCCTTGTCCGCAGGGCTCTGCAAGCTGTCAGTGCTCTCCGAGCCGCCGTCGCGCACGGGAGCTCGGCAGGACGTAAGAGCCAACGGCAAAAATATAACTGTAACGCAAATAATGCAAACAAAAAAAGGATGTCTGAATTTCATTTTCCACCTCAAAGACGAATTTGAAATTTTAACATCCTTTTTATTTTTACTTATTCGCTTTTTTCCTCGGATGCGTCCGAAGAAATATCCGACGGCTCCGCATCCTTTTTCGCGCCCTTTTTCTCTTTTACTTTCTTTTCCTTTTTCTTCTTTGGCGGCTTCATTTTTCGCTTCGGCTCATCCTCGGGAAATTCAGCCTCAAGCCCCTTTGCCTTTATCCGCGCGTCGGCAAACTGACGGACGACCGTATAGGCGAGAGAAACGAGAGGAACGCTCACAAGCATTCCGAGCACACCGAACTCCGAGCCGACCGAAACGGCAACAAGCACCCAAAGCCCGGGTAGACCGACCTGAGAGCCGACCACTCTCGGATATATGAGATTTCCCTCAAGCTGTTGAAGCACGATGATAAAGACCACGAATATGACAGCCTTTATCGGAGACTCAAAGAGTATAAGGAAGGCTCCGACGGCAGTTCCGATAAACGCGCCGAAAATAGGTATCAGAGCCGTAACGCCAACGAGCACCGAGCAAAGGCCCGAATAGGGAATACGGAAAATGAGCATACCTATAAAGCAGAGAACGCCGAGTATGAACGCCTCGGTAAGCTGACCTGTGATGAAATTCGAAAAGGTCTTTTCCGTAAGGCGCGAAAGAGCAAGTATGCGCTCGGTATTCTTTTCGGAGAAGATGCTGTAAAGCACCTTTTTTACTCCGACGCCGAGACGCTCCTTCTGCGCAAGAATGTATATCGAAATGACTATGGCAAAAAACGTATCGAATACGATACCTACCGTAGACGTAACGATACCCACCGAGGTATCGATGATCGTATGGCTATTATTTGAGATGAGCTCTTTGATCTTCGCCATTATAGTCTCGGCGTTGAAGTGGAACGTCGGAAGATCTATTGAGAAATTAGCAAGGAGAGCGTCAAGCTTGTCGTACCAACCGTTGAATTGACCGATATACGTCGGTATCTTGTCATAGATGCCCTTTCCCGTCTGCCACAGCTGAGGAATGACCAACCATACAAGGAGCGCCACAAGTCCGAGAACGCCGATGATACAAAGAAGTATGCACACAGCTCGGCGCAGTCCCTTGTGCTTGTTCGAAAACAGCTTTATCCATAGCCTCTCGAGCAGACGGAGAGGAATGTTGAGAATAAAGGCGATACATCCGCCCGCGATGATCGGAACCAAGATCGACAGTATCTTGCTGAATACGGTTCTGAGCGAGGTAAGATTGCATACCGCCCAGAGTATTACGAATATGACGGCAAAGATCGCAATTATCCGAATATAATTTTTCTTATTCATGCCTTATTTTTATCTTTTGTCTGTTTTATTCGCAGATCACGGGCAGCCGTAAAAAACGCGCCCTTCTCCTCTCTCCGAAGGTTTTGAAAATACTACTAAAATTATATCACAAACAATACCCGTAAATGGTTAAATATTTGTAAATTTGTCGTCCGTGTCTTGCGAAGTAAAAAAATATCCGTGCTTTAAAAAAATCGGTTGACAGAAAAAAGAAAATGTGATATTCTATAAGGGAATAAAATTCTTTAAGCTTTCAGGGGGATATTGGGATGAATGATATAGGATTTCTCAAAAACTTTCTTTTTCGCGAGCTCTGCTTCAAGGAGGATCACTATACGCGTAACTGCAACGGCGTCAATCTTCATTTTATAGGCTATATGAAGGAGGGCAGAGGCGTTCTCACCACCTCCGACGGAAGCCGCATCGAGCTCTGCGTCGGAGATATGTTCTATATTCCCAAGGGATGTAAGTATCATTCACACTGGATAGCCGAGAGCGGATGCGTCCGCTTTGACTCTATCGGATTTCTTTATTTTCCCTCAAAAAGCCCGAACGGATATATTTTGCAAAAGGTGGACTATAACGGTGAGCTTTTTGAAAAATTCCGACCTCTGTCCGAGAGCAAGGAGCTGAACACCTCGTCCATAGGTCGGACGTACGCTCTGCTCGGAGAGATCGAGGACAGCCTCGTCGAGGCTCCCGTGGATACGGCGACAGGCGTTGCGGAGAGAATGGTAATGCTTATGCACAAGGATCCGCACAGGTCTGTCGCAGACTACGCGGGAGATTGCGGTGTGAGTGAATCGGGACTCTATCTTTACGTAAAGCGCGCGATGGGAACGACGCCGAACAAGGTGCGGCAGAACGTGCTTTGCGACAAGGCGGTACAGCTCCTTGAAACGACAAATCTGACAGTCGAGGAGATATGCGGAAGAGTGGGCTTTTCGTCCTCGTCATATTTCCGTAAGGTGCTTTGGGCGGTGAGAAAAAAGACGCCCTCAGAGATACGCAAGGAAGCGACGACAATATAGATATTTTTGGAACTATTCAGTTAACTTTCAAATTGGATGTTTGTCAAGGAGTTGAAGTTACATTTTGCAGGCTAATACCCATTTTTCGTGGTAATCCATTCGTTCTTTTTTCTAAGGTAAATTTTGCTGACGCAAAAAAGATCCTTCACATGGCTTGCAAGGTAGCAAGCCGTTCAGGATGACAGATAGTGTATGTTGGGCGATAAACCTATGCATAAACCTATAATAAGGTGCCCGTAATAAACTTTAGCGCATACCTATTTTCTTTATCTCAACTAACCTGTCATCCCGAGCCCGAACCGTTTATGGGGGCATCCTCGGAAACATTCGAGCAAGAACTTGTTCTTGCCACGGAGCACAGCGGAGTAGAGGATCTTGCGGCGTAGCCGCTTTTCTGCACTGTCCTCATTGGGGATATATTTACACATATCAAACACATCGGCAAAATTCAATTCTGAATAGTTACATATTTTTTATTTTGCTTTCAGCAATAAAGAAAAAAGGCAGCTTTGCAAAAAAAATTCATTTTTGTTGTGTTAGAAAGCTAAGAATAAAAAAGCGTAAAATTCCTCAAACTAAAGATAAGCCGTAAAAGGCAAAAAATTGGGCAGAGGAATAAAAGATGAACGATACTACTGATTTGATAGCAACGTCACAGCCTGCGGCGGCAGAAAAAAAGCATTGCTCGATAGCCGATCTTTCCGTGGGCGCGGACTATGACGTTACCCTTACGCTGTCAGACAAAAAGGGACAGAAGAGCTCGGAGTGCACCCATCATTTCAAGGGCAGCTCAAAGCACGATCTTATGAACCTTTTGGCGATATGCGGACTTGCCGCGGCAGGAGCGGTAGCGCTTTCCTGCCTTGTCAATGCGGTCTGCGGATGCCGCCGCTGAGAGGTACGGGAATAATTTTTTCGTTTAGCGAGGTTTTATGACAGACATTATTTATTTTGATAAAGACATCTGCGTATGCGTCAAGCCCCGCGGCGTTCTTTCCGAGGGCGAGGGGCAGACTTCTCTGCCTCTTCTCCTCGAGGGGGAGCTTCGTGAGCGCGGCGTATCTGTAAAGGTCTATACGGTACACAGGCTTGACAAGGAGACCGAGGGGCTTATGGTCTATGCGCTCTCGCAGAGAGCGGCGGCGGAGCTGTCGCGGCAGATACGCGAAGGAGAGCTCGAAAAGGAATACGTAGCCGAGCTTTGCGGAGTACCGAAAGAGAGCGAGGGCGAGCTTTGCGATCTTCTTTTTTACGATCGCACACGCGGAAGATCGTACGTTGTGACAAGAGAGAGAAAGGGCGTTAAGGAAGCAAGGCTTGCATATCATCTGCTTGAGAGCGACGGAGTATATTCGCGCGTCAGAGTAAAGCTGTACACGGGAAGAACGCATCAGATACGGGCGCAGTTCGCTTCGAGAAAAATGCCGCTCAGAGGCGACAGACGCTACGGCGCGGGCGCGGACAGCGGAGAGTTTTCACTGCGGTCGTGCTATCTGCGCTTCCGCCATCCCGTAAGCGGAGAGATGATGGAATTTGAAAGATAAGCTCCGACGTTTTCTTTCTTAAAATCAAAGTAACTATTGCAAAATCCCATAAAATATGGTATCATAAATAATGAAATAAATTACATAAGGAGAACGTAATGAAAAAACAAAAGACAGACATTAAAGCTCTCATATCGCAGATGACGATAGACGAAAAGATCGGTCAGCTCATTCAGCTCAACGCAAACTTTTTTGCCGACAGCTCTGCCGACATCACGGGCCCTTGGGAAAAGCTTGGCATTGACAAGGAAGCCCTCAAAACTATCGGTAGTACTCTTAATTTTCACGGTGCCGACGAAATGGTCGCTATTCAGAAAAAGCATCTTGAAGAGGACAGAAATAAGATCCCGATGCTCTTTATGATGGACGTTATACACGGCTACCGCACAATCTACCCCATTCCTCTCGCAATGGGCGCGTCCTTTGATCCCGAGACAGTGACCGAGTGCTCTAAGATGGCGGCTCGCGAGGCGTCTGCTGGCGGTATTCAGGTAACCTTTACGCCTATGGTCGACTACGTCCGTGACGCGCGTTGGGGAAGAGTTATGGAGACCTGCGGCGAGGATCCTTACCTCAACTCGGTAATGGGTGCAACACAGGTAAAGGCTTTTCAGGGTGACGATCTCTCCGACAGAGACAATCTTGCTACCTGCGTAAAGCACTTTGCGGCTTACGGCGGAGCAGAGGCAGGCCGTGACTACAACACGGTAGAAATATCCGAAAGACTTCTTCGCGAATACTATCTGCCCGCTTACAAGGCTTGTATCGACGCGGGCGTTACTATGCTCATGCCCTCCTTCAATACCCTCAACGGTGTACCCTCTATCGCCAACAAGTGGCTTATGAAGAAAGTGCTCAAGGACGAGTGGGGCTTCGAGGGTGTCGTTATCAGCGACTACAATGCCGTAGGCGAGCTTCTCAAGCACGGAATGACCGACAGCACAAAGGATGCGGCAGAAATGTCGTTCAATTGCGGCTGTGACATCGAGATGATGTCTATTACATATTATCTCCACTTAAAGGAGCTTATAGCCGAGGGCAAGGTAAGTGAGAAGGCTATCGACGAGGCTGTCGAGAGAATACTTACGCTCAAGGACGCGCTCGGACTCTTCGAGGATCCCACAAGAGGCGCATCGTCCGAAAAGGAGGCGGCTGTCTGCCTCACACCCGAGCACAGAGATATATCGCGCAGAGCGGCAGAGGCTTGCGCGGTGCTCCTCAAGAACGACGGAGTATTGCCCTTCTCCGAAAGCACGAAAAAGATCGCCCTTATCGGTCCCTTCGCGGACTCCAAGGAGATCAAGGGCTTCTGGGCTTGCTGCGGTAAGGACGATGAGTGCGTAAGCGTTTACGAGGGTATAAAGGCTCTTCTTCCCGATGCTGAGATCACCGTTGCGCGCGGATGCTCTGCGCAGTGGAACGAGCTTGACAAGGACGGCTTTGACGAGGCAGTGGCTGCGGCAAAGAACGCCGACGCGGTCATCCTCTGTCTCGGTGAGCCTCAGAAGTACAGCGGCGAGGGCAACTCCCGCGCCGACATCGGACTTCCCGGTGTTCAGAACGAGCTGGCGGCTCTCTGCCTTGAAGCAAATAAGAACACAGCGGCGCTTGTGTTCAGCGGCAGACCTCTCACACTCTGCGAGCTTGACGCGGCTTGTCCCGCAATACTTGAGATGTGGTTCCCCGGAAGCGAGGGCGGCTCGGCTGCGGCAAACCTCCTGTTCGGTAAGGTCAATCCCTCGGGTAAGGTATCTATGAGCTTCCCGAAGGCTGTCGGACAGTGCCCCATCTACTACAACCATCCCTCCACGGGCAGACCTAAGAGAAAGCCCGAGGACGTTCACCAGCCCTATGCATCAAACTACATCGGTTGCGGAAATCTGCCTCTCTATCCCTTCGGACACGGACTTTCCTACACCGAATTTACCTATGAGTCTATGGAGCTCGACACGCACGAGCTGACAAAGGACGGAAAGATCACCGTTAAGGTCACTGTTAAAAATACGGGCGACAGAGCAGGCAAGGAGGTAGTTCAGCTCTATATCCACGACCTCTACGCGTCTGCCGTAAGACCTATCCAGCAGCTCGTTGCCTTTGAGAAGATCTCCCTCTCGGCAGGTGAGACAAAGACTGTCACCTTTGAGATAAGTGAGCCTATGCTCCGCTTCTGGGACGCAGAGTGCAAGCACATATCCGAGGCGGGCGACTTTGACCTGTTTGTCGGATACGCAGACCACCCCTACATAAAGGATACCTTTAAGCTTATATGAACGAAAAAAAATACAGATACATCGTCGCAAGCGATCTCGACGGCACTCTTCTTATGAAGGGTGAGAAGATAAGCCCCGAGAACGAGGCGGCGATAAGGGAAATGAAGGATCGCGGAATTTGCTTTGTGCCGAACTCGGGAAGAACCTTTACCGAAATGCCCGAAGCTCTCTTGTCTAACCCCGATATACGCTATTATATCGGGGCGGACGGAGCGGCGATATGGGATAAGGAAACGAACACGCGCACAGAGCTTTACATGAGCCGCGAGGACGTCGCAACCGTTTTTGATCTGCTTGACGGATATACCACCTCATACACGGTGAGACATGGCGGTATTTCCTACGCGGATATAAAAAAGAACGACAGCGAAGGATATGAAAAATACCGTATAAGCAAGCTCTACGGAATGTTTATCGACTACTACGTAAAAAAGGTCGACGGCTTTGACGGGTTTATAAGGAGCTTTGAGGGCGTTGAGATGATCTGCGCGTTTTTCTCGGACGACGCTGAAATGGAAGAGTGCAAGAGACGTATAGAAGCGCTTGGAAAGTTCTCTGTAGCGTCATCCGAGCCCACGAATATCGAGATATTCTCAAAGAATGCGGGCAAGGGCTCGGCGCTTCTTGCGCTTGCCGATATGCTCGGAGTTCCCCATGAGAAAACGGTAGCTGTCGGTGACAGCAAGAACGACATGGATATGATAAAAAAGGCTGGAATATCGCTTGCTATGGCAAACGCCTCCGACGAGGTAAAGGCGGCGGCAAGCAGGACTGTCTGTCATTATACCGAGCACGTTGCGCGATATATTCTTGATAACGTGATAGAATGATATAACAAAAGGAGCTGTCTCTCTGAAAAGTGAGATAGCTCCTTTTGCATTGGAATATAAATTGAACTTCCTTTTCTCTTACGCGAAAAGTTGATATGCATAAATATATTCCCGATGATGACAGTGCAGTAAAGCGACTTCGTCGCAAGATCTTCTACTCCGATACGTCTATTTCGCTGTTAGCGAAATGGCAAGAACAAGTTCTTGCTCGGTTTGATGTACTGATAACCACATAAGCGGTTCGGACTCGGGATGACAAGTTAGTGTATGAAAGGTAAATGGATATATGCCAAAGTTTATTACGGGCACTTTATGTATGGATTAGTAGACTTACTTTTCTTTTCCAAAAGAAAAGTAAGCTGCTCTAAAGCCTACGGCTTCGCCCGAATAGTCGCGAGCGTCGTCAAAACAGGTCTTGAAAATTCCCGAATTTTCGTTTTGTCCCCATCTGCCGCCTCGGAATGCCATACGCTCCTCTTTTCCGTTATTGGCAAACAGAGAAACGCCTTCAAGGAGAGCTCTGTCTCCCACGGGAAGAAGCCCGAGAGACAGTATAAGCGCCCTTGCGGCCGGACAAACGCCGTCATCGGTATTGACTGCCGTGAAGGGACATTGTCTTACCTTTGGCAGGATGCTTTCTGCCCTGTCGGTAACGAATATCCACCTGTCGTCCCGAAAATCAAGACGAACGCTGTTTTCAGTAGATCCCTTGCCGTCGGGAATGATCAGAGATCCGTCCTTGCCGTTAATGGCGTACCATTCTCCCGAGCCCGAGGATGAAAGTATCTGCAATTCGCCAAAGACCAGCCGCATACCGTCCACCCACTCCCATACGTTTCCGTTAAGGTCGTAGATACCGTCGGCTTGACCGTTGTGGCTCCAGCTTACCGCTCCGTTGCCTGTAGCTACACGGCAGACGCCCTTCTCAGCGTCATAATAGGATATTCGAGCCGAGCTTGCGTCCTCTCGGTAGTCTTTTCCCATAGCGTTGTTTCCGTAGGGCAGATAGCCGTTTTTTTGGCAAAGAAGAGCAACGGCTCCCCACTCCATTGCCGTCATAAGGTGAAAGCCCTCGCCCATCTTCTCGCACATAGAGCGGGCTTCGTCGAAGGTGACATTTACACAGGGATCCTTGCCAAAAGCAGCGCGGGCAAAGCCGTTTTGCGCCGAGCATTGGTATTTTGCTATCCATATGCCGTCAAGCACCTCTCCACCGCGCACAAATGCGGGGTGCGGAATACTTTCAGCGCCGTCCGCCACGTCGGACAGGTCAAAGCGAGGAATATATACCATTGTTGATACGTTTCCGTTCGCGTCCGTAAGATCACGGTTTTGATATTGAGAGAACATCGTTGCTCCTTTCATACGTCGGTTGATTTACAGTAAAATAAATTTAGTCCCGTCTTTGCTCGGTATTATTATACGTTTCGCAAAATCTTGCCGAAAGCGAGGGCTCCTCTCCGCCTGCGTACAGATGTGATATATCTCCGAACGACGCTACGCGGAAGCTTGCCTTGCCCTCTCTTCTCTCCTCTGTATATACGGTCGTCACCGACGTGGGCGCCGCCACAAAGCCGTGCCAGAGCACCATAGGCGAGATACCGAGCAGGCGCGAGAGCAATACGCATTCAAGCCCGAAGTGGCAGAAAAATACCACGGTATCCTCGTTTGCCCTCTCTACGTCGTATATATTTCCGTTCCGTCGGTAGCCGTGACGGGCAAGCAGCTCATCAAGCCCCGAGGTAACGTATGAAAATTCTTCCTCGACGCCTCCCTCTTTCATAACGGGATGCGACGACCATTTATCCTTATCGTAAAACTCCGACTCGGTCGTCCAATCGGCGGGAAGCCAATCCCAGAGTATCATTTTGCAGTCGGTCACGTCAGGTCTGTTTATCCTTGCTGGAAATTCTCTGAGCCAATCGAGCGTCTCTCCCTCAAGACCTATCCTTTTCAGGGTATATTCTGCCGTACGCTGCGCTCTTCCCAAGGGAGAAACGTAGGCGTATTTTATATTTTCGCGGCTGAGTCTGTCTGCAAGAAGCGCGGCTTCTCTATGGCCCTTTTCGGTCAGTGTATCGTTTACGTAGTCGGGATCGCCGTGGCGAACGATAAGCAATTTCATAACTTTTTATCCTTTTTATTTCTTTTAATTTTTGAGCGACTCGATTATTTTTCCGACGCTCTCCTCGATGCTCTGTCCATCGCAGTAGACGGTAATATCGGCATACCTTTCGTAAAGCGGCAATCTTTCCTCGTAAACCTCACGCAGAGTATGCGCATTCTTGAAAACTATTCCGCGCGTGGTAATATTATTCAGCCTTGACGAAAGCTCGTCAAATCCCACGTGGAGGTAGACGCAGACGCCGTTTTCTTTCAGCTTCTCCATAGCCGTCTCGGAATAGACGACGCTTCCGCCCGTGGCGACGACGGCGCTGTCGAATTCTGCCGAGCAGACAGTTTCCTCCTCGATGCGAAGAAAGCTGTCAACTCCGTCGGTATCTATTATATCCTGTAGGAGTCTACCGTCCCTTTGCTGTATCATAATATCGGTATCGGTAAAACTCTTACCGAGCGCCTTTGCAAGCAGTACGCCGAGAGTGCTTTTTCCCGCGCCTGACATTCCTATCAATATTACGTTACTTTTCATTTTATTGCTCTTTTTATCCATATTTTTCTCCGAAAATTTGTACTTTCTAAATTATACTATTTTTTCGCCTTTAAGTCAACCTGATTTGGTTAAAAATAAATGCTTTTTTGTCTTGACATTTTTGTATAAAAGTGATATAATCTCTAAGGTTAAAAAAGACACTATAATAGGAGGCAAAATATGCAAAATTTAATTGCGATTTCAATTGCTATCTTTGCGGGACTTATGCTCTCACGTCTTGCGAAGCTTGCGAAGCTCCCCGCTGTCACTGCTTATCTTGTGGCGGGAATTTTGGTAGGTCCTTACGTTCTCGGACAGTTCGGCATTGAGGGACTCGGCTTTGTATCTGCCGAAAACGTAAAATCTTTCTCGATAATCTCAGAGGTCGCTCTCGGATTTATCGCCTTTTCCATCGGTAATGAGTTCAGACTTTCTCAGCTCAAAAAGATAGGAAAGCAGGCGACTGTCATCGGTATAGTTCAGGCGCTTATTGCGTGCGCTCTCGTTGACGCAGCGCTCATCGGTCTGCACTTCCTTATGCCCGACGTTCTCTCTCTGTCTGCGGCTATCACCCTCGGCGCTATTGCTACGGCAACGGCTCCCGCGGCTACTCTTATGGTCGTAAAGCAGTACAAGGCGCAGGGACCTCTGACGTCGATACTTCTTCCCGTCGTTGCTCTTGACGACGCTGTCGGACTTGTGGTATTCTCAATATCGTTCGGCATTGCAAAGGCGCTTGTTCCCGGAGGAACGATCAGCCTTATCTCCATTCTTGTCGAGCCTCTGCTCGAGGTCGTTCTCTCTCTGTTGCTCGGATCTCTTGTCGGTCTGCTCTTTACCTTCTTTGAGAGATTTTTCCATTCGCGCTCGAAGAGACTTTCGATGTCGGTCGCGTTCGTTCTTCTCACGGTAGGTCTTTCGATGATGAAATTCGAGATACCGCTCGGCGGCGGAGAGCATCTCCACATCGGATTTTCCTCGCTTCTGACCTGCATGATGCTCGGCACGATATTCTGCAACATATGCGACTTCTCCGAGGAGCTTATGGACAGAGTTGACCGTTGGACAGCTCCGATATTCGTTCTCTTCTTCGTTATCAGCGGCGCGGAGCTTGAGCTTTCGGTATTCACAAGTCTGTCGGTAATTATCGTAGGCGTTGTTTACATCATCGCGCGTTCCGCGGGCAAGTATTCGGGCGCATTCCTGTCGGCAAAGGCAGTAAAGTGCGACTCACAGATAGTAAAATACCTCGGCATTACTCTTCTGCCTCAGGCGGGCGTTGCGCTCGGTATGGCTATCAAGGTAGGCAACACGGTAGGCTTTGAAGGAGACGCGGATATTGTCCGCAACATCACTCTGTTTGCGGTTCTCGTATATGAGCTTATCGGTCCTATGCTCACGAAGATCTCGCTTATGAAGGCGGGAGAGATACGCCCCGACGGCAAGACGAGTGCGCGCGAGGCGGCAAGGATACACAAGCAGCGCAAGCTTCAGCTCGAAGCCGAAAAGGCAAAGGAGCAGGAGAGCGAGCCTGCAGAAAAGAAATAATTCGGATAAATTTATTGCGAAAAACGGATGAGCCAAAAGCTTCTGTAAAAGCTTTTGGCTCATCCTATTTTTATCCGCAGATCTCCTCTGCGTATCTTACTGTTTCCATCGCGTCTGCGGCGTATTTATCAGCGCCGATCGCGGCGGCGTATTCCTCATTGAGCACCGCTCCGCCGACGACGATCTTACACCACGGCGCGCGCTTACGCAAGAGCTTTATCGTCTCTTCCATAGCGGGCACTGTTGTGGTCATCAGCGCGCTGAGTCCGACAATGGGCGCGCGGAGTCTTACCGCCTCGTCGGCTATCCTTTCGGGGGGCACGTCCCGTCCGAGGTCGGACACCGCAAAGCCGTAATTTTCAAGCAACAGCTTTACGATATTCTTTCCGATGTCGTGTATATCGCCCTTGACGGTAGCTATGACAAAGGGCTTGCCCTGTCCGTCTGCGTTACTCGGAAGATTTTCCTTTACGACCTCGAAGGCGTATTTTGCCGACTCGGCGCTCATAAGAAGCCCCGGCAGGTAGACGGTCTTATTCTCAAAGCCCACGCCTACCGTATTGAGGGCGGGGATGATATGCTTCTGCACTATATCGAGGGGAGCGTCGCCCTTTGCGATATACTCGCGTGTCAGCGCCGCCGCTCTTTCCTTTAGCCCCTTTATAACAGCCTCTTGGAGCTCTCCGTCAAAGGACAGCTCGGCTTTTTTGACCGTTTCTGTCTTTTGGGCGGGGACGCTTTCGGAGAGTGACGACGCAAAAGCGATATAATCCGAGCAGTTCTCGTCGAGTCCGTGGAGTGCGCGGAAGGCGTAATAGGTCTTCATCATATCGTCGGAATAAGGGTTCATTATCGCCGCCGACAGTCCGCGCTCCAGCGCAAGGGCGAAGAACGTGCTTGTTACGGCGTCTCTTGCGGGGAGTCCGAACGAGACGTTTGAAACTCCCAAGGATGTAAGGCATCCGAGGTCATTTTTTATAATACCGAGCGCTCCGAGAGTTGCGAGAGCGGCGTTCTTGTCGGCGCTCACGGTGAGCGCGAGAGGATCGAAGATGATATTCTTCTTTGCAATTCCGTATTTTTCCGCCTCGGCAAGTATGCGCTTTGCTATCTCTGCGCGGCCCTCTGCCGTCTCGGGTATTCCGCTCTCATCAAGCGTAAGCGCGACGACAAGTCCGCCGTATTTCTTTGCAAGGGGGAAAACGGCGTCCATGCTCTCCTGCTTGCCGTTTACCGAATTTATCATCGCCTTGCCGTTATATACGCGCAGGGCTTTTTCCATAGCTATGGGATCGGAGGTATCTATCTGCAAGGGCAGAGCCGTGACCGCCTGAAGCTCCTTTACCGAGCGCTCAAGCATTTCGGGCTCGTCTATCTCGGGAAGTCCCACGTTTACGTCAAGGATATGCGCGCCGCGCTCCTCTTCTGCGAGTCCTTCCTTTAATATATAATCCATATCATTGGCTCTGAGCGCCTCTTTAAATCTCTTCTTACCCGTGGGATTTATGCGCTCTCCGATGAGCACGGGGCTCTCTCCGAGCTCTACTGCGTGGGTGTAGGACGAAACGAGCGTGATACTCTTTTCGGTGACGGACTTTAGCTCGATGTCCTTCGAGTCCTCTGTGAGCTTTTTGATATATTCGGGTGTAGTTCCGCAACAGCCTCCCGCTATGCGTACGCCGCCGCGGAGCATTTCGCACACGTCCTCGGAAAATTCGTCGGCGGATACGTCAAAGACCGTCCTTCCGCTCTCTTTATCGACACGGGGCAGACCTGCGTTCGGCTCTACGAGCACGGGCACTGAGGCGTATTTGAGGTACTTATCGACAACGGGCATAAGCGCCTTCGGGCCTAAGGAGCAGTTTACGCCTATCGCGTCGGCTCCCATTCCCTCAAGAAGCGCTATCATAGCGACGGGATCTGCGCCCGTCATAAGCTTGCCGTCAGCCCCGTATGCGTTTGAGACGAACACGGGCAGATCGCTGTTCTCCTTTGCCGCGAGGAGCGCCGCCTTCGTTTCGTAGCTGTCGCTCATGGTCTCGATAAAAATGAGGTCGGCACCATGCTTTACGCCAAGGCGAACCGTTTCGGCAAATATCGCCACGGCATCCTCAAACTCGAGCTCTCCGAAGGGCGCGAGGAGCTTACCCGTAGGGCCTATGTCGAGCGCCACCCATTTCGGCTGTTCTCCGCTGCTCTTCTCTGCCGCCTCGCGCGCGCAGGACAGGGCGGCGGAAATGACCTCTTCAAGCTCGTCGCGCGAGAATTTGAGGCTGTTTGCGCCGAAGGTATTTGAGGCTACGACGTTACTTCCCGCATCGAAGTACGCCTTTTGTATCTCAATTATTTTTTCTCTGTGGGATATGCTCCACAGCTCAGGCCGCTCGCCCGCCGTGAGCCCCGCGCTCTGCAAAAGCGTGCCCATTCCTCCGTCAAGGTAAAGTATGTTGTTTTTTAAATATTCTGTGATCTTCATTTTGGGTTCCTGCTTGTATTTTTATGATATTATATTTTATTACATTATTTTCTGTTTGTCAAGAGGAATGAGCAACAAAATAATATAATTGCCGCGGTCACAGTAGCACAGGAACACAAGAATACGAGAATCCGACTTTCGCTTCGCTCCATCGGCGGACTCTGCCGAGCCGTCTGTGAGCGAGCTCCCGCCGTCTTTCGGCAGAGTCTCGAACCCATGCGCGCGCCTATCGTTGGCGGTACGCCATTGTATTGTCGTTTTTGCACACGCTGTGCTCGATTTGGTACAGACACAAAAAAAGACAAGAGCACTTTGTGCTCTTGTCTCTTCTTGGTGACCCGTACGGGAATCGAACCCATGTTTCCAGCGTGAGAGGCTAGCGTCTTAGCCGCTTGACCAACGGGCCGTGCTTCACAGCTTGTATATTATACCACACTTTTTTTCAAATTGCAATACCTTTTTGAAAAAAAGTTTGAATTTTTTTATTTTTTTTATTTTTTGCGGATTTTGACGCCTTTTGAGGAAAGAAACGGTAAAACAAAAGCCGCCCGACGTTCATCGAGTCGGCTTTTGCCTACTTTTCTTTTTCAAAAGAAAAGTAGGTCAGTACTCAGCCTTGATATGCACTGTATAAAGCGTTCCCATCGCTTCCTCGACAAGCGCGTCAAAGTCGAGCTTGTCCTCCTGCGCCTTTACCTTTTCAAGCTCGGGCTTTGTCTTGGGATGCTTTGGCGTAAATACCGTACAGCAGTCCTCATAGGGCTGTATCGAGGTCTCAAACGTGCCTATCTTGCGCGCGATCGAGACGATCTCCTCCTTGTCCATTCCGATACACGGACGGAACACAGGCATATTTACCGCGTTGTCGGTCACTCCGAGCGCCTGCATGGTCTGTGACGCCACCTGTCCGAGGCTCTCACCCGTGATGAGCGCAAGACATTCCTTTTCTCTTGCCACACGCTCGGCAATAGTCATCATATATCTGCGGAGCAGGAGGGTGAAATAATCCTCCTCGCAAGCCTTTACAAGCTCCTCCTGTATGTGCGTCAGCGACACGACGTGAACGAAAATATCTCCCGAATATTCGGCAACGATAGACGCAAGCTCAAGCACCTTTTCACGTGCTCTCTCACTTGTGTAAGGGAAGGACTCGAAGTGTATCGCGTCAAGGCGCACACCTCTCTTCGCCATCATATATCCCGCAACGGGTGAGTCTATACCGCCCGACAGAAGCAAAAGCCCCTTGCCGTTCGTTCCGACGGGCATTCCGCCTGCTCCCTTGAACTGTCCTGCCGAGACGTACGCGCCAAACTCGCGTATCTCGACCTTAACGGTAATATCGGGCTTGTGAACGTCCACCCGAAGACGAGGACAGCTCTCGAGCACCACTCCGCCGATCTCGCGCGATATTTCCATAGAGTCAAGAGCGAAGGTCTTGTCCGAGCGCTTAGCCTCGACCTTAAAGGTGCGCTTGCCGTCCATAAACTGCGGAATATAGCTCTTTACCGTTTCGGTGATAGCCGCCATATCCTTCTCGCATACCGCCGCGCGGGCGATAGCCACGATACCAAAGACCTTTGATGCCGCCTCGAACATTCCGTCAAGATCGGCGTCCTCATCCTTGGGATCAATGTATATGGTGCTCTGGGCGCGGTAGATGTCGAAATTTCCGTAGCCACGCGCGCGCTTTTTCATTTCCTTGCAGAGCATATCCTCAAAATATTTGCGGTTCGCGCCCTTGAGCACGATCTCGCCGTATTTGCAAAGCAGAATTTCTTTGATCATATTTCCTCGTTGAATGTAGATTATTTGATTTACGATTATCTCGGTATAATATTAAAGGTTCCTCTAATTTCAATCTTTATCGTAGGGACGACCAATGGTCGCCCCTACTGAGACAGATAAAATTTATTCCTTGGCGGTTAAAATGAGGGGCAAATGCGAAACCTTCAAGCAATTTAATTCTCGTAATAATTCGGGAACAGGACTTCCCAGACCTTCATACACGCCACGGTGTCAGCCATTGACGTATGCGCAACGCCGTCCCACTCTATCTCAAAGCAGCTCATAGCGTCGGTCAGAGACGCGTGAACCACGTCGGGCCTGTGCTCGGAGGCGTAACGCACGAACTCGTTGGCGCAGCAACGTATCTTTTCGTGAAGCGCCTCGCGCTCGGCGGCTGTGTCGTATATGTACTTGATGTGGCTGTAATCGGTCGAAACTCCGTAGGCGATGATATTCTCGGCGTCCGCAAATATCTCCTTTATCCTCGGCGTCAGCTCAGCGAGCGTGGGCGCCTCCGCGACCATATCGGGAGTGATACCGTGTATCTTCTCGGTCTCCTTCCACTTCTTTTTCTTTACGGGCTTTACAAGCGTATCCATTATAAGCTCACCCGTTGCGTCAACTATTGTGATCGAAAGTATCTCGTCGTGATCGTAAAAGCCCGTAAGCTCTAAGTCGAAGAAGAGCACCTTCTTTCTGTCCATACGGTAGTATTCATTTCTGTGCTTGTCCCCCTCTATGCGGCGGACAGCCATCTCCTTTTCGTAGCAGGCGCGGCAGAGCTTTTTCTTGTATCTTACGTCTTTGCCGCAACGCACACAATTCAGAGGCAGGCGCTTTGCGGTCTTTTTGTCGTAAAAATAAAGCACGCTCTTGTCAGCCTTCAGCGTGTACGCCACGGGCTCCTCTACGACCTCGTAATGCATACGGAAGAGCCTGTCCTCGGTGTAATATCCTCTTGCGGCGGCATTCTTGACGCTCATCCGCTCGATGACCGAGCCGCTTTCAAGCGTCATCGTGTCGCGTCGAGCCCTCGGAAAATACCAGGTCTCGGGGGGAGCCTCCACAACTCTGTCGGGAGCGAAATAATATATGATACTGCCGTCGGGAGCAACGTCATAAGCCACGGGCTCGCCCGAGGGCATAAGATGCATCTTTGACAGCGTATGTCTTGTGAGGTATTTTTTTTCGTTAGCCTCGGCGCTTCCGATCTGCTTTATCTTAGCGCCCGAGCGAAGTGTCATTTCGTTTTTCAAAGGTTGCCTCCAAAAAAATAAATTCCAAACTCTATTATATCACATTTGCACGCCAATGTCAAGGAAAGGGACGAAAAAGAAAAAGAGGCTGAGTCACTAACGTGGTTCAGCTTTCTTGATTTTTGAATATATTTTAAGCTTTAAAGCGGTCTGTTCTTCAAATTTGAGTTTGTAGGGGAGTTGAAGTTACATTTTACAGGCTAATACCCGTTTTTCGGGGTAATCCATTCGTTCTTTTTCTAAGGTAAATTTTGCTGACGTAAAAAAGATCCTTCACATGGCTTGCAAGGTAGCAAGCCGTCACGTAGCGCAGCGAAGTAGTGACACGTTCGGTAGGTTGGAAAAGATTGTTTACACGTTCGTCGCAATGTACTATGGTGTTTTATACAATTACTTCTCACAAACTAACTTGTCATCACAGAGCATTTTTGCCGTTGGCAAAAGGAACCGTTTATGGGGT
>JAFTYG010000010.1 GCA_017461365.1 Clostridia bacterium | reverse complement strand
CTACGCTACGTGTAAAGTTTGCAAGCAAACTCTAGGTGGCACGACGAAGGAGTGACGGATGAGGAGCTCGAGACTTGTACAAATAGCGATCTCCTCATCCGCCTCGCAAGCTCGGCACCTTCTCCACAGGAGAAGGCTGTCGAAGTTCGTGCGAACATATCAAACATCCCGCCGTAAGAACGAAGTTCTTGCCTTTTCGCGTAAGCGAAAAAGATAAACTCAAATTTAACCCTTAAATATTATTTTTTGGAGGTCTACTATGTCCGTAAACGTAAATCTGAGAATAAAGCAGCTCGTCGACTATGCTGTTCGCAAAAAGCTTATCTGCGAGGAGGACAGAGCGTATATCACAAACGGCATCCTTGCCGCGCTCGGAGAAGCCGAGTATATCGACGTTGAAAACGCTCCCGAAGCGCCCCTCGAGGAGATACTTTCCGATCTTTGCGACTTTGCCGCAGAGAAGGGCATTATTGAAAGCAATACCGTTGTTTACCGCGACCTGTTCGATACAAAGCTGATGGGCGTGCTCACACCCCGTCCGAGCGAGGTCATAAAGACCTTCTCTGCGCTCTATTCGATCTCCCCCAAGGCGGCGACAGACTATTTCTACAAGCTCTGCCTTGACTCCGACTACATCCGTACCTACCGCGTAGCAAAGGATATGAAATGGGTATATAAGGGCGCATACGGAGACCTTGATATAACCATAAACCTCTCAAAGCCCGAAAAGGATCCCAGAGCTATCGCCGCGGCAAAGCTGTTGCCTCCCTCGAGCTACCCCAAGTGCCTCCTTTGCCACGACAACGAGGGCTATGCGGGTAACACGGGCAAGCCCGCGCGCCAGACGCTCCGTCAGATCCCCACAACGCTTGCGGGAAGAAAGTGGTACATACAGTATTCCCCCTACGTTTACTATAACGAGCACTGCATCGTCCTCTCGGCAGACCATACGCCCATGAAGATAGAGGCGAACACCTTTGCGCGCATTCTTGATTTCGTAGGTCAGTATCCCCATTACTTTGTCGGATCGAACGCCGATCTTCCCATAGTAGGCGGCTCGATACTCACACACGACCATATGCAGGGCGGACATTATACCTTTGCTATGGCAAAGGCGCCTATGGAAACGGCTATCAAGTTCTCCTGCTACGACGACGTTGAGGCGGGAATAGTAAAGTGGCCCATGTCGGTCATCCGTCTGCGCTCACAGAATAAGCAGAGCCTTGTAAACCTTGCCGATAAGATACTCACGGCTTGGAGAGGTTACACCGACGAGAGCGCGTTCATCTTTGCCGAGACCGACGGAGAGCCTCACAACACCATAACTCCCATCGCAAGAATGAGAGACGGAAAATATGAGCTCGACCTTGTGCTCCGCAACAACATAACCACCGAGGAGCACCCCTTGGGAGTATATCACCCCCACGCAGAGCTTCACAACATAAAGAAGGAAAATATCGGACTCATCGAGGTAATGGGACTTGCGGTTCTTCCCGCGCGTCTTAAGGAGGAGATCGCCGTTATGCGCGAGTTTATCCTTTCGAATAAGGACTTTGCAACCGACGAGCGCATCGAAAAGCACAAGGCTTGGTTCGAGAAATTCAAGGATAACTATACCTTTACCGAGGAGAATACCGAGGAAATTCTCAAGCGCGAGATAGGCAAGACCTTTGAGAAGGTGCTCGAGGACGCGGGCGTTTATAAGAACACCGAGTCGGGACTTAACGCATTCCTCAGATTTATAGCTACAATAAGATAAGGAGAAAGATATGGCTGAATACGTTATCACCGTTGCCAGAGGCTTCGGAAGCGGCGGTAAGACCATCGGAAGGCTTCTTGCCGAAAGACTTGACATAAACTATTACGACAGCGATCTCATAAAGCTCGCCTCGGAGGAGAGCGGAATAAACATCGAGCTCTTCGGTAAATCGGACGAGCGCGTAAAGACGAGCCTTTTCAAAAGGTACAATCCGAGCTACGACTCTAAAATACTCCCTCCCGACAGCGACGGCTACGCGTCAAGCGATAATCTTTTCAACATCCAGGCGAAGATCATCCGCGACCTTGCCGAGAAGCAGAACTGCATCATCATCGGACGCTGCGCTGACCATATACTCAGAGACAGCAAGAAAGCTATAAGGCTCTTCTTCTACGCCGACGAGGAGACGTCGATAAAGAACGTCGTCGACATCTACGGGGTATCTCCCAAGGTGGCGAAGGCGAAGATAGAGTCGATAGATAAGTCGAGAGCGAGCTACTATAAGTATTATACGGGCAAGGAGTGGGACGACGTAAACAACTACGACCTTTGCATAAATACCACAAAGCTCGGCTTTGAAAAGAGCGTTGACGCCGTTATCGCGTATATGCGTACCGTCGGAATAGAGGTTTGAACAGAATAAGCGTAAGGGGGCTGTCTCATAAAAAAGTGAGATAGCTCCTTTCTTTTGTTAATTTGAGTTCATCTTTTTCGCCGTTGGAGAAAAGTAAATTGGAGTTTATAGAGGAGTTTGGATTTAAAATTGCTACGCTTGAATGAGGCACAACAAGAAAGCAACCCCCAGCAAATCTAAGGTGAATTTTGCTTACGCAAAAAAGATCCTTCACATGGCTTGCAGGGTAGCAAGCCGTTCAGGATGACAGATAGTGGATGTTGGGCGACGAACATATGCATAAACCTATAATAAGGCGCCCGTAAT
>JAFTYG010000036.1 GCA_017461365.1 Clostridia bacterium | reverse complement strand
GGCTTGCTACCTTGCAAGCCATGTGAAGGATCTTTTTTGCGTCAGCAAAATTTACCTTAGAAAAAAGAACGAATGGATTACCACGAAAAACGGGTATTAGCCTGTAAAATGTAACTTCAACTCCCCGACAAATTCCAATTTGAAATTCAACATATGCGTAAAAGCAAAAGGCTGAGTCACGTTCAATGACTCAGCCACTTTTATTCGTTCACGCCTTTTTAACCACAAGCGCGCACCAGCCGTTTTCCTCAACGCGCTCGACGATCTTAAAGCCGTTCTTTTCAAAGCATTCAACAACATCTTCTGAACGCTCAACGATAATACCCGACGCAAGTATCACCGAGTTTTCATCCATAAGACAACCCACGTCGGGAGTCATTCGGATGATAATATCGGCTACGATATTCGCGCAGATGACGTTATAGGGCGCGGCGGTCTTGTCCACCTGCTTTAAAAGGTCGGAAACGTCACAGGTGACGTTATCAAGTCCGCTGTCCTTTATGTTCTCTCTCGCTACCTTGACGGCAACGGGATCTATGTCATACGCTTTGCAATTCTTCGCGCCAAGCTTTGACGCGCAGATAGCCAAAATTCCACTTCCGCAACCGACATCAAGCACCGACACGCCCTCGGTCACGTACTTTTCAAGCAGCCCGATAACAAGCCTTGTGGTCTCGTGCGTACCCGTACCGAACGCCATACCGGGATCCATCCTTACGATTATATCTCCCTCTTTCGCGTCGTACTTCTCCCACGCGGGAACGATAACTATCCTCTCGCCTATTCTTATTGGCTTGTAGTACGCCTTCCACGAATTCGCCCAATCCTCTTCATTTATACCGCTGATCTCTATTTTCGCCTCTATTCCGAGTGTATCAAAGCGGTCGCGCAGAAAGCTCACCGTATCGGCAACTCCGCCGTCTGCGGGAAGATAGACGCTTACCGAGGCGATAGTCTTGTCGGCATTAAGTATCTTTTCATCTATAAGGTCGCCGTAACAGGTCTTTAGATCGATGTCGCTGTAATCCTCTATCTGCAAGTAGTTCGAGATCATATTCATAACGGCTACGACCTCGTCGAGCAGAGGCAGCTTTACCGTCACCTTTATCTGCGACCACTCATTGACCTCGCCCCAATCCTCACAGGTATAATCCTTATCCATAAATCCTCCTACGGTGTCTTATTTTTTGTCCTTATCGAAAATACGCTTGAAAAAGCTCTGCTTCTTTGTGTAATTGCTCTCTTTACAGCTCTCTGCAAACGCGCGCATCTTTTCCTTTTGCTCCTTGTTAAGTCCCTTGGGTATCTCAACGTTCACGGTAAAGACAAGATCGCCACGCTTGCTTGAATTGTTGATATAGGGTATTCCCTTTTGCTTTATGGTGAATTTTGTTCCGGGCTGTGTGCCGTCGGGTATCTCGAACTTCTGGCTTCCCTCAAGCGTAGGCACGTCGATAGTTGCGCCGAGTGTAGCCTCGGTAACTGTTATCGGCACGTCGCAATAGATATTGTAGCCGTCGCGCTCGAACACGTTGTGCTTCTTGATGGTCACGGTTATGATAAGGTCACCCGCAGGGCCGCCGTTTCTTCCGTCACAGCCCTGACCGCGAAGCGCGATCCTCTCTCCGTCATCAATTCCCGCGGGAATATTCACGCTGAGCTTTTTGCTGACCTTGACGTATCCCTTGCCGTTACACTCGGTACAGGGTGTCTTGATGATCTTACCCGTTCCACGGCAGGCGTCACAGGTGGTGGTGGACTGGAACGCCATACCGCCTATGCGCTGTGTGACTCTTCTCTGTCCCGAGCCGCCGCAGGCCTTACAGGTCTCTGCCTTTGTGCCCTTAGCCGCGCCCGAGCCGCCGCAATCCGAGCATTTCTGTATTCTGTTAAAGGACACGTCCTTCTTTACGCCAAACGCCGCCTCCTCAAAGGTAACGGTGACGCGAACAGAGATGTCCTCTCCACGCATCGGCGCGTTTCTTCTCTGCCCCGACGAGCCGCCAAATCCACCTCCGCCGCCGAAAAAGCTGCTGAAGATGTCGCCTATATCACCGAAATCGCCAAAGCCGCCTCCGTACGCTCCGCCGTAGCCTCCGCCTCCCGCAGTGGGATCGAACGCGGCATGACCGAACTGGTCATACTTCGCCTTCTTGTCAGCGTCGGAAAGCACGTCGTACGCTTCATTTATTTCCTTGAATTTTGCCTCAGCCTCGGCATTCCCCGGATTTAGGTCGGGATGGTACTTCTTCGCCAATGAGCGGTAAGCCTTCTTTATCTCAGCCTCGCTCGCGCCCTTGCTGAGCCCAAGCACTTCATAATAGTCTCTCTTATCTGCCATATATGCTCCCTTTACGGCGGAATAAAGCTCCGCTATACAGTTGTTTTAATACGCTTTCGCGGGAAAGAGCAGAAATCGCCCTTTCCCGCAAGTATTTTTTAATTAGCCGTTGGTCTTATCCTCATAGTCGGCGTTGTAGTAGGTGCCGTCGCCACCCTGATTGCCGCTGTTGTTAGCGCCTGCATTGGGATCAAAGCCCTGTCCCTGAGCTCCGCCCTGCTGAGCGTAAAGCTTTTCGGAGAGTGCGTAGAATGCCTTCTCGAGCGCCTCGGTATCAGCCTTGATAGCCGCGGTATCGTTTGTTGCAACGGTAGCCTTGAGCTTCTCGATGGCCGCATTTACAGCCGCCTTATCCTCCTCGGGAACCTTGTCGCCAACCTCGCCCATTGTCTTTTCAGACTGGAATATAAGGCTGTCTGCGCGGTTCTTTACGTCAACAGCTTCCTTCTGCTTCTTGTCCTCCTCAGCGAACATCTCAGCGTCTCTTACAGCCTTGTCGATGTCCTCCTTGGACATATTGGTGGAAGAAGTGATAGTGATGTGCTGCTCCTTACCCGTTCCGAGATCCTTTGCGCTTACGTTAACGATACCGTTAGCGTCGATGTCAAAGGTTACTTCGATCTGAGGAACACCTCTGGGAGCTGCGGGAATGCCGTCGAGGTTAAATCTTCCGAGAGTGGTGTTGTAAGCCGCCATCTCGCGCTCACCCTGAAGAACGTGGATCTCAACAGAGGTCTGACCGTCAGCCGCAGTGGAGTAGACCTGGCTCTTCTTTACGGGGATAGTTGTATTTCTGTCGATTATCTTATTGAATACACCGCCGAGCGTCTCGATACCGAGAGACAGAGGCGTTACGTCGAGAAGGAGAAGATCCTTAACGTCGCCGCCGAGAACGCCGCCCTGAATTGCCGCGCCGATAGCTACGCACTCATCGGGGTTGATGCCCTTGAAGGGCTCTTTACCGAGGAACTTCTTAACTGCTTCCTGAACTGCGGGAATTCTTGTAGAACCGCCGACGAGAAGCACCTTGTCTACCTGAGACGCGGAAATGCCCGCGTCAGAGAGAACCTGACGGAGAGGAGCCATTGTAGCCTCTACGAGGTCTGCTGTAATTCTGTCGAACTCAGCTCTTGTAAGAGTTGCGTCGAAGTGGAGAGGACCTGCCGAGGTTGCCGTGATAAAGGGCAGATTGATGTTTGTGCTCGACATACCCGAGAGCTCGATCTTTGCCTTCTCTGCAGCCTCCTTGAGTCTCTGCATTACCATCTTGTCGCTTCTGAGGTCAACGCCGTTTTCAGCCTTGAAGCGGTCTGCCATCCAGTTGATTATTCTCTCGTCAAAGTCATCGCCGCCGAGACGGTTGTTACCTGCTGTCGCAAGTACCTCAAATACGCCGTCGGAGATCTCCATAAGAGATACGTCGAACGTACCGCCGCCAAGGTCGAATACGAGGATCTTCTGGTCGGTCTCCTTATCCATGCCGTAAGCGAGAGCCGCCGCTGTAGGCTCGTTGATTATTCTGAGTACCTCAAGTCCCGCGATCTTACCTGCGTCCTTGGTTGCCTGTCTCTGCGCGTCGGAGAAGTATGCGGGAACTGTAATAACAGCCTGATTTACGCTTGTTCCGAGATATGCCTCCGCGTCGGATTTGAGCTTCTGAAGTACCATTGCGGATATTTCCTGAGGTGTGTAGTTCTTGCCGTCGATGTTCTTCTTGTAAGCAGTACCCATCTCACGCTTGATACTGATAACAGTTCTGTCGGGGTTGGTGATAGCCTGACGCTTAGCGACCTGACCTACCATTCTCTCACCTGTCTTTGTGAATGCAACGACAGAGGGAGTTGTACGCGCGCCTTCGGGATTGGGGATAACGATAGGCTCGCCGCCCTCAAATACCGCTACGCAAGAGTTTGTTGTTCCTAAATCTATACCGATGATCTTTCCCATGATAAAATTCCTCCTTTGGGATAAAAGTTTTTAAATTTTTATAAAATGTGATATTTGGGTATGTTTCTTTTAATTTGCGACCTTGACCATTGAATGGCGAAGTACCTTGTCGCCCTTGGCATAGCCCTTCATGAATACCTCTACTACCTCGTTCTCTCCGAGATTTTCATCCTCAACGTGCATTACGGCGTTGTGGATGTTTGGATCGAACTGCTTGCCCTCGGCTTCGATCTCGCAAACGCCAAGCTTTGCAAGCGTTTCCGCGAAGCTCTTCAAGGTAAGCTCAAGTCCCTTGCCCATAGGCGTTTCCGCGCTGTCCTCAGTGTTGTACTGAGCCGCTCTCTCAAGATTGTCGAGAACGGGAAGTATCTGCGAAAGAGTATCGCAAGCCGCGTCTGCCGCCTTGCTCTCAAGCTCCTTTGCGGTGCGCTTGCGGAAGTTGTCGTATTCCGCGCAAAGTCTCATATATTTGTCATTCAGCTCTGCAAGCTCTATGTCCTTCGAGGCAAGCTGCTTTTTGAGCTCGGCTATTTCAGCCTCTGCCTTTTTGAGCTTCTTTTTTTCTCCCTTAGCGGGCTTTTCCTCTGCCTCGGGCGCATCCTCGGCTGCCGCTTCGTTTTCAGTTGCCTCGGTCTCCGCGCTCACGGGCTCTTCTTCCGTTTCGGGAATATTATTCTTGTTTTCTTCCATTTCCTTCTCCTTTTTCGGTTATTTGGTTTGGCGGTCCTTCTCCGTCTATCATCGTGGAGATACTGCCTGTGATCTCATCAATAGTTTTAAGCACCTGCTTGTAGTTCATCCGTCGCGGCCCGAGAACGCCTATAACGCCCACCGTCCGTCCGTTCTTTTTTATCGGCTTGAATACGAGCGAGGAATTGTTCATTACCTCCACGGGGCTCTCCGAGCCTATAAGCACGTTGATGTCGTCGCTGTCCGCCTTTGACACAAGATCAAGTATCTCGTCCTGATTTTCAAGCGTTCCGAGGAGCTCACCGAACTGCTGTGTATCCGAATACTCGGGATATTTGAGAAGCTGATTTATACCCGAATATCTCATCTCGCCGCCGTCAAGCTCACTCATCACCTCATAAACCGATTTTACCGCTGGATTGACGAGGTGCGCGTACTCTCCCATGGCGCTTTCCATATCCATTATGATCGGAAGCGTGATCATATCGGCGCAAAGCCCACAAAGACATTCGTTCATAAGAGAAGTAAGCTGTCTTAGCGCCTCCGCTCCAAATCTTCCGTACGCCTTGACCTTTTTAGTCTTGACCGCACCGCCCGAGGTTATCATAAGCACTGCGAAATTTCTTTCGTCGACCGCTATCACCTCAAACCTCTGCATAGTTGCCGAGGAAGCCTTGGGCTTTATGGCGATGCCCGTGTAATTAGTCATGCTCGAAGCAAGACGTGACGCCGTGTCAAGTATCTGATCGATCTCCGCCATCTTCGCTTTGAGAAGCTGATTTATCTGAACGACCTCTCTTGTCGTATCGGCGTATTGCTCAACGAGCTGATCGACGTAAAATCTGTAACCGAGCTCACTTGGCACTCTGCCTGCCGAAGTGTGGGGCTGAACGAGATAGCCCATCTGCTCAAGCTCTGCCATTTCGTTTCGTATGGTAGCCGACGAGCAGGTCAGCAGATTGTTTTGCACGATATACTTTGAACCTACGGGTTCACCGCCCTCGATGTGAGCTTCGACCAACGCCTTGAGTATCAGCTTTTTCCGTTCGCTCAGCGGTTTATCTTTTGTATCCAATTGCTTTCCTCCTCCCACTACTCTTTTGTGTTTTTAGCACTCTTTTTTGCTGAGTGCTAAATCACTGTATAAAATTTACCACTTTTCAGCCGATTTGTCAAGAGTTTTTCAAAAGTTTTTTGTTAATTATTTGTGAACAGTGCTAAAATTCCGCCATATTGGTATTATTTCCGCCGAAATATAAAAAAATGCACTCGTGTATGGTAAAAAACATAGCCGTCTCACTGAGAAACAGCTATGTTGAAAACATATTCAAATATTTTTCAGATACACCGTAAACAAAGTTCCCGCCTCGGCGCTGCTCGAAACGGTTATCCGTCCGCCGACCTGATCGACGAGATTTTTTGCGATTGCAAGCCCCAAGCCGTGACCGCCCACCGCTCTCGCTTTATCAGCTCGGTAAAAGCGCTCGAAAATATGCGGCAGCTCCTCTTTCGGAATTACGTCTCCGAAATTCCGAAAGCTCATAACCGCTCCCTGCCTCGTTTTCTCCAACGAAAAGCTTACCTTTTCTCCGCCTCTGCTGTATTTTATGGCGTTATCGAGCAGAATGTGTATCACACGCGCGCAAACGCTTCTGTCGGTACGCAAAACAACGTCCGAAGATATTTTCGTCTCTATCTCAACGTTCTTTTCAAATGCCAAAGGCTCGAATTGCAGATCTATCTGCTCACACATATCGCTGAGGTCTACCTCGCAAAGCTCAAAATGCTTCTGCGCGTCCTCCGAGCTCGCAAGCTCCAAAAGCTGTTCGCAAAGCCCTCTCATGTGCCCCGCCTCCTCGGCAGTGCTGTCCACCCACTGTAGCTGTGACTCAACCGTCTCGCCTCTGTGCGCACGCAATATGTCCGAATTTGCCAATATAACGGTAAGCGGCGTTTTCAGGTCGTGCGACGCATCGGCAACAAACTGCTTTTGCTGCATCCAAGCCCTCTCGACGGGGCGGATGGCAAAATTTGACAAAAGATAGCTTACAAACAAAAACAGTACAAGCGACAGCATAAGGCACACGCTGTATATGAGCGACGCGTTGCGAATCTTACCCAAAAGAAGCTCGGATGAGGTAAAGGCGATAAATCTGTGCCCCATGATCTCCCTTTGCATATAGATAAGCTTCTCTTCATTGTTCAGCACAAGGCTTACGCTGTGCGGATCGGACGTCTGCTCGGCTTTTCTGACCGCCCTTTGCAGAACCTCGTCGTCTATGCTTATGCCGTACTCACGCACGTCGATTATATCTCCCGTCTCTGAGACCGATACCGTAACTATCTCCAAGGGAAGCTGCCTGCTCATCTCTTCCTCGTTATAGCGGTCGGGGATGATGTCTCCGCCTATATCCGCGCCAAAGTTTATCTGCGGAAAACGCATATGAAGCTGAATAGCGCCGTCAAGCTCCTCCGCGATCTCTGTCGCCTCCGAGCGACAGGTAAGATAGAGCACCGCTCCGAAAACTATCGACATTATTAAGCCCACAAGCACCATATTTATAAGAATAAACTTTAGCTTAAGCTTTTTTAGCATTTGCTCCCCCCAGCATATATCCAAGCTTTCTCACCGACGTTATCTCACAGCCCGAGCCGACAAATTTCAGCTTTTTGCGAAGAAATGACACATACGCCTCCACGTTGTTATCCCCCGCGTCGGAGTCATATCCCCACACCTTGGTTATGATCTCCTCTTTGGAAACGATTGCGGCGGGGCGCTCCATAAGAAGCTTTAGAAGCTCCGCCTCCTTGAAATTGAGACGTATGCTTTTTTGCGCGTCCCCGTCCTTGCGTGTAAGCTCGGCAGTGGAAAGATCGAAAATTATATCAAACGCCTCAACCGTATCAATTATGACCTCTCCCCGTCTGCGAGAGAGCACGCGGATACGGGCAAGAAGCTCCTCGGTCGAAAAGGGCTTTGTCATATAGTCGTCAGCGCCCATATCGAGCCCCCTTACCTTGTCCTGTATGCTGTCCTTTGCCGTGAGCATAAGCACAGGCGTGGAGATCTTATTTTTACGCATATCCGATACGACCGAAAGCCCGTCCTTTTCGGGAAGCATTATATCAAGAATAATAAGATCGTATATACCGCAAAGTGCGTATTCATATCCGTCAATTCCGTTATACACGGTATCGACCATATATTTCTGATCCTTTAATATTTTGGCAAGCGCATCGGCAAGCCGCTTTTCATCCTCAACTACAAGAATTCTCATATACCCTCCAAGCCCGAATACGTTCGATATAATTATACCGCATATCCGCCGTTTTTGCAATAACGATTTTACACTTTAAAACTGAAATAATACTTAAAGAAAAACCCTCCGCATACGCGGAAGGAAATTTAACGAAATATATTGACAAAGCAATTGAAATAAGATATAATTATAACAGAGAGCACCGATAACGGCTGCTTCCCTAATTAGTTATTAAAGAATAACCGCCTTGGTTTCGAAGCAGAGGCGGTTATTTCTTTTTATGGTCGATGTATGTCAGAAGCGCAAGTACAAAGCCTGCAATCAGGAATAATTGCTCGATCGTCAAATACATTTGCATCACCTCCCCTCATCGGGAAGGCAAAAGAAACTCTGCATTCCCGAAGCGCGGGAAGCAACCACCAGTATCGGTGGAGTCATTAACGTAGACTCAATATCCGAGGATATTCCCTCACGGGCATATCTGCCGATGATTATTGTACCACATAAATTATACTATGTCAAGACAGTTTTGCTGTCTTTTTATTTTTCGCAGTTAAAACCATTTCTCTCTTTAAGACTCTTTTAAGTTTCGGTTTGTAAAATATGGCAGTAAGATAGGAGGTATGATATGCCGTCGGATATTTATATTTTTCGAAGAATAGAAAAGAAATACCGCATAAATGCCGATCAGTACGGGCAACTGCTGGAAAGAATTGCCACCCGTCTCGTTCCCGACGCTCACGGAAAAAGTACAATATGCAGCCTCTACCTCGACACTCCCGATTTTCGTATCATACGCGCGTCGATAGAGGCGAAGGAAGAAAAAAGCGTTTACAAGGAAAAGCTCCGCGTTCGAAGCTACGGCACACCAAAGGACAGCGACAGAGTGTTTTTTGAGATAAAGAAAAAATACAAGGGCGTAGTTTACAAAAGACGCGTCTCAATGGCGCACAGCGAGGTACGCTCCTATATCGATACGGGAGAACCGCCCTTTGACTCGCAAATAATGAGAGAGATCGGATACGCCATGCAGCTTTATGAACACCCAAAGCCCGCAATGCTCCTCGGCTACGAGCGCGAAGCGTTTTTCGTCAAGGACGATCCAAACGTGCGTCTGACCTTCGACACGGGCATACGGTACAGAACAGACGCGCTCGCTCTCTCCGAGGGGAGCCACGGCAAGACCATCCTCCCCGAGGGTGAAATATTGCTCGAAATAAAAACGGGAGGCGCTATGCCCTTGTGGCTCGCCCACGCCCTCAATGAGTGTAAAATATATCCCTCATCGTTTTCAAAATACGGTACGGCATACGCCGACCGTCAACGCACTGCAAATATAAATAAAAAGGAGATTTAAAATGGATCTGTTCAAGTCTATTGCTGAGACTGAGCTGACGCTCAAAACCTATCTGCTCTGCGCCCTCTTCGCGCTTATATCGGGAGCAATCGTGGCTTTTGCCGCGACGTTCAGGACAAGAAGCTCAAAAAGCCTTATCATTTCTCTCGTTCTGCTCCCCGTTATAGTTCAAACGGTAATAATTATGGTAAACGGAAATATCGGCACGGGAATTGCCGTTGCGGGAGCATTCTCGCTTGTGCGCTTCCGCTCAGTTCCCGGTAAAGCGCGTGAGATAGCCGCAATATTCCTCGCTATGACCTCGGGGCTTGCTTGCGCGGCGGGATACGTCGGCATCGCGCTTATCTTCACGGTTGCTGCGTCACTTATAATGCTTTTGCTCACGCTCATCCCCATGAGCTCGGACAAGGAGCTTGAGCTGAAGATCACCGTTCCCGAACAATTAAACTACAGGGGCGTATTCGACGATATATTTAAGGAAAACACCAAGCGATTCCGTCTTACGCGTGTAAAGACAACCAACATGGGAAGTCTTTTCAAGCTCGAATACAGAATAGAAATGAAAAAAGATGCCGATATTAAAAAGATGATAGACCTGCTCAGAGAGCGAAACGGCAATCTTGAAATAGCCGTTTCGATGGCAGGAGAAAGGAACGAAGAATTATGAAAAGATTACTTGCGGTCCTGCTTTGCCTTATGCTCGTTTTACTCCCCGTATTCAGCGCTTGCGGAAACAAAAGCTCGCAGAACGGCGACGTAGAAATGACAGGCGAGGTAAACGTAGAGGTGGCGGATACCTCGGAAATGGATTTCACGTTTTCAGATAAAGATAAATCTGCGGAATACTCGGAAAGCGATGCGACCAAGCTTGTATTTTCGGACAGCGGAAGTACAGTTACGGGTAGCGGCGCCACCGCCGACGGCTCGAATGTCACGGTAAGCGCGGCGGGCACGTATATAGTAAGTGGAAGCGCCTCAGACGCCTGCCTTACGGTAGATATATCGAAGGAAGAAAAGGTTCAGATAGTCCTCAACGGACTCACGCTTTCATCAAAAGGCGGTCCCGCCATCCTTATAAAGACCGCCGATAAGGTGTTTATAACGCTTGCGGAGGGCTCTGAAAATTCCCTTTCGGACGGCGAGAGCTACGAGCTTTCGGTAGATGACACCACAGTCGACGCCGCGCTCTTTTCAAAGGAAGATCTGACGATAAACGGAAACGGCTCGCTGACGGTCAACGGCAATTACAAGCACGGTATCGTGTCAAAGGACGACACAGTCATCACTGGCGGAAATATCAGCGTAACGGCTAAAAACGTCGGCATTTACGGCAAGGATTGCGTAAAGCTCGGAGGCGGTGCAGTTACCGTAAACGCAGGAACCGACGGCGTACGCTCGGATAACACCGAGGACACCTCTCGCGGATACATCTATATTGAAAACACAATGCTCTCAATCACATCCGAAAAGGACGGAATTCAGGCTGAAACAGTGCTAAAGCTCACAAGCGGTACTGTAACGCTCCTCTGCGGAGGCGGAAGCGTCAACGCATCGACCAATTCGGACGGCAGCTTCAACGGTATGTGGCGTCCGGGCTCATCATCCTCCTCGTCGAGCAGTAACGAGGAGTCAGCAAAGGGCTTGAAGGCTACCTCGGACATCATCATCGAGGGCGGTACTGTCAGCGCCGACACTGCCGACGACTGCATACATTCAAACAACACGGTGGTCATATCGGCAGGAACTCTCTCGCTTACCTCGGGAGACGACGGCATACACGCCGACAACGACCTCGGAATATCGGGCGGTAAGATAGACGTTACCAAGAGCTATGAGGGTATCGAGGCGACGAATATCGTCATAGGCGGCGGAAATATCTCGGTGATAGCCTCCGACGACGGAATAAATGCCGCAGGCGGTAACGACTCGTCGGGACTTGGCGGACGGCCTGGTATGGGTAGCTTTTCGGGCACGTCGGGAAGCATTTCCATAACGGGCGGATATATCCTTATAAATTCTGTCGGTGACGGTCTTGACTCGAACGGAGCTTTGAACGTCAGCGGAGGCGTGACACTTGTGAACGGTCCTACGGACAACGGCAACTGCGCGTTTGACCACGACGGTACGGCGACGGCAACGGGAGGCGTTCTTATTGCCGTCGGAAGCTCGGGAATGGCGGAGACCTTCAACGTGGCTGAAAATCAAGGCGCCGTATATCTTTCATTCTCCACACAAAGCGCTGGATCGTCTATCGCCCTCTGTGACAGCGACGGAAACGTAATTGCTGCGTTTACGCCCTCAAAGGCATATCAATCGGTGGTAATGACCGCGCCCGAGATACAGAAGGGCAATAAATATTCGCTCGTCTGCGGCGGAACGGTCAGCGGCGCTGATGCGAACGGCTTTGCGAGAAGCACCACCCTTACGGGAGGAACAACAGTAACAAGCTTCACAATGTCCTCGCTGACTTACGGCTCATCCTCGGGCATGGGCGGAGGATTTGGCGGCGGCGGAAAGCCTATGCGACCTTAAGTAAAACATAGGGGTTAAGTCACGTTCAAATGACTTAGCCCCTTGCTATTTGTATTTCTTTTTCGCTTACGCGAAAAGATGTTCCGATATGTTCGCACAAACAAAGGATAACGGTGGCGAACTAATATTTAGCCTTCCCCGCTGTGGAAGGCTTTCCTTTATATGTGCGAACATATCCACCTCTCGCCGCACGAACTATGTTCGTGCCTTTTCGCGTAAGCGAAAAAGAAACTCCAATTCGTCACAATATTGCAAACAACCGCATCGAGGTCAACATTCTCTCCCACTATTGACTCTCTCTTCCTGTTGAATTTCCAATGATAGCTAAAATTTGAATATATATTTTAAAATATTTTTCCAAAAATCATTTACAGTTATCGAAATTTGTGATATAATAAAAGCGCCAAACTAACTTAATATTCGTGAACCAAGGGTGTATTATTTCTTATAGGGATAGCTGTATCCATTTTTGATAACAATTACGCTATGAATTTGATAAAAATGCAAATTCTATACGGTGTAATTGTGGTTATTCACGTTTCATGTAAAGTTAGTTTGGCGACTATCGGAGTTTGCGTTTTTTGTGCGGTTTACTTCGGTAGCCGCACTTTTTATTTTAGGAGTATGAGAAATAAAATGAGCAATCATTCTCAAGTAAAAAATCAAAATATAAAAAACACAAACGAAGAGGATGCTTATGAGAGCATTCCCGAGGAGCTTCGTATTCTCATCAAGCGCGCTTACTCAGAGGCTGTGCAAGAGGACATATGCGATACGGATGAAGAAATCAATATACATCAGTACAGCAAAAGACATAAAATACGAATGAACCGTGTATTCCGTGAGCGTGTCGGCGGCACTTTTCTTCCTTTTCCCGAGGCGGATAATTTTTACGAGAGAATACGAAGCAAGATCGTAATAAAACTCAAAATCAACGAATTTCTCGCTCACCGTAAAAAACGCAGAATTGAAGGTTAAAATCAATGGGCTAAGTCACATTCGAATGACTTAGCCCATTATTTATTCAATTCACCCAACGCATCTGAGCACTATCGAGCTGACCGCGCCGTCGGTAATTCCGATCTCAAGGTGCTTGCCGTTATCCTCATACACAAGCGCGCTTCCCGACGTGCTGTCCGCATCGCCGTATGCCGACTTAACGTCCGCCTCGGAAGAGCCAATATATATGCCCTTCGAGGTCTCCGCACCGTCGTTCTTGAGCTCTATCTGATCGATTATCTTGTCTCCGTCCTCATAGTCGACAACTACCATAACGAATGCCGAATAATCGTAACGTATCGTCTCACCGAGACCGCCGCAGTTACCCGTGTTCTGCGCGCTTATCGGCTCACCGAGCGCCGAAAGCGCACTGTCAGCCTTTTTGCCGAGCTCTACCTTTGTGCCGTTGTATTCGATCGCGTAAACGCCCGCTTTTGCCTCATCCTCGCCGTCGCCACTGCTGTTGTCGCAGGCAACAAACACGCAAAGAGTCAGCATAGCTGCAAGCGCAAGCGCAAAAATTCTGAAAATATTCTTTTTCATTTTATTCACTCTCCCTCAAATTTTTATCTTCATAATATCTGTCCACTCTTCCCTGCCACGCCTCCGAAAGCGCGCTGTCCGACCGCCTGTCGGTAATTCCGTGCTCCCTCGCAAGTATATCTCCAAAGTAATCCGACAGCTTCTCCGCCCCGTACACGTTCAAGTGAAGCCCCGCGTCGTAGGTGTCAGTCGACCAATCAATGCCTATCTCCTCGCAGAGCGGAATAAAATTGTAATAAGCAAGCCCGTTTTCCTCGGCATAGTCAATTATCTGCGCATCCCACTCGTCGTACCACCAATATCTCCACGAATTGGTGGGCGCTTTTATAAGTATGAGCTCCGAGCCGTTTTTCTCGCAGAGCGCGCGCATTTTTTCAAGATATTCCATCGACGTCTCGGGCAACGTATAGTCTGTAAGCGTTATTCCCGACGCGTCGCCCTCGGGCATTGGAACGACGTCGGTCTGCATAAGATAACCGCTGTGCGACACCGCGGGGGCGTCCTTAAATGCATACTTAAAATCGTCTCCCGTAAGCTCTGTTATCCTCGAATGGTATCTGAGCAGAGGAAAAACGTAATCAAGAAAGCTCTCGTCCTCTGTCATCGACGCGGCAATAGCCTTTATTTTCGCATCCGACCACTTCATCCCGTCAAGAGTCATTCGGTTGTAAGCCTCGCTCTGCGGATCTCCGTATTTAAGCGCAAGCACGTTAAACACAACAGCCTTCGGAGTTTCGTATTTAAAGGTCTCCTCCAAAAGATAATAAGAGTGCCACGCAAGCTGCTGCGCGCTACCGCGAATATATGAGGAAATGCCGTATTTTTCCCACATCACAGCGGGAACAAAGCTCTCATATACCTCGCAGTCGCCAATAAATATCACATCGTGTCCGCCCGCCTCGGCGTAATACTCGCCTATGAGCCTGCCCTCCTGCTGCTTGAGGTCTGTGTACTTAGGCTCGACCAAAGCGGAGCAAAGTGCAAAGATCACGGCAAGGATAAGAAGCGCGCTGACCGATATAAAAATTCTTTTCTTCATTTTTATCCTTTTTAAAATTGATTGTAGATAAACTGCGACGCGTCATAGCCTATGCTGTAAGCGCCAAACATAACAACAGCGAACAGCAAGCCTCCGCACAGAAGCCACGAAAGAACGGGCTTGTCGTAAATGCGCTCGCGCACGCTCTTCTTTGCCGACAAGGAGCTGACGACAGCCATCGCGGCAATTCCGACAGCTATGATAATATAATCGGCAAGCTTCAAGCCAAGGAAAGTCCCCGACGCCGACGTAAGCATCGAACCGATCTCGCCCATGACCTCGCCTATATTCCACTTTGTGAACATACTGCCCCAAAGCGAAAACGTCCTTCCGACGTCTCGGTAACAGTCGAGAGAGCGGATAAGTCCCATAAGCAAAAAGGTACGCAAAGCCATAAATTTACCGTAGGCGACGCTGCCCGTGAGCCTCGGGAATTTACCTCTGAAGCGCGCATATAGCGGCTCAAGCTCCTGCGAGACAAGTATCACCGCGCAGTTGAGCAAGCCCCAGACTATAAAGTTCCAGCCCGCTCCGTGCCAAAGTCCCGTCAGAAACCAAGTAAGTATCGTGGCAAGATAGACGGGTATGCGCTTGCCGATGTTGTTGCCGAATACCTTTCTCGACCACTTTGACAGCTTCATCATAGGCTTGCAGACCGACACGGGATAAAAGATGTAGTCAGTAAACCACGTGCCCATGGTGATATGCCAGCGGTTCCAATATTCCTTGGTGCTCTTTGACGAGAACGGACGCACAAAGTTTTCCTTGAGCTTTATGCCAAGCGCCTCGGCAATACCGATGGTTATGTCGATACCGCCCGTGAAGTCAGCGTATATCTGCACCGAGTAGATGAGAATAAGCAATACAACGTAAAAGCCCGCGAACTCCTCTGCCTCACCCTCTGCGGGTGTTTTCATAAGAGCCTTAACGGCAACGAGCACTCTGTCGGCTATAACGAGCTTCTTAAAATATCCCCAAAGTATCCTTTGAAGTCCGTATGTAAATCCGCGAAGGTCAAATTTGTGCTCCGCGTAAAGCTGAGGCGCAAGATCGCTGTGCCTCGATATAGGGCCTTGAACGAGCTGTGGGAAGAAGCTGACAAAGAGCGCCAAGCGGAAAGGATTTTTCTCGACCTCGGTCTTTTGTCTGTAAACGTCGATAAGATAGCCCATAGTCTGAAATATATAAAATGATATTCCCATGGGAAGGAGCAGATCGGGAATGTCAAAGCCGTCTCCCCCGAAAAGTCCTATGACCGTGTTCACGTTTGACACAGCAAAAGCCGAATATTTTATAACGGCAAGTATGCCGAAATTCAGAACAAGTCCGCAAACGAGTATATAAAAGCGGCGCTTTTTGACAGCCGCCTTATATTTTTTTCTGCCATCCTTGTCAAGCGTCTCCCTGTTTGCGTCAAGATACGCCCCTTCCTTTTTCGTCAGGCGCCCCATAAGCCTTGCGACAAAGTAGGCTGAGAGGGTGGTAACGAAAATAAAGACAAGGCAATCAAGCCCCGCAAAGGCATAAAAGATATAGCTTGCCGCAAGCAGTATCGCCCATTGGCTCTTTTTGGGCAAAAGATAATAAACAACGAACAGCACGCACAGAAATGCGATAAATCCGTAAGATGTAAAAAGCATCAGAGCCTCCGAAGATCAATTTTAATCGTCCAATTTTTCGATAAGCTCCATAAGAGCCTTTGCCGAGTTAAAGTTTTCGGGAACTATCTCCTCCGCAGGGATAGCCACGTCGAACTCTGCGTTGATCTCGGTAACGAGCGTGACAATATCGAGAGAGTCGAGTATGCCGTCGTCTATAAGATCCTCGGTATTCTCAAAATCCACGTCGGGGTGGAGAGATGAAAGTATTTCAAGTAATTTTTCCATTTTTACTCCTAAAATTTACATTTTTTCCGCTCTTTCCTTAAGCGAGCGGCGGTCGGTCTTGCCGTTGTCTGTAAGTGGCAAAGCTTCAAGCCTTACAAGCAAAGACGGCAACATATATCTCGGAAGATATTCCGAAAGAGCGTGGGAGAGCTCAACCTCAGTAAGCTCTCCGACGTAGAAAAGAGCTATCCTCTTCCCCTCGCCGTCGTACACGCAAGCGGCGCGGCGAACCCCCTCGCACCTCTGCGCACCCGCTTCTATCTCGCCAAGCTCAATTCTGTGTCCCATATGCTTTATCTGATTATCCTTACGGCAGACAAAGCAGAGCTCGCCGTAGTCGTTATATCTGCCAATATCGCCCGTGCGGTATATAAGCTCGGGATAGACCTTGTTTAAGGGATTCTGCACGAACGCCTCGGCGGTGCGCTCGGGGTTGTTGTAATATCCCATCGTCAGGCACGTGCCCCTTATACATATCTCTCCCGTCTCGCCATCCTCCGCCCGTCTGTTCTCGTCGGTCAGAAGAATTATATCGGTGTTGTCAAAAGGTCTGCCCACGGGTATAGGCTCGTCCTCGGAGAGAGGGCGCAGAGCCGCCCAATAGCAGGACATTCCCGTAGCCTCGGTCGGACCGTAAAGATTGAAAAAACGAGCCTCCGGCAGAGCCGCTCTCCACAGATCGTACTGCTTTCTCGGGAATACCTCACTGCCAAAGCAAACGGTCGTCAGGTATTTCGGGGCGTTATTTTCAAGCGCTCCGAGAGAGGATATTTGCGTAAGAGCCGACACCACCCAACAGATGGTATTTATTCTGTATTCGTTGATATATTCAATAAGCCTTATAGGGAAAGAGAAATTGACCTTCGGTATAAAATAGGTCGTCGCACCGAGCTTCAAGGTAGGCATTATCTCTTTGAGGGGCGCGTCGAAATAGAGGGGAGTCTGATTTCCAAACACCGTCTCCTCCGAAAAGCCTATCGCATCGCAAAGACTCTCGGTGTAGTCAATGACCGAGCGATGGCAAGCCACAACGCCCTTGGGAACACCCGTAGAGCCCGAGGTGAACACAACGTATATCGGATCAGTGTCGCTCTGCCTCTGTCTCACATCAGAGAGTGTATCACTGTCAACGGGAGTCTCACATATATCGTCATAAAGGAAGGTATGCTCAACGCCGAGAGCCTCAGCCTTTTTTATGTTCTTTTTGTCGCTTATCAGAAAGCGTGGAGATACATTATCAAGTATCGCTCTCATTCTCGCCTCGGGCATCTTCTCGTCAAGGCAGACGTAAAAGCAACCCGCATAGATAGCTCCGAAAAAGGACGCAAGAGTCCTCGGATGCTTATCCATAAAGATCACCATCGGCTCACCGTAAGCGCCCTTTGACCTCAGATACGAGCCTATCGAGAGGGCGGCGCTTTGCAGCTCATAGAAGGTCATCCCCTCCTTGCCCGTCGAGAAAGCGAGCTTGTCGGGCAGGCGCGCCGCAGTTTCTTCAAGATATGTCAGTATATTCTTTCGCATTTTTAATCAGTTATTTCCTTTTTCTCTACTGTTGGATAAACTCCGCCATTGTCGTCGGCGTCAAAAAATTCGTCATTGCTCGTCTCTATATAGTAATATCCGGAATTTGACACACCACCGCTTGTAACGTAGCTGAGCAACTGCTCTTCAGTAACTAAGCACGGATCCTCACATTTTGTAAAACGTCCTGCATAGCGCGTGCTGTCGTAATAATACCAACCGTCCTCTACCTTAACAATGTTCCAATAGTGAGTTCCACTATATTTTTGCGTCATAGGAGACGCCGTGGTACGCTGTACGCCAACGTTTGGAATTTCAAAATATTCAAAAAATGCTTTCGATACCGAGTAGAAAGTATAGCAATCTCCCTTCATAATACCGTTCAGTGTAAGATAAGCTTCTTCCTCCCAATCGGTTTTCCACCCCTCTCTCTTGGGCTTACCGTTTTGCAAATATTGATTTGGCGAATTTGATTGAGAATCAAGAAAAATTATATTCGCCTTAGAAGGAACGCTCTCGTTGGGATCAGCTACAAAAATAAAAATATCTCTTACAATCTTCTCTTTAGAATAGTTGTTAGCCTTTGCCTCTTCCTTGGTGTAGCCGAGCTCGCTCTTAGCCTTTTGAGCAATAAGTGCCATCAGCTTGTCATTGGCAACATTTACCGCCTTGATCTCCACGCTTATAGTAAGTACGTCGCTCACGTTGCCCGACGCGTCGGTAGCTCTGTATTTTACAGTGTATTTACCGGGAGTGTTCTGATCCACGGTCGATTTCCATTCAAGATCGCATTCCTCTCCGCTGTCGTCGCTGACGTTGACAAGACTGCGGTAAGAAATAGTAGAGCCCGCATCGATCACAATATTTTCCTTTGCCGCGGTTATCACGGGCGGCTCGGTGTCACGGCTTCCGACAAGAAGAGTGATCACACCGCCAACCGCCGTAATAAGTATAGACACCGCAAGGGCAACAATAGTCACCGTTATTATTTTCCACATCGTTTTTTTATTTATCATATGAGCCATACCTCACTGTAATATCACGTTTAAACGCGCCCTAAAAATCAAAAAGGACACACATAATTATTATACATCATACCCACATTTTTGTCAATGAAAATTCCCTTTTAATTTGCGTTTTTACAAATAATTTAAAAATAAAAAACGGCAGACCCGAAGGTCCGCCGTTGATTTCGAAAACGACTTATTTAATTGTAATGCCGTTAAGTCCGTTATAGAAGAATGTGGTTTCTCCGTTTCCGAGAGTTGCCGCATTCTCAGCAGTGATCAAAGTGTCACCGTAGTAGCAGTTTTCGAAAACGATGTCAGAGGTCTCAGAAGTATCAAACTCAAAGCCTTCCTCGAATACGCAATTCTCAAATACAGATGCGTTGTAAGGACGGCAGAATGCATACTTGTATCCGCCTGTTCCCTGACCGAAGGTACAGTTGGTGAATATAACCTCCTTATGAACGTCAGAATAACTCGTCCAACCGTTCAATGTAGAATTGCTGATGTAAACGCCATAATCCTTGTTACCACCATCGGAATTAAAGGTATAACATACTTTGTCGATAACTACGTTATCAATACATACGTCGCCTGTTGCTCCGCCCATAAAGATGCCGCGGAAAGCTCCGTTTACAGTAGCATTCTTGATGGTGCCGCTCTCCATATTGACAGCAGAATCCCATGTGCCATTAGCATCGTTAACAGTCAAGGTCTTGCCATTGCCGTCAAATACGCCGCCGTTGATGGTAACGCCAGTCTCGCCGTAGCCGCTGTGGGAATTAGTCTCACTTGTGCTGACAGTCAAGTCGTCAATCAAGATCAGTTCTCCTGTGAGATCTCCTGCGTTGTCTCCCTCAGTAACGAGAGCTCCCTTCAGCCCTTCAGTGTCATTAACAAAAAAGTCTGTGGTCTCAGTAGTCACATAATACACGCCGTCAATGTTTGTAGCCTTGTAGTCATCAGCAACATACTTAGAAGGATCAGCGCTAAACGTACCGCCTTTGATCACGGGAGTACCGTAGTAATTCTCTATACGACCAACAAAATTACCGCCGTTGATCTCAACTGCACCGTTGATAACAGATCCGCCTGTGGAGTTCTGATCAGCAGCATTGTTTGCGATATTACCACCGTTAACGATAGCCTTACCCTCATTGTATGTGTAAATACCATGGCTTGTGAAATTGGGAATACCGCTCATCTCAATATTAGTATTATTAAGTGTTAAGACTGCGCCTTCACCATAAGATGCTACTGCACCGTGAACAGATGTTATCTTCGCATCTGTAATAGTCATAATGCCCGAATTATTAACAGTATATGAAGGCCAGCTTCCATCAGCATTGGAAGCACCATTCAAAGTTGTTCCGTTAACTATCAATTTTCCGTTGTTAGAGATAGCCGATCCGCCATTAGCAGCGGTAGAACTTATCGTACCACCGATCAAGGTCAGTGTACCATTGTTCTTAACAACGGGTCCGGTGCTCTTGTGCATCGTACCTGTCAAAGTCTTTCCATTAAGATCAAGTGTTGCAACCTTATTTGCGGGAACTGTAACAGTCTCAGTCAACTCGATATCTGCAGCAAGCTCGATATTACCGCCGTTATTCAGTGCAGTCTGCAATTCGTCAGCTGTGAAAACTACAAAATCGGGATGCCAAGCGTCCTTGTCATAAGTGTTATTAAAGCTGTCGCTCTCAGACTCAAACTGAGTTGCGTAGAGATTTACGCCAATCTCAACAGTAAGAGCATCGACCTTATTGTCATTGTTCATATTGAACTCGTTGTCATTCTCGGAAGGCTCCCAGTAGATAACTACCGTGTAGACGTCGGACTCCTTGATCTCAAGATCGCCGTTCTCGGTAAAGCTTGCCAAGGATGACCAATCCTTAACCTCTCCTATGAGAGCGTCACGGTCGGTTATTGTCGCGCCATCGTCGATAACGCCTACCTTGAGTACGTCTGCAAGCGTTTTACCGTCTGTGGTAGCCGTTGCGTTTGCTACGTTTACCGAAAGCTGATACTTGAGAGCAAGAGTACCCTCGTTTACAACCTCCAAGGTCTCGTAAACAACTGCGCCGGGCTCCCAAAGCTCAACGTCGTCAAAAAGCTCTGTGGTGCTTGT
>JAFTYG010000035.1 GCA_017461365.1 Clostridia bacterium | reverse complement strand
TAAAAACAAAATATTTGCCTGCAGAGTTAACTGGATATAATACCCCCCTCCTACGGGGTAGTTAGGGGTTCGCTTCCCGTTGCGGGTGCCAAAAAATCCAAGCCTAAGGCTTGGATTTTTTTGTTTTGGGCGGGGTTTTGGGGGTAATTTGGGTGGTTTTTTTGTGTTTTGGGGTGGTTTTTGTGCTTTTGGCGGGGGGTTTTGGGATGTTTGGGAGTTTTGGTCGGGTTGAGAATTTTGGGGATTTTGGGATGTTTGGGAATTTTTCTATAATTTGGGATAGTTTGGGAAGGTGGGGCGGTTTCGTGTTTTTAGTCGGTTGTTTCTTTTTTACCTTCTTTTTGCGGGAAGGCGGACGATTTTGTTCGTTTTATTTAAATTAGTTGTGCTATTTGTACAAAAATCATAAAATAAAGTTGTTTAAAAGTACTTGGAAAATCAAAGATGTACAAATCACTAATATTTTGTGGCAAAAAAATGTTAGAAAATTTGCGTCTCAAATGATATGATATACATGGACGTAGGGTTCGGGGCGAGATGTTCACTCCGAACGTATATGGGACAAAAACATATGGAATATTGCCGCGTTTGGGACAGAGGCTGACGCTATGTATAAAATTGGGATGCGTTGGACGTTTCGTACAAATGAAACGCGGTGGACATTTCGGTATAACCGAAACGCGGTTGGACGTCGCGGTACAAATGGGATGTTTCGTACAAATGGGACACTCTGATACAGATGTCGGATGAGTTTCGGTATAGGAGATACAGCGAATGATGAAAAAGCTTTTAGGTGAATGGAGTCTTACGTGCGGTGGGGGAGAGAAATTTTCCTGCTCCGTTCCTTGCTCCTATTATGATATATTGATACAAAACGGAAAGGCGGAGCATCCGCACTTTCGCACCAACGAAAAGTATTTCAAGGAGCTTTTCGGAGACGGTGGATTATTTGAGACCTCATTTTCGGTAAGCCGCGAGGAGCTTTCGAAAAGACGTGTCGAGCTCGTTTTTGAGGGTATTGACACGCTCTCGAAGGTATATCTCAACGGCACTCTTTTAGGAGAGACCGACAATATGCACAGGGTATGGCGCTTTGACGTAAAGGAGCTTCTCCGTGAGGGTGAAAATCTTCTTGAGGTCGACATAAGCTCCGCAGTTACATATTTTGTTGAAAAGCAGAGACAGCATCCTTTGAAGGGCAACGGAGACACCATTCAGGGATTTCCTCACCTGCGCAAGGCGTCCTACATGATGGGATGGGACTGGGGCCCGACTCTTCCCGATCTCGGGATATGGAAGCCCGTTTATCTCCTTTCGTACGACAGCCGAATTGAGAACGTTGAGATCCGTCAGGTACACAACGCAGACGGAAGCGTGACGCTCGGCTGTAAGGCTGACGTTTGCGGCTCGGGTGGGCTTGGAATGAGGATTACTGCTACCGATGGTAGCGGCAGGGAATATATCGGAAAGGCTTGCAGGGAGCTTATCAAGATACAGATAGACGAGCCGAAGCTCTGGTGGCCTAACGGCTACGGCGAGCAGGAGCTCTACACGGTGACTTTCGAGCTTCTTGACGGAGACGCCGTTATAGATAAGGTAGAAAAGACGGTTGGTCTGCGCACGCTCAACATAAGTCAGCAAAAGGACGAATGGGGCAATGAATTCTGCTTCATCGTCAACGGCACGAAGATATTCTCGATGGGAGCGAATTACATCCCCGAGGAAAATATGATGTCGCTGAGAAGCGAGGAAAAGACAGCCGATCTCATTCGGATGTGCAAGGAGGCGAATTTCAACACGCTTCGCGTTTGGGGCGGAGGCATCTACCCCGACGATTGGTTCTTTGATCTTTGCGACAGAAACGGTATAATCGTTTGGCTCGACTTTATGTTTGCCTGCTCCTCGATGTGGCTGACGGACAAAATGAAGGAGACGATAAGGGGCGAGGTCACCGACAATCTGCTCCGTATCAGACACCATGCGAGCCTCGGACTTCTTTGCGGAAACAACGAGTGCGAGCAGTTCCTCGTTTCTTATATGAAGAGCGGATATATGCCCCTCGTTGAGAACGATTATCTTGAGCTCTACTGCCATATGCTTCCCGATCTGTGCGACAGATACGCGCCCGATACTTTTTATTGGTCGTCGTCGCCGTCTGCCGGAACTCCTGCGGACGATCCGAACGGAGACAATGCGGGAGACCGACATATCTGGACGGTATGGAGCGGCTTGAAAGCCATTGATGAATATAAGAAGACTTACCCGAGATTTTGCTCGGAGTTCGGCTTTGAGTCGTTCCCGGACTTAAAGACGGTTGAAAATATAACTCTCCCCGAGGACAGAAATCTGTTCTCCGAGGTAATGGAGGCTCACCAGAAGCATAAGAACGGCAACGGAAAGCTGATGTTCTACATCGCTCAGTATTATGACTATCCTACCGAGTTCCCGAAAGTGATCTACGCCACACAGCTTATGCAGGAAAGAGCCATCCGCACCGCGGTCGAGCATTTCAGACGAAACCGCGGCAGATGTATGGGCTCGCTTTACTGGCAGCTCAACGATTGCTGGCCCGTGGCTTCGTGGGCAGCGATAGATTACTATCACCGTCCGAAGGCATTGTACTACGGCTCGAAGCGATTCTTTGCTCCCGTTCTGCTCTCGGCAGACAACAACGGGGAGCGGATAACACTCAACGTCTCAAGCGAGAGACGCGAGGGCTTTTCTGGCAAGGTAAAATACCGCCTGAAGGCTACAGACCACAGTGTGCTGTGGGAGAGGGAGGTAAGCGTCGAGCTTTTGACGCCCTCCGCGAAAAATATTGCTACTGTTGCGTATTCCGAGATCCCCTCGGAGCGCATTAGAAATACTTTCCTTGAATACGAGCTTTATTCAAACGACGGCAAGCTGCTATCAAGGCAGAACACCCTCTTTGTTCGCCCGAAGCAGTTTGACTACCCCGAGGTCGAGCTTCGCGCGTGTGTGACAGACGAGGGCGGAGGACTCTTCCGAGTGGACGTCAGCGCCGACCGATTTGCAAGAAAGGTTCAGCTATCCTTGGAAAACCTTGATACAGACAGTATCGACAGACAGTATTTTGATATTACCGATACACTGCCGACAACTGTTTATATAGCCGTGAAGGACAGCGCGGCTGATAAAGAAAAGGTGGCAGAGTCGCTCCGTTGGCTTACCGAGGCGGATCTGTCGTAAATAATCAAAAAAGTAAACCTTTTGTCTCAAAAAATAAAAAATGAAAGGAGATGTTTATTTTGAAGACAAATCTAAAAAGAATTTTGTGTTTGTTGCTTGTATCGGTGTTTGCGCTGACGGCTCTTGTGGCGTGTAACAAGGATAAGGGTAACGACACGGAAAGCAGTGACACCAAGGGCTCGAACGACGTAGTTGACGACACCACACCCGAGGAGACTAAGCCGAACGATGACGACACTCTTGCTGAGTACGACTTCGACGGAGCAGAGTACAAGATACTCTCGAGAAAGAGTACTCGTTATGAGTTCGACCATAAGAACGACAAGGGACTTGATGCGGTAAACAACGCTATCTTCCTGCGCAACGAAAGCGTTAAGACCAGATTTAACGTAACTATCCGTATCGAGGAAACAGCGGGCTCATGGGGCTCCGATTTCGTTGACGTTTACTCGAAGTACATGACGGGTTGGTCGGACGTGTCTCTCGTTGCGGCTCACTTCCCGATGCAGCAGATCGCATCGACAAACGGTTACTGTATGGACCTTACGACGCTTAAGACGGCTGACGGAGCGTTCGACATGACCAAGGAATGGTGGAGTAAGCAGTTCTATGAGAACTGCAACATTGAGGGTAAGTTCTACGTTGCGGTCGGAGACATCGGCTATACTCTTTACGAGTATTTGCAGGTCGTATTCTTCAACGAGCAGCTTGCAGAGCAGTACGCTGTTGACGCTTCGGGCACGGCAGTTGACCTCTACGATCTCGTAAGAGAGGACAAATGGGACTGGGCTACATTCAAGACCTTCGTCAAGAACGTAAACTATGTTGAGGCTGATCCTATATACGGTCTTACGACAAACGACCACTCGGTGCGCAGCTTTGCAACGGCGCTTGAGATAAGCTATGTTGATAAGGACACAAGCGGATCATACGTTAAGTACAGCTTCCCGACCACAGCATCGACGGCTACCACAACGATGGTTGACGATGTTGTTTCCTTTATCAGAGGCGGAACGGCAAACGGAGTTGAGTACAAGAGCGACAACGGTACAAGAGCGAGCGTAGGAAATAAGCTCTTTACAGAGAACGACGTTCTCTTCTACACGCAGACCCTCGGTGAGGTCGTAAGCATAGCTAAGGACATGGATGAGAACTCGAGCTACGGCGTTCTTCCTTTCCCCAAGGCTGACGAATATCAGCTTGAGTACCACACAGCTATCCGTGACTCGGTAACGGGTATTTCGGTTCCCAAGACCATTTACGATAAGGAGATGGTCGGAGTCGTTACAGAGGCTCTCTGTATGTACAGCTATCAGAACATAAGACCTGCATATCTTGACACCGTTCTCGGCGGACGTTATATGCAGAGTGAGGATCTTAAGGATATGATGAACCTTATCCGTAACAGCTTCACGCTTGACTTCTCCTGCGCATACAGCGCGTGCCTTGGCACACCTTATTCGATGCTCAGCGGTCTTACGGCTGCTACGACCGACCAGAGCTTCAGCTCTTATTATGAGGGCAAGCAGAGCGGATTTGCAAAAAAGCTGACCGATCTTTACACGTTCTTTAACGTTTCGGCAACCTAAGGCGAAAGACACAAACGAAAAAAGAAATCCCACTTAACTGAATTTCTTTTTTCGGGGCGCAAGCATGAGCTCGTATGAGTGAAAATGACCGTAATTTCGGGAGGGTTTTTACCCTCCCATACGGGCTATTTGCGATGGCGCGGCGAAAAGAGATAACAGATAAAAATTTAACTTCAGAAAGGTAAAAACAGTTATGAAAAAAGTGATTTCAATAGCGATCATTCTTTGTATGCTGGCTTCGGCAATAGTTGTATTGCCTATGACGGCATCGGCGGCATATGTTGCTCCCGCATCTTGGGACAGCATAGACGATTTGTTCGATACATCATCAAATACAGGTCTTGATGCGTACTATGGTACTCCTGATATTCCTGAAAATACTGTTGTTGACGGAAAGGAACAATTTGGTTCCGCAGATCTGTCAAATTTAGAGACTATCAAGGATGCAGCGTGGGATAAGGCTCTTATGCTGACGCTTGATAATGCTACAGGTGCTTTTATCAATAATAGCGGTCTTAACGCTGACTCCGATATAGATGTGTATCTTCTTTGGGATAACGAAAATCTCTATATCCTTGAGGACGTAAGAAAAATCTATACTAAGGACGAGACAGAGACGATTGCGGCGGCTCAGGGAACATTTGCAGACAATGCTCCTCCCGCTAACTATAAGGGTTGGCAGTCGAATATGTACAATATCGTTCTTCCTCGTGCTATTGACAATTTGGACGATACAAATCTGAGAGCTAAGGGCTTTATGATATTTGTAGTTCCTTGCCTTTATGATCCGGCTTTGGCAGAGACCGACATCTACGAGGGAGTTGTTCGTGTTCGTGACCATGAGTATTCCTCTACTACAAGTGCTTCGGGTTCAAAGTCTGTACCTTCCTTTGCTGACACATATGCGGATGGATTGAGAACTTGGATAGAGAAAACCGATACAGGCTATATGGCTGAAACAGTTATTCCTTGGAGCTACCTTGACTCTACATCCGGTGACGCATTCGCAAATCTTGCCGATAAAACCGGTCAAACTATCGGTATGAAGATTTCTCATAACAATGCTTATCACATAAATCAGGGCAATTTGGCAAAGGAAAACAGTACTTCAACTGTCAATGCTGACGCAATTGGTTTTGATCCCGTTACGCTTCTTGCAGAGGCTGATCCTGTTGAGTTCGAAGGAAGTCTTGCAGCGACTGAGATCACTCCCGATATTGCATATTGGCTTGACAAGACAACAGGTCAGTTTATTACAAAGAACCCCACAAGCGGCGGTCAGACATATGAGATAGCTACGGCGGCACAGCTTTTCGGACTTTCCGAAATACTTGAGTCTCTTACGTACAACGAAACTACATACGGACTTTCGGAATTCGGCTTTAAAGACAAGCATGAAAAGCCTCAGAAGCTTACGCAGAACAATACATTTGTTCTTACCGCAGACATCGATCTTAACCCGGGTGTTACCGATTGGAACGGTGTTAAGAATTTGGTTGAAAGCGGAGACGATTTTGAAATTGCAAAAATAAGAAATAACGTTCCTTTCTTCAATATTTGGAAATCTCTTGATGCTTTCTACGGAACGTTTGACGGTCAGGGACATACGATAAGCGGTATATACAACCCCTCGGCTGCTTCCGGAGGTTCCGGTGGCGGTACAGACGACTGGGGCGGACTTGTAGGTTCTCTCCGTAACGGCGGCATCAAGAACGTTGTTATTGCAAGCGGATATGTAGCAGATAATAATGGCGGCGGATTCGGCGGTATTATCGGAACTATATACGTACGTTCAGGTGCTACTGCTGCTGACAGCGGTTCTACCGACAAAACGGCTACAATTGTACTTGAAAATATCTACGTAGGCGAAGACTTTACTGCAAATGCGTCCGCTAAGACTGAGTCTCAGTCGGGCGGCCTTATAGGCGGTTCTTACGCCAATGGCGCAACTCAGGTAACTAAGGTTAACGTTAATATGACGAATATCGTATTCAACGGTACTTTTGTAGAGGCTTCTTCTCTCGTATGCGGCGACATGATTGGTTATATCAGACATTTGTGCTCCAGCGTTACATTCAAGTTTACAATGACCGACGTTATTGTTAAAAAGGCTACGGGCGATCTTTACGGTAAGGTTGAAGGTACTGCAACAGGTACAGAGACTCGCGTAAGTCTCGTTGAGAGCACTGTTCCCGAGGCTAATGCTCCTTACTGGGTAGCTACTACCGAGGGTGTTATGACGGCTCAGTTCGCTGATAAGCTCTCCAAGTCCTACCACCAGACAAGCGAGGCTGTTGCTGAGACGGGCGTTGAGGCTCCTCGCAATCTCTACAACATTCGTATTCTTGCCGAGGTTGACTCCACAGCTTGGAAGAACGTTGGTTTCAAGGTAACTATTGTTGACAAGACAAACAACACCAAGATCGAAAAGGACAACGTAGACAACGCTATCGTTTACTCCTCCGTTCTTGCGGCAGGCGAGACAAAGACGGCGGCTGATCTCGGAATAGTTGACGGTGATTACATCGCAACCATTACTCTCAACGGTCTTGACGCTTCTCACGAGTATGAGATAAGCTACACTGTAGTTTACACTGACGCAGAGGGCAACGTATTTGAGAGCCTTGAGGCTAAGACCATCGCTCCCACAGCATACGTTCCCGCGGCGTGATCTTCGGGAGGTGTTGACGTTATGAAAAAATACACGGCTCCTTGTGCATCGGTTACGATGCTTGAAACGTCCGACGTTATTACTTTGTCTATTATCGATACGCTTTCCGATTGGGCAGGCGGTATTGATATAAGCGATCTTACCGAGTGGTCGGATCTCGGTTGATCAATACTATGATGCTTCGATCTCCTTTCCCTCCCGAAAACGGGAGGGAGGGGGAGCCGAAATTCGAAAAGGCACGAACATCGTTCGTGCCTTTTTATAGGATTTTAGCTCAGTTTTCTATTTTCTTTCCTCTTGCGTCGACTACCTCGTTGGTGGGCGCATCGAGAAATTTGGCTTTATTTTTTGTGGGATCGGGATATTCCTCGTTCTCAAAATATTGCTTTCGGAAATTCTTCGGCGTCATTCCCGTATGCTCCTGGAATTTTTTGATAAAGTAGGAGATGGTCTCAAAGCCGCAATCCATAGCGATATTCGTTATCGAATCGTTGGTTTGCAGGAGCATTCTCGTCGCTTTATTGAGCCTGAATTTCATCAAATAATCGCGGAAGCCCTGTCCTGTGTACTGCTGGAAAAGGCGTGAGAAGTGATAATAATTCACGTTACATTCCTTTGAGAGCTGTTGCATACTTATCTGCTCGGAATAGTGATCGTCTATATAGGCGAGCGCTTTATATATCAGGTCGAGGTTGGCCTTTTTGGTCTCGGTCTGTATGGCTGTCAGCTCCTCGTCCTCGGAAAGATTTCTGAGGATGTCGGTATATATGAGCGATATGCAGCCTCTCAGGGCAAGCTCGTATCCGCTTTCGTGGTTGCTTACCTCGTTTATCGCCATTTTTATGAGCTGTGAGAGCTTTTCGTGGAGCGGATCATCGGGGTGTATGAGCGCGTATTTGTTTTCGAATTTCAGTGGAAGAAGCAGGTGCTTCAGGTCAGACGCGGAAAAGTTCATAGGGTAGAGAAACGACGGGGTGAATTTCAGGACGGTCGACACGGTGAATTCTTTCGAGCAATCTGCGCTTGTATAGGTTTTATGAATTACGTTAGGATAGACTATCAGAATGTCTCCCTCAGAGACCTGTATCTCGGTATCGTCTATCACATACATATGCGAGCCACTTTGAAAATAGTTGATCTCGTAGTATGAATGGACGTGAGGCGGGCTGATGAGCTTATTGCCAGGTTTATGTTTAGCTATGTAGATGTCATAGTATTTTTTTGAACCGTCTTTATTGGATTCCAATTCTATTTTATAATCCATAACATTTACCTCTTTGATTTTTTTACATTTTATTATACCACAAAAGGCTTTGTATGTCAACAAAGCTTATGCAAATTATTTAAAATTGGCAAAAAAGTTATATTTTGCTCCAAGGAGGGCAATCAGATGAAAAAAACGATTTCTTTGCTCCTTGCCATTCTCATGCTCGCGCTTTGCTTCGCGGGATGTGAGACAAACAAGGAGCCTGACGACAGCGATACACCCGAGGTCAGCTATACTTACATAGTAAGCGGCGAGTCCTCGGAATATACCATCGTTCTTGACGACGGGGCTACTTCGGTATCCAAGACTCTTGCGGGAGATCTTGCGGAGCACCTCAAGGAGCTTTCGGGTGTCAAGATCACAAGAATTACAGACGACACCTCGAAGTATCCCGCTGTTGCCAAGGAGATAATCATTGGTAACACTGACAGAGAGGAGTCTAAGTCTCTTCTCTCGGAGATCAGCGAGGTGGGTTGGAGAATAAGATACACGGGCTCGAAGCTCGTTATATCGGCAAGCAACGACTATATGCTTTCTCTTGCCTACAAGGCTCTGACCGAGACCTATCTCATCAAGGATGAGGGCGGCGTTAAGATAGACGACAAGCTTGACGTTTCCTATTCGGGTGTGAACGATATGGTTTCGTTTTTCGACGGGGAGGGAAAATTCAGGTACAAGGTGATCTTTTCCGCCGAGGCGACGAGCGATGAGAGAAGCGCGGCGTCAAATCTTGCCAACAAGCTCAAGGGTATTTTCGGGCTCAAGAGCGTTTCTGTAGGCATGGACATTGGCGCGGACGATCCCGAGGCGTATGAGATACTTGTCGGTGAGACTACGCGCCAGGCAAGTAAGGATCTTTATGCGGACATCGGTATGCTTGAGATGAAGAGCGTTGTTTCGGGCAACAAGATAGTTATAGGCGCGGGCGTTGAAAATGCTATCGGTGACGCTGTGAACTTTTTTGCGGCTAACGTAGGCGATCTTTACAAGGGCACGTACGACGGCAAATATATGATAAACAAGGATTACGTCGGTCTTAACACGACGGTGGAATATCTTCTCGGTATTCCCGTTATCGAGGTGGGCACGTTTGTAGGCTCTGACGATTGCGGCGACAACACCTACGTGTACGTATGGGACGATATTGAAGAGGCTGACGTAACTGCCTACAAGAGCGCTCTTTCCGAGGCGGGAATGACGCTCTCCGAGACCTACACGATGGGCAACAACACCCACGCGCTTTATATCGGAGAGACGGCGAATGCTTACGTTTCTTACATTTCGTCCGAAAAGACGGTTCGTGTATTCTTTGAAAAGACGGGCACGCTTTATCCTTCATCGGAGAAGGGGAGCTTTGAGACTGTTTCGGGTTACGTTCCCACGCTGTATATGCTTGACGTTGACAGCCAGTACGGAAGCGGTGAGGACGGCGGAGCGAACGGCGGTATGTCTTACATCCTGAAGGTTGCCGACGGAAGCTTTATAATTATTGACGGCGGATACAACACTGACGCTGAGTCGGACAGAATACTGAATTTCCTTAAGGAGAACACGCCCGAGGGTGAGAAGCCCGTGGTATCTGCGTGGATAATCACTCACCAGCACGGCGACCATTACGGGGCTCTTCTGAACATGACAAAGAGACACCTCAACGAATTTACCGTTAAGGCGTTCTACTACAATATGCCCTCTGAGGGACACACCATTACGTCTGCGTCCTTGGTAAACACCATAGTTACCGCTATGGACAAGTGGACGGGAGCTGTTCGTTACAGCAAGCTTCATTCGGGTATGCGCTTCTTTGTTGCAGACGCTCAGTTTGACGTTATTTTCACTCACGAGGATCTTTATCCCGTTGCGAACACGAACGTAAACGACACGTCTATGGTGCTTCGCGTAACTCACGGCGGCAAGAGAATGATGTTCCTTGCGGACATTGAGGACAGAGCGAGCGAGGTTATAGAGAAGTATCTTACTGCCGAGGAGATGAAGTCTGATATAGTTCAGTTTGCTCATCACGGCTACGAGGGAGCTACTCAGAAGGTCTACGACATGGTGGCGGCGGCTACAGTTCTGTGGCCCGTAAACACCTACAGCTTCCAGACGAACAACTACGGACAGAATATCTTCGAGAGAATGATCAACGGCAGTTGGAGATCTGTGAACTCTTATATCGCAAAGGAAGCAACATACGTTAAGACTGTGTACTGCGCAGAGGAGGCTCACTGGGGCGCGGTCGAGATACAGTTACCGACATACACACCCAGAGAGAACAGGCTTCCCGATTACGAGGATCTTTACAACAGAGTAAAGGCGGAAGCCGAGGAGAGTGGGAGTAATGGCTGAGAAGAGAATTTTGATCGTTACCGACACGCACTACTGTCATTTTGACTGGTACGGAGTCAGCGCCGACGAGCGCATGGAGAGGCTTATACGCGACATAAACGCTGAGTATGAGCGCGATCCGTTTGAGATGATACTTTTCCTCGGAGATTACTCTCTTGACCACTGGAAGTGGCAGATACAGGGCTCGTGGCTCAAGGAGGGAAAGAGCTACACCGATCTGTTTGTCAAGAATTATCTTGACGGCGCGCTTCCAACGCCCTACTATATGATAGCGGGCAACCATGAGCAGTACGGACATGAGAAGTGGAAGGAGATCACGGGCTGTGAGCGTCAGTTCTACGTGACGATGGACGATTATCTGTTCCTTATGCTTGACAGCTACGGGGCAAATCTCGATCCCACCGAGCACAGCGACGGTACTTACTCTCCGATGGACGTTGAGTGGGTAAAGTCTGTGATGGAGGCAAATCCCGACAAGAAGGTCATCGTGCTTACTCACTACTTTGACGAGTCCAAGGAGAGCGACGAGGCGAAGGCGATCATTGCCGACGAGCGTGTTATTTGCGTTTTTGCGGGACACACGCACAGGGCGAATATCGTAACGCTTTCCGAGGCTTGCGGCTCGAAGAAGATGATCTTTGCGGGCAATTATTCCTACTGCGGAAGCGGCTCCGATCCCGATCCCGGGGAATATCTGTGGGGATTCCGCGATCTGTATCTCGGGGAGCACGTTGCTGTATCGAAGTACATCATTCCCGCGAACGACGTTGTTATTAAGGGAGTGGAGAAGAGCGTTGAGTATCACTGCATTGAGGATATAAAAATAGAATATTAAGCTTTTGGAGCTGAGTCACTTCAACGTGGCTCGGCTCCTTGCTTTTTGGGATGCGTTCCGTGGAAAGAACAGGGGCGGTAAGTATTTCAAATTAGAGTTTGTCGAGCAGATTGTATTGGTGGGCGAACTAACATTTAGCCTTCCCCCGTGGGGAAGGGGGACCGCTTGCGGTGGATGAGGAGATCGCCATTTGTATAGACTCCGATCTCCTCATCCGTCACTCCCTCGTCGTGACACCTTCTCCACGGGAGAAGGCTTTCCTTCGTATGTGCGAACATATCAACTTTTCACCAACGGCGAAAAGTTAAATTGGGGTTTATCTTTTTCACCGTTGGCGAAAAGGCACGAAGGTAGTTTGTGTGGTAAGTGCGTCAAATTTGAGTTTGTCGAGCAGATTG
>JAFTYG010000006.1 GCA_017461365.1 Clostridia bacterium | reverse complement strand
TCCCTGCTGACTCTACTGTTGAGGTAGAAGGCTTCCAGACTCGCAAGGAAACAACGACAGACGTTCGTTTCGTTGCTTCTCTCCAGGGTGAGTACACAGACTACGAGGCTCTCGGCTTCGAGTTCACTCTCAACGGAAACACTGTAACTCCCAACTGCTATTACGTTTACACAAGCCTCAATGCAGGCGATAAGACTATCGCTCCCTCTGACTACGACGCTAACTACTTCTTCTGCTTCACCATCAAGGAGCTTGCCGCAAGCACCGATTACAGCTTCGGCGTTCGTTGCTGGACTCAGAAGGCAGGCGGCGTTAAGGTTTACAGCGCACTCTCCACATACAATATTTCGGTAGACGCTAACGGTAACGTATCGCTCGCAGACTGAAACGATCTATCTGACCATTGGTCAAAAGGAACACAAATGGAAAACCAACAAACATTTTCATCAAGCTATATCGGTAACAAGCTCGGCTCCGTACGGGTAATGTTCTACAATATCTACGGATATATGTGGTATCCCGACAAGGAGAACTCGCCCCATCTCAGCTCGGGACCTAAGCTTCTCAGGCAGAGCATGGAGACAGAGCTTATCGTTGCGTACGCTCCCGACGTGGTAGGCTTTCAGGAATATTCGCCCGACTTTCACAAGAATATGACGCCCAAGCTTATGGCGGCAGGCTACAGCGAGGTCGACGCTTATCACACCGAGCCTCACAAGGACGGAACGCACCTCAATTACACTCCCCTTTTCTACCGCGCCGACACCATGCGGCTTATTGACAAGGGATTTGTGATGTACCCTCTGACCTCTCCCGAGATCGTGGGCGAGGACGGACAGGAGCTTAACATAAACGACGTTAAGTCAAAGTCTCTTACGTGGGCGGTATTTGAGGAGATAGCCTCGGGCAAGCGTTTTATCGCGGTATGTACGCATTATATGTACAGCGCGCATTATCTGAGCCCCGAGCAGAAAATAGCGGCTCGCCTTATAGATGCGCAGATACTTCTTGACACGGTGAACGAAATACGCGGAAGATCGGAATACCTCGGACTTCCCGTTATCATGGGCGGCGACCTGAACAGCCGTATCGGTGAGGCTTGCAACGAGCTTATGCTGAAAAACGGCATGGAATGGCTCCAGAACACGGCAAAGCTCACCGACAACACGAACGGAATAAAGAAATATGCGACCTATGACGCGAACGCGGGCGAGTATATCACCTGCCCTACTCCATCGGCAGATGCGACGGGAGCTATCGATCACATCTTCGTGTTACGCGATGATGCGGAGAAGTGTGTTATCAATGCATATTTCGCAGTTACCGACAAAAATGCGCTGTTATCCTCAGACCACTGTCCGAGAATTACCGATATTACACTTAATTAACGAATACAGGAAGGAAGATACAATGAAAAGATCATATTTGGAGCCTATGGCGAATGTGATAGAGTTTTCGGTGAACGACGTCATCACCGCGTCGAGCAACGTGCTCAGGCTTGCTGACAACACTGACGGCTTTGACGACGGCGATACACTTGCCGCACTCTTTGATTTCTGATAGGTGAATATTTTTAAGGGGCTGTCTCATAAATGCGTGAGACAGCTCCTTTTTATATTCCGAAAACACCTCATCCACCGCTTGCGCGGTCCCCCTTCCCCCGCTGGGGAAGGCTATCTTCGTTTGTGCGAACATATCAATATTCCTGCACGAATTAAGTTTCTACTTCGCTACGCTCCATGTGAAGTTGCAATTTCAAGTTAATATCTGTTTCTTTTGCAGAAGTCCATTCGTTTTTTTATAAGGTAAATTTTGCTGACGCAAAAAAGATCCTTCACTATGTCTCGCAAGGTAGCGAGCCGTTCAGGATGACAGATAGTGGATGTTTGGCGATGAACGTATGCATAACTCCATATATAAAGTTCTCGTAATAAACTTTGTCACATACCTATTTTCTTTATCTCAACTAATCTGTCATCACAGAGCATTTTTACCGTTGGCAAAAGGAACCGCTTATGGGGTTATCAGTACATTGAGTAGAGCAAGAACTTGTTCTTGCCATTTCGCTAACAGCGAAATAGGCGTATTGGAGTAGAGGATCTTGCGACGAAGTCGCTTTACTGCACTGTCCTCATGGGAATATATTTACGCATATCAAACTCCGCCATAATAACCTCATTCTTGCGGTTCGGGCGTTCCATACAAAAATTCAATCCCCCCTTTGCTTCACAAACGTATCTTAGAATATTCAAAGATAATTTACAAAGTTTGCAATACTATGAAATCAAATTGTATTATAATAGTAAAGATACATAAAAATTAAGGGGTGAAGAAAAACAAAATGATAAAAACCTTGGCAAAAAGCATCCGTGAGTACAAAAAAGCCTCTATTCTGACACCGCTTTTCGTGTCGTTTGAGGTCATTATCGAATGTCTCATTCCTTGGATCGCTTCAATCTTTATTACGGAGATCGAATCGGCATCGATCCGCCTTAACGTAGTCATAGGACTCGGCGTTCTGCTTGTGATATTAGCGTGCGTTTCCCTTACCTTCGGCGCGCTCTCGGCGCACAACTGCGCTATCGCCTCCTGCGGATTTGCGAAAAATCTGCGCCACGATATGTACTACGCCGTTCAGAATTATTCGTTTGCGAACATAGACAAGTTCTCGGCGTCCAGCCTTGTTACGCGTATGACTACCGACGTCTCAAACGTACAGATGTCCTATATGATGCTAATACGCACCGCCGTACGCTGTCCCTTTATGCTCATCTTCGCGCTGACGATGGTAATACTTATCAGCCCGCGCATGGCTCTCGGATTTGCGGTGATCGTGCCTATTCTCGGCGTGGGACTTTTTCTCATCATGACAAAGGCGCATCCCATATTCAAAAACGTTTTCAAGAAATACGACAATCTGAACAACTCCATTCAGGAAAACATTCACGGTATGCGTGTAGTTAAATCCTTTGTACGCGAGGATTACGAAAAGGAAAAATTCGGCAAGGCGTCGGATGAGGTCTCAAAGGACTTCAAGCGAGCAGAAAAGATACTTGCGCTCAACACGCCCCTGATGCAGCTCTGCTTCAATCTCGTTATGCTCTTTGTCTGCTACTTCGGCTCGCGTCTCATTATCAACAGCAATCAGACGCTTCTCAACGTCGGTGAGATGTCGGCGCTTCTTACCTACGGCGCTCAGATACTTATGAGTCTTATGATGGTATCCATGATAGTCGTTATGGTATCTATGTCTGCGGCGTCTGCGGCGCGTATTGCCGAGGTGCTCAACGAAAAGAGCACTATTGAAAATCCCGAAAATCCCGTGACAGAGGTTGCGGACGGAAGCATTATCTTCAAGGGTGTAAATTTCAGCTATTCGTCAAAATCCGACAAAAAGGCTCTCTCTGATATAAATCTTTACATCGACTCGGGTGAGACCGTCGGTATCATCGGCGGTACGGGCTCGGGCAAGACAAGTCTTATTCAGCTTATATCCCGTCTTTACGACGTAACGGACGGTCAGGTAATGGTCGGCGGAGTTGATGTACGCGAGTACGATCTTGAAACTCTCCGCAACGAGGTCGCGACGGTTTTGCAGAAGAACGTGCTATTCTCGGGTACGATCAAGGAAAATCTCCGTTGGGGAGATCCCGACGCATCGGATGAGGAGATCGAGCGCATATGCAAGCTCGCGGCGGCTGATGAGTTCATCAAGACCTTCCCCGACGGCTACGACACCTACATTGAGCAGGGCGGTACTAACGTATCGGGCGGTCAGAAGCAGAGGCTCTGTATTGCGCGCGCTCTCATAAAGAAGCCGAAGATCCTCATACTTGACGACTCGACGAGCGCTGTCGACACAAAGACCGACGCGCTTATCCGACGTTCGTTTGCCGAGGAGATCCCCGGTACGACTAAGATAATCATTGCTCAGAGAATATCCTCGGTCGAAAGTGCGGACAAGATAGTCGTGCTTGACGGCGGACGGATAGAGAGCATCGGCACACACACCGAGCTTCTGGAGAAGAGCCCCATTTACAGGGAAGTTTACAATTCGCAGGTAAAGGGGGATAACGAATAATGAAAAAGCCTCAGAACCAAAACATGAAAAGACCGAACACGAAGGGCACTCTTCCGAGACTTCTCAAGATGCTTTTCAAGGAATATCCCGTACAGCTTATAGTTGTAGCTCTGTGTATTGCGGTGATGTCCTACGCTTCTACCATAGCGAGCATCTATCTTTCCGACTTCATCACGCTTATCGAGCATGCGCTTGAGGGCGGCGGCTGGGAGTCGATCAAGAGCGCGGTCTACTCTAACATTATTGAAATGGTCATCATCTACGCGCTCGGCATAATTTCGGCGTTTACCTACACGCGCATAATGGCGATCGTCACTCAGGACTTTCTCAACAAGACGCGTCAGCGTATGTTTGCGAAGATGCAGGAGCTTCCTCTGCGCTACTTCGACACGCATCCTCACGGCGATATAATGTCCTACTACACCAACGACATTGACACTCTCCGCGAGCTTGTATCGAGAAGTATTCCTCAGCTTATGAACTCGACGCTTATCATCGTTATGCTTGCTGTGAATATGCTCCGCATAAGTCTGTGGATGACGCTGATGGTGCTTGTGGGCGTTGTTGCGATGATATTCGTTGTGAAATACATCGGCGGAAACAGCGCGAAGTATTTCTTGAAGCAGCAGAAGTCGATAGCTAAGTCCGAAGGCTTCATTGAGGAGATGATGAACGGACAGCGCGTAGTCAAGGCATTCTGCCATGAAAAGCAGAGTGGGCTTGATTTCGATAAGGTAAACGAGCAGCTCTGCGACGACGCCACAAAGGCTAACCGCTTTGCGAATATTCTTATGCCCATTATGGGTAACATCGGAAACATTATGTACGTGCTCGTTGCATTTGTCGGCGGCATACTCATTATGCTCGGCGTAAGCAACGTGGCGCTAAGCCCTGAGTACATGGGCGTGCCGATAGCTATCGCGAACGTTGTTCCCTTCCTCGGTATCACGCGTCAGTTTACGAACAACGTAAGCCAGGTATCTCAGCAGGCAAACTCCATAGTTATGGCTATGGCGGGCGCTAAGCGTATATTTGAGCTTCTTGACGAGACTCCCGAGGTAGACGAGGGCTACGTTAAGCTCGTCAACGCGCGAGAGGAAAACGGCGAGATCGTTGAATGTAAGGAAAGAACGGGAATGTGGGCATGGAAGCATCCTCACGGTGACGGAACAACGACCTACACGCGTCTTATGGGAGACGTGCGCATCGAGCACATGGATTTCGGATACGTTCCCGAAAAGACGGTGCTCAACGACATTACTCTTTACGCCGAGCCAGGTCAGAAGGTAGCCTTTGTCGGAGCGACGGGAGCGGGCAAGACGACGATCACCAATCTTATCAACCGCTTTTACGACATTGACGACGGAAAGATACGCTACGACGGCATCAACATCAACAAGATAAAGAAGGCTGATCTTCGCCGCTCTCTTGGAGTGGTGCTTCAGGACACGAACCTGTTTACGGGAACGGTTATGGACAACATCCGTTACGGCAAGCTCGACGCGACCGACGAGGAGTGTATTGCCGCTGCGAAGCTCGCGCACGCTGACGGATTTATCACGCGTCTTCCCGATGGCTACAACACGATGCTGACCGCCAACGGCGCGAACCTTTCGCAGGGACAGCGGCAGCTTATATCGATAGCGCGCGCCGCCGTTGCCGATCCTCCCGTTATGATACTTGACGAGGCGACGTCCTCCATCGACACGCGAACCGAAGCGCTCGTATCAAAGGGTATGGACGCGCTTATGAAGGGCAGAACGGTATTCGTTATCGCTCACCGTCTCTCGACCGTCCGCAACTCGGACGTTATAATGGTGCTTGAGCACGGACGCATTATTGAGCGCGGCAGCCACGACAAGCTCATTGAAGAAAAGGGCAAGTATTATCAGCTCTACACGGGTGCGTTTGAGCTTGAATAAAAAACAATTCAGCAAACCTATTGACAAGCCCGTAGTAATATGGTATAATATTTCCTTGTGAGGGAGTAGCAGGCGCGAACGCGCAGCAAGTCAACATACTGACCGTTACGGTCTGGCTTGCTTTAAATTGCGAGACTTGCGTATATTACGATATGCGTGAAGTCTGCCCTTTTTGAGAAAAATTTTTCCCAAGTATGACTTTATGCATACTTGGGATCTTTTTTATCAAAACAAACGAGGTGTAAAAATGTGGGTTGAGCTTATTTTACTGAGTCTTGGCGAGGGCGCGTCCTTGGCGATGGATGCTTTTTCGGTCTCTCTTGCCAACGGTCTTAACGAGCCGAGGCTGAAAAAAAGAAGGATATTTGAGATCGCGGGTATCTTCGCCGCGTTTCAGTTCCTTATGCCGATGATAGGTTGGTTTTGCGTATCGACGCTTACCGACATATTTACGGTATTTGAGCGTTTTATTCCGTGGATAGCCTTGGGGCTTCTCGGCTTTATCGGCGGAAAGATGCTTTACGAGGGCGTAAAGAACAGCGAGTCGGACGAGGAAAAGCCTGCGGTAGGTCTTTGGGCGCTGATCGTTCAGGGTATAGCGACCTCTATTGACGCTTTGTCGGTCGGCTTTACCATTTCTGAGTACGGATTTTTCGAGGCTCTCATATCCTGCGCCATCATCGGCGTTGTGACCTTCTTTATCTGCGCGGCGGGCGTGGTAATCGGAAAGAAGTTCGGAATGGGGCTTGCGGGCAAGGCTTCTATCTTAGGTGGAGCTATATTGATAGTTATAGGTATATGGATATTTGTTAAGGGTGTTTTTCTCGGATAACACTGCAAAAAGGAGCGGTTCACTGCAACCGCTCCTTTTTTATTTAGCACTTAATGCAAATCAGAAAAGATAATAATTCTTTTCCTCCGAGAGGCTATCGGCTCTTACATGGTACTTTTTAGCCACCTCCCAGACGCTTTCGCCCTCGGCGGGGTAATAGACGACCATTCGGTTCTTTCCCTTTACAAAGGGATCTCCGAAATGTGCCGCGCGCGCCATGCGTATCTCACGCATCTCAAAGACGTCTGCGCACACTGCGATCTCCGCATCAATGCAAACAAGCTCTCCGTCAGTACGTCCGCGGCAGGATATTATCTCGCCGTATGCGTCAAAGCTCATATTTTCCGCGATCTCGCCGTCGAGCCCGTATTTTGTGGGAAGCTCTACGTCGGCGCTTCCGTACTCTCCGTCCTTTTCCCACAAAAGAGTATATCTGCTCTGCCCCGAAAGATCATATTTTCCGCCGCCGTATTCACAGCCGTCAAACCGCACCGAGCCGAAAATATCGCAGATCTGCGCGCCCTCGGGAATGCCCGTATCCGAAAGCGCTATTCTTTCGCTCTGCGAGAAGTTGCCGACTCCGCACGCGCGTACTGCGGGAAGATAAGCCGTCTCGGTCTCGCACTGACATTCGCGCTCCACCGAATATACGTCCGCAGTATAGCTTCGCTCCTCATTGTGAGCGGTGAGGGCGGAAAGTATCAGGGACAGCGAGCAGCTTGCCTTTCCCTCTTCGACGGTTATATTTATATCGGTGACCGTTCCGAGAACACGGCACGCAGCGTCACCGATCGGTCTGTCGCAATCAAGCTGAGCGTCAAACGGGATCTTCTTTGTCATGCTTTGCGCTCTCTGACCGTCACGGCAGACAAGGAGCTTCAGCTCGACCTCTCCGTCGACGAGTATTCCTCCGACACCCCTGCGGACATCCTTTACAAAGACCGTCGCATCGGCAGAGATCACGCGGCTATCCTCAAAAAGTCCGTCCACCTCGTCGGAGAGCTCGGTAACGTCGGAGCTCAGTGCGCAAACACTTGCGCATTTTTCGGAAAGGAAGCGTTTCTCGATACTGCTCTCGTCAACGTCGCCGTATGTACACATCTCGCAGGTATTTGAAACAAATGCGCGTACGCGAGCGCAAAGTCTGCTCTTTATACTCAGCCGTCTTTGCGAGCTCACTCTTGCCGACGCGCTGTCGCAGATGACCGTCACAAAGGTATCGACGCCTCCCGAGGTATCGGCACTTCTGTCCTCGATCGGAGCTTCGAATTCGTACTCGGCAGAAAAGTCTGCGCACCACAGCCCCCCGTCAACACCGACGTAAAACACCTTGTAGTCGACAGTTCCGTTACACTCTACTCCCGAGGAGCTGACGTATTTTGCAGGTGGCAGTACCTTTGCGCTCACCGACAAAAGGCGTCTCAGCTCGGGCTGATGCTCTGGCAATGTAAAATCGCCCGACACGTCGCATCCGACGGTCTTATCGCACAAAAGTCCCGTAAGCTCCCTTACCTGTTCTCTCTCGTTCCCATCAATATTCATCATAAAACATCTCCTTTATGAAATACTTTACGGTAAATTCTATGTTTAAGTTCTTAAATTTATACCGTAATGCTTATTTTGCGTCAGTTTGATATTGACAATTTTTATTAAAAATGTTATAATATAATGAATATTTGTATTAAAGGCGAAAAAGGAGGGATGGAAATGGTAAAAATAACCGAGGTGTTACCGAAAAGCCGAGCCGAGAAGGCGGGGCTTGTATCGGGTGACATTCTTGTGTCGATCAACGGCAACGAGATAAACGACGTGCTCGATTACAGATTTTATCTTGCGGACAGACAGATCGACCTCGCGGTAGTCCGTGACGGAAGAGCAATGAAATTTTCCATCCGCAAGCAGGAATACGACGATATAGGTCTTGATTTTGAAACTCCTCTTATGGATAAAAAGCATTCCTGCAAAAACAAATGCGTTTTCTGCTTTATCGATCAGCTCCCGAAGGGTATGCGGAGCACGCTTTACTTCAAGGACGACGACTCGCGTCTTTCATTTCTTCACGGCAATTACATCACGCTTACAAATCTGAATGAGAGCGACATCGACAGAATAATCAAGATGCATATCTCGCCTGTGAATATATCGGTACACACCACAAATCCCGAGCTTCGCGTAAAGATGATGAAAAATCCACGCGCGGGAGATGTGCTCTCATACATCAAAAAGCTTGCCGACGCGGGAATTACTATCTGCGCTCAGATAGTGCTGTGCAAGGGGCTGAATGACGGCGAGGAGCTTCTGCGCTCGATGCGCGACCTCTCGGAGCTTTATCCGTCGCTCGACAGTGTATCTGTCGTTCCTGCGGGACTCACGAAATTCAGAGACGGGCTCTATCCCCTCGATGCATTTACACCTGAGGAGTGCGCCGCAGTTATCGGGCAGGTCACGGACTTCGGTAACGGATGCGTGGAAAAATTCGGCTCGCGTCTTTTCTTTGCCGCAGATGAATTTTACATCAAGGCAGGCCTTCCGCTCCCCGACGATGAATTTTACGAGGGCTACTCTCAGATACAGAACGGTGTCGGAATGATAACCGATATGCGTACGGGCTTTGAGTTTGAGCTTGAGGATGCGGATGCTTACCGCGCGGACTTTTCTGCTCCGAGGGAGGTATCGGTGGCGACTGGAATGGCGGCATACGGTCACATAAAGGGGCTATGCGACCGCCTTGTAGAGAGATTTGAGGGCTTGAAGATAACCGTTTATCCCATAAAAAACAACTTTTTCGGAGAAACTATAACCGTAGCGGGGCTTCTTACGGGAAAGGACATATCCGAAGCGCTTGAGGGAAAATCGCTCGGAGACGAGCTACTCTTCCCCGCCGTTTGTCTGCGCGCGGAGGGAGACGTATTTCTTGACGATATGACTCCCAAGGAGCTCTCGGAGCGTATCGGCGTTCCGTGCAGAGCGGTAGAAAATGAGGGTGGCGATCTTATCCGCGCCTGCCTTGGAATAAACTTATAAAGGATGGTAAATATAAATGTCAAAACCTATCGTTGCTATTGTCGGCAGACCGAACGTCGGCAAGAGCACGCTTTTCAATAAGCTCATAGGCGAGCGTCGCTCGATCGTAGAGGACACTCCCGGTGTCACACGCGACCGTATCTACGGAGAAACAGAGTGGTGCGGAAAAAGCCTTATCGTCATCGACACGGGAGGTATTGAGCCCAAGACTGATGATATAATCCTAAAGCAGATGCGTTTTCAGGCGGAGGTCGCAATTGAGAGCGCCGACGTAATAATCTTTATGTGCGACGTACGCACGGGACTTACCGCCGACGACAGAGACATAGGCGTTATGCTCCAGAAGAGCGGAAAGCCGATAATTCCCTGCATAAACAAGTGCGACAGCGTTGGCGCGCTTCCCTTTGAGTTTTACGAATTCTACGAGCTCGGCTTTGATGCTGAGCCGATAGCCGTTTCCTCGGTTCACGGTAGCGGAACAGGCGATCTTCTTGATGCCGTTCTTGAGGCTTTGCCCGAATATTCGGGTGAGGAAGAGGAGGACGACAGCATAAAGGTAGCCGTTATCGGAAAGCCGAATGCGGGCAAATCCTCGATAATAAACAAAATGGTAGGACAGAACCGTCTCATAGTATCAAACATAGCGGGAACGACGCGCGACGCGGTAGACACGCGGCTTGAAAACGAGCAGGGCGCGTTTACCCTCATCGACACTGCGGGCATACGCCGTCAGTCGAAGATAAACGACAAGATTGAAAAATACAGCGTTCTCCGCGCCCACATGGCGGTCGAACGCGCCGACGTCTGCCTTATTATGATAGACGGAAGCACGGGTATTACTGAGCAGGACGAAAAGATAGCGGGCATCGCGCACGAGGCGGGCAAGGCATCTATCATCGTTGTAAACAAATGGGATGCGGTCGAGAAGGACAACAGCACCGTCAACCGCTTCAATGAAAGAATAAGAACGGCTCTCGCATATATGCCCTACGCGCCCATCGTTTACGTCTCAGCGCTTACAGGTCAGCGCATAAACACGCTTTACGACCACATAAAGTACGTACACAATCAGGCGAACACGCGTATCGCCACGGGTATGCTCAACGACGTGCTTGCCGATGCCACCATGCGCGCTCAGCCCCCCTCCGACAAGGGCAAGCGCTTGAAGATCTACTATATGACGCAGATCTCGGTAGCTCCCCCCACCTTCGTTATATTCTGTAACAATGCGGAGCTCTTCCATTTCTCCTATCAGAGATACCTTGAAAACTGTCTGCGCCAGACATTTGGCTTCAGCGGAACACCAATAAGACTTATCATTCGTGAAAAGGGTGAGAACAAAAAATGAACTTAAAGGGAATTCTTTTTGATTTCAACGGAACGTTGCTTTTTGACAGCGATATGCATATGGAGGCATTTCGACGGGTTCTGCCGAAATACTACGGTATAGAAGCGCCGAGCCTTGATGATATGTTAGCGACGGTCTTTGGCAGAACGAACAGAATGTTCTATACCTCGAGGATCTCTCCCGACTACACCGAGGATGATCTTAAAACATTTGTTGAACGCAAGGAGAACGAATATTTTAACATCTGTATGGAGCTTGGCGAGAGCTTCCGTTTAGCGGACGGCGCGTATGAGATGCTCGATGCTATCAAGGAAAGCGGAATTCCCTACTGTCTTGCCACAGGCTCTGAGCGAATTAACGTTGAATTCTATATGAAGCACCTTAACCTCGACAGATGGTTCTCGTGGGACAATATCGTTTATGAAAACGGCACGTTTGTGGGAAAGCCCGCTCCCGATATATACCACCTTGCGGCAGAGAGGCTTGGACTTTCTACCTCGGACTGTCTCGTTTTCGAGGACGGAACGAGCGGCATAAGGGCGGCGAATGCGGCAGGCGCAGGCGCGGTGATAGCCGTTTATGACAAAAAATACCCCTCGCCTCTGACCGAAGAAACAAAGGTGGACGCTGTTTATCACGATCACCTTGAATGGAAAAAAACTCTTGCCAAGTACGGCTTGATGAGGTAAAAAATGTTTGTAGATAATGTAAAAATATACGTTAAGGCGGGAGACGGCGGCAACGGCGCTGTAGCATTCCACCGTGAAAAATACGTTTCTCACGGCGGCCCCGACGGCGGTGACGGAGGAAAAGGCGGAAATATAGTTTTCCGCGTTGATCTCGGCACGAACACGCTTCTTGCCTTTCGCTATCGCCACAAGTTCATAGCGGGCAACGGCGGAAACGGAAAGGGCGGAAAGCTCCACGGCGCAACAGCCCCCGACCTTATAATAAGCGTTCCGCCAGGAACTCTTATCAAGGATGCCGAAACGGGAAAGATAATTCACGATATGACCGAAAACGACGGAGCCGACTATATCTGCTGTCGCGGCGGACGCGGCGGCTTCGGAAACAGGCATTTCGCAACTCCGACGCGTCAGGTGCCTATGTTCGCAAAAAACGGCACAAAGGGCGAGGAGCGCGAGCTTGTCCTTGAGCTCAAGATGCTTGCCGACGTGGGACTTATCGGATACCCGAGCGTTGGAAAATCCTCGCTCCTTTCGCGCATAAGCTCGGCAAAGCCCAAAATTGCCGACTACCACTTCACAACTCTCTCCCCCAATCTCGGTGTTGTCTCGACGGGCGGTGAGAGCGGATTTGTGGCGGCGGACATCCCCGGACTTATTGAGGGCGCGGCTGACGGCGCGGGGCTTGGACACGCATTCCTTCGCCACGTAGACCGTTGCAGGCTTCTGCTCCACGTTGTCGATATTTCCTGCTCCGAGTACAGAGATCCGATAGATGACATCAAGAACATCAACTATGAGCTCCGCAGATACAGCGAAGCGCTTGCCGAAAGACCGCAGATCATTGTGGCTAACAAGACAGATATGCTCGACCGCGAGCGCGTTGATATTGACGAGTTTGAAGAATTCGTGAAAGACAACGGTTGGGAGCTTATCTACGTTTCTGCAATAACGGGCGAGGGACTTGACGAAATGGTGGCAAAGGCTGCCGAGATGCTCCGAGAGCTTCCGCCGATGATCATTTACGAGCGCGAATACGAGCCCGAGGACGCTTATGTCGGCGGCTCTAAGGAAACGACGGTCCGCCGTGAGAACGACACCTTTATAGTTGAGGGCGAATGGCTTCTCAATCTTATGGGGCAGATAAACTTCGACGATTACGAATCGCTCAATTTCTTCCAGAAGGTGCTCAAAAACAGCGGTGTTTTCGATCTGCTTGAAGAAAAAGGATGTACCGACGGTATGACCGTATCGATATACGATTTTGAATTTGATTATGTAAAATAATTTTTTTAAGGACGGTATATATTATGAATGTTTGGCATGACATCGATCCCAAAGTAATCACACCCGAGGATTTCAACGCGGTAATAGAGATCCCCAAGGGCAGCAGCTGTAAGTATGAGATGGACAAGTACACGGGTATGCTCCGACTTGACCGCATACTTTACACCTCTACCCACTATCCCGCAAACTATGGCTTCATTCCCCGTACCTACGCGGACGACGGAGATCCGCTTGACGTTCTTGTTCTTTGCAATCATCATCTCTATCCCATGACGCTTATCCGCGTTTACCCCATCGGCGTTATGCGAATGATAGACGACAATGCGCTTGACGACAAGATCATCGCCGTTCCGTTCTCCGATCCCAGCTACAATTCCTACAAAACTATCGACGATCTTCCCGCCCACATCTTCGACGAAATGATGCACTTCTTCTCGGTCTACAAGCAGCTTGAAAACAAGCAGACGGCTGTTAAGGAGCTTTTCGGTCCCGAGGAGGCGCTGAAGATAATTGATAACTGCATAAAAGCGTATAACGAAAAATTCGGAAAGTAAAACAGCTAATAGGAGCTGAGTCACATTTTAATGGCTCAGCTCCTTATTATTTTCAAAATAAAAAACAAGGGGTTGTCTCACTTGTTAATGAGACAGCCCCTTGTGTGTTGGATCACATCCAATTTTCCTCTCCGCAATCGATCAGCGCAAGTGCTCCGCTTTCGGAAGAGGACAGAAGTATATCCTCTCGCGCCGACATACTCTCGAGCATTACGTCGGGAGTTTTATATTCTCTTTTACGCTCCATTTCCATTCTCCTTTCAAGAACCGATATTGATCGTACCAACACGGGGAACGCCGTAAACGGTGTTCTCTCCATCTACCCACTTGGGGGTAACGGTGATCGTATATGTTTCGGTACTGTTCAGATTACTCAGCACCATACCGTAGATTGCAACACCCTCGATATCGGTCAAGCTATCGACCGTTACTGTTTGACCGTTCGCAAGCACCGAATCAAATACAACATCGGTAAGCGCCGAAGCTTTCAGGCTCTTACTGTCCGATGTACGTGTGATTACCACGTCATAGCCTATCTGATCCCAACCATAGGAGTTGACCTCGCTTATAATGCGTATGGTATCTGTGCCGTTATCCTGAACGAAATAGCTTGAGAGCATATCAGCCACAACAACGGGAAGAACACCGTATTTTACGGTTTTGGTCAGATATTGACTATCTGCTGTCTCGGGCTGAGAAGTGTAGTTGCGCTCTTCACCCATAACATTAACTGCATTTGTCGTACCGCTGAGCATAGAGTCTCTTACCTCAGTCTTTCTGCTGCCTATCAGAGTTCCTGTAAACATACAATCGGTAACCGTCAGGTTCAGCAAACGGCTACTACTGTTTTGAGCCTTTCCAATCATGTATCCAAAGGCGGGTGTGGCGGCGGTAGGTGTTACAAGCGTACCGTCAAAGACCACATTTTTGACCGTCAAAGTCTGCGCCGAGTCAGTAGACCAGTTAGATCCTATAACACCGCCGAAGGAATGATTCATATTGGGCGTATCGCTTGCGTCTACTGTGAAGTCCTCGCCTATGTAGCAATTCTCAACCGCAAATGTACCGCCATTGGAGACGCATCCTATAACAGCGCCCATACTGCATCCGCCAACGGTACTGAAGTCGTGGAAGTATCCGCCGTCGATCACTAAATTGCGAACGACCGTGCCGTCCTTGGGCTCTTGAACCAATCCCATACTCTTCATTGCGCTGAAGCTTAGAGTCTTTGTACCCGTATTTGTTTCTACAGTCTTGACAGTAGCATTTTTCATAAAGTTTTCGTGCCACAGTCCCTTTATGGTGTGTCCCTGTCCATCGATAGTTCCCCAGAACAGCGAGGATACCCATACGTTGGCAGGACGAATACCGCTATATCCCTCGGGATCGGCATTGTAAGCCGCCCAATCAACACCCGCATTAAGGTCTATATCAGCGGTAAGCTTGAAGGTCTTGCCCGAGCTGAGTGCCTTTGTGGCGTTCTGATTCAAATAGCGGAAGAGAGACATCAGCTCGCTTGCCGTACCGATCTCAAATTCGGTCTCGTCGCTTGCAAGCCTTTCAGCCCAGACAGCGGTATCAATGATCACAAGATCCGCATACTGCTTATTATTACCCGAATAATTCCTGTTATAATAAGCATTCATCAGCTCTGCTACTGCTTTAGGAAGAACTCCATAGGTAGCGGTTGCTGTCAAATATTCCGTGTCAGCGCCTGTAGGCTGAGATGTGTAGTTGCGGTCGCAATCTACCTCGGTGGGTGTTCCCGCCGTACCGCGTGTCAAGGTATCCTTTACCTTATCCATATTACTGCCGCGCAGAGTACCCGCAAACATACAATCGGTCATAGTAAAGTTCAGAGCATGGCTACCGCTCTTCTGCGCCTTTCCGATCATATATCCGAAGGCGGGAGATGAGGTATATGGAGTTATAACGGTACCCGCAAATACAACATTTCTGACCGTTAAGGTCTGCGCTCCCGTGGTCGACCAGTTAGAGCCGATGATACCGCCGTAGGCATTTCCCTGATTTGACGAGTCGCGTCCGTCAACGGTAAAGTCCTCTCCGACATAGCAATTGTTGATTTCAAAGCTTCCCGCGTTAGAAACACATCCGATCAGTGAGCCTACGCTACAACCGCCCGCCGCTCCGTCATCGTGGAACAAGCCGCCGCCAAGGACAAGATTTTGTATCTTAGCTCCGTTCTTGGGCAGATACAGCAAGCCCATACTATTCATTCCACTGAATTTCAACGTGATATTACCGTCTGCCGTGGCAACGGTCTTTGATGTGCTGTTTCTGACAAAGTCCTCATGCCACAAGCCTGTTATGGAATATCCCTGTCCGTCAAGTGTTCCCGAAAACTGACCGGAGATCCATACATTGACGGGACGAACACCATCGTATCCCACAGGATCTGCATTGTACGCCGCCCAATCAACACCGGGATTAAGATCAATATCCGCGGTAAGCTTAAATGTCTTATTTGCTGTAAGACTTGCGGTGGAATTACTGTTGAGATAACGGAAGAGAGACAAAAATTCGCTTGCTGTTCCTATCTCAAACTCGGTATCCGAGCCAGAGAGCTTAGTCTTCCACGAGTCGGTATCAATAGCAAGCAAGGGCGCATAGGTCGCTGTCTCGCTGTATCCCGTTGCTCTGTACAAAAGCTCATTGCCCACATTTTCACCGATTTCCAGCATATCGGCCTGATTCCAATGCCAACGGTCACTGCCCAATACGATAGGTGCAGTGGTATCCGTAAAGTTTACAGCACTGATGGCGAAGTGAGAATTATCTACTACGTAACAATTTTCAACGGTGGTTGCCAGACTCTTCTGCATTTCAATAAAGGTCTTGTTCGTTTCCTCTGCCGTCGTTGCGTTCAGATTTTGGGTTTGGGAAAGAGTACCTACAACAATAGGCATCTCTGATGCGCCGCAATCATCTGAAGTACCCGTATATTCCTTCATCAAAGCTGAAAGGTCATTTCGAATATCGGTTGCAAAATAAGTAAACGCGGTTTGATATTCGGTTGGATTAGAGCGGTTGGCACAGCCCTGCATCCAATAAAGACCGCAGATATTTACCTTGGTATATCCGCCGTATGCCTCAAGCTCGCTGATATTCTTCTCGACCTGAGCGAGAAAATTCTCATACAGCTTACCCGTAACGCCGTCCACAACAGCATCGGCAGACAGAGTCGCCTCGTAAGAAGGAGACACCCAGTTTCCGTCCGAATGGGTACTACCCGTGGTGTCGTTCAACAAGCTTGAACCGCCAAAGGCGTACTTAATAATACCCGCGTTTCTGCCTGTTTCCTCGTTATAGTAAGCAGACAAAGCTTCTGCCATACCCGCCTCGGGGCCCATATAAGCAGAGCTTGATATACCGAGGCCCAACGCTGCCTTCTGCCAAGGAAGATCTCGGTCGCGCGTTCCCGAGCTGTTGGAGCGAGAATTACCCGCATAGTGAACGTTGGAGTAGCCGTCTCTAAGCTCAGGTGCCCACAGATAAGCAGCTGAAGCGTCAGTTACCTTTGTTGTTCCCGCTGCATTTGACTGTCCCGCTATCAGATACAGATCAATGGTTTTTTCTGTATCACTTGCCAAGATATTCAGGGGGATCAAAGCGGTCATCATACAAACAACTACGGCGATCGCAAAAAATTTCTTCATTTGATATTCTCCTTTTTTAATTGTAAGTTGCATATGTATTATATCATAAATATAGCTGATTTTCTAATATTTTTTTGACAATAACAACAAAACATTTGTGTGAAAAAAAGAGCCGTACGGCTCTTTTTTAGTCTGTGGTCTTGATATTCGTTATCTTTTCTATCTTCTGTCTTACGCCTTCAAGCTCGTCGAGAGTGGGCAGGCGTTCGGGGAGAGTATTTTCCATTCCGAGCGCCGAGTATTTTGAGCCCGCATAGTTATGGTAAGCGAGCACACGTATCCGCATTACGTTCTTCAAGCCCGACAAAAGCTCGGCTATACCCTCGACCTCCCCACTGTTATATTCGGGAACGTAGGGGTATCTTATCTCTATCTTACATCCCTTACTGTCGAGGTATCTGAGGTTTTCGATTATTCTTTCGTTCGGGTGTCCCGTACATTTTCGGTGAACGTCGCTTCCGTAAGATTTGACGTCATACAGAAAAAGGTCGGTATAGGGTATGACCTTATCAAGCATTTCCCGGGAAATATATCCGCAGGTATCCAATGCCGTATGCACACCCTCATTCTTCAAGCGCCCTAAAAGCTCCGCGCAAAAATCCGCCTGTGTAAGACATTCGCCTCCCGAAAGCGTCACTCCGCCGCCCGAGCTTTCATAAAAATCTCTGTCCTCCAAAAGCAGAGGCAAAAGCTCATCCACGGTCACTTCCCTTCCGTAAAAGGTCAGCGCATCTCCAAGACAGACCTCAGCGCACGCGCCGCAAGCGATACATCTGTCACGGTCAAACATATGAATACCGTTCTCTATACTATGCGCCCCCGTTTTACATACCTTTACGCACTCGCCGCACCCGATACACTTATGGGAATAAAGGCCAAGCTGTGCCTTTTTTGATATTCCCTCGGGATTGTGACACCACACGCACCGCAGAGGACAGCCCTTGAAAAAGACCGTGGTGCGTATTCCGTCTCCGTCGTGAACGGCGAAGCGTTTTATCTCAAATATTTTAGCTTTCATTTTTATTTCTCCAAGGTCTGTGCTCTATAAGCAACGCAAGCAAAAGCAACACAAACGCCACAAGATAAGATATTTTGAATATATCCTCTCCCAGTATCATTCCCGAGAAGATCACGGCAAACAGAGGCTCCGTGAACTTGATGACCGACAGTCTCGAAATGCTTCCCGTTCTCAAAAGGCTGTTCCATATCATATACGATCCGATAGATGTGGTACAGATGTACAGGAATACGAGGATCGCGGGAAGATCGATATATATCATCCGTCCGCCGAGCGCCAAGCCAAGTGCCAAAAGGAATACACCGCCGAAAAGCTGTGAATATCCCGTATATTTTATGGGAGAGAGTGTCTGTGTGGCTCTCTTGGTAACAACAGTGCCTATCGATGAGCAGGCAGAGGCGAGAAGCAGAAGTATATCTCCAAGCGCAAAGCTTATGCCCGTTCCGTCCACCGCAGTGGCAATAATACCGCCAAAACCGAGAACGCCCGCTATCACTTTATTTACCGAAAATTTATCGTCCTTGTCGAAGAGAAAGGCAAAGCAGCTCAAAAACAGCACGCCTACCTGCTTGACGATAGCGCCCTTTGAGCCCTCACCCAGCGCAAGTCCGATATATGTAAAGCTGTAATGCAATATTATGGTGCTCAATGCTCCAAGCGCAATGTAGAGCATATTAGATTTTTTGGGAAGCGCCAACCGTTTCACCTTAAATGATGCAAGGGCGATAAGCACAAGACCGCAGAAGGTAAAGCGAAGCCCCGCAAAAACAATGATAGAGGGTATGTCCGTAGTGGATATATGAAACGCCGAATACCCAACCTTTATCATTGGGAACAGCGTGCCCCACAGTGCCATAACAAGCAAAGCGAGCAAAAGTATTTTCAGATTTGAGGTCTTTTTTTGTTGGTGCATTTCATATTTCCTCTTTTTTGTATTAGTATTGATAGCTTTACACAAGCCCCTCTGCCTGACGGATAAAGCCGTCCTGTTCTTCCTTGCATATATTGTTCCACAGCACGTTCCAGCCGCAGACACGTATTTGCAGATCTCCGTATTTTTCGGGGTGCGCCTGTGCGTCACGGAGAGTATCGGCGTCGAAAACATTGATCTGCATAGACTTTCCGCCCCTCGCCATATAGGTCAAAAGAAGTCCGTACATAGCTTCAAGTCCGTCCTCTCCGCTGACAGCCGACGGCAAAAGTCCCATATCAAGATTGGAGTCGCTTGTAAATGACGATGCTTCTATCTTTGTTGCCGACAGCACTGCCGCCGTAGCTCCCTCTCGGTTCTGTCCCATAGAGGCGGATATATTCTTTGAAAGCTCCTCTCCGAGAAGTCTGCCGTTAGGGGAGGATGCCGTTTTCTTTCCCTGAACGTAGGACATACGCGCAGTATGGAAGGAGCAATTCCACGTGCCGCCCCGACGCTCGGCGTTAGGTCTGCCGCAGGTGTTTTTAACAATAAAATCAACTATATCCACGGCTATTCTGTCGGGACGCTCCTTATTATTTCCGTATTTCTCACGGTCGGCGCGGAGCTTTAAGCGAAAGGCTTCGTTACCCTCGTAATTATTATCGAGCATTCCCACAAATTCCGCCAGCGTAAGCTCGCCTCTCTCAAAAACGTATTTTTGTATCATCGCAAGGGAATCGGCAATGTCGGCAAGATAGCCGGGGCTCAGCCCCGAGCCGTTAAATAACGCCCCTCCGCCTATGGCATCTCTGCCCTGTTCTATACAGCTATCGAGCGTTGCGGACATAAAGGACAAGGGGCTCACCTCGCAAAGATAGTCCTCAAAGCTGTTTACAGTCTCTATGGTCAGATTGATAACGTTCAAAAGCTGTCTCTTATACTCTGCATACAGGTCGTCAAAGCTTTTATACTCCGACGGCGAAGGACAGGACAGCCCTGCCATTATACCCGTTACACCGTCTCTGCCCTCGTGCAGGGCATATTCAAGAGGCTTCAGCAGATTGAGATAGTTCATTCCCGAATTGTACGCCCCCTGAACAGAATATTCATAGCATCCCTTAACATCGCAAAGCCTTGCCTGCTCCTCGGTAGCACCTACCTTTATAAGGGAGCGTCTCATAACCGCATCCGAAACAAAAACTATGCTGTTATGCCCTCTGCGTATCATATCGAGCGCCTTTTGCAAAAATTCCTTTGGAGTGTTGTCAGCCACCTTTATCTGTACCTTAGGATTGTATATACCCATTTTGTCATAGACGTCGAGGAAGAGATAGGACAGCTCACCAATGACCGTGGAGCCGTCGGCATTCTCACCGCCGAGATACACAGGCTGGTTCCAATAGTTGCCAATGGCGGTGAACTGCATAAAGAAGTAGGCAAGATCCGTTCTTATTTCCTCTTCCGACACGCCACGCTCAAGATCGGCTTTGTAGAATTTATAATATTGACGGTCAAAATTGGAAAGAGAACGCACCTGCAAGCTGTCGACCTGCTCGCTTATCATAAAATAGATATAGGAGACGAGCATTGCCTCATAAAAGCTGTTCGGCGCGCCTGTTCTAATATTTTTCAGCGCCGCCGCCATTTTCTCCGAGCCTTCGTTGGCATCCGCAAGCTCATAAAGGCGGTCGATAAAGGCAAGCACACCCTCATAGGTGATACGCACGCCCTCATAAAACGCCTTCTGCTCGGCGGTCAGCGCCCTGCCCTGCCTTGCCCTCTCACTGCGTTCGAGGAGTCCGGGAAAGCCGAGATCAAACAGTCTGTCCCACATAGGCACGCTGTGGTCGTAATCGGGCCAGATGGTAACGATACCGTCGGTCTCTAACTGCTTGCGCTTTTTCTCAACCTCGGGAATGACCTCTTTAAATATTTCATTTTTCCATTTTTTTATGATCGTGTCCTTCAGAGGACGGTCTACCATATTTATTGCGGGAAAAATATCGCGTCTATCACAGGATATTCTTGTATTTTTCAAAACATACGCAAGGGCGTGAGCCTTACGTATGGGATGAGGCTCGTTTTCGTATTTTTTGTCGTTTTCCCATATTCCCGTCAGTATATCCTCGGGGCTCATTCCCGTTTCGGGAGAAAAGATCTCATCTCGGCGTACAAATCTGCCGAACCCATTCCAAGGCTTTGATGTGTCGTGATATTTATTGCTGATGTAATCGTAATCTCTTTCTTTTATCAAATACATATGAATACCTCCTGTATTTTACGGATTCATTATATACTAATTTAAAATATTTGTAAATGATAAAAGTAATACACTTGACGAAATCGAAACAATATTATATAATATTAGCGGAGGTGATATGAATGAAGGATCAATGGATGAACACAGCAATAACCAAGATAGCTATGGCGGTATATGTTGCGCCGGGAACAGGAAAGAACGTTCATACTGACCGTCCCTATCACGGCTTTGTTCTGAACGATGAAAATGGTATAAAGAACTATCATTTTTCCGACGGTCAGGTGTTACACACAAGAGAAAACGAGGTGTTCTATCTGCCGAAAGGAAGCTCTTACACAGTACGCTCGGTGCGTCTCGGCGGATGCTATGCCATAAACTTTGATGCGGACATTTCCGACGAGCCTTTTTCTCTCCGCTTGCGAGATCATGAGTCTCTGCGAAGATACTTCAAGACGGCTGCCGCCGATTGGAAGGCTCAAAGCCCTCTCAGGGACATTTCGGCGATGCGAGCCGTATATGAGACTATCTATCTTGCTCAAAAAGAGCTACAAAAGGAATACAGCCCCAAAGAGCAGGCATCTAAGATAGCCCCTGCCATTGAAAAGCTCTCCTCGGATTTTACCGACAACAGCCTGACAGTGTCATACTTGTCAGAGCTCTGCGGTATGAGCGAGGTCTATTTCAGAAGGATATTTATAAACCGTTTCGGCGTATCTCCGAAGGAATATATGATACGAAAAAGGATAGAGTACGCAAAGCAGCTTTTGTCCTCGGGGCAGTTCTCTATCAAAGAGGTAGCAGAGCTTTGCGGATATTCCGAGCCCTGCCATTTTTCGCGTGAGTTTTCAAAGCGCGTAGGGGTATCTCCTACCGACTACCGCTAAATCAGACAGCGTTTTCAGCTTGTCTGATAAATGCGTTCTGCTCCTCGACAGAAAGGTCTACAAAGTATGCGTTCCAGCCGCACACTCTTACCTGAAGATTTTTATAAAGCTCGGGCTCTGCCTGAGCTTTTTTCAATGTCTCGGCATCAAAGATATTGCCGTGCATAGCGAAGCCGCCCTTTTTGAAATAGGTCATAAGTATGTGGAAGAAGGCTTCAAGCCCCTCCTCACCCGACACCGCCGAGGGGTGAAGGACTATATCGAGCACCGAGCCTGTGGGAAATTTTGAATGGTCGATAGCCGTTACGGAATTTATAAGCGAAGTCACGCCCTGTCTGTCCATTCCAACCGTGGCGCAAAGATTTTTTGATGTAGGCTCGCCTGTGTGCCGTCCGTCGGGAGTAGCCATAGTCTTTTTTCCTATAGTAAAGCAACGGTCTATGGTAAAGAGCGCCGCTTTAAATACACCGCCTCTGCCGTTAGGTCTGTTATTCAGAAGCGAGGCGCAATACTCAGCCATCTCCACCGCAACAGAGTCGGCATACGGCTCTCCGTTTCCGTATTTTTGTCTGAGGTGCAGAGCGATAGCCCTCTCTCTTTCGTGCCCTTGCCAATCCTTTTTGAGTATCTCTCCAAGCTCGTCAAGGGTAAACATTTTTCTGTTAAACACAAGCTCTCTGACAGCACATACCGAGTCTACAAGAGTAGCTATGGAATACATATAAAGAGAGCTGTTGTTGTATTTTGCTCCGCCCTCGTACACGTCAATGCCACTCTCAACGCTTGCGTCGTACTGACAGGAAAGCAGAGGGTCGGGATTTATTTCGGAATAATGTCTTTCGATCTCGGTAACGTACTCTGCCGCCTTGTTGGTCATATAGGCTATCTGCGCCCGTAGCGCCGACAAAAATTCCTCATAGGTGCTTATCCTTCCCGTTTCAACCCCGCACATAATACCGCTTGCGTGGTCTCTGCCGTTGGTGAACACAAGCTCCACAGCCTTGGGAAGACTGACGCCGCCGTTACCCGTACAGCCGATCTCAACGCCCCACACAGCAGGCTCATAGCAACCGATCGGCACAAAATCTCTTGCGTCTGTCTCATCGATACCCACACCCATAAGGCTTTTTATTCCTATTCTGTCGTTGACAAACACAAAGCTTGAATTTCCGCCTCTGATACACCTCAAAACGAGCTTTATAAAATCCTTCGGCGTACCTTCCGACACGCGTATGTGTATCTTTGGACTGTGGATGTCGAGGGAGTTGTAGGTGCTTACGATAAGATATGACATCTCATTCGTAACATCCTGTCCGTCCTTATCCATACCGCCAAGGCAGAAGGGCAGATCGAAGGGCACTTTAAGTCTCCAGAACTTATAAAGGAAAAATTTGAGCATATCCCGATCTCTTCCTTTGTGTACCTTCCCTCTTCAATATCCTTTTTATAGAATGGATACAGAAGCACATCCAACCGTCCGAGCGTCCTTACTCTTGTACCGCATACATACTCGTGAGCGTAAAAATACAGCATTATCATCTGCATCGCCTCATAGCTGTTCTCGGGTGCTCTTTCTGTCAAGGCTTTAAGCGCATCGGCATTTTCCTTATTGTAGGGCGCTATTGTCTCCGAAAGACGTGACGCAAGTGTCATCACAGCCTTCAGGGATATATCACAGGACAAATAAAAAGCTTTTTGTCTTTCGTCAAGCCCCGTCCTTGACGCATACTGTTGTATTCTTTCAAGGAGCCCTGTAAAGCCTATTTCAAGCATAAGTCTTGTGTTGGGGGAGGTATGTCCGTAATCCGCATGACATTTGTATGCTCCGAACTCCACCCACGCGCGTTTCGTTTCCGCTGTCTCCTCGGAAAGGTATCTTTCCTTGATAGCCGTTTCCCAACGCTTTCTCTGTTGCTTCATTACTTTATATCCCGCAAGCTCTGCCTGAAAGATGTCGTCGGTATCTATAGCTATTTTTGACTTATTCGCTATCGTCTCAAAGCTCTTTGCCTTGGCAATAGCCTTCGACGGATATTCTGCCTCTATCGCCTCAATAAGCTTCCCGAGCTCGTTCTCGGACACACCGCTTTCCTCTATCCACTCGGGTGTTTCGTCAAGCAGATCTCTTTTTTCGTCAAAGCTGTATATCATAGCTGCGACCTCCTTTTTTCATTGAACACATTATACCACACATTTTTATACAAACAATAACAGTACGATACACTTGACTTATTCGAGCTTTTTTGTTATAATAATACCGAGGTGATGAAAATGAATATACTTGACGAAAACATAGTTATAACCGAAATAAAGCTTGCCATTCTTATGACGAACAAAACAGGGCTATTCGTACAGCGTTGCCGCCCTAACCACGGCATTGCGTTCAATTTGGATTGTTCGAGCACTTATAAGTTTGACACGGAAAAAGTAATTACCGCCCATCCCGGAGAATGTGTCTATCTTCCCAAGGGATCAAAATACGAGGTCGACAGAAGCACAAACGAGACAGGGGACAGAAATATTTATTGCATAAACTTCCTTACCGCCTCCGAAGAAAGCTTTGAACCCTTTTCCATAAAGATACGACCTCGGGAAGAAATGATCTCGCTATTTTCCAAAGCAGAAAAGGCGTGGTCAAGAAAAAATACAGGCTATTATGAGGAATGCGCTTCCGATCTGTACAGGATCATTAAGCTTATAAAGCAAGAGCGTTCGGAATATTTTTCAGAAAGCCGAACACTCAGACTCTTATTCCCCGCCTTGGAATATATAAATGAAAATTACAAGGAGGAGAATATCACAGCCTCACAGCTTGCAGACCTTTGTAAAATAAGCGAGCCCTATCTGCGAAAGCTTTTCAAACAAGCCTTTTCGGTATCCCCTATGGTCTACGTAAGAAATATGCGTATAAGCTATGCCTGTGAGCTGTTGCGGTCGGGAGAATATTCTGTGACAGATGCCGCCACCCTGTCGGGCTTTAACGACACCGCCTATTTCAGCAGAGAATTCAAGCAATATATGGGAGTGACGCCGAGAGAATACCGTGATAAATAAGGTTCAAATTTGAGTTTATCTCTCCCGCATTTTGATCGTCATAAGTCCGCTTTTCATTACCGCACGGCGGAGAGTACTGTCATACATAAACGGACGTTTTACACATTTCAAGGCTATCTTTGCACGAAGTGCGAGGGTAGCTCTTTTATATGCCCTCTCGATAGAAGCTCCCTTCCCCTTTTCTCGGTTAAAGGCATCCGCCAACGCCTCCGCGCTCAGCAGAGCGTAGCTTATTCCTTCAAATGAGCTCGGAGAGATAAACCCCGCCGCCTCTCCGAGAAGAAATGCGTTATCCTTACTCAAAGCTACCCCACCCGAAAGTTTCGGGCGCAACACCTGACATGCGTCAAGTGCGACGGGAAAATCGAACGCTTCCTTTTGCACGACGCCGAGGTCTATGAGCTTTCGTTTCTGCTCCTCAAAGGCCTTGCGGCTTCCGTAAGCTTCAAAAGCGCCGCCGAATATCAGCCTGCCGTCCTTGAAAAATATCCATGAGCATCCGCTGCTTGTGTCGTTATCGAAGATACAGGAATAAAAAGGCTCTGACTCGGATGCCTCGAACTGCTGTTGTATTGCGGTATATCTGTATATCTTCTTATTTTGAAAAAGCGATCTGCGAACGATTGACGACGCTCCGTCAGCGCCGACAAGATATTTGCATCTGTACGCCTGCGTTTCGTTTGTTCCGCTGACGGCGATCTCCAACGAAAAGTCCTTTCCCTCCCGACTTACTGAAACGCATCGCCCCGACACGCGCCTGACGCTGTTTGGCACTAAGGACAGTATAAGCTCATCGAATTTCCGTCTGTTTACGTTCATATAACTGCGGCGGTAATATCTTGTGTATCCGTCGCACAGGTCGACCGTTTTGACCGAAAAGAGCTGTGGATCGGCAAGGACGTCCTTGGGAACCGAAATATTATATCTTGCCAGAACGTCCTGCGCGTCGGGCGAAAGCAGACCTCCGCAAACCTTTTCGTGCCCCGACGAGCCGTCGACGAGCAGTACGCGATAGCACCGAGAGTCGACGAGCCTTGCAAAATTTGCCCCCGCAGGCCCCGCGCCTATGACTATTATATCGTAGCTTTCAATATCCGACATCATACTACCTCCATATGTTGTTGTAACGTTATGATAGCATATAATTTATTATTTGTCAAGTAAAATTTATTGTGTCACGATAAACAAAAGGGGCAAAAAGGCAATATCAGACCGCGGTGCGGAATGATATTGCCTTTTTCTTCAATTATCTTCAATATAAACTAAAATATCTTCAACTCTGCAATTAAGAATCGTGCACAAATCATTTAGAGTTACCGTGCTAATAGGTTTATTGTGTTTTAACCTATCTAATAAGCTTCTACTTATTCCGTAAGAGTTTATTAGTTTATATGTTGAAATACCTTTTCGTTTAAGCGTTGTGTAAAATGGAGCATAAGAAATCATAATATTCCCTCCTTATGGTATTATTATAAAATATACTCAAACTATTGACAATTGTCTATAAATAGAGTATAATATATATGCTCTATTTATAGACAATAAGATAAGTTTGGAAAAGGGGTAGAAATGAGTTAAAATATATTGTATAAAATAGAGTAGGTATATTTCAACTAATCATCATATTAAGGAGGTTTTGCATGAATGACATTCAGTATGCTTTGATACACAATTGGTTGACTAATGCTCCTAAACAGCCCATCCGTAATTTTAACGATGCTAGTGTAGCATATTTGAAAAAATTAAAAGATGCGTACGATAGTTTTAATTTTTGTGTAGGAAAGGGATATTCAATTGACGAAATTTCAAAATCATTCAACACATTTTATCAAATGATTGATGCGCGTGTTATGTGTCTGTTTGGTGTGGCGCATCGTTGTAAGGGTGTTTTGGATACCGCAATAAACCGAAAAGCAACATATGAAGAATATGCAACAGAAGAATGTTTTTGTAGGTTGCACAACTATATGTTTAATTTCTTGACACTTCAAAATGATTAAAGGAGAAATATTATGAAAAAACAAAAAAAGTCAATGCTTGGCATTGTTTCTGTCCTACTTATCTTGGTAATGATCTTGACCTCATGTCAAACGCCCGAGAAGTTGATGGCCAAGGGTAATTACGCAGAAGCCTATGAAAAGGCCGAAGATTCGGAAAAAAACAAAATTTTAGCGGAAAATGTAATAGCAGTTTTAAGTGCGAAGTCTAGTGAGATGCTAAAAGATCCATCTTCGTTTATTCTTCGTGATGCATATTATAGAACATGGTATAATACTGAAAAGGATATTTTTGGACAGCAAGCAGTATTATATATAACTGGTACCAATAGTTATGGTGCAGCAGTTAGTAGTTATTGGGCGTGGCAATATGATTACAAAACAGACAGTTGGTATTTTTTGGACACAATAGACAGTACTACAGATGAAGATGATGACGATATAAACACTATGATGGCAAAAGCTGTTTTGAAATATTCATTAGAATATGAAACAGTGATAAAATTGGATAAAGCACAAGTGAAAAATATCAATGCTCAATTTGAAGCTGATACTTTAGATTCTGTAGAGTTTATAAAAAAACATAATATTGATATGTCGTTGTTACCATATCCTGAACATTCTAATAAATAATTTTTTTATTAGAAAAGGCAATATCAAACCGCGGTGCGGAATGATATTGCCTCTTATTTGTGATGTTTTAGCTTGTTGAACTAAATTCTACAATGCTTTTTGCAAATCGTTTGCAAAAAATCTTTGATTTTAGGTTGACAATATCCTAAAATATGTGTATAATAATATTGTAATCTCAATCGGAGGTATAAAAATGAAATTAGATACTAATCAGATCGTTTCGATTTCCGAAGCAAATCAGAATTTTTCCCGTGTTGCGAGAATGACCGACAAGCACGGCGAGCTTTATATTTTCAAGAACAACAAACCCAAATATAAATTGGTGGATATCGAGCACGATACCACGATAGAAATGACCGACGATGAAAAGATTGACTTTGTTGCGGCGCGTATTTTGAAGCTTTACCGCCCCGCGTTTGAGGAGCTTGCAAAATGATCAAATTCAGTCAGGAAAAGGTGCTTTTATTGCACAAGCTTATTACAGAGGAAACAGGCGGAGATCCGAACGTACGGGATATTACCTTGCTCAACAGCGAGCTTGAATCGGCGTTTGCTACCTTTGACGGTAAGGAATTATATCCTACAAAGCAGGAAAAGGGCGCAAGGCTCGGCTATGCGTTAATTTCCAATCACGCCTTCGTGGACGGAAACAAGCGGATCGGAATGTACGTTCTTTTGACCTTCCTTGAAACCAATGGCATAAAGCTCCGCCCCACCAACGCCGAAGTCGCCCGCGTCGGTCTTGCCGTCGCGGCAGGAGAGATGAAATACGAGGAGCTGCTCGATTGGATCTTGGAGAATGAGGCATAAGATGTCAGTAAGAAAAAGTAAAAAAGAGCGAATTAGACAACATATTAAAAAAGCAAAAAGATCTTTTTCCGACATACCAATATGGATGTGCATTGTATTTATTCTTTTTGGTACTGTTTTAGGTGGTGTTTTCGCGTATGATTGCTTATATCTCGGTCAAATAATTGATCGTGAAGATGCTATTGTGGCAACAGGAGTGTTTGATTCATACGAGTATTCATATAGCCCCAAAAGTGGTGCTGTTAGTGAGGTGCAAATAAATTTCATTGATCGAAACGCTCTTTATTTTGATGCATACCACGTTGAAATGGATGAAAAACTTGAGGAGCTTGAACGAGGTGAAAAATTAGATTTGCTTTTGCATCCAAACTCTGAATACATTTGGGAAATGACCTCGGAAGACGAGGTAATCCTTTCGTTTGATGATGCAAAAAGCAGAACGCAACTCGAAAAAAGTTTCTTTGGCTTTATTCTTGTAGGATTTTGTTTAATTTGTGCTTCAATGGGTATGACTTCTCTTTGTGTAAAATACCGAGAGTACAAAAAGTCCCTAAACGGTAAGCACTGACTTTTCACAATAAACGGCATTGTCCAAGGAAGAGTAGTGTGGTATAATAGGGACAACACTTTACTCCAAAAAGCAAATAAAATCTGGACAAAAGACGGTTGTCCCTTATCGAACACACTTGTAGTGTATGTTCAGTAAGGGACAACTTTTTTATAGATTTTTGCCTTATGACGCCAAATCTCCCATTTGCGCGAGCATATATCCTGTGGTGGGATCGTTTATGAGGACGTGAGTGACGATGCCGATGAGCTTACCGTTTTGGATTATTGGGATGTCTGTCACGAGTGTGATCAATAAAGGACAATAAAAAATTATTGAGAAACAGAGAAAAGTGCAGTTGCGTTTTCCTTCAGTTCAAATTCAATGCAGTCGGTGGTTTGTGTGGGAAACTCCGCGCCGAATATCGGTGAGACGGTACAGGTGCGCGGCAAATGCAAGCGCTTCGTTTCGCCAACTGCGGAATGAAGACCGATGTAGCCGTTGCCCACGTAGACAACATCTTTTTCATCAGTATAGAAGTGTATTTCGTTTGCTTTGTAAAATTCGCGTATTTCGTCGACGGTAAGCTCGTAATGGTCTTTCGTTGTACTCAAATAAGGAATTCCCATTTTCTCGCAAAGCTCCATGGCGTGTTTGCCCGCTTCGGACGGCAGAGAAAATGGAAAAACGGCTGCTTTGTAGTTTTGTAAAATACGCTCCGCGTCTTCAACCATACAGGAATCGTAAGGAACTCCCGTCTTTCCCATAGCTGTGCGGGTGACCTTGATAGAGCCTATGTGCGGAGAGCCTGTCAGCATATTTGCATAGCTTTGTTCATCTGCGAAAAATACCACGTCGGGAGAAAGAACCTTGGATCTGTTTGAGAAAAGATCATTATCGTATATCTTTTTCATTTCGCTAAGTTCTTTCATAAGAAGCGGATCGTCATACCAACCGCCCCACATATCGAACCACCATATTGCAGATGCTTTCGTTATCTGGTGGGCAAAGGATTTACGCAAAGCCGCTCGGGAAAGCTCTGCCGTGGGTGGGCCCGCCCAGACCGATATACCGTTTTTCGTACGGTAGATACCGTCGGGATATTCACCGGGGCGTGCTTCTTGAATGCTTTTGGTAAGATAGGTTCGAATATCGCATTCAATAAAGCAAAGCTTTCCGTGTTCCTTCAATGAATCCACAGGCATCATATCCGCCCAGTCCATGCCAAAAGCTCTGGCATTTGTATATGCATTGGGAGAAGAAAAGAAATCCAAATTAGGCGAATCTACGAGAGTTCTTAACGCGTATAAGCCAAACAAAGCGGTTTTGGCTTCAAAGGTGTAGCCGTAAAATGCACCGACAACTTGCTCAAAGTTCGTTTCCTTTTTTATTACCTCAGCAAAAATATCGAGCGACTTTGCCATCTCAAGATTGCAGAATGTCGAATATCTTTTCGCGTTTTCAGATTCCTGCCAAACTTTTCCGATATAGTTATAGTCCTCTCTGCTCGGTAAGACAGCGTTATCAATACCGTAGTTCTCCTTTATCCAGCGTTTGTACGGCTCTTGCGCGGCACTACCGAGATCTCCGGTATAATTGCGGTATATCCATTCTTGCGTTGCGCCACCGCAAAGCATCCAGCCGCCTACACGGTACGCATAATCCGAGTTTTTGATATGTCGGACAAGCTCGATGAGCATTTTCGCGCCGTCACTTCGGAATGCTTCGGAGAACATTGCCTCGCGAAACGCGCCCTTATCTGTGAGATATACGTCATCGGGATGTGTGTCGATCCACCATTTCGGCATACTGACGTTGATTCTCGGAAAGATGATCGCATCGGGACAGGCGCGCAGGATCCCGTGAATATACTCCTCAAATTCCGAATAGTCAGGATTTTTTGGATCTTCAAAAACTCCCACGTGAAAGGGGGAAAATTCTGTATCGGGGTTAATAGGCAGGGTTGTAAAGGATACGTTCATAAAGAAAATTCGGTATCCGGAGTCTATAAAATCCTGATAACAGTTTCTTTCGGGAAAATACGTCGTATATGCCATAGCGGTCGTAGGTTGACTGTCAACGTATAAGCAGGGATTACCGTTTTTTATTTCGATTTTACTTTTAAGCATTATATTTTCTCCTTATCTGCTGTGACCGCTTTTCTGATATTCCATTCGTTTGCCTCAAGTCTCGTTAGCGCTTCTGCTTCATCGCAGGAAAGAATTTCGGTAACTATACGAACAACACGCTTTTTAAGCTTTTCGTTTGAGGGAGAAAGATTTATCATCATATTTTCATAGACCTTTCCCGTTTTTGCCATGGCGCAGGTGGTAAGGGTATTAAGAACTATTTTTTGAGCAGTTCCCGCTTTGAGCCGTGTTGAGCCTGTCAGCACCTCAGCTCCTGTGTCTGTCAATATTTGAATATCTGACGCGTTCAATATTTTGGTATCGGGATTACAGCTTATTCCTACGGTTACAGCCCCGAGTGCTTTTGCGGCTTCAAGCGCGCCTACTACGTACGCCGCATTGCCCGCTGCGGATATTCCCACCACAACGTCATTTGACGTAACGCCGTGCTCGGCGATTGCTTCACAGCCCTTTTCATAGTTGTCTTCTTCGTTCTCACCTGCGCGGAACATTCTTTCGTTGCCGCCTGCTATAATGCCTTGTACCTGATCATATGGAACGCCGAACGTTGGGGGACACTCAGCGGCATCAAGAACACCGAGTCTGCCCGACGTTCCCGCGCCGATATAGAAAAGTCGACCGCCATTCTCAAAGGCAACCGCGATAGCATCTACGGCCTTAGCGATAGATACCGAAGCATTTTCAACCGCCTTTACCGCTTCATAGTTTGCCGTGATCACGAGCCTTGCCATTTCTTCGGAGCTCATTTTGTCCATGTTCATGCTTGCGGGATTTCTCGTTTCTGTTTTTGGTATATTCATTGTTTCATCCCTCCGTATGTTTTTTTGAAATTTTCGTAAAACTCGGCACTGCATTCGCACTTTGACATGGAGTGGGCGTTTACGCAGGCTCCGTAGATGGGAGGAAGTTCGCTTATAATAAGCTTTACGTCGCTGTACCGTCCGATGCGGTTGGTCATAATGTCGGCATAATGCTCAAAAAGTCCTCCGCTTGCGATGGCAACCGAGCTCGCGCCGTAGAGCTTTACCCCCGAGTTCAAAAGCTCCGCCAAAGCTTTTGCGTTTTTATCAATTATTTCAACGGCTTTTTTATCTCCCTTTTGATATGCGTCAAAAACCACCGAAGCAAGACATGCGATATAGGGCTTACCCTCATTGTAGACCGTGTTGACATGCTCCCACACGGTAGAGGTATTCAGCTTCTTTCGGAGTAGGCGGCTCATAAGAGAGGGCTCCTCTTTCATGTCCTCCTCTCGGAGCGCCGCTCGGAGCGCATCTCTTCCGATGTCATAGGCGCTTCCCGCATCATCGAGAAGATACCCCCAACCGCCAAGCCTTTTGTACGCATCTCCGTCTTTGATAAACACCACCGAGCCCGTGCCGCTGATGACCGCCATGTCGGCTCTCTCATCGAGAGCAAAAAGATTAAAGGAATCATTTTTTATTTGTATTTTAATATGGGGATAACGCTTTTTCAATTCGTCATACAAGCGTTTCGCGTAATCGCCCGTGGAGATACCTGCAATACCGCAAAAAACCGATTTTACCGATTGAAACTCCCTCAGAATATCTCCAATTCCATCCAAAATCAAGGAGGTCATTTTTGAGTATCCGACATCATTTGGATTACATCCGCTTTTTACAAGTCGTCTTTGCACGTATCCTTCAGCGGTCACAAGCAAAAATTCGGTTTTTGTACCGCCACCGTCGATTCCCAAAAACAGATCGTCGCGTTGAGAACGCAGAAGATCGTCTACCAATACGCCAAAATATGCGGCGATTTTTATTAGATTTTCAAGCTCGGGCGGAGCTATCCCTCGCTCCCAATTTGACACCGCCTGAAAGCTCACGTGAAGCTCCTCGGCAAAGGCGTTTTGCGTCAGCCCCCGTTGCTTTCTTAACTCCTTGATGCGATTGCCGAGATTATTTATATCAAGCATATTTGTTCCTCCGTAAATCAAATTGTAATTTTATTATAACAACCGATAATAGAAATGTCAAACAAATATTAGTTGATTTTCAGTTCAAACTCAAGTGTGGATTGAAAAAAGGCAATATCAGACCGTGAAAAAACGGAATGATATTGCCTTTTGTATTAGTATATCGCTATATCTTCGTATCCCTCTAGTTTTATTTATCTTTATTCCAACAACAGTCAGGATTTAACGGACAAAAAACAAATGTTTTCATTTTTTTGTGAATTCGTTTGCCTTCCCCTGAATGGTTACCGCGTGACTTTTATATTCATGGTTTGGATATTTTGCGTCGTGGTCGCTTACTGTGCTTGAAAGACCTTCAATTGTCCTCATCGCTTGACCGAGATTGCCGCCCGTTGCGATCAATTCGGTTTGAAGAGCTTTCACGTTGATTTTTCTGGGCGTAATATCTTCTGCAAGGGAAATACAGGTCGCAACGCCTGCGGCTTCTCCCATGGAAAGACAGCAAAGTATCAATCTTGCACCCGATTGAGCGTATATGTCGGAGGAGAGGTTTCTTCCTGCCACAAGAAGATTTTCCACACGAACGGGAACCAGACAACGATAGGGGATATCGTACGTTCTGTTTGGCTCAAACTCGGCAAATTCCGCAGTCTGACCTTTTGAGTTGACGACCGGTTTTCCATCGGGAGGCGGTGTTGTAGTTCCGAATCCGCCGGAATTGCTGATCACATATTGCACTTCGCCGTTCAACATGATGGGCGCCCATTTGATGTTACCTGTTTCTTCAAAATTGTGAATATCGTAACCGTGGTTTGAGATCGCAATTACGTCGTCGTGCTTACGGCAGAATGCGATGTCCTCAGCGGTCAGACGGTATTCTCCGACGATTCGCCTGCTCTCGCGAACACCGAGCAAGCTTGCTGTGGTGGTCAGGAAGGAGTTTTCAAATCCGGGAACTCGCTTTTTGATGTATTCGGCAAGCATCGTTGCCTGCTCTCTGCCTTCGAAATACATACGCGTCAAATCCGCGTTATCGATCGGGAAGCATTTTCTTGAGTGAACGAAACATATACTGACCTCATCCATACCGCAGTGCTGAGGTCTGCCGGGAATATGTGTGATCCAGTTCAAGTGGTTATCCGATTCATACGGAAGAAGTCCGCTTTCGAGATCCTCCTTTATCATTTTTACCCATTTAGGATCGTTTTTCTTAAGCTCCGATGTCTGATACGCCTCCCAGTTTACTCCACCGAGGATAAATTCCAAAGAGCAGGCTTGGCTCATTCCGTCTTCGGGACGTCCGCTTTCGGTTTCCGCCCCCGCATAAAAAGCAAGATCCGAGTCGCCCGTCGCATCAATGAAGCGTTTGGCAGATATGTACTTACGTCCCGTTTTCGTCTGAATAACAACGCCCTTTACTGTGCTACCGTCCATTACCGTATCAACAACACTCGTTACAAGCAGAACGTCAACGCCATATTTTTTGACCATTCTGTCGAGGACGAGCTTATGCTTTTCAATGTTTGTGTTTCGGTGCCAATGTCCCTCAATAGCTTCAAGCTCGTCCATCATCTCGCGCCCGATCCCTGCGACAAAGTCAAGAGGAATATTCACAAGTCCCATGGTGGCAAGACCGCCGAGCGCAGATGTCGCCTCGATCAAAAGTACACGGTAGCCTCTTTTTCCAACGGCGACAGCCGCTCCAAAGCCTGCAACGCCACCACCGGCAACAACCACATCATAATCTCCGTAAAAGGGGATCTCCTTTACCTTTTCCATGATCTTCTCATTGTTAAAATCGATCATTTTCAATTCTCCTTTTAAATCTCAATTTTTACGATTGCTTCAGATGCACAATTTTTAGCGCACTTTCCGCATCCAATACATTTTTCTCTATCAATGTGTGCACCGTTTTTATCCATTGTAATGGCACTAACAGGGCAGGCATACTGACATTCCTGACAGAAGCAGCATCCCGCTTCTACGCTGTATTTGATCATATCACCACTCCTTTCGCAAATATTTTATCACATCTATTCTTTCTGCACAATGGAGCGAATTGATTATAATTAGCATAATTTTTACTTTTTATTGACAAGCTCTGTCTGAAATGGTACAATAAATACGATTGGAGGGATATAAATGAGCTTTGCCGAAGGAATTACAAATTTTATAAACGCGGTACGAAATTTGAGCGGCGTCGGCGTTTGTTACTACGACCTGAAAAATTTTTTCAACTATAACAAAAATGGGATAAAAAACAACAGGGGACATTATTGCTCTTTTTGCGAAAAAGCGCGTCTGCTGCCTAACGGTCGCGAAAACTGCGAGAAAAGTGACAAGATAGAGGCAGTTGCACTTGCAAGTCAATATAAGGAGCCGTTTTTCTATGAGTGTCATATGGGAATGAGAGAGCTTGTAGTTCCTCTGATCCAAAACGATACTCTTCTTGGCATTTTATTCGTGGGACAGTGTCGGATCGACAATGATCATGAGTCTCAAATTATTGAAAACGCAAAAAAAATGGGGGGTAACCCTAACGAGTTTTTATCTCTTTATAATCAGCTTCCATTGATAGCACAAAAAGATATTATCAGCATTGGGGCAATCCTTTCCCAATATTTCGAAGTACAAATGCAGAATGGAGAACATCTTTCAAGAGAGCTGGCTTGTCCGATCGTTAATATGGAGCTTTGCGATACTATCAAGGTCTTCATTCGCGAAAACTACAAAAATCATAGCTTGTCAACCCAAACAATTGCCGATGAGTTTTACGTTAACGCCTCATACATATCGCGTGCGTTTAGCCAAAAGGTTGGCGCTACAATTACAGAATATATAGAGAATGTGCGAATGGAGCACGCCAAACAATTGCTGAATATGACCGATGCGCCGATACGTAACATTTCATTGAACGTTGGATTTGAGGATGCAAATTATTTTACAAGAGTATTTAAAAGATCAACGGGGGTTTCTCCATCAAAATATCGTCAAATGCGTAAATGAGAAAAGGCAATATCAACTCGCTACTCCGTAGCGGAATGATATTGCCTGTTTGTTTATGATGCCAAATCGCCTATTTGGTCGAGCATATTCTCAATGAAGATGCCGTATCCCGTTGTCGGATCGTTTATGAGAACGTGGGTGACAGCTCCGATGAGCTTGCCGTTCTGAACTATGGGCTGCCGCTCACGAGTGTGGTCAAGTATGGACAACACTTTTTTACAGTGATAGTAAAAATAAATGCTTCAAACTTTTGTTTTGTGTCCCATCAGAAAATAGATCCTTCCGCTGATATGCTCGCCCTTGAGATAAATACCGTATGTTTCATCATCAATTGCTTTGAATCGCGGATCAAACTCGGGCGTTCGGTCGGTGGACTTTGCTATTGACACAGCCGACTCGCAGTTTTTTTCCGGAAAAAGGCATACGGTGGCATCCTTAAGCCCCGTTATTTTTATCGAGCGTCTGTATCGGGCATTGACGGGAGGATGCTCACGGCAGGAGATTACGCCGTCCGATTGCTCTACAAATATTCTGCATTCCCGATGCTCACCGCGGCTGAAGCGGTAGGATGATTTTCCGTCTGTCATTTCGGCTTCTGTTCCGCAGAGTATCGGCGCGCCGAGTGGGAATTTCAGGTGTGTGTCGGTGGTAGTATTAGCGTTATAGACCGAGAAAAACAGAGCATTATCGTGTCGCGCGATACCGATTGTGGGAGGCTTGGTGCCTTCCTCTTTTTTAGTAAAGGAGATCTCATATCCCCACGCTGACAGTGCCTCGCGCAGGTTACTTGCGCTTTTTTCAACGTCAAGCTTTACCAGGCTGTCAAGGCTTTGGACTGTTTGAAGCTTTTCCTTCGTTCCATACACCAGTACGCCAATTCCTTGCTTTGCAAAGGTTACCAACCGATCAAGTACGTCGGGGCTTTCGGGAACGGGCGAGAGCAGGAGACTCTTTTTGTATACGTCTGCTCCGTGCAAAAGGAAATTATCCGTGGAAACTACGCAACAAAGAGGCAAACCATCGTTGATCGCGTCACAGATGTAGTTGTCTCCAAGATTCATTTCTTTGAGGAGCCTTGCATCGTGCGAGGTAGTGTACTCTCTCATGGGATAAACCCAGACCAATGGCGCAGGCTCGTCTGCAGCATCCTTTTCGGCTTTCAGGATGTGCGGCAAGGGCTCGTTAACACACGCATCGGGCATACCGCCGCAGGAATTATCAATGGAAAGGATATTGAGGGAATTTGCCGTTTCGACCTTACCCTCGCCCCTGATGCGTGAGATCGCCATGGGCAGATAGATATCGCAGGGCGAGCCATCGTATCGGTCGTACCAAGGGGAGTTGATCCACCACGGATCGTGGATATAGTAGCGGAACGGAAATCTCTCATTTGGAAGCTCGCAAATACGTGTCATGTGCCCCATGATCTCCAAGCCGTAGTTATCGTTGAGCGCTGCCCACGGAGAGTTTGGAGGTGCGGTAATGTCAAGATCGGCGTTGTAGATGTCGTAAAGCGGAACACCGTCGCTGGCGTAGTCAATGCCGACGGAGTTGTTCGTGCCTCTTGTTTCGAGCGGGAAGGTACATTCTTTTCTAAAGAGCTCCCAGAAGGCAAAGACGTTTTCTTTTGTTGCCATAAGCTTTTCGGGATAATAGTTCTCTCCGTCGAAGATCTTGCCTGTTTTGTCCCAAGGGTTGGCACTAAAGCCGAGTCCGTTGGAGAGCCACAAATAATCAAAGCCCATATCCCGCAAAAAGATCTCGGATTGCTTTCCGAGGAAAGTCCCGAACAGTGTGCCTTCGGGGATGCCGTTTGGATATGCCGCATAGTAGCGGTCATCTGCATTTAATGTTGCGGTGGCATCCACAAAGCCGAGTTTATCCAGCTTCCTACCCGTGCATATCTCGGCATGACGGCGGTATTTGAAATCGGAAATGGCAAATTCGGGGCCAATATCAAAGGTCTCGCCCACCCGTATCGTAGCCTCGGGAAAGGCTTTTTTGCCTTCCTCTTTCAAACAGGAAATAACCGTTTTGAGAATCCCATAAGTCATCGCCGGCGCATTTTTGATATAATCCTGCTTTCTCTTGTGCAAGGATGTCTCAATGGGCGCGCCGTCCTCCAAGATCGGCAGATTTGCTGTCCCCACAAAACGTGCCCATTCAAAGGTGTCCTCCAAGTTGCCCGCATAATCCAAGATCTCGCTTCCGTCACCTACCCAAAGCATAACTGAAATTGACTTCCGGTTTTTCAAAAGGGGCTTCCATTGTTCGAATATGTGCGTACATATATTTCGGATATAGGATTCATCTGTTTGTTTAAAAGGCTTTAAGCTTAATTCTAACGTGATATTTTCAAACATCTCTCTGCTCCTTTTTATAGATACCTTTCGTTTATTTTACTCCGAACTTCTTTTGACAGATTTCCTTCAGATCGGGCTCGTCCCAGCTTTGATTCAAATGCTCGGACAGACCGATCTCGCGCGGCATACGATAATCGGGGAGATTATCCCGCACCGTCAGCTCCTCGCGCACTGCCTGAAGATACCCAAAGCCAAATTCATGTGACGGCAGAAGATAGTGTCCCTCGTCCCACTCGTTCCAGTTGTCGAGCATGAGAAATTTTCTTGCGATACTATCCTTGGGCAGGGGGGCGGTCAGTGCTACCGTTTGGCGCAAAAGTGAGCGGAATTGGCTTGGTGTCAGCTTCCAAAGAGAGGGAGTATTGGCGGCGGAGTAGACAGTCGGCATTGAAACGAAGCGTGGGGATGGATCCCACATACACGATACAGTAGGGCAAAAATAATCGGGAATACACTCCGCGCGCAATCTCATTTTTCGTATTTGTTCCGCAATTACTTCGCCATTAGTCGCATTAGATTGCTTGACACTCCAGCAATACGCAAAGCTGAAGTCATAGCCACACTCGCGATATCTATCAATGACGGACAGGTCGTCCTTACGGTGTTCTATCGCAAAAATCAGCCCCTCAAATCCTGCGGACTTTGCCATTTCGCGACAACTGTCAAAGGTTCTTTTCTGCTCTTTCGCACTGCTAAATCCATCTCTCAACTGATTTTGGTAATCATATATGAATACCACAGGCTTTCCGTCTATCTTCAAGTAATTATCACGTGAAAAATAATTGTCAAGCCAAAAGGGCATCAGATTTTCTATCATATCATTGCTATCGGTCGCGCCCCAATTGTTTTGAGCTTCAAACATAATGGCAAAATTCATCATGCCGCAATATTTAGCATTGAAAAATCCGTTGTGTAGGGTCTCACCTAAGCGAAGATCGTTTATTGTAACAGGATGGCCAACATTGCTTTTATTTCGATACCAGCAAAAGATAAAACAGTTTATTCCGTGTTCAAGTGCCCATTTTATTTCCCAATCACAAAGCTCGTGAGAATCACCGTCATAGTACCCAATCAGAGGTGTGCGCTCGGGGTAATTGTGCAGATCATCAAATCCGCGGTGAAGTCCCGCTGCTCCTTTTTTCCATGCAGGGTAATAATGCGCAGCTATAATACGGTCGGATGTTGCGGGAATCGGCTTTGGTACGTAATTTTCTAACTTGATATTATACATTTTTATTCCTTTCGATTTAAAGGTTGTATGTTTTCCTCTTCAAGCAAAGGCTCTTCTCTGTTTATCAATATGCGGCGAAGATTTTTTACGGCGCGTTCAGCAATAAAAGCAAAGCCCTTTTCGTTTATATGCTGATTGCTATATCCATAGAAACTGTCGCGGCAATATTGATATTCCTCGGTAGGCGGAGTAACGAACCACTCGCTCTCATCTCGCCCTGCGTAAGTGAAGTAGGATGCCGCACGGGTCAGCATATAAGCGTCGGTATGGCGAGAAACGAAATTTTCTTGGGCTTGCATTACCTTCCAGATATCTTCGTTTCCAAAAAAGTCCACGCGGATACAGAAAAAATGTGTAAATCCGAGAGATTTCAGCTCCCCCCACAGAATATCCAATTTAATTTCATATTCTATTATGGACTTTTTAGCGTCGGATTCTCCCTGAAGCCAGAAAAAGCACTTGTTTTCCATAACGTCATTTTGAAAATGCTTTTGGGCATCGTCAAAAAAGTTGCGACATTTTTCAATAAAATAATCGGCAGCGCCTGTCATTCTCGAACGCATAACAGTGGAGTAATGTGTTCCGTGCGCCTTATTGTAGGCTTCGATTCGCACGGCATATTGCTCTGCCATTTTGTCGGTCATAAAGTGGGATATATTAACTCCGCCTTTAGCAATATGCGCGTAGGCACAAGCACCGCCCTCGTTTTCCCATTCTTCAGCAAGAATAGGAGCAAGAGTAACGCCACATTGAGCTGTCGCTTCCGAAAAGGTGTCAAAGGGAAATTCTGTTTTAGCTTTGTCACATTTCAAATTTGACATTGAAGGGCAGAAAAAAGTATTTTTTGCATAGTCATCCAGCAAGCTTTCACCTTTTTCGTTTACCATATTCGGCGCATAAGCTATATCTATATCGGAATATGAAAACTCACCTGACGGAAAGTCGGCAAGGACAAAATCACCCGTGTCCTTTCCTAAACGACGCATTTTGTGCTTGTATTCAAAAGAATTTTTTACAGCTATCTTTCTTTTAGGGGGATATACAGATGCGCCCATCATATTGGATTGCCCTGCAAAGACAAAAAGATCGCGTTTCATTTTTATTTTACCTCAATCAACTCGATTCCGCTGATCCTTGCAAATTTACGTAAGGTGTCCATATGATGTCCAACGCCAAGCGCCAAATGATGCGTAGGACCTGCCTCGCACCAACGGGAGAGAAATTCGCATACATTACCGCCGAAGCTTACGCGCGTGTTGGTGTTACCCGTTTGTGGAATGTCTCCCGCGATGGATGTGCCCTCTGCCGCGACCATACGGAATTTGCCGTTTCGATCCACGTTGATACTGAGCATTGTAATAGGACCTGCCTTGAGTGAAAATTCCACGCCAATGCCGCTACCCGATTTTCCGTGATACTTTTTCAGCTTACGAAGTCTGGGCTTGCCCTCGGCAATGGCGATGTTGTGAGGTCCATCGTGTCCGATGAGCACCACATCATCTGCAGTGTCAAAGGGGTGGATCTCCGCAAAGGAGCCTCCTCCACCGATATTCTTCATAATAAGCATTGCGGCGGCTGTTTTCAAATCTGCTTCTCCCGCCAAGGGAATACCCGATGAGGTCAGAAGCGTGTTTCCGATGATGAGATTTGCCGCCAATTGCTCATAAGGGTTATTCGGCTCACTCTTGTAATAGTAGGCAAGGGCGGTCAGCTTGTTTTCCCGCACCATCTTTTTTAGCGCAACCGCCTGTCTTGCGGAATAGGCAAGATCCTCTTCCCCCACAAAGTCGGTCAACGGATCGATTGATGGATCACAGATTTCAAAGGTGCTTTTGATTTCCTCTATCTGCGCCTTGATTTCATCCTCGGTGACCATCTCCGAAAGCCTTGCTAATTCACACATTTCCAGCATTTTGACGTGAGAGCCGAAGGCTGCGGTAAAGGCAGTGGGATCGGTGTGCATATCGTACATTCCCTCGTAGGTATGACCGAGATAGCCGAAGGTCTCGTATTTGAAGCCTGACATAGTCGTCGCCGCCGCTACCCATTCGGAAACTTGATTTTTGATATATTCGGTTTGTGAGGATGATGCCACGATACAGGGCGGGATCTGTCTTCCAAGACGCTCATATACACCCGCGATCTCGGGCATAGCGCAGATATCGTCATTGACAAGCTGCATATATGTGGTCGTATGAGAATAGTCCAAATGCTCCAAGGGCTGAATACCTACCAACACCTGTGGAATATCAAGATACTTTGCAAAGGGCGCACATACCGCAGACGGCACATAGGTGGAAAGAATTATAAAAAGAAGATCGGCATCCTCTTTCTTGAGCTTTTTGACTGCTTCAAACGCTTCTTCCGCACAGTCGATATAACCGATGTCAGCAACGTCACAGGATTCGGGATCCAGATATGCCCCGAACTGTGTGCTTTTCTCCATCAACTCCTCACGAAGTCCTTCAAATTGTTGAAAATAAATGTAATGACCGAGTGTAACGATCGCAATTTTTGCTTTTTTCATTGTTAGATCCTCCTTTTTTATAGGATTTTAGCACAAAAAGTCTCACATTTCAATAGATAATATGACCATTTGTAGGACTATCTGTCCATTATAGCTTGACAAAAGCGCTTATCTGTGCTATACTTGATCTGTTGAAAAAGGGAGATGGATCATGATATTTTCAGAAAATTTTTATTTAGATATCGAAAAAATACATATTGCGCATAAATTCATTCTTGATCGGGTCCACAAGTGCGAGTACCCTTCGGGAAGAGGTCATTACGGTCTCGTTTATGTGTTGAACGGAAAAGCTGAATATCGTTTTTTCACAGGTGTTCGAGTCACAGTCACAGACGGTGACGTACTTCTCCTTTCGCCGCGCGCCGCCTATTCCATCGTTACGGAAAAGGAATTTAAGCACTATACCGTGAATTTTGATATTCACGAGGATACGTCAAGGTTGGATCTTCTCAGCAAACCGTATTGCCTGCTGCAAGAAGAGAACACCGAGCATCTCAAGCGAAAGTTTATCGAATTGACAAACACATGGATGTCGAAAAAAACAGGCTTTGAAATGGAATCTATTGGCTATCTTTACGAGTTGCTTTCGATTTTTTATTTTGACTGTATCAATCGACAAAATGCGACATCTTACCATAGATTGTTTCCCGCCAAGGAGTACATAGAACAGTATTTTCATCAACCAATCACTTTGGAAGAATTGGCAAAGCTATCCAATATGAGCATAACGAATTTCAGGCGTGAGTGGAAAAAATTATATTCGGAGGCACCTCTGCAATACCGCGATTCCATACGGCTTTATTACGCCAAGGAATATTTGAACAGCGGATATTACACGGTTTCGGAGATCGCGCAAAAATGCGGGTTTGATGACGTGAGCTATTTTGTTCGATTTTTTAAAAAGAATGTGGGCGTAACGCCCGGAGAATTTCGCAAGCTTATGTTGAGAAATTAAAAGAAACAGGCAATATCAACTCGCTACTCCGTAGCGGAATGATATTGCCTTTTTGTTTACGACGCCAAGTCTCCCATTTGCGCGAGCATATTCTCAATGAAAATGCCGTACCCGCAGGTGGGATCGTTGATGAGAACGTGGGTGACAGCTCCGATGAGCTTGCCGTTCTGAACTATGGGGCTGCCGCTCATTCCTTGGATAATTCCTCCTGTTTTGGAAATAAGTGCCTTATCGGTTATCTTTACCGTATAGCATTTATTTCCCGTAGCGTCCTTCTGAATATCGCTTATTTCTATCTCATACTTCTCTACCTTGTCTCCGTCAAGCTGGGTATAAACGTATGCCTTACCCTCTTTTACGCTGTCGCGCAGTCCGACGGGCACAGGCTCACCTATTCCCTTGGGAAGATCTGCAAGGACTCCGTAAACTCCGCAATCGGTATTTCCGAGCAGTGTTCCTGTTTTACCCGAATTGAAATATCCCTTTACCTCTCCCGGGGAGCCCGAAAGTCCTTTGACTATTCCGTTTATCTTAACGCCGACCACCGAGCCTCTTTGCATCGGTATAAGTCTACCCGTCGTGCTATCGCAAATGCCGTGTCCGAGCCCTGCAAAGGCTCTGCTTTCGGGAACTATAAAGGTCACGGTTCCGATACCCGCGCCGCTGTCTCTCACGTAAATGCCTATCGAGTATCTTCCCTCAGCCTCCGAAAAAGCGGGGGTAATACTCACGGTATATTCTCTACCCTCTCTCGAGCAGGTCACGGACATTGTCTTTCCGTTACAGCCTCCGATCTTTTCGTTAAGCTCTGCCGCGCCTGTGATCTTCGCGCCGTCAATTCTGAGTATCATATCGTTGACGGCAAGTCCTGCCTCTCTTGCGGGATTTTTTCCACCTCCGAAAGCGTTATCGTTAAAGCCTGCTACGATAACTCCCTCGGTAAGAAATTTCACTCCGAACGGCATTCCTCCCACGTAAAGCTTCATACCTTTATAGGTCGAGCTTTCGGGCACCGCTCTTGCCGAAGTGCTTGCAGTATCGCCAAAGTTGCCTCGGTAGTGTATCTCCCCGAAAGCGTATCCAACCGTCATATCGGAGCCCGAGCCATCAGCGCCGAGAGCTGTCAGCGAGCCAAAAGTGAAAAGGAGCGTCACAAGCGAAAGGACAGAAACGATCTTTAAAAATTTTTTCGCCATCTTTTTTTCGCCTTTCTTAGATTATGCGGTTTTTGCCGCATAATTATGTTGTGCAGATAGCAAACTAAAATGCAAAGCAATATTCACGCAAAAAGCCAATATTTTATTTTTTCGACGGCTTTTTTCCTAAACTATTTTGACTTTTTCCGAGCGGCGCGATGCTTGGTAAATTTTCAATCAAAAAACAAAAAAGGCTGTCACGCAGGACAGTCCTTTTTGTAAAATTTATCTCAAACCAACGAATATGCGGCTTCGTCGCAGATGAGCACGACGTCGTTGTGAAGTCCGAGGAACGACGCGGGGCAATTTGTGCTTATATTGCCTTTAAGCATTGCGCGGACAGCCTCAGCCTTATTTGCGCCCGAAACGAGAAGAAGGATCTTGCGCGCCTTGAAAACGCTCTCGATACCCATTGTGAGCGCGTGCTTCGGAACGTCTGCCTCGGATGCGAAAAATCTCGAATTTGCTTCGATGGTGCTCTTTGTGAGAGCGGTCAGGTGTGTACCTCTTACAAGCTCTGCGTCGGGCTCGTTGAAGCCGATGTGTCCGTTTCTTCCGATACCGAGCACCTGAACGTCAACTCCGCCGAGAGCGTCGATGTTAGCCTCGTAAGCCTTGCAGTGCGCCTCGACGTCCTTTGCCGTACCGTCGGGAACGTATGTATTCGCCTTATTTATATTTACCTTATCAAACAGATGATAGTTCATAAAATAACGGTAGCTCTGGTCGTTATCGGGAGTGATGGGATAATACTCGTCAAGGTTTACCGAGCGCGCCTTTGAAAAATCGAGCTTGCCCTCGTTATACATCTTTACGAGCTCAGCGTACATTCCAATGGGAGTGTCTCCCGTTGCAAGACCGAGTACACAATCGGGCTTACTTGTAAGCGTCTCGGCTACGTACTTTGCTGCCTCGCGGGACATTTCATCATAATTCTTTACGACAGTGATCTTCATAATTTACCTCTCTCTTATTTTTTGAAATTTTTTATTTTGATTTCTTTAATTTACTAAATTATACAATCATACGCGGGATTTGTAAATATCATTTTTTTGGCAAAGCGATCACGTTTATTTGTTTACGTTGCCATCGGGCGCTCCCGTACGGTATCTGCCCTCGATCTTTTTTCTCTGTCTGTACTGACTCGGCGTACATCCCATCTGCTTACTGAAGGCGCGGTTAAAGGTGCGCAACGTATTAAATCCGACCGCCTCGCTGATCTCGGTGACGGTGCTGTCGGTCTTTACAAGCATCTTGCACGCGCCCGACACACGCAGAGAATTTATATAGTCATTAAATCCAATATTCAGCTTACTGCTCATTATATGGGAGATATAGTATTTGTTCAGGTGCAGATCCTTTGCAAGCACCGACAAAGACAGCGGCTTCTGATAGTTCTCGTTGCAGTAGTTCATAATGCTTCCCACAACGTGGTAATCCCCCGACTGAACGTCGGTAAGCTCAAGCTTTTGCAAAAGCCTTGCGAAGAACACAAGAAGATAGCCTCGAAGAAGCGCGTCCTTAAAGGGCTCGTCCTTGCGGTATTCCTCGGATATGAGCTCTATGAGGCTTTTCAGCTCACTGTCGTTCGCCGCGCCCTTTATGACACTGCTTTTCGGTATGGACGAGGTAAACTGAGGCATAAGCTCGGGAATGAGCTCGGGGTTTATCTTGATAAGTATGTAATTTTCTCTCTGCACCGTTTCAAAGGTATGTATCTGATTTGGAAAAACGATAAAGGCGTCTCCGCCGTACGCGTCGTATTCCTCGGTGTCGACGGTTATTTTCGTATGTCCGTCAAATATCAGCGCAAGCTCTATCTGAAAATGCAGATGAGAGCGGTATCCGAGAGTACCGCCGTCGCGTTTTGAATCGCGGCAGTATAGCTCCTGAGTTCGGTTTTCATATATCGCCTGCATAGGTCGCACCTCACAACAGAAAAAATTTCCTACAACCGATATTATACCATAAAATCTCACCTTTAGCAACCGATTTCCGAATTTATTTTTACAAAAGATCATATATTTTTAGCAAAAAAACACAAAATGAATTTTTGAGGTGGAAATGGTAAAACTAAGGGCAAAGACACGTCTGCTTTTTCTTCTTTTTGCGTTCGTACTTACACTGACCTCCTGTTCAAATAAGGATGTACGAGATTACCGTGAGTATGGATTTTGCGCGCGCGTCATTCTTGTTAACGGAGGAACAGAAGCAGAAGCCGATATTTTCGTCGAAGCGCCGAGCGCGGAGGGCGAAAGGAAAATGCGGATAGAGCTTACCTATCCCGAAAGTCTTTCGGGGATCGTGCTCTGCTGTGACGGAGGTGAGAGATATATCCTTTGCGGCGAGATGCGGCTTGAGGATACGGGCTTTGAATATCTTTTCGAATGGTTTAACATACTACTGCCTACAGGCGAGCTGAAAGTGACGGGAAAATGCGAGCTTTCGGGTACTTATGCACTTGGTGCGCTTACGGACGAGTGCGAGATATATCTCGACATCTCCACGCACTCACCAAAGGAGATACGCAAAGGTGACAAAAGCATAAAATTCAAGAGCTTTTCGGAGGATATATGAAAATACTTATATTGACCTCTTCAATGGACGCGGGCGGAGCGGAGACTCACATTTTTACTCTGGCAAGCTGTCTTTGCGCTCTCGGAGAGGAGGTCACCGTCGCGTCGTCGGGCGGCAGACTTGCGGTAGCGCTTGAAAAGGGGGGCATACCTCACGTTTATCTTCCGCTTCACAAACGCTCGCTCGCGTGTATGTGGGAGGCAAAAAGGACTCTCCGCGCGCTGTTACGGGAGGGCGGCTTCGACGTTATTCACGCCCACGCCCGTATCTCCGCATTTCTTGCCTCGAAGGTCACCGATGACCTCTGCCTACCTCTTGTCACCACGGTTCACGCGCGTTTTTCTCTGTCGCCCATGTACCGACGGCTGTCAAGGTGGGGATGTCTCTCTGCCGCGGTAAGTGAGGATCTGAAGCAGTATCTTTCGGTAAGCTACGGCGTAAGCAGTGAAAATATAAGGGTGATCGAAAACGGAATAGACACGTCGGTATATTTTCCGAGTCCCGAAAAAAGGAAGCGCGGACGCGTGGTATTCATCAGCCGACTTGACGGCGATTGCTCTGCGGCGGCTCTGTCTCTCTGCAATATTGCAAAAAGACTTTCAGACAGCTTTGAGGGCGTAGAGATAATCATATGCGGCGGCGGAGATATGCTTGGGGAGATACAAAAAAGAGCCGACGGTGTGAACGCTTTGACCAAAAAGCAGACCGTGCGTGTTCTCGGGCATATTGAAGATACGTCAGAGATATTGCAAAGCGCCGACGTTTTTGTGGGAGTCTCCCGCGCGGCTATTGAGGCTATCGCCTGCGGAGCGCTTACGGTACTTGCGGGAAACGAGGGCTTTTCAGGTTTTGCGGACAGCTCTTCTCTGCTCGGTAATGCAAAAAGCTCTAATCTATGCTGTAGAGGAGAGCCGAGGCTTACCGACGAAGGTCTTTTTTCAGAGATATTCCGCGCGCTGTCGCTGAGTGAGGACGAACGCCTCGGTATAGCGAAGATATACTCGGAATATATATCCGAAAATCACAGCGCCATGAAAATGGCTAAAAAGACGCTTGAAATGTATCGGGACGCCTCAGAGCTTTACAAAAAGCGCGACGGCGGAAAAATAGTTATCGGCGGATACTATGGCTTTGGAAATATGGGGGACAACGCTCTGCTGAGGGCAAGCCTCGCAAGGGCGAGAAAATGCTTTGAAAACAAGGAAATATCGGCGCTTACCGACGCTCCGAAAAGGGATAGGCTCGATTTCGGAGTGCGCTGTGTAAGCAGAAGATCGCCTCTGTCGGTCATACGCGAGCTCAGGGGAGCTGATGCGCTGATATTCGGGGGCGGCACGCTATTGCAGGACAGGACAAGCCTTCGCTCGCTGATATATTACGTCACTCTCATCCGCATAGCCCACAGGTGCGGCGCGCGCGTGGAGCTTTGGGGAAACGGTCTTACTCGGCCGCAATCCTCTCTTTCGACGCGTCTTGTATGTAGGGCATTGTCAGACGCCGATCACATAGGTCTGCGAGATATGTCCTCTGTTACCGAAGCTTTGCGGATAGTCTCTCCCGAGGTCGGAGACAAGCTGTACCTTGAGCCCGATCTCGCTTTGGCGCAAAGAGGAGCGGAGTCTGGGCGCGTGGAATATCTGCAAGGGATATTGGGGCTGAGAGACAGAGAGAGCGCGATCGACTACGCCGTGATCGCGCCAAAGGGGAGCTCCCAAAAGGGATATATTGATATATTTGAGAGGTGTCTTTACGAGCTTGCAGGTGTTGGACTTAGGCTCGTTCTTTTGCCAATGTTCCCTGCCGAGGATATGTCTCTTTGCAAGCGTCTGTGCGAGAGCTTGGGCGCTACCTTAGCTGAGGGAATATCCGAAAGCGACGCGGTGGGGCTTATGAAGGACGCGCGGATAGTTTGCGGAATGAGGCTTCACGCGCTCGTATTCGCCTCCGCCGCCTCCGCTCCGTTTGTGGGATTCGGAGACGATCCCAAAATAGAGAGCTTTTGCAAGGAGAGAGGCGGAGTGTACTTTACGGAGGTTATATAGATAGGGGCTGTCTGACGAGACAGTCCTTGTCTTTTTAAATTTTTCCAAAACCCATTGACATTTCAATTTTTTATGCTATAATATATAATATCAGTTAGTTATCTAACTAATTATTCAGAAAGGCATTTAACGGCTATGAAAAAAAGGCTATGTCCCCCGCCTCCTCCGCCTCAGCGGAAGGAGCTGAACGACACTCCCGTAAAGCTCTGTAACGAAATATCACGGCTTTTCCGCACGCATATGCGAGAAACCGAAACGAGCGACGGCGTTATGTCTCAGCAGGGCGCGCACCTTGTGCTCTCGACGCTTGCCGTCAATGACGGTATAAATCAGCTTGAGCTCGTCAAGCACACGCATCTGCGTCCGCCTACTGTCAGCGTTATCCTCAAGCGAATGGAAAGCGAGGGTATCGTTGAAAGAAAGACCAATCCTGACGACAAGCGCTCGGTAACGGTACATCTGACAGAGTTTGGAAAAACGCTTGACAAGGAGCACATCAAGCGGATAAAGGAGGTTGACGCGGTAGCGCTGTCGGGACTTACCGACGAGGAGCTATCCACGCTTATGACGCTTCTCCCCAAAATACGCGACAATCTTCTTCCAAGCTATGACAAGGAAAGAAAGGAAGATACGGAATGAAAAGAATATTCAAATATCTGAAGCCCTACGCCGTCTTAGCCGCAATATCGCCTTTACTTATGATAGGCGAGGTCGGAGCAGACCTCTGTCTGCCTCAGCTTATGTCGGTAATAGTTGACTGCGGCATCATCGCAAAGGGAGACGTCTCCTCCTCCGCCCTCGGAAGCTTTATAATGAAGCTCATCTTCGGCGCAGGCCCTTATACGGGTATGCAGGTAATAATCACGTTCGGAATACTTATGCTGCTTGTGGTGCTTGTGGGAGGATTTTTCGGAATTCTTTGCGCTTACACCGCATCAAAGGCATCTCAGAGCATGGGACACGATCTGCGTACAGACGCATACAAGCGCGTTATGTCGCTGTCGATCGAGCAGACCGACAAATTTACCACCGGCTCGCTCGTCACGCGTATGACGAACGACATTTCAATGATAATAGATTTTGTGGAGACGCTTTTGCGTATGCTGGTGCGCTCTCCTATGTTCTTTATCGGCGGTATCATCATGCTTTTGACACTCGATCTGTCATTTACGGCGATACTGCTCTGCGGTCTGCCCATAATGGCTGTAATGCTAATCTGTGTACTCGGAAAGGCTATTCCGATATACGGAACGGTACAGAAAAAGCTTGACAGAGTAAACTCGGTGGTTCAGGAAAACGTAACGGGTGCGCGTGTCATAAAGGCGTACGTCCGCGAGGATCACGAAGCAAAGCGTTTTGAAGAAGCAAACGGCGATCTGCGCAAGACCAACGTAAAGGTGCTCTCCATAATGGCTATTATGAACCCCGTACTTACAGTGGTTATGAACGCGGCTGTTATAGCCATAATCTACGTCGGCGGCTGGAAGATAGTCAACATCGGCGGTACTGAGATGACCGCGGGCAAGATAATGGCGGCTATCACATACGTTACTCAGGTGCTTATGTCGATAATGATGGTAACGATGCTATCTCAGTCTATCTCCCGCGCGCTTGCGTCTGTAAAGAGAATAGATGAGATAATGGACGCAGATCCCGTTATCTGCTCGGGCACTGTTACCGAGGCTGAGGACGATATTGCGGTATCCTTTAGAAACGTAAGCTTCAGCTACCCCGCCGCTCCCAAGCATCCTGTGCTCAAGGGAATAAATATTGACGTCAAAAAGGGCGAGAACTTCGCCGTTATCGGCGCGACGGGCTCGGGCAAGACCTCGCTTGTCAGCCTTATCCCCCGTTTCTACGATGCGACCGAGGGCGATGTGTATGTCGACGGCGTAAACGTAAAGGATTACGATCTCTCCGCTCTCCGTAAGAAAATGTCCTTCGTTATGCAGAAGAGCGAGCTCTTCTCGGGAACTATCGAGGAAAACATACTTATGGGCAAGGCAGACGCAACGCACGATGAGGTAGTCGCCGCCGCGCGGACGGCTCAGGCTGAGGAATTCGTTTCGGGCTTTGCCGACGGCTACAACGATTACATAGCCGAAAAGGGCGCGTCGCTCTCGGGCGGACAGAAGCAGAGAATGTCGATTGCCCGCGCGCTTGTGCGCCGCCCCGAAATACTTATACTTGACGACTCAACGTCGGCTCTTGACCTCGCAACAGAGGCAAAGCTACGCAAAGCGCTCAACGAAGATCTCGGTGACACTACGGTAATAATGATAGCTCAGCGTATCGCCAGTGTCCGTGAGGCTGACAGAATAGCCGTTATCGAGAACGGCGTCATCACTGCCTGCGCTCCCCATGACGTGCTGATGCAAACGAGCGAAACTTACCGCGACATCTACAATTCACAGATGAAGAACGGAGGTGATCTCTGATGAATGGACCGCAAAAGACTGCGCAAAGCACAACTCTTCCCCCTCTCCGTCCTATGGGAGGTACTCCCGGCAGAGCCGGCGGACCTATGAATTCGCGCGCCACGGTGGAAAAGCCGAAAAATGCGAGGCGGACTCTCGGCAGACTCCTCAAATACATAGGCAAGAGTAAGGCTCTCATCATCCTTCTTGTACTGATAATGGTCATTGTAACGGTCACTGACCTTGCAGGCCCCGCGTTTCAGGGACTTGCCATCGACACGATAAAGACGGACGCCGAAACGGGTGTCATAAGTGTCGACTTCGAGGCTATGGTAGGATATTTGTGGGTAATGGGTATCATGTTTGCCGTCAGCTCGATAATGTCGCTTCTTCAAGGTCTTATAGCGGCAAGGCTTTCGCAGAACACGGTATTTATGCTCCGAAACGAGCTGTTCAAAAAAATCTCCAGACTCCCCATAAAGTACACCGACACACATAAGCACGGCGACATTATGTCGCGTATGACGAACGACGTAGAAAACGTCTCGAACGCCATATCGCAATCGATCGCTTCTCTCATATCGAGTGTACTTACGCTTGTGGGCGCTTTCGCCATGATGATATATTACGGTTGGGCGATGGCGCTTATCGCCTGCCTTACGATACCGATAACTATAACCGTTTCCACAAAGCTCGCCACGTTTATGCGCAAATATTTCATTCGTCAGCAAAAGCTGCTCGGAGGTATCAACGGACAGGTAGAGGAAATGGTAACGTCCTACAAGACCGTCGTAGCCTACGGCAAGGAGGAGCAGGCTGTAAATGACTTTACAAAGACGTCGGCAGAGCTTCGCAAGTGCAGTGTAAGCGCAAAGGTATGGGGCTCTATTATGGGCCCGTGCATGAACTTCCTCGGAAATCTCCAATACGTTCTTATTGCGGCGTTCGGCGGATTTTTCGTTCTCTTCCCTCAGCCCTTTATGAAAGGTCTGACCATAGGTAACATCCAATCGATGCTTCAATACTCGAAGAAGTTCACGCGCCCCGTCAACGAGATCGCCAATCAGTACGCGTCCATCCTTACGGCTCTTGCGGGAGCTGAGCGTATCTTTGAGATAATGGACAGCGCCGACGAGATCGACGAGGGTACGACCGACATCGAAATATCCGAGATACAGGGCAATATCCGCTTTGATAATATCGACTTCTCTTATGAGGAGGGCGAGCCCGTACTCAAGGGACTCGACCTTTGGGTAAAGCCCGGACAGAAGATAGCCATTGTCGGTGCTACGGGCTCGGGAAAAACGACGATAGTCAATCTGCTGACGCGCTTCTATGAGGTCGACGGCGGACAGATAACCATTGACGGCAGAAATATTACCGAGATACCGAAAGAAAAGCTCCGCCGCTCGATAGCGATAGTTCTTCAGGACACGGTACTCTTCTCGGACACGATACGCAACAACATAAAATACGGCAGAGCAGACGCCACCGATGAGGAAATGCGCGCGGCAGCCGAATTTGCCAAGGCTGACAAATTTATAGAAAGGCTTCCCGACGGCTACGACACGGTGCTCTCCGAGGGCGGAAGCAACCTCTCGCAAGGTCAGCGTCAGCTACTCTCGATCGCCCGCGCGGTTCTTGCGGATCCCAAGATACTTATACTTGACGAGGCTACATCCTCTGTCGACACGCGAACCGAGATGCACATTCAGCAGGCTATGGTAGCTCTTATGAAGAACCGCACCTCGCTGATAATCGCGCACAGACTTTCCACCATACGCGATGCCGACAAGATAGTCGTTATCAAGGGCGGCAGAGTAGCCGAGGCGGGCAACCACGAGGAGTTCCTTGCAGCGGGCGGCGAATACTACAAGCTGTACAGCAACCAATTTGCGGGTATCTCGACATGATGGATGCCGAAAGATTTGAAGCTCTTTGCCGAGAAGATTGCGAAACGCTTCGCATCCTCGGCAAGGAGAGCGGCATAGGAACGTACAAGGAAAAGCGCCTTCACAGAATACTCAAGCGCTACGTCACCGAGAATGAGGCGGCGTATGAAATACCCGTTGGCAGATACGTTGCTGACATATGTGAGGGCGGACGTGTGACCGAGATACAGACAAGGGCGTTCGGGCGGCTTCTGCCGAAGCTGAGATATTATCTCGAGCAAACAGACCTTTCGGTAACGGTCGTCTGCCCCGTAATACGCAACAAGCTGCTCATACGCGTCGATCCCGAAACGGGAGAGATACTGCGGCGCAAGATGTCTCCCTCGCACAAGGATGCGAGCGATCTTTTGCCCTGTCTTTTCGGCATACGCGAGGTCTTTCCAAGCGAGCGGTTGAAGATACGTCTGCTCATTATAGACGCAGAGGAATACAGATACTCCGAGCGTGTGCGCTACCGCAAAACGGGCGCATATGAGAGCGAGCTCTTCCCTGTCACGCTTGTGTCGGACGAGGAATTTTCGTCCGCCGAGGAGCTTCGCCGTTTTCTGCCCGAGAGCAAAGAGAGCTTCTCTGCCGCCGAATACGGGAATTTTATAAAGAAAAAGGGCAGAGATCTTTATTCGTGCTTAAATCTTCTCTGCTCGGTCGGACTTCTTGATCGACGTAAGGTCGGGAAAAAATATATCTATTCGGTAAAATGATATTTTACAAGGAGCTGAGGATGAAACTCAGCTCCTTGATTTTTTCGATCCGTATCTTTTAACCTCCGCATCCTCAGCATTTAAAGGTAAACTTATTGACAAATCAAGAAAAGTGTGCTATACTAAGCAGTTGTATAAAACAAATAAGGAAGTCATTTTTATGAGCAGAAAACAATGGTTCTTGAAAGGAATGAAGGCGGGTATCCCCATCTCCCTCGGATACTTTGCCGTGGCGATCGCCCTCGGTATTTCGGCGCGTCAGGCGGGTATCCCCTCTTTGGCGGCGGCGATAACGAGCCTTCTTATAAACGCTTCGGCAGGTGAACACGTCGGCTTTACGCTTATCGCCGCAGGCGCGTCATTTTTGGAGGTCGCGGTCATGGAGGCCATCGCAAACGCGCGCTATCTTCTTATGTCGGCTGCACTGTCGCAAAAGCTGAAGCCGAACATCGGCATATTTCAGCGCCTTCTCCTCGGCTTTACCGTCACAGATGAGATATTCGGTATCTCAATAGGTCTGCCTGTGCCTCTCGATCCCTGCTTTACGTACGGCGCGTTCTGTGTTGCTACGCTCGGTTGGACGTCGGGAACGTATCTCGGCGCAATGCTCGGAGGTATCCTCCCCGCGTTCGTGCTCAGCGCGCTCTCGGTAGGTCTTTACGGTATGTTTATATCGGTGTTCGTTCCCGAGGCAAAGAAAAATCGGGTTGTCGCCGCGCTCGTGGTGATCAGCTTTGCCGCAAGCGCCGCATTTACGTATATCCCCTATCTCAATATGATAGACGAGGGCATACGCATAATAATACTAACGGTAGTTATATCTCTCATTGCCGCCATCCTCTTCCCCGTAAAGGACAAGGATGAAAAAGAAAAGGAGGAGGAATAAATGGACTGGAAAATAATCGTTTACATCGCCTGTATGGCGGGCGTTACATATCTTATCCGCGTTCTTCCGCTGACGCTCATACGAAAAGAGATAAAGAACAAAACCATCCGTTCTTTCCTCTATTACGTTCCGTATGTGACCTTGGCTGTAATGACCTTTCCCGCCGTTATCCACTCAACTCAATCAGTATTTGCGGGTATAGCCGCCCTTATAGTCGCCATGGTAATCGCCTTTTTCGGAAAAGGTCTTTTATGGACAGCCGTTGGCGCTTGTCTTACGGTATTTATCATTGAGCTCTTTACCCACCCGTTCTGGTAATTTCGGCGCTATCTTCCAAATTTACTTATTTTTTAGGTCAAGAGCCCGAAAATCATTGACTTTTCCCGTATTTTATGATAAAATAGTATAAATGTATAATTTTTGTGTTTTAAGGAGTAGCTTCAAATGCATTGGTCAGATGAAATTGCAGAAAAAATAATCGCGCGCGATCCCGACAAGGAGGAATACGTCTGCGCCGCAGGCGTCAGCCCCTCGGGCTCCGTTCATATAGGTAACTTCCGCGACTTCGCCACTCCCCTTTTCGTGGTAAAGGCGCTTCAGAAGAGAGGCAAAAAAGCGAGACTTCTCGTTTCGTGGGACGAGTTCGACCGTTGCCGTAAGATCCCCGCAAACGTTCAGGCTGTAGTCGGCAGTGACTACGACAAGTATATCGGCTGTCCCTACGTTGATATTCCCGATCCTTGGGGCTGTCACAAGAACTATGCCGAGCACTTTGAGGAAGAATTTCTCAAAGGTATCGAGCCCTTCGGAATGGAGCTTGACTGCCGCTATCAGGCAGAAATGTACCGCTCGGGCAAGTACACAAAGGATATAATCGAGGCAATACATAAGAGAGGCGAGATATTTGAGATACTCGACTCCTTCAAGACCAAGGACACATCGAAGTCCGAGGAAGAGCTTCGCGCCGAGCACGACGCGGAGAAAGCGGCTTACTCGCCCGTAAGCATCTTCTGCCCCGAATGTCACACAGACTTTACTAAGATCACGAAATTCTCCGAGGACGGAACAGAGGCGGACTACACCTGCCGTTGCGGTCACTCGGGACACTTCAACTTCCTTGAAAACTTCAACTGCAAGCTCGGCTGGAAGGTCGACTGGGCTATGCGTTGGAGATACGAGAAGGTAGATTTCGAGCCCGGCGGAAAAGACCATGCCGCTCCCACTGGCTCTTACAGCAACTCTAAGATAATCTCCAAGAAGATATTCAACTTCGACGCGCCCATTTTCCAAGGCTATGAATTTATCGGTATAAAGGGTATGACGGGTAAGATGTCGAGCTCCTCAGGTCTCAATCTCACTCCCGACACGCTTCTCAAGCTCTATCAGCCCGAGGTGCTCCTCTGGCTCTACTCAAAGACCGAGCCCACAAAGGCGTTCGACATCTGCTTCGACGACGGCATCCTCCGTCAGTACTTTGAGTTTGACAAGCAGCTCACCGACTGCCGCGAGGGCAAGGCGAGCGACGCCGTACGCGACATTATGTACAACTGCAAGATAGAGGGCAGAGACGTCGTTACCGTTCCCATGTCGCTTATCGTTCAGCTCGGCTCTATCGTAAACTTCAACGTTCCCATGCTCGAGACCGTTTTTGAAAAGATCGGTACGCCATACAAGGAGGCTGATTTCTCCGACAGACTTGAGAGAGCAAAGTTCTGGCTCGAGCAGTGCGCTCCCGATCAGGTCAACCGACTGAGAAAGACGCGCAACTTCGAGGTGTACAACGAGCTTGACGAAAACGCTAAAAAGTCGATAGAGATGCTTCACGAATATATCGCAAAGGGCGGCTACACGCTTGACGAGCTAAACGCCGAGCTCTATGCTATCCCCAAGCGCATATACGGCACGGACATGACCGACAAGGAGCTCAAAGTAGTTCAGGGCGCGTTCTTCAAGAACGTGTACAAGCTGCTTATAGACAAGGAAAAAGGTCCCCGTCTCTACCTCTTCCTCTACGCAATAGATTCTGCCGAATATGTCGGACTTCTTGATTTCTCTTATCCTCAGACCGAGGAGGAGATCGCGGCTGAAACTCCCTGCGAGGAGTGCGCGCCCGCAGAGGAAGAAAAGGAGGAGATCGTCCGTGAGGCTGATCCCGTAGAGCCCGTAAAGGCGCAGGTCACGATAGACGATTTTGCCAAGATAGACCTCCGTGTCTGCGAGATACTCAAGGCCGAGAGCGTAAGAAAATCTCACTCCTGCCTGAAGCTGACGCTTGACGACGGTCTCGGAGAGAGAGTTATCATGTCCTCCATCAAGGAGGAATACAAGCCCGAGGAGCTTGTAGGCAAGAAGATAATCGTTATCGCAAACCTCAAGCCCGGAAGAATTTGCAACGTAAATTCCGAGGGTATGCTTCTTGCGGCAACGAACAATGCCTGCGGATGCAAGGTGATCTTCGTCGATCCATCCGTTCCCACGGGAACACAGATAAAGTAAGTCTTAATGGGAGCTGTCTTTTTCAAACAAGACAGCTCCTTAATTTTTAAACGAAGGAGAGCAACGCTTTGAAAATCGTAATTCTCGACTCCGCCACCTTAGGCGAGGACATCGACCTTTCTCCCATATATTCCGCGGGAGAGGTCACAGAACATAAAAGCACAACGCCCGACGAGGTAGAAAAAAAGCTGTCATTTGCCGAGGCGGTGATAGTAAATAAAATCAAGCTCGGCGCTCATAATCTTGAAAATGCCAAGGCGCTGAGGCTTATCTGCGTAACGGCCACGGGCTATGACAATATCGACGTGGAATACTGCCGCTCGCGCGGTATAGCACTTTGCAACGTCCCAGCCTACTCGACCGACAGCGTAGCTCAGGTAACGGCGGCTATGGCGCTATCACTTGCGTCGCGTCTCGGAGAGTACACCGATTTTGTAAATTCGGGCGAATATTCCGCCTCGGGGCTTGCAAACCGCCTCACCCCCGTATATCACGAGCTGTCGTCAATGACCTGGGGTGTCGTCGGCGGTGGTGCTATCGGATCGCGCGTCGCAGAAATAGCGCAGGCGTTCGGCTGTAATATACTTATGTGCCGCCGCAAAATCGACGACCGTTACAGGGCCGTCGACATAGACACGCTTTGCGAAAGCTCCAATATAATCTCGCTGCACGTACCTCTCACAGAGGACACGCGCGGACTTATCAGCCGAGAGCGTATAGCGAAGATGAAAAAGGGCGCGATCTTAATAAACTCAGCAAGAGGCGCCGTCGCGGACGAGGAGGCGCTGACAGATGCCATTGAACGCGCCCATCTCGGCGGACTCGGCATTGACGTGTATTCAAGGGAGCCGTTTGGAGAGGAGCACCCATATACGCGTATTCTGGGCAGAAAAAACGTCCTCCTTACACCCCATATGGCGTGGGGCTCGGCAGAAGCGAGAGCAAGGTGTGTCGCTATAATCGCTCAAAATGTGAAAAATTTTGAAAAGGGACATTTTTCCAACAGAATAGTCTGATTTTTTTGTTCAAATCAAACATTTTTCGCTTGACAAAACACCGTTACTATGGTACAATAGTGTATGGTGTTTTGTTATCAATTGGCAAGCGCTCAGATCTACAACCAACAAAGAAAGGTTTTACTTATGGAACACGATATCAATCTCGGCTTTTTCTGGAAGGCTCTGAAAAAGTGCTGGATACTGATGATAGCCGTCGCTGTCGTTGCGGCGCTCTTCGTCGGAATTTTTGTTAATTTTATTCCCAAAAAATATTCTTCTTCGGTCGAATTTTACGTTGTCAATACAAACACCTCGTATGACTACACCACATCTGCTCTGCTCGCCGCTTCATCTTACCTCATAAACGACTACGTAGAGCTTATAAAGAGCGACGTTATACTTAACGACGTTGCGGACGCTATAAATGAGGGCAGACCTGAGAAAAGTCAGGTAACCCCCAATCAGCTCAGAGGTATGATCTCGGCATCCTCGAGTGACAACACCTCACTCTTCACAATAACGGTTACGAGCACAAATCCCGAATTTGCCTATGAGGTCGCAAAAACCATCGAGCAGATAGCTCCTCAGGCTGTCACAGATATTGCCAAGCCCGACAGACTTACCAACGATTATCTTGTTGAGGTCGCTTGGCAGACGCTTTCGAACTTCGGAAAGAGCGAGAGCGTTACTACGGACGACATCGAATACTATCTGAAGGATCTCGGACTTGACGGAAGTCTTCCCTGCTTTACCACGGTAAACGCTCCCGTTGTGGACAAGACCGCCGATTCTCCCGACACTACGCGCTACATAGGTCTTGCGACCATGGGCTCTGCCGCTTTTATTTACTGTATATTTCTCATTAAGGGATTTTTTGATACTAACGTTTCCTCGGAGGACGACATCAAAAAGTACGTTAAGAGCCCTCTGATCGGAGCTATCCCCCATTGGGAAAAGTCTTCAAAAAAGTGAGAAAGGAGTCTTAGCATGAAAAAAACTGTAAAAAACGATCTTGAACCAAAGATGCTTGATGCCGAGGCCCCCTTTGCCGTACGCGAGGCGTTCAATCAGCTTCGCACAAATCTTATTTACACGATCACTGATACCGCAGACGGCGCGCCCGTTTTTGCAGTTACCTCGTCAAGAGAGCATACGGGAAAGAGCACGGTCATCGCAAATCTTGCGATCTCATTTACGCAGATAGACAAAAAGGTACTCCTCATAGACGCCGATATGCGCTGTCCCGTTCTTCACGATCTCTTCGGATTTGATAACAAGCGTCAGGGACTCAGCGAGCTTCTTTCGGGCATCTCAAAGGACGTCACCATACGCGGCGTACGCAAAAACCTCGATCTTATTACGAGCGGAAGGATTCCCCCCAACCCCTCGGAGCTCATCGCGTGTCCTCGGTTTTCGGAATATCTTGACGCTTGGAAGAAGGAGTATGACATAATTTTTATCGACTTTCCGCCCATCGGCATAGTTACCGACGCAGTGGTGAACTCCAAGGCGATCACGGGATATATCTTTACGGTACGCTCAGGCAGAAGCACAGCGAAGAAGATAAACGCTTCCATCGAGGCTATGGAGAAGCTCGGCGCTAAGATAGTAGGCGTCGTGCTGAACGATCACAGCATAAAGGGCGCGGTCTATTACAGGCGCGGAGATAAGCACGGTCGTTATGTAAAAGAAGGCGCAAAGTATGCCGAGAGCGCTAAATTATCTGCGGAGAAAGCTGATAAGGATCCGGCGAAAAAGTGACAGAAAAGACAAACATTATTGATTTTCACACGCATATCCTCCCTTGCGCCGATCACGGCTCAGACGGAATAAACACGTCACGGGAGCAGATCGCGCTTATAAACGATGCAGGAGTCTCCACAGCCGTGTTGACTCCTCATTTTTATCCTCACCGTCACACCGTAGCAGGTTTCACCGAAAACGTAAGCGCCGCCGCAGAGGCGCTTATATCGGGCACTGACCGCCGCCCTCGGCTATGCATCGGCGCGGAGGTGCTTTACTGCGACGGGATAGAGGATATGGAGGGACTCGAAACGCTCTGCATACGGGGTACGAATATCCTTTTGCTTGAGCTTCCGAAATCAGAATGGAGCAAGGGGCTTTTATATGAGGTTCGGCGTCTGTCGTCCAAATATACGGTAGTCCTCGCCCACATAGACCGCTATCTGCCCGACAAAGCCGAGGAGCTGAAACGGCTTTTGTCATACGGAGCGTTGGCGCAGATAAATACCGCGTCGCTCTTTAACGTGGTATCGCGCATATGCGTTTCGCCGTTTGTCGAGAGCGGACAGATATACGCTGTCGGAAGCGACCTTCACGGCGTAGATAAAAAGGCCTATTCTCAGTTCGTCAAGGCTCGGAAAAAGCTTGGCGACGAATACACAAAAATAATGGAGCGCTCGGCAAAGCTCCTTGATGGCGCCGAATTTATTTAAGAACTCAGAATATAAATACAGTATGTAATATGTCTGTCGGAGGAACGTAAAATGAGTGAATATGCAATACAGATACGCCGCAAGCTTCATATGTATCCCGAGGTGGGCTTTGAGCTGCCTCTTACGCTTAAGCTTCTTCGTGAGGAGCTTGACAAAATAGGCGTTGAATATACAGAGGATTACGGCAAGAGCAGTATCGTTGCAACCGTAAACCCCGAAAAGTCGGGCTTTACCATAGGAGTGCGCGCCGATACCGACGCGCTTCCGATGACAGAGCGTAACGACGTACCGTATAAATCGAAAATAGACGGACATATGCACGCGTGCGGTCACGATGCGCACACGGCGGTGGTTCTCGATACGCTTCGCCGTATTAACGAAATGCGTGACAAAATAAACTGTCGGGTTAAGTTCTTGTTCCAGAGCGCCGAGGAGTCGGCGGGCGGAGCGAGACTCATGGCTGAGGACGGTGTAATGGATGATATTGACTGCATCGTAGCGCTTCACTGCGACAAAAAGCGTAACGTCGGAGAGATAGGCATCAGCGCAGGTCCGAGGAACGCAAACAGCGACGGCTTCCGACTTGACTTTTACGGAAAGAGCGCGCACGCCGCAAGACAGCAGGAAGGCATCGACGCAATCGCCATGGCAGTTCAGGCGTACACGGCGATCGAATTTATGATCGCAAAGGAATTCCGCGCAAAGGATGCTGTGCTCTTTAACGTGGGCACTATAAACGGCGGAACCTCGAACAACATTATCTCCGAGCACTGCTCTATGTTCTGCACGCTTCGCACGTGGAGCGATGAAAATGCCGAAAAAGCGATACGCAGGATAAAATGTATCTCCGAATCAATTGCCTCGACGGCAGGCGGAAGAGTCGAATATACCACGGTCAAGCACTATCCTTTTCTCTCAAATGACGAAAAGCTCACCGCGCTTATACGCGCGGCTGCCGAAAAAGTAGTAGGAAGTGAAAATATAGCTCCGCACGAAAGAGGTATGGGCGGGGAGGATTTTGCATATTTTGCAAGGCTGAAGCCCGGTTGTATGTTCCGTCTCGGAATAAAGAATGAGGAAAAAGGCATAAATCACGACGTTCATACCGATAAATTCGATATTGACGAGGACGCGTTGGAGATCGGATCGCGTGTGTTTATACAGTTTATACTCGACAATATGAATGGAATAAATTTCGACAACTGATAGGTAAAGGAGAATAATACATACTTATGTTTATAAACTATGCTCATCGCGGAGCAAGCTCATATGCTCCCGAAAATACTATGAGCGCCTTTGATCTCGGAGTCAGGATGGGTGCAAACGGCATTGAGACCGACGTAAGAATGACAAAGGACGGCGTGCCCGTTCTCTTTCACGACAATACCTTAGCGCGCATGACGGGCTGTGAGGGTGCTTGCTCAGACTATATGTATGCGGAGCTTCTCTGTATGCCCATACGCCACCCCGAAAACGGCTCGACCGACGTTATAGTTCGGTTTGAGGACTTTCTGAAAAAATTCGGGCGCTCCGAGCTGATGCTTGCTATTGAACTGAAGGACGACGGAATTGAAGAGGAGGTGCTCGGGCTTCTCGACGCTTACGCTACACGCGAGCGAACGGTGATCACCTCTTTCCACATGGAATATCTCGAGCGCGTAAGAGAGCTTTCACCCTCATACCGCATAGGCTGGCTTGCAAAGGATTTTGACGGTGAGATGCTTGAACGTATGAAAAGCTGTAATGGTGAGCAGCTCTGCCCCAAAGCGGAGAACATAACCGCCGAAAAGGTAGATGCGTGGCACAAGCTCGGATATTCGGTACGCGCCTGGGGCGTTACTACTCCCGAGCTTATGAGATACGCGTATGATTGCGGCGTCGACGGAATGACGGTAAACTTCCCCGATCTTCTCTCAGAATACATAAATAAACAGTAAAAAGATCCTACTCTTCTGCCCAATGGCAAAGGAGTAGGATCTTTATTTAATTATTTAGGCATACCATTCGGGAGAGTTGTTGTCGATCTTAATATCGGGATCGCCCGTCTCGGTATCTACCGCGCCCGCAGTGACCTCTGCCTCGAGAGCCTTTTCCATAGCGGGAGCTATCGCATCGGCAAGAGCCTTCTGCTCAGCCGCGCTCAGTGCTCCGCTGTCCTTAACGCTCACGCCTATCGAGAACATTCCCGCCTCTTCACCGCCGAGCTCTGCGCAAACCGTTGTAACGGCTCCGAGAGCTACAGTGTCGGTATTCGAATAGACGCAAAGCACTTTAGAGAGCTTGCCGTTGTTTTCCTTAACAGCCTCGCAAAGCTTCTTGTACGCTGCCGCAAACGTCTCTGCGTCCTGTCCGTTACTTCCAACGTGGATAACGGTAAGGCTCGGAGTCAGAGCAAAATCATACTCCGTGCTTGCGTCGCGCTCAATGCTTGTGCAAAGATAAGCTTTCGAAATATCAGAAATAAGCCCCTCGTCCGCAAGAGCCATTATCGTGTACTCGGTCTGGGCTCTGAGCGCAAGGTCGTAAGCATACGCCAAGGTCGCGTCCTCACTGCCGTCGGCGCAAAGTCCCGCCGCCGCAGAGCCGCCGAGGAACTCAATGTAGCCCTCATTATCCGCGGAGACTTCTTTTGTAAGGAACGTACCGTAGAACTCAAGCGTACGGAATACCGCGCGTGAGGTCTCATAGCTTGTGAGCTTTACGATCTTCACGGTATGCTTGCCCGCCGTGAGCTTTGAGACAACGATATTTCCGTCTCCGTTTACCGTTGCGTAAGCCTTGCCGTCATAGGTCTGCACCTCGCCGTCAAGCGTAACAAGAAATCTGCACTCTGCGCTTGTTCGGGTTACAACGTTGAGATCTCCGCCCTCAGCCTCGATAACAAACTCTATTCCCGAGCCGCTGTAATCGCAGGCGAGATAATTTCTGTCCTCAAAAACTCTCTTACCAAATACGTGGATGCCTGCGGTATTGTAGTTTATTCTCAGGGATTTTTTATCACTTGTGGGAATGAATTCGTCATCCTCATCATCCGTTGTATCTTCATTTGTCTCAACCGACGTATCCGAAGATACGTCAGTTGAGCTGTCCTCATTCTCTCCTCTATTGTCCGCGCAGGACGCAAGGCAAAGGAGAACGAGCATAAACGTGAGTAAAAGACTTAATAGCTTCTTCATATCACATACCGTACGCGCTTCCGTCGAGGTCGAACTCGCCGTCATCGACGCGTATATCTGCGTTACCGCTGACCGTAATAAACATTACTTCCTCGGTAGAAAAGGAGATAAGCTCAAGCTTAGGATCAATATATTTTTTCATTGAAGTATCCTCCTTTATTTTTTACTGCTGTACTGCTGCTTCGAACGTAACGTAGCTTGTCGTACCGTAGGTAACGGTCTCGCCGTCCTCTGCAACAACAAAGGGACGGTAAACGTAAGTAACTGTCTCGTCTGTGGGGATGTTGTATATCTCCATAGCCGTCATATAAGCTACCTCATATGCAGACGCGGAGGTAGTTACAGCCGCGCCGTTATCGTCATAGCCGTTAAGACCTGTAAATATCTTCTCGGATGTCTTTGTGAGGATGTTGGATATTTTGCCCTCGCCGTTTATCTTCAATACCTCAAATCCCGTTGCGGAAAGTCCTTCAAGGCTGTTTACGCCCGCAACGAAGATAGCCGTGGTCTTATCTGCGCTTACCTGTGTATCAACGCTTGCTATCTTGAGAGCCGTGATAAGAGCCGCATTGTCAGCCGCTGCGCTCTCTGTTCCGTTTACGGAGAGAGTTTTAACGCCGTCGATAGTAGCGGTAGCTGTGCTGTTTGTGTAGGTCTGGTTCTTCTTACAGCCTACAAGAACGCCCTTATTTACGCCCGACGTGTACTGATAATCAAGCACGCCGTCACCCGTACAATTCTTAACGTCAACAGAGGGAGTTGAATTAAAGCGTCCGACAATAACGCCCGCGTTGTTTCCTGCGGTAACATTACCGAAGGATGCGCAGCTTTCAAGAGTGAAGGCTGCCTGAGTATTTGTCAACAAACCGATAATTCCGCCTGCGTTTACCGTATCGGCAACGTCACCGAAGTTCAGGCAGTTCTTAATAGAGGAAGCTGTTGTTCCGTCAAGGTAAGCATATCCGAGGATACCGCCTGCGTGTCTGTCACCGCCTACTCCCGAATTGGTAACTTTTCCTGTTTCGGCATCGTAATCTCCGTAAGCGTTGCCCTTATTTACGCAAAGAGTAATGGCAAAATCGTTTCTTCCAAAGCCGAGGATACCTCCAACGCCATGAAGCTTACCTTTTACATTACCCTCGTTATAGCACTCGGTAATGATGATATGTCCCTTACCCATACCGATAATACCGCCTGACGCATCGGGACCTGTAACATCACCGTAGTTTTTGCAGTTAATCGCGCTTGTTGTCTTGGAGGTATCATTACAGTATCCTACCATACCGCCAATATCACCGCAATCTTTCTTACCGCTGTCGTAGCTCTCGAGATCTCCATAGTTTACACAGTTAGTAAAATAGAGGTTTCTTCTGCTGTCGGCAATAAGACCGCCTACTGCAAACGTACCCTTGATGTTTCCTGTGTTTATACAGTCTGTAACTTTTGTATCGCCTGCGCAGTTGTAGCCTATAAGACCACCCGATTTACCTGCCGCCGTTGCCTTACTGCCGCCGAAAACGTCTCCGTTGTTTTCGCAACGGGTAAGCGTGACCGCTCCGCTTCCCGAAAGGTCAGCCACCATACCTGCAGTAAGGTTGGTATGCGCGCTTGAGTTTACATTACTTGTAATATCACCGTTGTTTACGCAATCGGTGAGCGTTACTTTACCGCCGCGAATTCTTCCTGCGACACCTCCCATACGAAGGTGATATGAGCCCTCAATGTCGATGATACTTCCGTCGTTTACACATCCGTCCGCAGTAACTGCATAGCCGTCACCGACCATTCCGCCAAAATATGTGTTCTTAGCTACGTCGATCGAAAGAGTCGCGCTATTCTTACAGTTGTAGAGCTCAACCGAGCCTGTTGACGCGTTTACCTTACCTACCATACCGCCGATGTGCATCTCGGTCTCGGTAGCACTTCCCTTAACGGTTCCGCTTACTGTGCAGTTTGTAAGAGTCAGCTTGCCTTCGCCCGAATGCAGACCTACGATACCTGCAAATGTAGAGCCAAGTCCGCTGATCTCAGCGTTCTTTACGGCTACATTGGTTATCTTTATCTGAGTAGCAGCTACAGCCTCGCCTGCGATGACTGCTGTGTTCTCACTTGCTGCGCTCGTTACCTTAGCGCCCTCAACGGTGAGGTTTATAACCTCAGCGCCATCGGAGAGCTTTGTGATAAGAGCGGTGGTAAGTCCCGTTACCTTTTTACCGTTGCCGTCGAGCTTACCTGCAAGAGCGGCAAGAGAGCTCTTACCCGTGAGGTCGAGGTCTGCGGTAAATACTATAGTCTTACCTGCAAAGTCGGAATTCTTAGCTACGAGCGCATCCCAATCGTCTGCGCTCGCGATGCTGTAAACGCCGTTCTCTTCCTCGAGAGTAGCGCTTGCAATGGGTGTCAATTGGTCGTAAGTGTTGGTCGCCGTGATCTCCTTTTCGGTGTATTCAGCCGCATTTGCTATCGGGAAGGTCCCTACCGCGAACGCGGGAATAACAAGGCACACGCAAAGGAGGATCGATAAAAGCTTAGATCTGCTGAGTTTCATACTGTTTTTCTCCTTTTTTTATTTATTTTTTACTCTGACGTACAGAGCTTTTTACTTACACTGATTATTAAGTATCATTATCTTCTGGTTCCACGAGTCGATACCCGTATTGTAGATGGTAGTCCAGCTATCGGTAGCTCTTCCTATACCGTGGAATGCCGTATGAAGATTTCCTACCGCGTCAGATGCGAATACGTGAGCCGCATCAACGGTAAGCGTACTGTAAACGTACTGTACCATTGCCGAATCCTCGGGATCGGATACAAACTTGAGAGAGAAGCACTCGTCAAGCACGGTGGGAACTACAAGGCGGTGACCGTAAGAGCCGAGAGCCTCGAGTACAGCGCCCGAGCAATCGTCATCCTTTACGTTGAAGGGTACGCAGTAGTATGCGTTCCAGGAACCGGGGATGCAGTGATATGCTTCCTGATCGGTGTCGTACTTAGGCATTGGCAGAACGATAAAGTCAAAGGTCGCAGTCTTTGCGAAGTTTGTCATATCGGATACCTGACCGAGATGGAAGAATGCCTTTCCTTCTGCAAAAGTAGAGTTATTTACGTTGTAATCAACGTTTTCGTGATTGCAGATTATATCCTGAAGAGTTGCGAACAGCGAATGTACCTTTGAATCGTTCAGGTTTTGGGAAACGCAGATAAGTCCGCTTTCATCGTGGCTTACGTACTTATATCCCGCGCCCGCAAGGAGAGGACCTTGCATAGAGCCCGCTATGGTAAGACCTTTCATTGTCGTATCGGTGGTATTGTAAAGTGACATACGCTTCATTTCCTCGATAGTCCACTTGCCGTCATATACCATATCGTAAAGATCGGTAAAGCCGTACTTTTCAAGCTCCTTCTCGTTGCCGTACACACAGCAAAGAGTCTGCGCCGTCGTTGTGGTAGCATCGCCCGCTACAAAGTAAAGCTTTCCGTTTATACTGCACGCCTCTACCTGGTCGTCGTGCCACCAGGGCTTATCAAAGTTCATATACTGGAGATCATGGAGATTAGCGGTATAACCCTTTGTTGTAAGACCGCCGACCGTAGCGCCGTAGCAAAGAACAAGGTCGTACGCGCAATCGGATGACGATACCATCTCGTTTTCAACTACCTTGACAAAGTCGCTTCTGTAATCCCAGCTTCCCTTCTCCTGCTTTACCTTGATGGTAACTCCGAGTCTCTGCTCAATATTAAGCTGACGCTTGTAGAGCTCATCGTTCCATACAATACCCTCGGTCGTCATAAAGTCCTGCTTTACCCACTCGCTCCATGCAAGCACGGTAAAGTCACGGCCGCCGAAGTTGAGATCCTCTGGAATAGTATCGAGCTCGTATCCGTTTTCGTCGTAGAGGATCTCGGGGGTGGTGTCAACAACATCATTTTTCGTTGTGTCCGTTGTGCTTTCCGAGCCGCCGCTTTCGCTGTCCTTGTTGTCATCGCCCTTGCCTGTATTACAAGCGACGAGCATCGAAAGAAGCATAAGCAGCGCCATAAGACCGCAAATTGTTTTTATTGTTTTCTTCATCATCGTTTCATCCTTTCTTTAAATTTTTTATTTTTGATGAGAAAAGCCTTTTTTATTTATCCCAAGCTACGTCCGCGCATCTCGGGGTGTGGTCGGACATATCGACCATTCTGTTTTTCAAGAGTGTTTCGTGTCTGTACACTCTCATATCCTTAGGACCGAAGATGTGATCCACTCCCTCAGCGTAAGGTGCGCTTCCTCTGCTGTCGTCTCCGGGACGTCCAAATGCGAATATCTCGTTTACCGTCGCTCCGTTTTCCTTTGCAATATCAAAGGTATCGGCAAGATCTGCCCTCTCTACAAAGCCGAGATACCTCTCCGAGCGATAACCCGTATTGAAATCGGCTGTGCAGAACGCGGGAATTCCTCCGTTTTCCGCCCTCATTCTGTTTACTGTATCGGAATAGAAACGCATTTCCATATCCGCGATCTCAGGACGGTTCCACGACCAGTGGGTAGTATAGAACAGGAATTTTCTTCCCGTTCCGTCCTTCAATTGGAAAAGACCTGAGCAGATACGGCTGGTCTGCGCGAACTCGGGATATGAAATATGTCCTCCGTTCACAAAGGTGACCGTGTTTTTGTTATAGCAAAGTATCGTTTCTCCGTTGGAGTCATCCACCTTACCAGGGGCTACAAAGCCCCAATCCTTCGACTCTACCGTATCGGCAAGTATTCCGTGCCAATCGGGGGAGCACTCCTGAAGTCCGAGCACGTCGGGCTTGTAAGCGTCAAGCATTATCCTGAACGCCTCGGCTCTTACGTAGTTCGGCATAAAGCCCTCTTCTCCGTACGATATTCTTGCCCATTTTTCAAACATAAGATTTGCGGTGATTATGCGCAGGTCTGTTCCCTCGGGACGCTCAACGCATCCGTCGAACTTAGACTCCGTAATAACCTCTCCGCTCATCTCTCTTCCCTCCTCAGAGAGAAATTCGGAAATAAATCTGTCAACGCCGTAAGAAACAGACATAAGCCCGTCTCCGACTATGACGTATTTTCCACTCTCCAAGCCCATTCTGTATTCAAGAGGGCCGAGGGTAACGCCCTCTTTAAATTTTGCCGTCTCAGCGCGATTTGTATTACCTATGAGTATCTCGTGCTCTACGGGGGCTTCCGTGTCACTGACAGCGCAAAGGTCAAGTCCCTTTATTTCCTTTGCCGCGCGGCAGAGCTTTTCGGCGCATCTTTTAAGAAATCCGCCCCTCTCCTCCGCATAGACCACAGTAAAACCGTTCATTTTGATCATTCCTTTCCTGAAAAATTCTATATTACCACGAAACGTCCGCGTACTTTGCAAAGTGATCTGTCATATCGCTCATTATCGCTCCGTCGAGCATTTCATAGCGATATACCTCAGTCTCAGCGGGAGCGTATATATGGTCAACGTTTCCGACTCCCACTTCCTTTACGAGCGTCTTTGACTCGGAGGCAATACCGTAGGTATCGACAAGTCCCGAGTTCTGACCGAAGGCTGTCATACGGTCGCACACGCGGGGATCATTGAAGTCAGCCGTACAGAACGCGGCGATGCCTCCGTTTTCCTCGCGCATCTTCTTGACGGTGGATGCGTAAAATTCCATCTCATTATCAGCTATCGTCTCATCGCTCCAAGACCAGTGCGTGGTATAGAAAAGGAATTCCTTTTCAGGCTTTTCTATAAAGCTAAAGCGCGCGTAGCATATACGGCTCGTCTGTGCGGCGAAGGGATAAGAGATATGTCCGCCCTCCTCTAAGGTAAGCTTTGTCTTATTATATATAATGATGGTTTCTCCGTTCGAGCCGTCGACCTTTCCCGGGTCTACCATACCCCAGACATTGCTGTCAAGGTTTTCTGCGAGGAGCTTTCTCCAATTTGGACTTGCCTCCTGCATACCTATAACGTCGGGCGCGTACATATCGAGCATCGCCGTAAGCATTTCGAGACGCACCGCGTTGGGAACGAAGCCATACTCGCCGTATGAGTTTGCCGCGTGATACTCAGCCATTATATTAAGCGTCATTACTCTGAGCTCTGCTCCGTCGCTAAGCGGCTGCGAGGTATTGAGATATGCCTTTGAGAGAACCCTCGCGGCGGGTATCTCTACCTCCTTGGGGATGCACATCACGTAAATATTGACGAACTGCTGTATTCCGAGGCAGATAGCGTAGTAGCCTCCGCCCGTTATAACGAATTTGTCACCCTCCATGCCCGCGTAGTATTCAACGGTATCGGGATCGTGCTTATTCTTGAATACCGTCGACTCCTCGCGGTTTGTATAGCCCAAAAGTATCTCGAGCTCTGTTTCCTCGGTCTCGGTATCAAGGCCTATCGGGAGGCGGACACCGTAGCTCTTCTCTATCTCCTCCTGAAGATACACTGCCTTTCTTCTGAGATAGCCCGTTGACTCGGCAGAGTAGATAATGGTATAATCCTTCAAGTCATTGTCTCCGACGCTTATCCTTGTGTGCGATACGTCGGGATGATATGCATACTCTCCGTACATAACGCTCGCCTTGCCTGTAGAGGCGTCAAAGCTTGCGTTCGCCGCAAGCACGTTTTCTATGTATTCGAGTATTTTATCGGAATACACGTCGTCGGTTCCCGCAATGATAACTATCTTCTCGCCTATCTTAGATACGCAAAAGCTGATAGCCGTTTCTAACAGAGCCTTTGCCTCTTCGCTTTCGGCAAAGCCCGTATCGCCAACGTAAATATCCTTTGCGTCGGCATCGTATTCGACCTCGTCGGAGGCTTTCAGCTCCATTTCGGTCTTGTACCTCGTTTTCATACGCGTATATAATGCCTTTGCCGCGTCCTCAGCGCCCTCTGAGCCCGCCTCGTAAACGATGCGGTAGACAGCCTCTCCGTTGATAGATATATATATCTTTTCATCTTCGACGGAGGTGTCCTCAGACGTACCCTCGGATGTATCGATCACCGTGTCGGCGCTGTCCTTTGTGTCGGGCTCATCCCCACCGCCTTCGCTGACACAGCTCTGCAAAAGCATAAGAAGCGCGAGCATCAGCGCAAGCAGGGCGAATGATATTCTTCCCTTTTTCATTTTTGTTTTCTCCTTTCAAGCATTTTGCGAACGTATTCTTACAAATTTAAAACACGGTCATGTCAGGGCTTTTCTTTCGACGCCCCAAAATACATCTTAATTTTATCAAATATACCCTTCTATGTAAATTGCATCATCGCCATAAATTTAGGACTAAACGCCAATATTTTGCACACTATGGTGAATATGTCTTGACTTTTTTGTCAGACAATGGTAAAATAGTACAAAAGACGTATATTCCAAGAAAAGAGGAATTGCCATGAAATACCGATATTCCCATGCCGTACCCGACAAGCCCTCCACCCATTCCTTACCGCTCGATCGGACGACCGACAAAAATTTTGTAAATACCATCGCGCGCGCAGAGCCAAAGGAATGTGCCGATCTTTTTATTTCATCGTTCGGGCATCAGATAACCTGGCCGAAACGCATACTCAGCCGCACGAGCCCAGCCGCTATTCTGCATTACGTAGTGGACGGAAAGGGCACGTTCAACGGAGACGAGGTCGGCTCGGGGCAGTTCTTTTACACCTTTCCCAACCAAAGATATACCATACTGCAAAATCCCGACACTCCTATGGAATATTATTGGATCTCATTTCTTGGCACAAAGACCGACGAGCTGATGAAGGAATGTCGCTTCGATCGCGTGGTGCAGATACAGAATATAGACTTTTCAGACGAAATAGTAGAGCTTTTCGATAAAGTGGTATATGGCGATCACACGGACAAGGATCTCGATCTGTACCTTTTGGGGCTGCTTTATACTCTGCTGTCGTATCACAAGAGGATAAATCTGCTTGAGGACAGATCGGAAAAGCTGAACAAGGATTACGGATATTTTCAAAAGGCGATGAGCTATATTGAGGACAGCGTAAATAAGGGTATCACAGTTTCGGTCTCGGATATATCGGGACATCTGCACATCTCCCCCTCATACTGCCGTCTGATCTTCCATAAATACAGCAATCATTCGCCGCAGAAGATGATACTTTTCAAACGTTTTGACCGAACGCGAAGCGACCTTGAGCTTACCTCCTACTCGATAAAGGAGATAGCATTCCGCGCGGGCTACCACGATCCGTCGCTTTTTTCAAGACAGTTCAAAAAGATATTCGGTATCTCTCCCGTCGAATACAGGGAAAACTATAAAAAGGAAGAAGAGTTCGAATAAATTCCACTTCCGTCGTTACAATGCAAAAACAGGGCTGTCTCAAAAGCGGAGACAGCCCGTAGTTTTTGGGTGAATTATTGCATAAGCTATTGACATTACGCGGATAATAATTTATAATTTAAGTGTTAATTTTTTACAGAGGAAATACAAAAGGTATGACAGAAATAAAAGCTCCGACAATGATAAATTTTCAGCGCTTCACTCCGAGCGACAAGGCTCTGTATGAGAGCTATTTTCCCGACGGAAACGAAAGAGGCTGTGAATTTTCTTTTGCAAATCTGTACCTGTGGGGGCGGCAAAGCTTTGCTCTGCTCCACGGGCACGCCGTTCTCTTTTCGCAATTTGACCGCCGCAGTGTCTACCCCTACCCCGTTGGCAAGGGAGATAAAAAGGAAGTCCTCGACGCCATCATAGAGGATGCCAGAGCGAGAGGTATTCCCTGCCGCATCACGGGAGTCGATGCGGCGGCAAGAGAGACGATCGAGACACTCTACCCGAACAAATTCCGTTTTCACTGCGACGAGGGCTCCTTTGATTACGTTTATTCCATCGACGATCTTGCCGATCTCAAGGGTAAAAAATACCACGGCAAGCGAAATCATCTGAACCGCTTTTATGAAGCCTTTCCGAGCTACACCGCCGAGCCTATCGGAGAGAACAATATTCCTCGGATAATGGAAATGGTAAACGCTTGGTACGACGTGCGAGAGAATGACGATCCGAACGGCGACTATCATATGGAGCGCGCGGCAATTGACAAGGCATTCCGACACTTTTCCGAGCTTGAAATGGAGGGCTTGGCAATATTTGACGGAGAAACCGTCCTTGCCATGACCATGGGAAGCCGCCTGACCGACGACACCTTTGACGTGCAGTTTGAAAAGGCTCGCGCCGACGTGCAGGGAGCATATCCCGCCGTCAACAGAGAATTTGCGCGCTATATCCGAAGCAAATATCCGAGCATCCGCTTTCTTGACCGTGAGGAGGATATGGGACTTGAGGGCCTGAGAAAGGCAAAACAGAGCTATTATCCCCACCATATGATAAAAAAATGCTGGGCGTGTCTGTTGGAGGACGGCTATGATTATTGACGAGCCGAGACGTGAACAGCTACCCGAGCTCAGAAGCTTATGGAAGGAAGCCTTTGGCGACACCGACGAATTTTTTAGTCTTTTCGAGCGCACCGCGTTCAAAAAGACACGCTGTCGGTGTATAACGGTCGGCACAGAGACGGTCGCGGCTCTTTATTGGTTCGATTGTATTTACAGAGACAGACCTATCGCGTATCTTTATGCCGTTGCTACCTCAAAGGCTCATCGTGGACAGGGACTTTGCCGCGCCCTTACCGAGGACACACACAGGCAGCTGAAGTCGCTCGGCTACGCGGGCACGATACTTGTACCCGCGGGCGAAGGACTTTTTGCGTTTTACGAAAGGCTCGGCTACCGCATTTGCTCATACGTAGATGAATTTTCTTGCCCCGCCTCGGCGCAAAAGGCGGAGCTTCGGCAAATAAGCACTGATGAATACGCCAAGCTCCGACGCAAGCTCTTACCCGTAGGCGGTGTGATACAGGAGAACGAAAATCTTAGATTTTTGCAAGCAACGGCAAAGCTTTATGCGGGAGAGAAATTTGTATTTGCGGGGCGCTGTGAGGGCGGTATTCTTTACGCCTCGGAGCTTCTCGGAGATATTTCCGCCGCTGACGAAATAGTCAGCGCGTTAGGACAAAACGAGGGGCGGTTTCGGACGGTAGGCAATAGCAGAGCCTTTGCTATGTACCACCCTCTCGACGGTGATGCTTCCCTTCCGCCTCCGTCATATTTCGGGCTGGCGTTTGATTAAAAAAATATCCGAAAGTCTTGCTCAAAAAGAGGTAAACTTTCGGATATTTTATTTTTGATATTGAAATTATCTGTTTTTACGTATTTATTACCGTACGCCAAGCGCCCTTTTGAGCCAACTTACGGAGGACCTTACGTTCAGCACAAACAGCAGATACGAAACAAGCGCCCAGACCGCTCCGATGATAAGGATCACACCCGAGCAACCACACGCCATTATCAGACTGTCCGACGCAGAGATAATAAATATATATATAGCCATCGCGAGAAAGATGACCGCAGTTATCATATGACCTACCATATCCATTACTCTGTATGTCGCCCGTATCGTTATGCGCGTCTCTCCGTCAGTCTCACAAAACTGCCCCCGTAAGAGAGGATTTGCAACGTTAGACCTCACCCAACGGTTTTTTATAAGCGAAAAAGACGAGCTCTCGACCTCTCCGCGAAAAGGGTAATTGTCAAGCGCCGATCCGCACAGCTCCCTCAGCGTCATCCGCACCTCGGCTTCTGAACGGTACGAGGTAAAAGTTATCTCACGCACCTTATTTCCCCCCTTTTTACTTGAAGTTATGTATCTATGTCAAGATTGTAAATACCGTATCCGTTATCATTCTGAACGATCTCAACGGTGATCTCAACGTCGGCATCTCCTACATTTGTGTCCATAGTCAGACCATAAGTCGAGCCGTCTACCGTGCTGTCATAGTACGCAATAGAAAAATTCGTGTATCTTTCGATCTCAATACCCGCCTGAAAATCTATACCGTCTTCCTTTTCAATATTCACAATAAAGGTCTCAAGATCGGCAGGTCGCTCGGGATGCAAAAAGGTCTCTGCCTTTTCGTAATCCTCTGCAACGATAGCATCAAAAAACTCACCGATAAATTCTTTTGCTTCGTCACCGTCTATTCCACCGCTGCAAGAGGAAAAGGAGCAAACACACAGACAGCAGACCGTGAGAATAACAAGAAGCTTCTTCAAAGCATTGATCATACGATATTCCTCTCTTTCTTATCCTTTAACGTATTATAACACAGAACCGTAAATATTTCAATACAGTAAATAAAAATCTTTTTCGTCGTTGACAAGCATTTCAGAGTATGGTATAATGAGCTTAACAACAATGAACAGGAGCCATGCAATGAACAAATATCGGGACGCCTTTCAGCATTACGTTACATATACGCAAAACTACCGAAAGAAGACCTTGACTACTGTACCGTATCACTTTGTCTGCATATTTGTCATCGTACTCATATGCGTTATTTTAGGAGTGCTCAGGCGTTGGTGGTCGGTGGGAATTTTATCGGCTGTCCTTATCGGAAGTATTATCGCTTATTGCTGTATCAAAGAAAAGCATAAGCGTACGTTCTATCAGGTCGAGCTCTTCGGCGCATCCGTCATGTTTACATTTGTAGTTCTATCGTCACTTTTGTCTGATTACTTTATCGGACAAAAAACGTTGATACTCTTACTAAATCTGATTGCCTTTGTCATCATCACCGTCATATCCGAGCTTGTTTTTATCAACAAGCTGAAAAATGACCACTATGCAAGCGCTCCGCCCGCCACAAACAAAGCTTCGATATGGATAACGGTGGTCGCAGTGCTCGTAACACAAATAATTTTGAGATTTTTGCCAAGCGCTATGCGCTCGCTTACACTTGCCGCTATAGTCATTTTGATCGGTGCGTTTTTTGAAGCGATGATGGTTATGATCATTCAAAAGCTATATTTCGTCATAAAGTATAAAATAAACGTCGAGCCCGATGAAGATGACAAGCCCGTACAGTAAACGGTTGCTTTTTACTAACGTAAATAAAACAATGGAGGAGGAGCGCTACGGAGAAATACAGCGTAAGCTTATGAACGACAGCGTTTTTCTTCTCTACATAAAAAGACAGAAAGGAAACAATACATGAAACTGAAATACTACGGAACGGGCGCAGGCTACGGAATTCCCGAGATATTCTGCGATTGCCGTATATGCAGACACGCAAGAGAGACGGGTGGAAAGAATATCCGCACACGCTCACAAGCGGTGCTTGACGACTGCCTCGCCATTGACCTGTCGGTAGATACATTCCATCACAGCGCCTTTGCGGGCTTGGATATGCGAAGGATACACCATGTGCTTGTAACACATAACCATCATGACCACTTCTTTACCCCCGATATGTTCACACGCGCGCGGAACATGACCGAGCCTGTGAAGATATACATAAGCGAGGCGTCGGGAAAGGGAGTGCGAGCAATAGTCGAGAGAAATCTTGCGGAGTTTGAAGCGGGAACGAGAGATCCCGAGGCGTGGACACGCGCCGAGGTGCATACCCTCGAGTTCTACAAGCCCACGAAGGTTCTGGACTATACCGTTACCCCATTGCGCGCAAGACACGCGGAGGCGGTCGAGGCTATGAATTTTGTCATTCAATCAAAGGACAAGAGCGTCCTTTGGGCGCACGACACGGGAAAGTTTCATTCCGATGCGATACAATGGCTCAAGGAGTCGGGAATAGTCTTTGATTTTGTTTCGCTTGATTGTACGCTCAGACGCGGCGCGCAGATAACCCAGGCGCATATGGATCTCGATTGGTGCATCGAGATGGCAGACCTGCTCAGGGCGAACGGAAATGCCAATGGAAACACAAAATTTGCTATCAGCCATATAGGACACTTAGTCGACCGCACACACGACGAGCTTGAGCGTGAGGCGGCAGAGGTCGGCATGATAGCAGCTTACGACGGAATGGAGATAGAATTTTAACGGATGCCCGAGATGACGGCGGAGTGACTTTGACGGCTTTGCTACACGCCGTCGCGCGATCTTTCGGCTCCTTCTGCGTATATTTCAGCTGCGAAAAATAGCGCCATGCTCAGATACAAAAGGCAGACTTGGATCGGACGTAAATTCCGATCGAGTCTGCCCTTTTATTTTATCGGTTTTTTGTATAGCTCGCGCGTTCGCCTCTGCTTATGCCGCAGGGACTAAACCGTCGCTCCAATCAAAGACCACGCCGCTTCCGCAATCGCCCTTAGGAACGTACGTTATCTCGTCGTCCTTTGTCTCATTGATATAAGCCGTAAGCTTAGCGGCATATTCCGCATTCTCGGCAACAGTGGGATGCGCTCCGTTCGGCGTACGGTCGAGCTTCACGGTATAAATACCCGCGGCTTCACCGCCAAGCCGTTCGCAAGCCGCCAATATCTGCTCACTGTAGGTATCATTCATAACATTATACAGACAATAGATCTTGCAATCCTCGCCGTTCTTTGTGCGAACGGTATTGATCAGATTGATATATGCGCTTTGGAAATCATCTCTGTTTACGTTGGATCCCACGTCGTTAGTACCGATATTGAGCACTACAATGTCCGCTCCTCTTGCAAAATCGTATTTATACGAGGAGTCGCGCATAGGACTTGCCAACAGATAACCATTTGCAATTCCGGGATCTCCGCACAGAAGTCCCTGCCCCGAAAGAGCGGTGATCGAATAGTCTGCATCAAGCGCGTCCGCTACAAGATACGGATATGCAAGCGCGCCGTCCTGATCGCTGTACGCTCCCTGATGCGAGCCTATAGTTCCCCATCCGCAGCAAATGCTGTCGCCTACAAACTCAACGTAAAGCTCACTGTCGGCGGGAGTCTCTTCCTTGATAGTTCCCGCAAATATTACCTTGGAAATACTTGCCGAAGAAAGCGTAATTCCCGTTACCTTAACGATCCTTACGTTATGCTCTCCTGCGGGAACCTCGTTAAGAATGATATTCGCCGTAGGTCCGCTGACCTTATAATAAAGCGTACCGTCCGTGTTTTTCCACTCTTCTCCGTCAACGTAAGCGCGAAAATAGGTCGCGGCGGTGGAGCTTGCCATAAAGCTGATATTTCCTCCCTCGTGAAGCACGTTCATCTCAAATCCCGAGCCCGTCCAATCACAAAAGATCGCGTCGTTGCCTTGAAGCCCTCTGACTCCAAGCGTTTTTATACCCTGAGTCTGAGGAGTCAACAGATACGTATTCTTTTTCAGGACAGGCTTGTCATCCTCATTATCTTTCTCATCCTCATTGTCTTTCTCATCCTCGTTGTCCTTGTTTTCGTTGGTATCCGAAGGTGATGTATCAGTTTGTGTGTCGGAAGAGTCGGGAACGTCATCGATCTGCTCTTCCCGACATCCAACAGCGCTAAGTAAAATCACGCCCGACAAGATAAGAGAGATAACAAGATTGATCCTTCTTTTCATAGTAGCTCCTTTCGAGCCGCCGCACCGCAAGGAGCGGCGCGGTGGCTTTGATAGTATAATTCTGAATTCGATTAAAATCCGGGTGCGTTCTGATTTGAGATAACGTTTCCGTTCTCGTCGTAGTCGCCCCAATTAAAAATCACACCTGTACCTGAAAGAGTGATCACATCTGCCGTCTCTAGCGCGATGATGTCCGCAAAAGGTCTGATATACTGTTTCATATTCTTACCTCCTTATGCCGCTCCGTTGAGAAGCCGTCCGTTAGCATCGTATTTAGCCGTCTTTGTATTGCCGTTTACAACAATTCCCGCCTCGGTCGTGTAATGTGTTGTGATCTCAAAGTCATATGCTGCTCCTGCGGGAATTCCCTTGATGATAACTGCGGCAAACTTGCTTGCTCCGTAATCGCTTGCGCTGTACTCTGCGATCTGAGCGCCGTCAGCGTCGAAAGCAGTGAGCGTGTCGTAGAACTCGCACGCAGAGGTATCAAAGGTCTTGATAACCGCACCCGTAGTGGGATCCTTAACAACGATAGTCATACCCGCCGATGTCGCATTTTCAAGCTGGCAAAGAGCAACGAAGCGAATAGCATACGTATCAGATGCGGTAAGCGTAGCATTGTCCGCTACGTTGTCCTGAACATATCCCGCCATAAGGTGATCGCTTACAGAGGAAATAAATCCGTTTGCATCATACTTCACGATCTGCGAGAGTCTGTCCTCGGTAATATACGCAACAGAACCGTCATCGTAGGGCTCTGCGAACCATTTGGTTACGCCGTTGACAGTCTGAGTATCGAATACGTTGGAAAACATTTTTCCGTTGAGCTTTGTGGAGTAGCAATTGCTGACCGAGAAGTTACCTTTAGTTCTCATGACGCGTCCGTAGATCTCCGCTTCTCCCTCGGGATTTCCCACAACGGTTGCGGTCACTGAAAGCCATTTGCTCTCCTGCATCAAGCAAGCGGTGGGATTTTTGCAGACGGAAAGCGCGAGGGATATTTCTCTCGATGAAATATCCGCATCCGTAGGACTTAGTAAATATTATTTTGCGCGGGAATTTCACCGTACCACGGGATATTCCTTCGTATCGTATTTAAATCTTATAAGGTGCAAAAAAGCGAAAAAAATGATTGCCGAGACAGAGCTGTCTATCGGTGAGATAGCTCAGAAATGCGGCTTTTCCAACCTTTCATACTTTTCGCGCACCTTTCGTTCGATAGTTGGAATTTTACCTAACGATTACCGAAAAAAGCAAAAGACTCAGTAATCTTTATTGTAAGTATCACTCAATGCGATCCTTTCTTTTGCTCCTTTTCTTTCACGAAAGAAAAGAATAGGCGTTCTCACAAAAATGTAAGAACGCCTATTCCTTGGCAATATAAATAATCTTTCCGTCGATCAGAGTAACGATCAGATAATATCGAGCGTTTCCATGTTGACACTCACCGTTTCGTCAGCAGGATAATGACGGTCGCAATTTGCTCGTATCCACAGATTAAAGGGATAATTTTCGGATTTCGTTCCGAGACAGCGGGTGTCGTTTTCAAACCGTTCCCTGTCGACCGTCCAGAAGCAGACCGACGGCGCCGCGTATTTGTAAAAATCAAGCTCGCCGCCGTTAAAGCCGTGGTGGGTGGTGTGGAATACGTCGCATTTGAGTCCCTCGCCGTACTTTTCAGCCATCTGAGCGCAAAGAGATTTTTCACAATCCCCGGGCACAAGAAAGCTCTTTCCCGTAGAAAAGGTCATCTTCCATGCTGAGCTCGTATGATTTACGTAAGGAAATTCACCGTCGGGAAAGTCCTCATATGTGTAAAGTATCTCGGTTTTGCAATCGGGAAATTCAATTATATCTCCCGTATGGAAGATCACTCTCTCGGCGCTCGGGTATTTATCGGCAAGAAGCGCATCTATCCTCTCCGACGATCTCTTACAATCCGCCACGCTTCCGACGTTTTCTCTGCTTATAACAGTCTTTGTAAAATCAGGAAAGCTGTAGCATATGCGCAAAAGCTCTATTTTCTCAAAATTCTCCTCAAGAAACGCGAGCGCTAAGTGCATATGATCGCAGTGCGCGTGGGTAAACATCCACGATACGCGCGGCTTTTCATTCTTGTTTGGGTTATGCTCACGTAGAAAATCCATAAGAGCGTCAGCATCCTCTCTGACGTAAAGTCCGCCGTCGATAAGCGTATAGCTTCCGTCGGAAAATTGAATAACGAACAGCTCACCGGGGGCTGTTTTTTTCGCGCCCTCCCGTCCGAGCTGAGTAACAGTAGGAGTTATCTTCATAGCATTCTTCCCTTTCTGTGTTATCATAAAATAAATCGCGGTATTATTGTAGCATATAAACGGAAATATGTCAATACGGCATTTATCCGTCAAACAACGGGGCTGCCCTTGCGGACAGCCCCGTTTGTAATATCAGCCCCAGAAGCCGTCGTCTATACCGTAGCTTGTGCTGTCAAAATCAGCAGCGCCGCCAACAATAGTAAATATAGCTTCCTTAATGGACTCACTTCCGGTTATAACATCCGCCGTAGTCAGGCAGACTATTTCAGCCTGAGGATCAATATATTTTTTCATCATCTTATCCTCCTTATTATTCAGCAACGGAGACCGTTGTGTCGTAGCTGATAACGCGAACGTCATCATATACTCTGTTTCCGTCGGCAGCGTCGTGGAAGGTCTTTACAACGAACGTAAGCGTACCGACGTTTTCCTTAATTCCGTTGACGGTAGCGACAAAGATGTAATCTCCGCCAAGAGTCTCTGACGAGGTAGATTCATCCTTGCCCTCTTCAAGCACAGACGTGTAAACAGTAGTGATAACGGGAAGCTCGCCGTCAAGCTTGTTGTTCCACTTCTTTCCGCTTTCGGTTATCATTTCAACGTCGAAGCCGATACCCGTGTACTCCTTGTCGAGAGAGCTGTCGGTTCCAAGAACGTTTACAAGACCTACAAGACGGAGATCAAGGCTTGTTGTGCTCTTCTGATGTCCCTTGTAAGCTGTTTCAAATCCGTCAAGCGCTGTATCGTCGTTTACGTGCTTCATACCTGCAACCATATTTACAACACCCATAGGCATTGTGTAACCCTCTGGCATAGAAACGAAGCCGTTGGGAGTTATTGCGTCGATACCAACAAAGTCATTATTTGTCTTGTAGGAGATACCGCTATTGTCTACGGGCTTTGCATCATAGCCTTCTGCTGTTGCGTAAGGACAGTCAGCAGTCTCACCGTTTACAGTGATCGGAACATAATATGTGTCCTCAGCTGTTACAACCCAACCCGTTTTTGTACTTCCGAGAATAGCTCCGTAACGACCTGCGGTACCGTTGCTTTCAGCCGATCCGTAAGTAAATGTACCGCCTGCGATACAACTCTTTATATCAATAGTATTTGCAGTATAGGAATATCCAACAAGGATACCTGCGCTGTTTCCTGTTACTGTTATATTTCCATAGAAAGCGCAATTATCGAGTGTAATAGCAGCATTGTGGTTGTATCCGACTAATCCGCCGACCTTTTGATTACCTGAAATATCTCCGATCGATACGCAATCCTTAAGTGTAACGGTCTGGTAACAGTCATTGACTATTCCGCCGACATACTGGTTGTTTCCGACAACATCTATATCCAAATAGAGATTTTCGAAAGTCGCATTTTCAGTCTTACCCGAAATACCTGCGATATGGTCTCCGGGGCTCTCAAGATAAGAATTTAATACAGCAAGATTTTTAACGGTTGCGGGAGCCTCTGCCGTACCGATCACCGTACCGAACATACCCGCTCTTGCGTAAGCCGTAGCAAGATATACACCTGTAACTGTATATCCATTTCCGTCAAACGTACCCGCAAATTTCTTAGCACCAACGTCTGCCCACTTGTTCGTAGGAACGCCGTCGCCTACTGTCCAGCCTTCATTAAGGTCGATGTCAGCACCGAGAGTTACCGTCTGACCTGAAAAATTGTTGCCTGCAGCAAGAAGCTGCGAAAATCCAAGGAGCTGCTGAGGTGTGGTTATCTCAAAGCTACTACCAGACGCATTGTACCAACCTATCACCTTATCGTAAAGTCCGTCGGGAAGATCGTTAACCATAGTCGTAGGCTTGGGATAACCGTTCTCCGTATCAGTAAAGTAGTCTTTAAGCTCCGCAGGTACAGTACCAACAAGAGCTGCATCATCTACGTAGGAATATGCAGCAACGCTATCAGTCAATGCAGTCGGCTCAACCGCTTTGCTTGCACTCGCTATATGTCGGGTTGTCGAGCCACCGTTATAGTACATATTCTGCGTATAGTAGCAATTACTCATCTTTATCTGCGAGGACGTGATACCAGTGGTCTGTCCGTAAAACGCGCCGGTATATGCGCTGTCTGTATTATAATATACAATTCCTGCCGATATACAGTTCTTGATGGTAAGATCGAGAGCCGCGTTTTCAGCTCTTGCGAGTATTCCACCGAGTACAATGTTATTTGCCATTACTTTTCCGTAAAATGCACAATTTTCGATGGTATGAGTACCCCCCACAGCAATACCGGCAATACCGCCAAGTACACGCGCCGAGTTAGTTCCTTCAACCGTTCCCGCAAAAACGCAATTCTTTATATTAACAGTGGGGGCCTTACCCGAGCCAATCTGAGCAACAAGACCGCCAACCAAAGTATAGTCCGTAGTACAGGAACCCGATTTGCCAAGCGTTTTTATATGCGCATCGCAATATACATTTTCAACTGTTATTGTACCGGAATACGCCTGTCCAAATATTGCACCAAGCTGCTGTCCTCCCTCTACAAAAGAATTTGTGAGTACCAAATTCTTAACAGTAGCTCCGGAGCCATAACCACCGAATATACCTGTGCGTACAGCTGTGGCACCGTTCGCAGCCGACAAATATATACCCGAAACATTATGACCGTCTCCGTCAAAAGTTCCGCCGAAGGTCTTACCTGTGGTATCAGCCCATACATCTGTAGGAGCCGTTGCACTTGCGGACCAGCCGTCGTTTAACACAATGTCGTTTCCGAGGGTTATCGTCCATCCTCCAAATGTCGTGCCGCCTGCAATCAGATCGGAAAATCCGAGAAGCTCGCCTGCAGTGGTAATGGTGTAAGTCTTTGTTGCCTCATTTTCAGCGTACCACGAAGTATCTCTCGTAGTTGCCGTTGCAGAGGCAGACATACCGAAGACGGGTATCATCGCCGCGATCATCGCCACTACAAGGAAAACGCTTAAAAATTTCTTTTTCATTTTCTTGTCCTTTCTGACTTTTTAGTCAATAAATTTTTGGGGCGCTTTTGATCAATGCTTTTTATTTTTCTTCACGATAATGATAACGGTCACGACCACAGCGGCAACGGCAACCGCAACGACCGCAACTATTATCAGAACCGTAATAAAAATACCTGTAAATACCGAGGACAGCGATGAGGAGCTGTCGTCAGTTCCGTCCGTATCCGTATCCGAAACGTCGGCAGACGTATCTTTTTCGTTATCCGCCGTTCCGTCCGAACCGTCATTATTGTCACCGCCTGAAAGATCACCGTCTCCCTCCGCAGGGGGAAGTATGTCGTTCGGCGTGTTTCCTATTCCCGCTACCGCGTCGGCAGATACATTCTCTGCTATTGCCGTGGGGATAGGATAGCCATTAGTAGCCGTCCATGAGGTAAGTCCCACAGAGGTAAGCCACTCGCCTGCGCGCTCGCCGCGAATTTCCATATCCGACACGAGTGTACAGCCCTCAAAGCTTTCATAGCCCTCAAATGAGCCGAACACAGCACGCTTGCAAAGCTCACCCGCATTGTTGAACGCGATGTGGTAGCAATCCGAAGCTGTAAGTGTACCCGACATAAGCTGTCCGCAGAAGGAACCGTTCCAATCGGCGTCGCCAGTGTAGAGGCTGCCGCCAATAAGCACGCGCTCAAGCTTGACCTCAAGCTCACCAGCGCCGCTTGTATTACCTACCTTTCCTATAAATCCCGAAGCCATGTGCGCGCCACATTCGAGACTGCCAAAGAAGCCGCAATCAACAGCCGATACGGAGCCTTTCGTCTCATCCGCCGCGTTTGCCGCGCCAACAAAGCCTCCGACTCCCGTTATACCGCCGTCTATTCTCGATCTGTCGGTTTTTATACTACCCGCAAACACACTGTTTGTAAGTCTTACGGAAGAGCCCGATGTAACAAGCCCCACAAATCCGCCCATACCGCTTCCCGATGTGGAGCAGGTGTTGAGCATATTTACGTCAAGATATACGCCATCGATAACCGCGCTGCCGAGAACGCTTCCGAAAATTCCGCCTTGGCTGTTTCCCGCGCTCTCAATATAAGAGTTGGTTATAACAACGTTCTTTACCGTCGCCATTCCGCCGCCGACGTTTCCGAAAATTCCTACTCCGTCGACCGCTTTCTCCTTTTCGGTAACCGAGCCATCCTCGTTCTCAACGCTTTCGGTTACGACAGCGGGTTTCAAATAAATTCCCGAAACGGTATTTCCCTTTCCGTCAAAGGTTCCCGCAAAGCTCTTACCTCCCGATACGAGCTTCCAAGGCTTCTCAGGCGCACTCACCGTCTCGCCATCTGCGCTCCAACCCTTGTTGAGGTCGACGTCACAGGCAAGCTCTACGGTGCAGTCCGCAAAATCAACTCCCGCCTCAAGACATTCAGAAAAGGCGAGCATATCCTCCGCGCTGTCGATAACAAGGAGCAAGGGTGTTTCGTCTCTCACCTCAAGCGTGTACCAATGGTCATCCGCCATGGGAGACTCCTCAAATACCTCGCCGCGAACGAGCGCGTCGATGTACAAGGGCAAGGGATAACCGTTCTCAACCGCCACATAGCCGTCAAGTCCCGCCATAGCGGCAAGTCCGTCGGCTGTGAGCGCTTTCAGCTCTGCATCGGTTATATTTGTGTATGTAGAAGTCGACGTGGGAGTCAAAACACCGTTGTATAGAGGGATAGGCTGATATATCACCGCCCCCTCTGTACGCTTCGAAAGTGTAATTTCCGTATAGTAACAGTCTTTCAGGTCTATAGCTATATTATGCGAGCTCCAGTTCGCATTGATATAGACCTGACCGTAAAATGAACCGACATATGAGGTGTTTTGATTTGAATGAGTCGCATTGCTTGTAAAGCTTCCCGCGGCTATACAGCCCTCGGCTGTAAGCTTGGATGCGGCACTCTCGGTTCTGCCGATTATCGCGCCGTGTCCCGTGTGATTGCCTATGAATGTGCCGTAAAAGGCGCAATCCGTCATTGTGACCTCGGAGTTATTGATACGTCCGATAAGTCCGCCGATGGCTCTCACAGCAGAGCCCGATGCATCCACAGTGCCTGCAAAGACGGTATTTGTGATCGTAGTTGCCGAGGTGGTTTTACCGCTCGCCTCGCCTATAAGACCTCCGACCTGCGCCTGTCCGCTTCCTGTAGCCAGTGTTTTAACGTAAACGTCACAGTAAACGTTTTCTATCGTGGTATTTCCGTAGCCCTGACCAAAGACAGCTCCGAGATACGTGCCGCCCTCAACATAGGAATTTTCTATCAGAAGATTTTTTATCGTAGCTCCGTTTCCGTAGCCTCCGAAAATTGCTGTACGAGCCGCAGAAGCACCGCTTGCCGCAGAGAGGTATATGCCCGAAATTCGGTGTCCGTTTCCGTCAAACGTACCTCCGAAGGTCTTTCCCGAGTTATCCGCCCAAGTATCGACAGGGGCTGTTGCACCGGCTTCCCAACCCTCGTTGAGGATAATATCGCTTTTTAGCTTTATTACCTTTCCGCCAAAGGTCTTACCGTCAGCGAGCAGGTCGGAAAATCCGAGAAGCTGCGCGGGGGTGGATATATTAAAGGTCGACAGATCGTCGCTGTACCATGAGGTATCTCTCTCCGTCGGCGTCGCCGCTGTACCCTCCTCGGCAAATACCGCAAATGGCAAAGCGCCGAGAATAATAAAGCTGACAAGAAGAACAGAAATTATTTTTTTCATATTCACCGCACCTTATTGATTTTTGTACTTCGAGAACGTCATAAGTATAAGTGCAAGATTTGTGGGATATGCAGTTTCATGTTCTTTGAGTTGAGATTCGTAAACGTTGTTATATACAGTTCCGCCCGAATAGAAGCACTGACGGAACGCGCCTTCCATAATGCCCATGCTCGACGCGGTGATACGGCCGAAGTCGATATTTGTGGATGTACGGATAAGATCGAATATCTCAACGCCGAGCGCACTCTCGGAGTAGCGCATCTTGAGCTTATCCTCATAGAAGAAGGGCGCCATCTCGCGGTAGTCGCTGGATGCTATAGCCTCGATAACGAGAGCCGAGTCCTCCTTATTGGAGGCAGTGTGAGGAACAGACCACACATCGTAGCTGTTGTGAGGCGTGGTGTAGTATCTCTCTTGATCTGTGTCATACATAGGTGTGGGAAGAGGCATATAGGTGCTTCCGTCCTCAAGCTCGAATATCATATTCATATAACCCGCCATAAACATCGTGCGGTTAGCCTTCATTATCTTGAGCTTATTGTTATTGTCGATAAAGAATGAGGGTGTGCTTGCTATATCACCGAGCTTTGATACAAGACTTGTTGTCTTACTCTTGGCGGACTCGTCAAATACGTTGAGAACGATCTCACCGTCTGCGTTACGACTCATCATAGAAAGTCCCGATCCGTAATAGAACTGGTCCATACGTCCAAATTGGTCGGAAACAAGTCCGTAAACCCGCTCTGACTCGGGAAGGCTCGTATCGGTGTTAACGTACTTCGCATACTGAATCATAAGGTCGATAGTCCACTGATAGTCAATTACCTTCTGATCAAGCGCTTCAAGTCCGAGATCTCTGATCATACCTACATTTGCGAAAACCACCTCCTGCGCGCGTACTACGCGGTTCGAGGAGTTATTTGCAATGTAGTAGAGCGCTCCGTCGTGCTCCCACTGCTTGACCGATTCGGGCCACCAGGGCTTGTCGAGCTCGGGATACTGAAGATTTTTAAGGTTGCTGAGAAGTCCCTTCTGCTGAAGCATCGAGGGAACGAGCGAGAACGAGCAGATAATATCTACGTTGTTATAGCCCGCCTTTTCGGCAACTACGATAAAGTCATTCATATTATCATACTCACCGGGGGCTGTCTGTATCTCAAACGTACAGCCAAGCTCTGTTTCAAGAGCAAGTCTTCTGAGGTACGCCTTATCCTGAATAACGTTCTTACCCGACGTAGCCTCATCGGGCATTATGTCGGACTGAGACGACGTATCCATAAGGATAATTATCTTTCGTCCGTTAAGTGTACGGTCAATGCTGTCGACAACGTATCCGTTTTCGTCGGTCTCGACTTCGTCGTCGTCATCGACTACGTCACCGTTGCCTCCGTTGGTCACGCTCTCACTCTCTTTGTCGTCGGAATTAAGCATACCGCACGCACCGAGACAGGTGATCACCGTGTAAAGGCAGAGCGCAATACAAATGATCTGCAAAATCTTCTTTTTCATTGTTTTTCCTCCGTAATTTTTTATTTTTCTCCCGTAGGAGTTTTTAATTTGTTCAGGTCAGCCATTCGCCTACGGTTATCGACATATCGCTCATATTTATTGTAACCGTTCGGCTTGCGCTGTAGTGTTCTCTTTCTCCCGACGTCTCGCCGCGAGTCCATTCTGTCGTTCTTACGTATTTATTGAACTCAAAGTTCTTTTGATCTCCTAGACATCTCGGATCTGTGCTGAACCTTTCCTCGTCGATAGCCCAGAAGCATATCTTAGGATCTATCGCCTCGTATATCTCCATGGTCGCGCCGTTCATTCCGTGATGGGAGAGCTGAAGAATGTCACTTTCAAGATAATTCCCGTATATCTTTGTGATCTGTCTGCAAGGCGTTGATTCGCTGTCACCGAGGACAAGGAAGTCTCCGCCCTCAAATTTCATTCTCCATACCGCGCTTGTATCGTTCGCAGTATTGAAGCCCGTCGGCCAATGATCCTCCTGCGTATAGAGGAATTCTATCTCACATCCCGGGAGCATCATCCTTTGTCCGCTGTGGAAAACGTAGGTCTCGGCATCGGGGTTCTTTATCTTTGCGCTCATGATGTTCGTATAAAGCGTAGCGCAGTTTGTATCGTTAAGAGCGGTATCCACGTTTGGAAAATTGTAGCATATAGCCGTCAGCTCTATATCGTAGCATTTGTTTATAAGGAAATTTATCGCGAGCGTCGTGTGGTCTCCGTGAAGATGCGTAAACATCCACATGACCTTTGGCTTTGCGTGAGACTCGGGCTTGTTTTCCTTGAGAAAAGCAAGAAGGCTTTCAACGTCGTAGGAATTGTTTGGCCCGCCGTCGATAACGATAAAGCTTCCGTCCTCAAGCTGAATAACGTACGATTCGCCCGAAGCGGATGCCGTAGCGCCCTTTCTGCCTATCTGCGTCACCTTGCAATCGGTGACCTTTTCATATTCGGGAGTCTCGGTAGCGGGCAGATAACCGCGCGTGCCGAATACTATCCTGAAATTCGACAGCGACGGATAGTAAATAAGATGTATCTCTGTCGTATCGTTTACGTAGGTGGCATATCTGTTTTCACCTATTTGATTTTGCGAATACTGTGTATAGCCGTTATCTGTAAGCTTTTGGTTGTAGGCGTTGTAATCGTCAAGCGTCGCATCCTTGTAAGCCAACTGATTTCTGTCACCATTGCTCACGTAAGCGCCGACAAGTCTTGCCGCATCACTTTCAAATTCGGGCGCGCGAACATCCTTGCCGTCCTTGTCCCCGTAAGCCGTAAAGTCCTTATCAAGTCCCCACGCGCCGCTCTCGGAGCGGTATAGCGCCTCAATAAGACGATCAAGCGCCTCCTCTATCTGCTCGGCAGTGTACGCGCACACGAGCAGCTTTTCTCCCGAAAAACCGATATAATATGAGTCGAATGAGATCTCAACCATCTTCGCTACGCTCTCTTCGCGCTCGTCTATGTAGCCTATGAGTATTTCCTTTTCGGTCTCTTTGGTGTAATCGGCGCTTGCAAATATGTCCTTTTTACCCACCTTTGAGCGCAGATCGGAAAGAAAATCCTGCACAGTCGAGGAAAAATTGCCCTCAACGTCGGTCTTGAGCACACTGTAAGTCTCATCCGCACCAAAAAGAGCCACAAAATTTTCCTCTTCGCCCGTATTCGAGCTCTCGCACGAGGTTTCCGCGGTATCCTCTTTTTCGGGATCATTATCGGCCGCTGAGAAGTCACAGCCCGACAAAAGTATCGCCGTTGAGAGGAAGATGCTTACCGCCGCAGATATAATTGGAATTTTTTTCATTTTGTTTTTTCTGAAGCCTCCTTTTTTGTGTATCCCCGTCAAATACAGTCTTGCAAAAAGAGCGGGGAGAGCAGCTTTTTGCTTCCTCAACAGTCCAAATTTATGCATTTTTGATATTACCGCTTGACATTACGGCTATTTTATGTTAAACTATCACCAACTAATAGTTTATCATACAATAATGAAAATATCAATCCTTTTTTGGACAAAAACATCCTCTCAAAATTCACTTTTTGTGCAAAGGAACATATTATGCCATACTACGAAGATTTTGGTGCGGATTTCCACTTTTTTTACGGAAGTACCGCCTTTTCGGGCAACATCCCGGGAATGCACATACACCCCCATTATGAAATAATGATAGTTGTAAACGAGGTCGGTCAGACTCCGTACATCAACGGTGTGGAGTGTCCATCCACCGCTCTGCCCTCGGTAACTGTAGTCTCGCCATTCACAATGCACAAAACGACGTTTTGCAGGGACAGAAAAAACGAGCGCTTCGTTTTTTACTTCGGAAACGATATGATAGCTGAATTTCCTTCGTTTTTTCAGAAATTCGAGGAGCTTTTTGAAAACGCGATGATACGCTATACTCTTTCTCCCGAGCTTTTGGAAAAGATACTGCCCATGCTCACACGCGCGTATGAGAAGGAAAAGGATACCGTGTTCATGAAGTTTAATTTTCTCGTGCTGTTCTACATAATACTCACCGAGGGAAACCGCGATTTTGCCATAAAGACATCAAAGAGCCTCAATAAAACAAACGAGATAATAGAATATATGGTAAATCACTATCAGGAAAATCTCACTGCCGACGAGGTGGCGGAGCACTTTTTCATAAGCCGCTCAAAGCTCAATCAGGATTTCAAGAGGCACATACAGATAGGCTTCCATCAGCTCCTTATGGAGATACGGCTCAATCAGGCGTTTTATATGCTTGAAAACGACAGCATAAGCATAAAGGAGATAGCCTCAAATCTTGGCTTTGAAAAGGAAAATTACTTCAACACGTTTTTCAAACGCATGACAGGCGTAACGCCGTTGCAATACAAAAAGAAAAAGCTTGCAGAACGCGCCGCAAAAAATAAAAAAACACTTCCGCAATAACAGAGGGGGCTGTGTCACATTTTTGTAACACAGCCCCCTCTGTTTATCTGTTGCGTTTAGTCATAACTGTTGCTATATATTCCTTGGGAGATATACCCATCTGGCGTTTAAACACTGTTGAAAAATACAACGGATCGTTATACCCGCAAAGCGAGGAAATATTCTGCACCGACGTAAGCCCCTGCTCTATCAGAGTGCAGGCGTGCTGAACTCTCAGCGTACGGATATAATTGTTTATACTCACCTTAAATTCCTTATGAAAAGCGGCGGACAGATATTTGGGATGATAATTCAGCTCGTCAGCAAGCCTTTCAAGGTTTATATCACTCTCGGTAAAGCATTTGTCGATAAGATCTCTCAGCTTATACGCCACGCCCTCGGGGACGTGAGTATCGTCATCCGAGCAGGCGCCGTTTCCTATCTCCGAAAAGGTATATAATACCACTCCCTCGCAACACACGCTTGCGTTTTTCCGTTGCTTTTCGACCGTTGAATACCACATGGGTATCAGCGCGTCATAGCCGTGATAGACCGAACCGCGCGATCCTATCCTGTAGTCCTCTGCAAGCATATTCGCCCGTATTCCAAGATAGCTTATGTAAATATAAATCAAGCCTCCCGTGTTTTCAACGGCAAAAGGTCTTGACGGAGGCATTACGATAACGTCTCCCTTTTTCAAGAGCTCTTCGTCATATTCGGTCCGCAATATTCCCTCTCCATCGGTTATCATGTACATCCGATGCGTCGCAACGACCTTGAGCTCCGCCTCTTTCGGACACCGTGTCTCATAGACCGCGTTTATAACGTTGAAGAAATTGTAATTGTTGAATTTAGGCAGAAAATTACAGATATTCTGATACATGACCGCACTCTCCCATTCACTACCGTATTTACCGCAATTATAGCATAGGCATATTTTTTTGTCAACACAAATATAGATTTTTTCAATATAAATATGGATTTTTTCAATTTACACACCACGCCCCTTGTGGTATAATTACGGTAAATAAATACATTAACGAAAGGAAAACGTTATGAACAAAAAGGTCAGAATAGGTGTACTTGGCGGCTATCGCGGTACAAGCATGATCAAATATTGCAAGCAGGCAGAAAACGCTGAGGTAGTAGCAATCTGCGATAACTCTCCCGAGGTATTGGAAGCTCAGAAAAGAGATGCAGAGGGCTTGAACATTACCTTTTACGACAATTTTGAGGATTTCATCAAGCACGATATGGACGCCGTAGTCCTTGCAAACTACGCGACCGAGCACGCGCCCTTCGCTATCAAAGCAATGAAGCTCGGCAAGCACGTCTTTTCCGAGGTAACACCCGTTCAGACGATGAAGGAGGCTGTTGAGCTTGTTGAGACGGTAGAACAGACGGGTATGATATACGCGTACGGTGAAAACTACTGCTATATGCCCGCGCCTTATGAGATGAAAAAGCTATACGCTCAGAATAAGATCGGTGAATTTGAATACGGCGAGTGCGAATACATACACAACGGCGAGCCGATATGGCCCTCCATCACCTACGGTATGCGCGATCACTGGAGAAATAATATGTACTCCACCTTCTATTGTACCCACTCCTTAGGTCCGATAATCCACGCCACAGGTCTCCGTCCCGTGTCGGTCATCGGTATAGAGAGCACAATGAACGCCCGCCGTCTCAGCGGAGGATCAAAGGGCGCTGAGTTCGGTATTGAGATGGTAACACTTGAGAACGGCGGTATCGTCAAGAGCATCCACGGCGGTCTTTATGAAAATTCCGTATGGTACACTATGTACGGCTCTAAGGGAAGAATGGAAAGCGCAAGAGAGGGTACAGGCAAAAAGGATACTAAGACCATATACGTAAAATATGACGTGAATGCGGGCGAGTACGCAAAGCTTCCCGTTGAGGAATATATGCCCACAAGAGAATATGACGAGCAGGCAAAAGCCTTCGGACACGGAAGCTCCGACTTTTACTGTATGTGGCACTTTGTCGAAAAGATCAAGGGCAATCCCGAGGCAGACACCATAGATGTGTACGAGGCTCTCGATATGTTCCTGCCGGGTATGTTCGCTTTCCGCTCAATATTGAACGGAAGCGCACCCATGCAGATACCCAACCTCCGCAATAAGGCAGAAAGAGACGCATGGAGACACGACACTGCCTGCACCGATGAAAAGGTGGCGGGAGATATGCTTCTTCCCACCTGCAAAAGCGGTACTCCCGATATTGAGGACGAGGTATATGAAAACGTAAAGCGCCTTTGGGAAGAAGAGTGCGCAAGCGACAATCCGACAAATTACAGAGCGATGATATTCAAGAAAGGCGAGGGTAAATGATAAATTACGCCTTAGTCATCACGGCAACGGTACTGTTTTCATTACAGTTCCTATTCAACCAGCGCTTTCAGCAATCGAACGGAACCGATCTTAAAGCATCGTTGGTCTTTTCCCTTTATAAAAGTATCGTCATCATCGTGATAATGCTCTTTATCGCGGGCTTCAGGGTAGGCTTTACGTGGTTTTCTCTGCTGATGGCGACGGTATATTCCGTGTCGGGAATACTTATGAGCTATTACAGCCTCAAAGCCTTTTCGGTGGCTAACCTGTCGGTGTTTTCGGTGTTTTCGATGCTTGGCGGAATGCTGCTCCCCTTCTTGCTTGGAGTAATATTCTACGGCGAGCCTCTGACGGTATTCAAGGTAATATGCTGTATCCTGATAGTTGGCGCGGTACTGCTCAACGTAAAGACGGGAAAGCAGAACAGAAAAGGGCTGTTTTACTGCTTCGCCGTATTCTTTCTGAACGGTATGGCGGGAGTTATCTCAAAGATACATCAGTCCGCAAAGCTCCCACACGTCGACAGCACGGGATTTATGATCTGGTCAAGCATCGTCACTGTCGTAATATGCGCCGTGTGGCTGCTTGTAGGATATAAAAAGATACCGCTCGTCAAGGGTAAGGACATCTTCTTCGTTTCGGGCTACGGAGTATTCAACGGGGTGGGAAATCTTTTCCTGCTTATAGCGCTCTCAGTGCTTCCCGCGTCGATACAGTATCCGCTTGTAACGGGCGGAGTTATGGTCTGCGCTACGGTCATCAGCGCCGTGAGAAAGGAAAAGCTGAAACTAAAGGACTATGTGGCAACGGGTATCGCACTGCTCGCGTCGATATTTATAGCAATTTAATAAGCATCAGGCGGCTGTCTCGCAAAGAGACAGCCGCCGTTTCTTTATGGTAGCAATACTGTTATTTTATCTTGAATTTCGATGGGGATACCCCGACACGTCTTTTGAACTGCTTGAAGAAATTTTTGTAATCGGTATAACCGCAGAACTGCGCGATCTCAGTTATATTATAATTCGATGCCCTAAGGAGGTTGACCGCAATGTTTATCCTCTGCTCGATTATATAATCCCTCATCGACACGCCGAGCTCTTCACGAAAGAGCGTACGCAAATAATTCTCGCTCACTCCAACGGCGGTAGACACATCCGATATACGGAAATCGGGATCTTTGAAATTGAGGGATATATACAAAAGCGCCGAGTCGAGGTATCGGTTACCCACCGATGCCACCTCCGATACGTCTGTTTCCTTTGGTTTCTCCGAAAGAGACAGCATTCGCAACAAGCAGCCTTCCATATAAAGCTCTGTGTTTTCCTCGTGCTTTACATAAAGCATATCCCTGAAGATGGCTTCTGCCCGATCGATATTATCGATACGATATATACAATTTTTGTTCGAAAGTCCTATCTTTTTTACTATCTCATCGCTGTTTCCGCCCGTAAAGGTTATCCAGCCGTACGCGCAGAGATTTTCGGGATGGGTTGAAAAATTGGATATTCTGCGGCGGTCAAAGAAAATAACGTTCCCTCGGTCGACAATGTTGCCGTCCACATAGCCCTCGCCTTCAAATACATACATAATGCAGTAGCGTCCGCCAAACGACATATGCCTGAATTGAAATTCGGGATCACATCGGCGGTAGCCCACCGTTCGCAGTATCATATCGGACGGAGTGTGACGGCCGATGTAGAAATCCTCATAGTACTCATCCTTATGCGCAAGAAGGAGAGTGGGATCGTCAAAATAGAAATCGGAAAGTCGGTCGCCTGAACGATGCTGCCAATATATACAATTATCGGACATATCTTCTCCTTTCTTCACCGATATTTTTATTTCATATTTACAAAAATATCTTTATAAACAAGTGAATTATACCACAAATCTACAATTCAGTCAAGCTGTATAGATGAAAAAGCGATATATTTGATAGAACAGTACAATTGAAACCCATACAAAAAAGTTGTATAATATAGATGTAGAGAACTCAACGTCAGAACGACGGTACGACAGAAACATCGTCCTATATGTTAACGATGGCGTTTAGATTTATAAAATGTGGGATTTAAGTTTCAAAATGTGGGGTTTTCAAAGTGAACGTATTGACTTAATTTTTGAAAAATGCTATCATTTAGATGAAAAATAGAAGTCTTTTATTGTTTTTTGCTCTTAATTGAAAAAACAAATTTTATTTATAGTACAAAGTGCACAAACCGTCAAAAAAAGCAGGCGTTCATTCAAGCCCATTTTTTGCAAAATGCACATAAGAACTGTGAAAGGTACACAAAAAAGCAAAATGCTATCGCTTCACGAACATAAAGATCCGAGACGTTTTCGCGTCGGAGAGATGGAAGATCACGCATATTTTATCCCATTTACAAAAAAAGAAGACCTTGAAAAAGGCAGAAAAAATTCCCCACTTTTTATAAATCTTAACAATAATTGGGAATTCACCTACTGCGACTCACCGACAAAGCTCGATGGCAGTCTGATAGGCGGCTGTGAGATCGATGTCGAAAGGCTCATAGATCTCCCCGAATGTTGGCAGATGCACGGCGCGGATTTTGCGCAGTATCAGCATTCCCCCTACCAATTTATTTTTGATCCTCCCCACGTACCCGAGAAAAACCCCTGCGCGCTTTACAGAAAGAAAATAGACTTAACACTTGAAGAAAATATCCGATACGAGCTACATATAGAGGGCAAGGCATCCTCTGTGTACCTTTTTGTAAACGGCGAGAAGGTAGGCTTCGGTATGTCACCGCATAACGACAGCGCCTTTGATATAACGCCATATCTGCATAACGGCGAAAATCTTATATCTATGCTCGTTATGAAATGGTGCGCGGGAAGCTACCTTGACGATCAGGATATGATACGTCTCAACGGTATATTCAGAGATACCTACATACTCAAAAGAGCGAAGAACGGTATCCGTGACTTTACCGTTTCTACAGAACAGGACGGAATACTGAGGCTGTCGGTAGAGGCAGAAAGCCCCGTAAGCGCCACGCTTCTTGACGCTGACGGTGCGACAGTTTACGAAGGCGTGGGCTCTGAGCAATGCCTTTTTGTTGAGAATGTCAAGCTCTGGAGCGCCGAGAACCCGTATCTGTACACGCTCATCCTACACTCAGCGGGAGAATACGTCTCAAGAAAGGTGGGCTTCAGAAGCGTTTGCGTCAAGGACGGCGTCTTTTACGTCAATGGCAAGAACGTAAAGCTTCTCGGTGTAAACAGACACGATTCAAGTCTCACTCACGGATACGCCGTGACCGAAGAGGAGATGGAGCGCGACCTTATTATGATGAAAAAGCATAATATCAACGCCATCCGCTCGGCGCACTATCCGAATTCCCCGCTCTTTTACGAGCTCTGCGACCACTACGGCTTTTACGTTATGTGCGAAGCCGATATGGAGAGCCACGGCTGTAACCACGTCGGAGATTGGGAAAGGGTGCTTTACGAAGAAGATTACCACGATGCGGTGCTCGACAGAATACAGAGAATGCACCGCTCTTATAAAAATTTTTCTTCAATAATTATATGGTCGCTCGGCAACGAATCGAGCTGGGGCCCGAACCTGCGCGACAGCGCCGTCTGGTTAAAGGAAAATGACACCACACGCCCCATACACTACGAGGGCATATTCAAATGCTACAAAAACGTAAACCGTCACGGCGACGGCGCATTTGAGCCTGACTTGCTCGATTTCAGAAGCGGTATGTACACGTCTGTTCCCGATATGCAAAAGTGGGCAGACCTACCTCAAAGCGAGGAAAACCGCCCCATCGTGCTCTGCGAATACTCCCACGCCATGGGAAACAGCGGCGGAGACCTATGGCAATACACCGAAAAATTCTTTTCAAGTCCACGGTTTGCGGGCGGCTTTGTATGGGAATGGTGCGACCACGGAATGAAGCTTATCTCAGAGAACGGAGATGAATATATAGGCTACGGCGGAGATTTCTACTCTCCCAAGGGCGACCGTATGCACGGCGGTAACTTCTGCTTTGACGGTCTTGTAAGCCCGGACAGAGTTCCCCACACGGCTCTCCTTGAGCTGAGGGAGGCATACGCGCCGATACGCTTTGAGGACTTCGACGGCAAGAGCGTACGCATAGTCAACCGACGCTTATTTACCGATACGTCCGATCTTTCACTCGGATATGAGCTTGAGAGAAACGGCAAGATAATAAAAAAAGGTACGTTTGATATAACACTGCCCCCCGAGGGACAGCTCACAGCAGAGCTTGACCTCGGAGAGCCCTCGGGCAACTCGCACGTAGTGTTCACGGCAAGAGATCTTGCAGGCGAGCACGTTTGCATGAGAGAATACGAGGTATCAAAAGAAAAGAGCGCCGAGCTTTGCCCTCACCAAAAGGGAGAGCTTACGCTTACCGAACACTTTGACGACGTCAAAATTTCGGGCAACGGCTTTTCATATACAGTCTCCCGTTCCGAGGGAAAGCTCACAAGCCTTATCAAAAACGGCAAAGAAATGCTTACCTCTCCCTTGGTTCTCTGCTGTTGGAGAGCGCCTACCGACAACGATAAGCCCTGCTACGGCGTACACCACGCTAACGAATGGGAGAAAAACGGACACTACGGTTATCTTCGCTACCCCGAGACCGATTTCAGAAATTGCGACGTGAGAGCAGAACCGAGCAAGGTCTCTGTTTTCGGAGACGTTATCTTTGGAGGTCAGGGACGTTATCCCGTATTTTGCGGCAGACTTGAATATTCGGTTTCGGACAGAGGCGCGCTTACTGTAAGCATAAAAGGCAAGGTGGAAGAAAAGCTTCCGTTCTGGCTCCCGAGATTCGGTTTTTATACGGCTGTCGATGAAGATCTTTCAAGGATCGTGTATTACGGACTCGGAGACAAAGAAAATTACGCCGATAAATTCCACTACGCGAAAACAGGACTTTATGAGACAGACGTTGACGGGCTCTTCGAATTCTACGAAAAGCCTCAGACCTGCGGCGTGCACACAAGGACAAGAGAGCTCTCTCTTTCGGACGGTGAAGGCACGTTGACGGTAAGAGGAGAACGCTTTGATTTTTCGGTAGCGCGATACAGCGACGAGCAGCTTGCAAATACCCCACACAATTATCAGCTGAAGGACGATGGAGCGCTCTTTCTGCATCTTGACTTTAAGGTCAGCGGAGTAGGCTCTACCTCCTGTGGCTCAAATCAGCTCACGAACGAAATGAAAATTTCTGCGGGAGAGGATATAAGCTTCAGTATTACCTTGGGATAATGGGGAAAATATTAAATACCAAATGTTATAATGCCGAAAGGAGATCCTTATGGAGCATATTCCTATAAGCCCCGAATCAAGCCTTGACTGCAATACATTTTTAAAAAATCTTCATCTTCTCACGGGAATGACGGTAACGCTTTACAATTCCAAGAGATTATGGGTTACGTCCTGCCCGTCGTACAATTGCAACTTCTGCAAGCTGTTGCGCATGAATTCCGAATATCATACGAGATGCCGCGTCAACGATACCGAAGCGTTCAAGTTTTGTACCGAGCAAAAGAAAATGATAGTATATAAATGCTATATGGGACTTTACGAAATAATGATCCCCCTTTACGATCAGGATACCATATACGGGTATCTGTTGCTCGGACAGGCAATAGAGGACAGTGACGCGTCAAGACAAAAATGCCTTGATAAGCTGCGCAAATCACATCCCGATACGCCTGAGAAAATATTGCGCGACGCGGTAAGCACGACGCTCATGCTGTCAGAGGAAAAGCTGAACGCAATAGCTCAGATAGCCAAGATCTATGCGGAATACGCAAGCGAAAAGAACCTCATTACAAACGAGCTGAACGGTCTTGCGTATCTTGCGGCGACCTATATAAGAGAGCACTTCACCGAAAAAATAACAAACGCGGAGCTGTGCTACGTATTTCTTTGCGACAGAAAAAAGCTCGCAAGCGAATTCCGTCAAGCGCACGGCATGACTATCGTGGAATATACTAACAATCTTCGACTTCGCAGGGCAAGACAGATGCTTCAAAAAAATCCCGATCTAAATATAAACTACCTTGCATCCTCGGTCGGCTTTTCGTACCAAAGCTATTTCAGTACACTCTTTTACAAAAAGTACGGAATGTCCCCAACCGATATGCAGAGGCTATATAAAGAGGAAATAAAAAACAAAGAAAAGGAAGGAGAAACAACTTGAACAAATCAAAAAAACTGATCTCATTTCTGCTGTGTGCAGGTATTCTGCTAACCCCTGCCCTCAGCGCCTGCAACGGCGGCTCGGACAGAGAAGAAACCAAAACAGAAACCGACAGCGAAACGGAAATTGAGACCTCAAACGAAAGCTATTCGAATTATTTGTATTCGGACAGAACAATGAACTACAATATAGTTTACGCGGCAGACGGAAACAACGACGTGAAGAACGCCGCAACGCTTCTTTACAACAAGCTGTCAAACTATGTTGACGACAAGAGCTTTTTCGGCACAGACGCCGAGATAGAAAAAGGCGCGCTTCCCGAAATACTTATCGGAGAGACCGACAGAGAGGACTCCAGACAAGTCTCGGAGAGCGTAGCGGAAAACACATATGTTATAAAAAAAGTAAACGGACAAATAGTTATCCTCGCGGCTAAGGCTTGGATGCTATCGGATGCAGTGGAGGCATTTATGGAAAAAATAGAATTTTCAAAGGACAGAAAGACGGCGACACTTGCGGAGGATATTGACGTCACCTACACATACGACGGAAATACCCGTGAGCGCTGGAGCCTTGAGCTTCCCGCCTATGAGGGCGGAATACTCGCGCAGAAGTCCTACACAAGCAACTACGGACTTGACACGATGAAGGGTACAACACCTAAAAACTACAAGGTGTCCTGCGCTTACGAAACGAACGCTGAGGAGTTTGCGGCTTACGTACAGAAGCTCACAAATGCGGGCTACACACTTGAAAAAGTAGCTGACAACGAGGGCATCCTCTCCTATTGGGTAACAAAGGGAGATATGCGTATGTATATGTACCTTTCCAAAAAGGTCGGTGAGGCTCGCTTTGTTCTTGATAAGGGCGAGGCTGTTACCGAGGATGAATTCTCCTACGTTTATGAAAAGCAGGTTGGCGACACCACTACTCTTTATCAGTACGGCTTCAAGATGAGCGACCACGGAAAGAACGTATTCGAGTATTACAGAGACGAAAACAACAATAAGATACAGAACCTCGAGACCTCAAACTGCGGTCAGCTGCTTATCTTCAAGCTTGCCGACAATACGGTAATGATAATCGACGGCGCTTCCCACTATATGATGCCCAAGACCGCCATGGAGGGACTTGACAGCTTCTTGCACGAAATTACGGGAGTTCCGGCAGGAGAGAAGGTAACTGTCTCCAATTGGCTCATCACTCACTCGCACCTTGACCACTTCGGCGGATTTGCAAGATTTCTCAGCAATTACCACGACAGCTACGACGTAGAGCGTATGTCCTTCAACTTCAACTACAAGGACTCCAATATGCCTACGTTCTTCGAGAGCTTCAAGGAGTGGTATCCCGACGTCAAGTACTACCGTCCTCACACCGGTGAGACGCTGAAGATCGCCGACATCACCATTGACATTCTCTACACCTACGAGGACAGCGTAAGCGCAGAAAGCGGCGACATCATTCTCGACACTATGCCCCTTGCTTGGGGAGGCAATCCCGCGGTAGACCAGAACAACTCGTCTATCACTGCAAAGATAACCTTTGACGGAAAGACCTTCCTTCTCACAGGTGATATTGCATACGTTGCAAGAGACGTTCTTTTTGCAAACTATTCCGCAGAAACGCTGAAATCCGACATTCTTCAGGTATCGCACCACGGTCTCAATCATCTGCCCGAGCTATACGCTATGATAAATCCCTCTATCTCGCTCTATTCGCAGAAGAAGGAGGCGATCTCCAAGCTCAACGGCGGTACACAGCACATTTATAACAGCGTAGTCGAAAGCACCCAAGGCGGAGCTGATAACATCTACTTTGCGGGTAACTGCACGGCAGGCGTAAGCGTAGCCGCAGACGGAAGCTTTGAGGTCGAGACTCGCGACGTTATAGGCGACATCTGGGACGGCAAAGAGGTTATGTACGTTTACGGACAACCCGAGGCGTAAGCCCATTATATAGATCATCATAAAAACAGAATTTCAAGGAGGAAACCATGAAAAAACAAATTATCCGCGCAATTACCCTTTGTCTTGTTCTGCTTGTATCTGTACCTATGCTCTTTTCGTGCAATATGGGCAAAAACAAAGACGAAAATTCAGAGACCAATAAAACGGACGTTGACGACATCGTTATAACTACAGGCACAGGTGATAGCAGTGAAAACGACGAACGCACAAAGTATATGCCCGAAAGAATAGACTACGAGGGCGCTGCATTCAAAATAGTTCACGACCTGCAAAGTAAAAAGCAGTACATAACTCACGTTGACGGCGCGGCTATGGCAGCAGACGCCATCAATATCGCGTTCGCAAAGAGAGACGCGCTGCTTGAAAGCTACTTCAACATCGACGTACAGGTCACAGATATCGACAAGTCGTACGGCGTAAAGGACGAGCTTGAGATCAACAGTATGACGCAGACCGACTTTGCAGATGCAATTTACTCGGTTGCAGGCTCCATCATGTCTATGGCAGTTTCCAACGGCTACGTTACCGACCTCAACACACTTGAGGGACTCAACCTTGAAGCATCCTACTACGACCAGCGTATTCAAAAGGAGTACCTCGTCGAGGGTAAGCTCTTCTGCATTGAGGGCGACTTCCAGGTTCATGATGAGATGCGTACGCACGTCATCGGTATCAACAAGAGCATTTACAACGAGCTCCACTATGACGATACCTATGGCTCTCCCTATGAGCTTGTAAGAGACAAGGAGTGGACACTCGACCTTATGCTGCAGATGGCTAAGGGCACATCCGATTTCGCATCTCTCGGCTCGGGAATGACAATGAACAGCCAGTGGGGTATCATCAGTGAGTCTCCCTTCCCCTACGTCGTATATCTCGGAACGGGTAACAAGATAGTCGAGGTCAACGAAGGATCTCTTGTATGCTCGCTTGCCGACGATACAAAATACGGACGTACGGTAGACATTATTTCCGACTGCGTTGAAAAGATATTTGAAAATCCCGAAATACTTATCGCCGATAAGAGCGAGGGCGTTCTCACGTCCAACTACTGGTCAGAGGCTCAGAGAATGTTCGCAAACGGTCAGGCGCTCTTCCGTACAAGTACGCTTTCCGACTTTACTCAGTACAGAGATATGGAGGATGAATTCGGTATCCTTCCCGTACCGCTCTACGTTGAAGGTCAGCAGGAATACTATTCATGGTGCTCGGGTATGGCTCACACGCCTCTCCTTGTTCCCAGAACAATAACGGGACACGAGGAAAGAACGGCTAACGTTATTGAAGCAATGTCATTTTTCTCCAAGTATATGAGCGGATCTAACCTCTCAGTCCTTGACGCGTTCTATGAGAAGATGACATACGCAAAGCTCTGCCGCTCCGCAGAGGACTACGAAATGCTTGAGCTCATCTTCGCAAACAAGACCTTTGATATTGACTATACCTACAACCTCTCGGGTACAGGCTGGAAGATAACCACCTTCGCTGATGCGACCGACTACTCTGTTCCCTCATTCCTTGAGTCTTACAGAGTTAAAATGATAAGCACAGATCCCGAAACCAATCCTATGCTAAAGCTTCTCAACAGTATGTGGAATAACTACTCGTAATAAGTCCGTCAAGACAGTTTGAAAGGAGAACAAAATGTCAAAAAGACTTATAAGCCTTATATTGGTTCTGATCTTACTTGGCACAGCTCTCGCTTCATGTCAGAAAGATAACCCCGATAACAAGGACAGTGAGAGCTCGGATACAGAGCCCGAAACAGTCATCGAAGAAGCTCCCTTTTATGAGATACTGACAAGTGAGCTTGAAAACTACACGATAATCTATCCCGAGGATGTGACGGACGAGATGATGGACTCGATAAACACTCTCGCCTCCGCATTTTCGCTGAAATTCGGTATCTCGATGACGACCAAGGATGACAATCCCACAAACTACAAGGGAGAGTCGCAGATAGGCGAATACGAGATAATCATCGGAGACACACGCCGAGAGGAATCGGCAGAGCTTCTCTCCGAGCTCGAATACGGCGACCGTGGCTACAAGATAATCGGTAAAAAGATCGCCATCGCATCTCATGACAGCTACACAACGGCAACTACTGTTACCGAATTCAGCAGTATCGTCCGCAGAACGGATAAGAATGCCGAGATATTCTTCAACTCCGATATGAACAGCGTCACGCTCGGCTCATACAACTACGGCACTATCACGGTAGACTCGGCGGATATTTCAGAATACCGCATAGTCTACCCCGACGGTAAGAGCTTTGAAGCCGCTCTTGCAAAGAAGCTCTGGCGCGCCATAGCCGAGCAGTGCGGCTCTATGCTCTCTGTCGTCAGTGACAGCGATGCGGCAAGCGGCAGCGAGATACTCATAGGTAAGACTAACAGACAGACAAACACGTCCTCACTTAGCGGTGTCAACGACGGCAGAGGTCTTGTCACACTCGACGGCAAAAATATTGTCCTTTGCGGCAATAACGCCCTCGGGTGCGCCACGGCAGTCGAATCGTTTATAAACAGCTTTGCCGACGGCGAGAAATGCGAGACACTTGCTCTCAAAGTTGAAAACGGTCTCGTTTCCGACACGGGAAAAGCAAGTACGATGTCATTCAACGTCTCGGCTGACGGTAAGACCGACTCAAGAGCAGAGCGTGTGCTTGAGACGATAGTCAGATACCTCCCCGATACCGTAGGACTTCAGGACTGCTCCGAGGAGTGGAAGGAATATCTCACCTCAAAGCTCGGTGACTACTACGGCTACGTAGGTGTCGGAAGAGACGCCGAGGGCACGGGACTTGCTACGGCAATACTTTACGCCAAGGATAAGCTCACCGTAAAGGAAAGCGCGACCAAATGGCTCTCAGAGACACCCGACGAGGTATCAAGAACCGACGGCGCAGACGCGAACTACACCTACACGTACGTTCTCTTTGAGCGCGCAGAAGGCACACCCCTACTGCACGTCAATACTCAACTCGGCACCTCCTCTACGGTACGGACAGCGCAGGCTAAGATGATACTTGAGTTTATGTACGCTCATAAGGACACCGCCATCATACTGACGGGCGACCTGAACTGTACCGAGGGTAGCGAGGAGTTCAACGCCCTTGTCTGCGAGTTTATGAGACACTCGGCGGCGATCACCGCTGACGGACAGCTCGGAAGCTATACTCACGGGAATCTCTCTGATACCGTCCTTGTCTACGACGAATATATCGACGTTTCCTATATGGAGATCGCCTCTAAGCGTATCGACGGCGCGTTTGCGTCAAGTAGCTATGCGGCATATATCGAATATACCGTAGACTACAATGGCACCGACTTCACCGAAACGGGCGTAACCTCGGGCGGACAGCTTACGTGGGAGCCCGACCGTGACGGCGAGGAGTATCCTCCCTTCATCCCCTTTGACTGAAAGAAGGAGGACAGAATATGAAAAGAATAACAGCACTCTTATTATCTCTTCTTATGGTAGCGACGCTAATTCCCGCCATGGCAATTACGTCCGCGGCGGAGGACGACCTGTCCACAGTGACGGAAGGTCCCATCGTAGAGATCTACAACGACAACTCCGACGATGAGTCAAAGACAACCTTCGCCTCGCTTATAGGCACTACACTTGCGGAAAATACGACCTATAAGCTGATGGAGGACATCGACCTCGGCGGCAAGGAGCTTGACGGATCGGCGTACATAACGTTTGCAAAGGGCGTAATATTTGACGGTCAGGGACACAGCGTCACGGGCTTTTCGCTCGTCGGCGGAAAGCAGACCGCGCTCTTCAATGCGCAGACGGGTAATTCAACGGCGAACGTGACCTTAAAGGACGTCACCTTCGGCTCGAAGAGCGCCCCGATAGCTTACACCCACGACGGCGGAAAATATGACAACTTTGTCGGCTTTGCGCTTATCCGCGCCACCGACAGCGCAACCGTCCTCACCCTCAGCGGTCTTACGGCTTACGTAAACGGAGCTTGTAAGGGAGGGGCATGGCAGGAGCACGCCGTATTCGTCGGAAGAAACTGGGGCACTCTCAATATCGAGGGATGCACGGCAAACGGCACGCTCAGCGGTCACGGCTTCTTCGGAGCATTTGTCGGAACGACCAAGAACAGTAAGGTCACTATCACAAACAGCACAAACAACGTAAATATCACGGCTGACGGCTCGGGCTTCTTCGGCGGCTTTATCGGACGCATAGAGAGCGCGCAAAAGACCGTCAACATCATCGGATGCACCAACAACGGCGATGTAACAGCCGAGAGAGCCACAGGAGGCTTTGTCGGAGAGATAAACAAGAACGAGCATCTCATTATCACCGACTCGGTAAACAACGGTAAGATCACGGGCACTAAGAGCATCGGCGGAGCCGTAGGTCTTATGACGCTCGGACAGCTCACGGCAAAGCGCTTCACAAATAACGCCGACGTAAACTCTACAAGCGGTGACGGAGACGCGAGCGCCATCCTCGGAAAGGCAGCGGCGGCAACGGTCTATATCACCGTTACCGAATGCGTAAACTACGGTGCGATCAAAGCATCTAACGGTATGGCAGGCGGCGTTGTCGGCAAGGTAACAGCTACCGCGGGAAGTATTAAGATAACCGACTTTCTCAACGCAGGTAAGATAACCAGTACGTCAGCCGCGTCGGCAGGCGTCGGAATTGCCGAAAACTTCACGAACGGAGCAAAGGTGGACAACAGCGAGCTTATCATAAGCGCTACACGCCTTGTAAACCTCGGTGACGTATACGCAAAGTGGAACACGGGCGCGGTCACAGGCTGGTCACACCTTGCCACGCTCATTATCAAGGATTGCGTAAGCTGCGGCTCTCTCACGACCTCAAACAAGGCGGCTGATGCCTTCGCAAAGTTCACAGCAAAGTCTGAGGACGAAACGGCACCCTACGCCGATGTAACGGCTGAGGGCAACGTTTATGTTCTCAACGCAGATCTCAACAGCACAGAGGCGACGCAGAAAACTGCTGCCGAGGCGCTTGAGATCCTTAAGGACTTCACAAAGGGCTACAAGGTCGGCACGTACACACTCAACGCTTCAAAGAACAGAATAGTAGCGCTCATCCCCCCGACGGTCGAGGGCGCGCAGATAAAGACGAACACCGACGGCACTCTTTCGATCCGCTTTATTGGAACCGTCCACTCCCTTAACTATAAGGAGGTCGGATTTAAGATCACCGTCGACGGCGAGGAAAAGGAAAGCCTCAGAAGCAATACGGTACTGTCGTCTCTTATCGGTAAGAACAGCGACGGCACTAAAGAGGAGCTGACGGCTACCGAGCTCGGCAGCGCGCATATCTATGCTATCGCCCTTGAGGGTGTCTCGAAGGATGGGGCTCACACAATAAGGGTAGTTCCCTTCTCCGTAAGAACAGATGACACAGAATATACGGGCATCGGCTATACCTTGACCGTTACGGACGGCGAGCTTACAAGCGCTGTGGCTGACAAGATAGAGGTCGAGGAAGATACCGAAGAGCCCGATGACGAGCCCGCCGGTCCCGTCATAGACACGGAAGACGAAAAGCTCTTCAAGACCTATCAGTCAAACACTATCGCCGCTACGGGAAACAACGGTGTGCTGACAAGCGAGAGCACGACAACAGCCCGTTACCGCGCGATACTCAAGGTGCAGGAGTACGGAAGCTTTAAATACAGACTCTTCTTCTCGAACAATATCGACAGCACGTGGGGCGGCGTTGATAACCCTCTGTGCTATCCCGATATGGATACTCAGCCCTATAAAGTCACATACGCAAAGATAGGAACGGGAACAAGCGTTACGGACGATATGTCAAACGCTGTCCAGCTTACCTTTGAGGGCTCAAACGAAAAGTATGTAAAGAAGAACGAGACCTATTGGAGCGATGCCGTAACACTCAATGTTCCCGCAGGTCAGCAGCTCATATTCGAGTGGGAGGTCAGCTACACGCTCATTCCCTCAACGAATATATGCAACACCTACTACGGCGCAGTCTATGACAGCGAGAGCAACACCTACAAAACAAGCTCGAATGTTCCTCTGCCCGACTTTATCGGCGCAAACAGAGGAAACGAAACTCGTGTTGCCTTTCTCGGTGACTCGATAACTATGGGACAGGGCGCAGGAACGGCAAACTACAAGTTCTATGCGGCTCAAATTGCTGAGGCTCTCGGCAAGGATATAAGCTCCTGGAACCTCGGTCTCGGCTACGCGAGAGCAAATGACCTGCTTAAGAGCAACGCTTGGCTCGAAAAGGCTAAGCAAAACGACGTAGTCGTTATCTGTCTCGGCGTAAACGATATTAACAGCGGAATATACGAGGGCGCGGGAAGCAAAAATTCCCGAACGGCAGACGAGGTATATGAGGATATACGTCAGATAGCCGCAGCGCTTGAGGAAGCGGGATGTAAGGTAATTCTTATGTCCACACCTCCCTTCAGATATTGGAGCACCGACAGAAGCGCGGCTTGCCTTGAGGTAGGACAGCGACTTGAAGCGCTCGCAACCGAGCGAGGCTACGGCTTCTTTGATACCGTTGCAGTATGGGGCACCGAGGGCAACGAATCTCTCTCTAAATACCCCGCGTCAAGCAATGACTACCATCCGAACGCAGAGGGCTGTACGGCTCTCGCAGAGGCGTTTATATCCGCAGAGCTTATCGATATACCCAAGATAGAAAGCGACATCCCGATAGTCGACGATGAGGACGGCTCCGATTTCGGACCTATCATCACCGTCCTGCCGAGCTGAAAGGTTCAAACGTAAAAATGAAGCTAAAAGCTCATTTAATAAAAAATTTGTTAGGAGGAAAAACAAATGAAAAAAGCGTTATCCCTAATTCTCTCACTTGTCATAGTTATCGGCTTGGTACCTATGGCAGCGCTCCCCGCGTTTGCGGAAAATGTTGAATACACCGTTATCAACAGCATTACCGAGATCACAGGCGCAGGAAACTACAAGCTTGCGGATACTTACGCAGGCGAGGCGGAAGGAACAACAATAACTACTCCTATCGCTATCACAGATGACACCGTCATCGACGGTAACGGTAAGACCGTAACAAATCTTACTGTCAACACAAGCGGTCTGTTCACACTTGCAGTAGGTAAGACACTTACTGTCAAGAACATCACCTTCGGTACTGAGTCTGCACCCGTCACACAGACAGGTAACGGCGACAGCGGCTTGTTCGTAGGTACTGTAGGTAATGATAAAGTCGCTGTTACGACCACGATATTTGAAAACGTTGACGTGTATGTTAATTCGACCCACACAGGTACAATTGCCGGAATGGTCGGCTCGACAAAAGAGAACGGACGATTCATCGCCAATAATTGCAGCGTAAACGGAACTATTTCCACAACTTCAAGCTTTGCGGGTGGATATATAGCATACGCGCAGTGCAGCGTTGTAGATATCCAAAACAGTGTTAACAATGCAAGCGTTACAAGCGCTACGGCAGGCGGAGCAGCAGGAGGCTTTATCGGATTTAATCATAACGGCGCATCAACGACCGATGATTATGCCGATTATGTCAGAATAGAAAAATGTAGCAACAACGGAGACATCAAGACTTCGAATGCCGGCAATTCTTCCGCAGGCGGTATAATTGGATTCTCAAGTACAAGACTTTGGAATATAGACATTATTGACTGCGTAAATAAGGGTAATGTTTCAGACGCAATACGTGCAGGCGGAATAGTTGGAATATATAATCCCTCCGCAAACACAGCATTTACAAAGACAATCTCGGGCTGTGTAAACTACGGTGCTGTAAATACAAATGGCTTTGGCGGCGGTATACTCGGCGTGGCTGAGGGAAATGCAAACAACCTTACCATTGAAGATTGCGTAAACTACGGCGCGATAAAGGAAGGCAACAAATCCAACCGTGGCGGCGGTATTCTCGGATATGACAATGTTACGGCTAATAATGCTATCACGATCGACGGTTGCATAAACTACGGTAATATCGGCGGTCGATCCGCAGGCGGCGTGGTAGGACTTGGAAACGTAACCAATTCTCTTTCCGTCATAAAGAGCTGCGCAAGCCTTGGTGATGTCAAGGGTGATGTCGGTTCGGGCGGAATTACAGGTAAGCTCAACGGCGGTACTGTTATCAACTGTATTGTCGGTGATATTTCTATATCCACTCATACCTCTACCGCAGTATCGGCATATGTAGCAAATGAAGTAATTAGCGGCGCTACCGTTAAGAACGTATTGAATCTGTCTAACGTAACTGTTGCCACAAGCGGCGCAACCGTTACCACAGACGCTCTCTACAGCATCGGCGACAAGACACTTGCAGAGCTTCTCACAATAGTTAACAGCGATACAGGCTACACAGACGGCGACGTTACCTACAAGTTCACAGACATCGCAGGCAGATGGGCTTCTAACAGCGACGGCGACAATCTTGTTCTTGCTACTCCCGAATTCGAGGGCTATCAGCTCAGCGCAGTTGATACTGCTACCAACAAGTACAACGTCCGTCTGATCGCAACGATCAACGACGTAAAGCTTGCAAATCCCTGCGAATATAAGTTCCTCGGAATAGAGGTATCCAAGGACGGCGGCGAAAACTACACACCCGGATACGTTGAGTACGTATATACGTCCGTTATGGCAACGGGAAGTGGAGAGCAGATCACATATACAGCCGAAGAGCTCGGAGGCAAGTATATCTACGCTCTCAGAATAAACAATATCTCCGCAACAGAGGACGTTGAACTTACAATTCGCACCTTTGCAACAGATAAGGACGATAACACCTATTACGGCGATACCTATACCATTTCTCTTCCCGCAACAGTAGCGGCAAGCAACTGAGGAGGTAAAAACTTATGAAAAAATACATAACTCCCGCCATTGATCTTCAGGGCTTCGAGTCCTCGGACATCATCACGGCATCAATAACTCCCCTCGCGTTTATGGGCTTTAAGGAGTCCTCCGACTACTTGGGCGACGATCTTGACTTCAGCAATATCGGCTAAGATCGATCGAGAAAGCTAAAAAAGAGCGCTGTCTTACGCATATGCGTAAGACAGTGCTCTATATTTTTATATATATCCGAGATTACACGGGTATCGAATCCGATGAAATAGAATTTACCGAGGTATATAGAAACGCCTTGTTAAGATTTATGCTCTCCTCCTTTTTGCGGTACGGAAGAAGCTCGCACTCAAGCTCCTCTATGCGGTCGATCTCTCCGTTAGCATAAGCCGACAGACGGCGACGGCAGGCGCGCGTGCGATGGATAAGTCCGCCAAGCCGACGGTCCTGCACGTCAAAGCCGATACCCGCAAATTTTTCAAACCGCGCCTTGATCTTTGCCTCATCCCGATTTCCGCGAGCATATTCCGCAAGATAAAACAAGGACGGAAGCTGAGAAAAGTGCGAGCACTCCGCGCCGCCCGCATACCAGAGCTTATCCGAAAGCTGCTTGTGGTTTTCTATCATATCGCTGTACGACCGCTCCTCGATCTGATAATAATCCCAATAAACGGGAATGGCAGAGCTCGGAATAGCTTCTGTGATCTCTCGGGGTATATCGGTCTTGGGAATAAAATATTTACCGTCATTCCACGAACGGAAGAACATATCCGACCAGAGCATGACCTCATAGGTATCCTCTGTGTAAAGCATAACACAGTTGTAGCCCATTTTTTTCAACAAAGGGAGAAAGCGTCCGAGACCGTCAAGGCTCATCACCGCATTTCTCGACATATCTATCATAACTCCGAGAGTATCAAAATTTGTTTTCATTTTTCTTCCTTTCTGCTCTATTGCCCTACCGCATCGCGCACAAATTCGGCAATATCATTTCCCGTCAATCCTAAAAGCGATGCTATCTCATCTCCGCGCCCGCCGCAAGAACCGCCGAAACGTTTATTTCTATGTAAGCGCCGAGCTTGTTCAACTCGGCAAAGCACTCTCTCAGTATCCCGTCATCAACAAGAGTAAGGAAACGGCTTTTTTCCTCCTCGCCAAATCCACAATAGTTGAACGGATGGGCAATAGAGGTCGGTACGGTCTTACAAAGTCTCCTGAAATCCTCGTTAGCAAGCAGACTCTTAAAGTTTTCAACCACGGTCTTGACGGCAAAATCAGCAACGTCGGTCGTAAGCTCGGGTATATATTTCATCACAGTGCGATAATTCATATAGTTGAAATTCTCTATATCCCCCTCGTCAAGAAAGCGCCACGCCTCCTTCGCCTTCGCAAGTAGCTCCTTGCGCGCCTCAGCTATCTCAGGATATTCCGCCATTACGAAATTTCTCATATGGATATGACTGAATGGCACAAGCATAACAATGGCTGAATATGAAAAAGAGCTGAAGCAAAGACTCGCAAAAAACAATTGACACCGCAATATAACGTAAATATAACACAATAAAAACATCCCGAGACCTACGGCGTTGCCGTAGGTCTCGGGATGTTCTGTATTTAAGATAAATTTTATCAGATAGTAGAATGATTATGGTGCAACACGTTCACGGTCGCAAACATAGGTGCCTTGTTCAGGCTTGCGCTCTGCTCCTTTTCAAGGTAAGGCAAAAGCTGCTCGTCAAGCTCCTCGATACGGTCGATCCTGCCGCTTGTGTAATCAAGAATTCTTCTGCGGCAAGACTCGGTGCGGTAAAGTAGAGCGCCGAGACGGTGATCCTGAACGTCAAAGCCGTGAGGCTTGTTGTCATAGAACCACTGCTTCTCAAAGGCTCTCGCATATACCCTTATGAGCTTTTCAACCTTAACGTACTCGTCCTTTGCAAGTCTCTCGAGCTCTGCCTTGTCCCCTGCTTCGTATGCCTTGCGAGTTTTCAAGCCAAGCTCATATTTGATAGAAAGCGCATCGCACAGCTTTGCGGCGCTGTCGAATACGTAGCCGTACTTGCGGCTCTTCTTTGCCGTAGCATGGAGCTGCTCGGCGTATTCCGCATATATTTCTCCTACACCCTCTTTTACTGCGCAGTCAAGAAAATCATTGAAATAATCGGAATAAAGCATGTACTTTGACGGATTGCGAGGTCTGCCCTCATAGGGGATCACGTCGTTGGGACAGTCGATATTCATAAACTCATCGAAGTCGATACCAACGAGCCTCTTGAAGCCCGCCTTTATTTTTTCCTCGTCACGCACACCCTTTGCGTACTGAGCAAGGTAATAGAGAGACGGGAGCTGTGAAAAATGAGAGCACTCAGCTCCGTCATCCCCCCACATCGTCATGACCACGTTTCGAATTTTGTGCTTTTCGCAGGCATCTATCGCGGGGAGCATAGCCTTTACCGTAAAGCGGTTAAAGGGTATCATTCCGTTCCAGCACCACGAGCCGCCCGCAAACCAAGTCTTATCCGATAGCTGCTTGTGGTTCTCTATCATATCGCCGTAAGCCTTTTCGCTTGTCTGATAGTAATCCCAATATACGGGAATAACGTTCTTCGGAACAGACTCCACTACCTCCTTGGGCATCACGCACTTCGGAATACGAGCCACTCCGTTGTTCCACGAACGGAAATACATATCCGACCATACCATAGGCTCATATCCGTACTTTTGAGCTATCTCGCAGACCTTTAAAAGGTGTCGCTTCATAACGTCGATCGTTTTTTCGTATCCGTAAATGTCAAGATGCTTTCCGCGTCCGAGCATATGAGCCTCATCCATCCCGATATGTATCTTGCGGGAAACAAAGCACTCCGACAGAGTTGCGAACATATGATCGATAAGCTCATATGTCCTTTCATCGTCGGTAAGCATTATATCGTGGCAATCAACGGGTACCTTGTTCCAACGAAGAAACGCGTTCAGGTGCGCCAAGGTCTGGATACAAGGAATAACACTCATACCGAGCTCTGAGGCATACGCGTCGATCTCCTTCATTTCAGCCTTTGTATAGCGTCCTCTCATATAACCGAAATATGGCTCGCCGTCGACCTCGTAGGTATCCTCGGTGTAAAGCATAACGCAGTTGTAACCCATTTTTTTTAGCAAGGGCAAAAAGCGCCTAAGTCCGTCTATACTCATAACGGCGTTACGCGACATATCTATCATAACCCCAAAGGTGTCAAATTTTCTTTTCATTTCATTGTTCCTCCGAATTGTGCTCTGGTTGTAATTTTCCAATCTTACAACTCAAAAGTTTCCGCTATTATACTACACTTTTGCCGTTCTGTGAAGAATTAAACCGTTTTTTTAATCGCCATATTCTCGTCTGATGACATAAATGACAGAATAAGCGGATTGAGGAATCCCTCGAATGCCTTGCCGTGTCTCGCCTCGTCGCATACCATCTCGTGAACGGTGTCATGAATCGCATCGAGGTCAAAGTTTTTGAATTCTTCGCAAAGTCAAATTTATCCCAAAGCAAAGAAAAACAAATTAGATATAATTTATTATCGTTTAGCGAAGATGAACATATTGTTATATTAAACAAAATCTTAACATACATTTGTGTATCAGGTAATGAATCGACTTTTGATTTTTTGTTTAAATTCATCTTGACGGTTAACGGTTTTAATGTTATATCTCGTATGAATTTTGATATGATTAAGGATTATCAAGATGAGCGAATCACGTGTTTAAAAGTTATGAAGTCCGCCAATAACGAAGAAGATATTCGCAGTGGAGTTTTTCCTTTATTAAAAAATGACCATGTGCAAAACTTTTTATACCAACTAATTACAAATGTAAATATGCCTCCACATTTTGCGCCACTTTACTTGTATTTTTTAAAGAGTTTCAGAAAAAAAGGGGGTTCAAAAAGATATTTGCACGCTTGAGAAAAAGCTAGTAGATTATATTACTATCACTCCAGTGGATGTTAATTTGTTGGATTTTTAGCACTACAGCAACAAAAGTTTTTATATGACAGACCACAAAAAAGATAAATATCCATATCAATCATTATAGTTTGCGATGCGAAAGTAAATCAATAATGACTTCTGTTTACAACAACTCAAAAATTGCGTCGGAGTAGGCAAAGAAAAAGGCGACTGCAGATAACAAAAAATCTGCGGTCGCCTTTTCTGTTTTAATACTTTTTTGACGCTCGTGATGTTTTTTTGATGCTTTACCAAACGGAAACAGTGTCACGGGATAGCACCAAAAAGAAAAAATGGTGTGACGGAGGATTAGAACCCGCGACTCACGGTTTTGGAGTGGCTCGAAACATTTGCAAAGCCTTTAAATTCCTCAATTTTTCGCCCGTTTCAACGCATTTTCCTTGCAAGACCGTGTGTCGTAGTTGTGTCTGAATTTTTTTGATGCTTTATTGATGCTATGGAAAATTCTCTCCTTACATTATTGCCAACAACGTGATTTTGATGCTTTTCAAAACTCAAATTTTGCGTCGCAGTAAACAAAGATAGCAATGCTCTTACAACGTATATTACAATAAAATTGCCGCATCCTTATCGCAAATAAGAGTAACATCAGGATGTAGACGAAGTAGAGATGCGGGACAGTTTGTGGTGAGCTTTCCACATAGCATTCTCTTGACCGCCTCTGCCTTCCCTTCTCCGCTTGCAAGTACAACTATCTTTCTTGCCTTGAAGATGCTCTCAATCCCCATAGTAACAGCCTGCTTGGGTACATCCGATTCGCTCTCGAAAAAGCGTGAATTTGCCTCGATAGTGTCTGCCGTCAGGTCGGTCACGTGAGTATAAAAAATAAGCTCACCGTCGGGCTCGTTGAAGCCAATGTGTCCGTTTCTGCCAATACCAAGCACCTGAATGTCAATACCCCCGAGAGCATCAATATTCTTCTCATAAGCCTCGCAGCTTGATACGGGGTCGGACGCCTGTCCGTCGGGAACGTATGTATTAGCCTTGTTTATGTTCACCTTGTCAAACAGATGATAGTTCATAAAATAGCGATAGCTCTGGTCGTTATCGGGAGTTATGGGATAGTACTCGTCAAGATTCACAGACTTAACAGAAGCAAAATCTACCTTCCCTGCCTTGTAGTCCTCTACAAGACACTCGTACATTCCGATAGGTGTATCTCCCGTTGCGAGTCCGAGAACGCAATCTTTTTTTGAATTGATGACATCTGCGAATATGTCAGCTGCCGCGCGGGACATTTCCTTGTAGTTTTCTAATATTTGAACTTTCATTTTATTCTCCAATCGTAAGCTGTTTGATATCTTAATTCTTCATATCATTGAGTCTTTCGGGGTATATGCTGTCTAATTTCAGCTTCTCAAGGCTTGCAGAAACGCTATCGTGATCCTCTCTGTACGTAACTCCATACCAAGAGTCAGTCGAAGAATACACTTTGACGGTACACTCCTTTTGCTCCATTATCTCTCTTACTGCAAATGGCAGATAATACTCTCTCTTGATATTTCCATCGTCGTTGTCGAGAAAGGTTTTAAATCCGTCCATAACCTTTGAAAAGATGTCGGGAGTGAAGCCCCAGCAGTTCATTGAAACGATTGTATCATAAGGTATCTTTACTTCCTCATCTCCCTCGTAGAACACGGCAGTGTCGCCGCCCTTGGCTATCTTTGTTCTCTCCACAACGTCGGAAAGATATCCGTCCTTCACCTCGCAAACTCCGCGAGATACCGTGCCGTTTTCCGTCAGAGTATTTTTAAGGATATATCCTACCATACAGAACTCTCCTGTCTTTGCATCAGACAGATGCTTTGCGAGCAGCTCATAAGCATTTCTGCCGTAGAAATCGTCGGCATTGATAACGGCGAAGGGCTCGTCTATTATATTTCGAGCGGCAAGCATAGCCTGTGCCGTTCCCCAAGGCTTTGTTCTGCCCTCGGGTACGGAATAGCCGTCAGGAAGGTCATCAATGCTCTGGAAGGCGTATTCGACCTTCACCTTATCCTCAAATCTCTTTCCGATAGTTTCACGGAACAGGTCGAGGGTTTCCTCGTTTATTACGAAAACGATTTTATCAAATCCGCTGACCACGGCATCGTAGACTGAAAAGTCGATGATAAACTCCCCGTTATCGGTCACGGGGTCTATCTGCTTCAGTCCGCCGTAGCGTGAGCCAAGTCCTGCGGCAAGTATGAGTAATGTCATATTTTCTTCTCCTCTATTATCCATTTATAAAGTTTTTCATCGTATGTATCAAGCCCTCTGCGATCTCACTGTCATTTGCCTCAGCGAATATGCGAAGCAGAGGTTCAGTACCCGAAAATCTGCATATTATAAACGAGTTATCCTCGAAGTAGACCTTACAACCGTCCTCATAGCTTACGTGAGCGATCGCTTTGGAAAAATTGGGTAACAGTCTGTCGGTCATAATCAGCCTCTCCACTCTTTCCTTTTCCGATTGAGTGAAGCTCAAATTACATTCTACCATTCTGTATGCGCCGTATTTTTCCTCAAGCTCGTTCCAAAATTCTGTGGGGGATTTTCCGATAGCACAAACCATTTCAACGAACAGAGACGCGGCATAAACAGAATCCTTACCAAATATATGTCCTCTTACGGTAAGTCCGCCCGAGGATTCGCCGCCAAGCACCGCATCTACCTCGTCAAGCTTTGACGATACGTATTTAAAGCCGACAGGAACCTCGTAGCACTTCTCTCCGAAGGACTCTGCCACCTTGTCAAGCATATGGGTGGTAGCAAGATTTCTTACTACGGGCCCCTTCCAGCCTCTGTATTCGTGCAAATAATAATACAGCATAACGAGTATCTGATTGGCGCTAAGGTATTCTCCGCACGCATCAATGATACCAAGTCTGTCTCCGTCTCCGTCAACTGCAATGCCCAAGTCATAATGCTCATGTACCACCCTCTGTATAAGTCCTCCGAGCTCATTATAGGACGGCGCAGGCATACTGCCGCCAAAATATGCGTCCTTGTTGGAGTTCATAAGGTCTACGGTACAGCGTGTCGTATAAAGTATTGTCATAAGAGGATATGTACCCGATCCGTGCATAGGATCGAACAGTACGCGAAGTCCTGCGGTTCTTATGGTGTCCACATCAAGCTTGGAAAGTATAGAATCCAAAAAATCGTTGAACGGCGTTTTCAAATATTCCACCATTCCGTTTTCCTCTGCCGCCTCTATGTTCATAGCCGAAACCTCATTGGTATCAATAAGCGCTTCAAGCTTATCGGTACATTCAAGAGAGGCATCACGCCCTTCCTCAACTATAAGCTTTATTCCGTTATAGCTCGACGGATTGTGACTTGCGGTTATTTCTATTCCATAATGGAGCTCCTCATTTTTTACTATGAACATAACAAGAGGAGTAGGCGCGCTTCTGCGCATCGTCTTTACCTTGATGCCGTTTCCGCACAAAACCTCAGCCACCCATCTTGCGGCGTCCTCGGACATAAAGCGTCTGTCGTATCCTATTATAACGGGCTTATCGGTCTTATTTTCACTTTTCATAAGCTGAACAATTCCCTGCGCTACACGGCAGATATTTTCCTTGGTGAAATCATCTCCTATAAGAGCTCTCCAACCACCCGTACCAAATTTGATTTTTTGTTTTGTCGTTATCATATTTCCTCCAACAATTGACTGCTCCTGTGTTTTTAGATGATTTTAATTGAACTTAAGCTCATTTATTTTTACAGGACATTGTTTTTTTGCGGATTCAAATGCCGCAAGTATAATCTTCAGGTCAATTCTCATTTGATCATGCGTTACATATTGATCCTGCTCTCCCTTGATCGCAGAAATAAAATTTCTGTAATAGTCGTGTACGTCAGAAGAAGGCTTCGGAACAAAATACGTATCCGTTGTAATCTCGTCACGCGGCGCCATAGTTTTGGTAAGTCCTGCCGCAGTTTCTATAGGCAATACATCTTTTTCGTGCCAATATTTTAATTTCACAACCTTTGCCTGTTCTCTCCAATCGGTAATCATAGCAGTTCCTTTTTTTGCGCGCATATAAAATCTTGGCATTGCTATCAAGTTATATGTTCCCAACTCTATTCGAGCGCGTTGTCCGCTTTTAAAAAGGATATCCAACTTAAATCCGTCATCAACCTCTGCGTTTGTTATATGATCGCACACACAATATACACTCTCAACATCATAACCAAAGATCATTAGCATCTGGTCGATCAAATGAATCCCCCAGTCGTACAGCATTCCACCCCGTGTATTTTTTCGCATCTCCAATCGGATGGAATACCTCTGCTTCCCTGAACTCTTGATTCGATGTCGAGCACTTCGCCGATCTCACCCGACTCCTTAATTTGTTTTATCGCAAGGAAGTCAACATCCCAGCGTCGATTCTGATGGGTAGAAAACAGCACGTTATTTCTTTTTGCCGTTGATATCATTAGTTCCAATGATTCTAATGTTAATGCAACAGGCTTCTCACAGATAACGTGCTTACCCGCTTCGAGCGCCTTTATAACAACATCCTCGTGGCTATCGTTGGGAATAGCAACTGTAATAATTTTTACCGATTTATCACTCAGTACATCATCTAAAGTGTCATATGTGTATATTCCGTTTTTTTCAGCACATTGGCGTCGTTCCTTCTTTATATCGTATATTCCAGCCAGCTCTGCCACGTCGCTATTCAATAAATGATCTGCGTGCCAACCGCCCATTCCGCCGTATCCCACCACGGCAACTTTTATTTTCTCCATAAATATTCTCCATTAAAAAATCATCTTATCGCAATAACCAAAGAATGATCTCTATCTACTTGATTTCTTCGTTTATTTATTGTATAACCGCCTGAGAGTCAGTATGACATCTCAAGCGGTTATACACGATGTCAATCTCGTTGACAAAATTATGAATTAAATTGATCGGCATTCCATATGGGATTTCCAACAGCAATTCTCAGATCATCCGTGGTGTCGAATATTTCTACGCGGTAAAATTTGCAGTTTTTTATATCGAAGGAGCAATAAGTGGGCTGAGAACAATCAATTTCTTGACTACATACGACCCCGTCCTCATTGATAAGATCAAGGCGGTAGGTGTGATCTTTCTTCTTTATTGACGAATGAAAGTTTTCCACAGCTACAATAAGTCGCTTATCTTCAAAGGAGCATAGCCCGCCCATACGACAATCATCGATACACATACGAATTCCAACAGAGCCGCAAACGAAATCACCAACTCTTAATTGCTCTACGATCTTCGCACTTGACAGTTCTGCCAAGTAGATGGTCGTTAAAGCAGTTGCTCTGGCAGAGATATGTCTGTCGCTTCCCGCACAAGCCCATACTCTCTTTCCGCAATCAAGAAGTGATGTCCACAGAGCATAGTTAAGCGCTGTGCAAACGGATCGTATTTATCGTTGACGATTGCAAGATACGGAATGTCGGGCGCAACCTCCTCAACGCTCTGCAAAACACTTTCGATAGGGTCGCACTTGACAACAATCTGATCAAGCATATTGTGCTTTTTTACCGTTTTCATTATCTCGCAAGGATTGTCTGCAAACTTATCTACGTTGATATAGCACCTTCCCTTCAAATGCTCCAGCACGTATCAAATAGCCAAATAGGTTCATTCGTAAGCCCTCCGCCACCGTTAAACACACGGAACTTTTTTATCTCTTGGGCAGGCATCGTTCTTATGTCTATATCCTTTTTTAAAATTCTCCGCTCCATTTGTGGGTGAAAAACAAACAGCTCTCCGTCCGAACTTTTAGTAATATCAAGCTCTATCATATCCGCACCCTGCATAATGGCGATATCAAACGCCGTGATACTGTTTCCGGGGATATTTCCGCTGTAAGAGCCCTGATGGGCACAGATCACTATATTTTCTTCGTTAAGTATATCAAATTTTCTCATAACCATAGCTCTTTCCGATCATTTCAATTCATCCATAAGCTTCAAATAAACACCGGCAGTCCAGCCAAGCATAGGCGGTGTTTGATATTCACAAGCCGCATCGCAATCGCCTGTATCTGCGTTATACTTTTCCCAAAGCTGTCCCGTTTCCTTCTCTACTCGATCAACAAGCTGAGTATATTTAAGTGCGATACGGTTGGCATCGGTATCATATCCGTAGTTTTTCAAAGCCTTATATATTATCCATTGCAAACAAGGCCATACGTTAGGAGAATCCCATTGAAACCGACCGGCCTCACTATGTAATGAACAAGGGCAAACTCCATATTCGTGTTCAAGCTCCGATAATCGGTCACGCAAAACACGGGCTTGTTCTTTCGTAGCAAGACCGACAAACATAGGATAATATGAAGCAACAGAGAAAATATCTCCCGCTTTTTGATCTGTACGATCAACGTCGGCAAAGCAGCCTCTGTCATCATCCCATAACACCTCATTGATCTTTTGTCTTCTTTTCTCGGAAAGACTCTCCCATTCGTGCGCCTCATTGTTCTCCAACGCTTCGGAGAAATAAGCCATATTCTTTTCCAACTGCCAAAGTAATGAATTAAGATCAGGGCAACAGATGTACTGTCCTCTGATTCCAAAACGAGGAGTAAAATCCCATCCGCTTTCAGCTTGTGCTATATAATTGCCCGCCATCTCTAATTTCGTAACATCAGCCGTAACGCCTGTGCGTCCTACCCAACGGTCATACAGATACTCAAATGAACCGTCCGTCGGAGTATATCCGTAATGGGACAAACCGTCATCAAAGGTGCGTTTTTTATTCCAAAAATCATATTCTTTTGCTAAGCACCGATAAGCATATTCAAGCCATTCATTGTTCTTTTCGACTTCGTAAATATCTCTGACCATAATGGAAAGGAATGGCGGTTGTGAACGAGTAAGATATTTCATACGGCTTCCGTTAGGAACAAAGCCGAAGCGATCAGCCATATAAAGCATATCATTCACGTTATATTTAGCTTGCTTTATGTTTCCTGTGCATATCAAGCCAAGATTTGTAAAATAGGTATCCCAATAGTACAACGCACGAAAGGTATTCCCCGGTGTTGGAACAGAGTAAGGATACGGCAAGCCGATGATCGTGTCCGTATCGTTATATTCAACACATACGCATTCACTTAACTGTTTAGAAATCTTATCCTTTAACATTTTACAACTTTTATAAATCCCCCGCCGCTAAAAACGGCGGAGGATCTTATCAAATCTTATTTTGCTACGGGAAGCTGTGTGTTCAAGAGATTTGCGAAGGTGTCGTTATATGCGTTTTCTTCAAACACCTTCAACTCTGCCAAAGCGAAATTATTACCCGTATTTTCGCTATACACACGAATATATCTGTATGTTGTCGTACCTTCAACTGCAAACGAGAATGTTCTGTAAACGTCGTAAGTATCCTTTCCGTCCGCATTCTGTGCCTTAACGAGGAAATCAGCATCAGCTTCGGTTATCGTATAGAGGGTATCCCAATTTGTTCCGTCGGCAGATGCCTGAATTTTGACGTTCTTGTTGAATTCCTCTCTGCGGTCATTTACGGTCAGTTCGATTTTCTTTATAACTGTATCCTTACCGAGATCGCCTTTTACATATACCGAACAAGAGGTAGAGCTCCATACGCCAACACAGCAACTTGTAGTCTTGTCGTTATCAAACAAATTAGCTTTAGAAGCCTCAGTCTTTCCGTCTGTACCCGTTCCGTAATATCCGTTGGATCCTGCATCCTGCGTGATACTTATCTCGGGAGAGGTTACGGATACCTGCTTCAAGCCGGGAAGCATAACCTTATTGTAGACCGCGATGTCGGAGAAGGAAAATCCGTTATCGCCATCAACGTCCTCATCTGCGATAACTCTGATATACTCATAGTAGCCTTCATCCGCTACGTCAACGGATATAGCTCTCTTCTTCCAACCCGAAACAAGGAAATACGTATCGTCTGTCTCAGACGAGAAGGTATAAATAGTTTTCCATTCTTCCCCATCTGCGGATACCTGAACTTTTGCGGCGTTGTTAAGATTTGCGTGATACCAGGATACGAAGGATATTCTTCCGATCTGAGTAGGCTCATCAAACTTCGCCATAGTGTATGCGCCAACGTTTCCGCCATAGATCTTAATAGCGCCGTAAGAATTTCCGTAATCCTTATCCCACATACGCTTCAACTGAGATTCACCGGCGGTTGCCGCTGTGTCGACAAGGAAGTAATTGTTCTCACCTGTCTCAGCATCCACAGGAGTTTCACCCAAGCTATGCTCAACAAATGTGGTGTTTATTCTCTCACCAGCTCCGTAGTCCTTCCACTGATCCGCATTATAATAAATTATCTTCTTGGTCTCACCGGATACCTTATTATTATCTGCATCAATATAATATACCGAACCAAGGAAGCCCTTGAAGCCTTCGTTTGCGGGAATATCTTTAATAACTACGGTAAAGATATACTCTCCGCCAAGCTCTTCGGCTGTTATAGTCGTCTCTTCTCCGTTCACCTGAGCTAATATGGACTTATGTACGTTTGTAACTTCCTTGTTAAAAGTTACCATTCTGCCATCCTCTAAAACGATAGCAAGATCAAATCCGACCGCCTTGGGGGAAAGATCGTTAACGATACCGATAAGTCTTATACCGTAGTCATCGGTCGCAACAACGGTTCTTTGGTGTCCGACAAATTCAACAACGGGCTTGGTTTTGATGTTTTCTGTCGTTGCTGAAACAGTCATTGTAAATACGCAGGTAGTAAGTGTCGCAATTGTTAAAATAAGCGCTATAAGTTTACGTTTCATTTTTCTTCCTCCTCACATTCCGACGTACATTGCAGACATAACGTCATCATAACTGATTTCATTATCTGTGCCGGGTATAGAAATGTTTCCGCTCAACATCAATATGTCTTGCGTAGAGATCCGTGTGATCTCTGCTTTTGGTGTTTCGTATCGCATAATTTCTTCTCCTTTTATAATGTTTTTTATGTTTTACGGCTGTGATACCGTATAAACCTCAACTTCTGCAAGACAATATCCGCACACCGTAGTATCATATACTCGGATATAATTATATGCAGTAGCATCATCTACAGCAATTTCAAGGGCTTCGAGCTTCCACTCGTTGTTACCTTCTACAAAGCTTCCGTCTGCTTCGGAGATAGTATAAAGAGTTACCCACGTTTCTCCGTCAACAGATGCTTGAACAGCGGTTCCGAGATTATTTGCCGGCTTCCAAATTGTATGAAGCACTACCTTCTTAATAACGGTTGCTTCGTCAAAGCTTGCCGATGTCCATGAGCCAGCACCTTCCCACTGATAATAGTTACAGTAAGTAGTATCTACAACACCGTCCCAAACGAGCTTTACCGCATCGGCATTTCCTGCCTTTGTACCGTATATATAGTTGGTTGACTGTCCGCCGTTTCCGTCACCGAAATCGTGATAATTCGTTTTTACCTTTACGTATTCAACAGTTTCGTCAGTGGCATACGTACCGTTTCGAATAGCTGTGATCATAGGATTTAGAACGTCTGCATAAGCAGCCTCCTCTGCGGCGGTGGGGTGTCCCGAACCATTTGCGTGGCTGTTGGCTTTATCAAGCTTTTGGCAATAGTAACCCGCATCTGCTCCACCCATTTCCTTGCAAAGCGCCTTTATAGTCTCGCCAAAGTTATCGTTCATACATCCGTAAACACAAAGTATTTTACAGTCGTCTCCGTTCTTTTCTTTGACCATTTCAAGGAAGACCTTATAAGCCGCCTTAAAGTCGTCGGCATCAATTCCCAAGTCGTCTTTCTGATAGAAATCGTTAGTGCCTATATTGATAACGACCATATCAGCCTGTCTTGCAAAATCGTATTTGTTCGTGCTGTCCTTCTTCCACGAAGCATATTCGTAACCGAGAGGCACACCGGGTGTACCGCAGAGCAAGCCCTGCCCCGAAAGAGCGGTCATTGAGTAATCCGCATTCTGCTCCTTTGCGATAAGGTAAGAGAACGCAAGAGTTCCGTCCTGTCCCTCATAAGAGCCACCGCCCGGGCCTATAGTACCCCAAGCACAGGTAATGCTGTCGCCTACAAATTCGATGTAATAGTCATTTCCTTCGGGAGCAGTTTCGGACATCGTGCCGTTAAAGGTCACCGACTTTATCTCCGCATTTGCGAGTGTCCAACCCGTTACCTTAATAAGACGAATAGTATGCTCACCCTCCGACAGATTTTTTAGAGTTATCGTAGTGTTGCCGTTTACTGTGTAATAGGGTGTGCTGCCATTATATTTAACAACTCCGTCAACGTAAGCTCTGAAATAGCAAGCCTTGTCCGAACTGACCGCAAAGGAAACATCGCCTGCGCAGTTGAGCTTTATCTCTATACCCGAGCAGCTCCAATCGCAGTTTATACCGCTCGTGGATGCGAGATTTCTTTCTCCGAGTATCTTAACACCCGCAACAGAGTTATTAAGTCCCACCGTGGTAGGAGGATACTTTTCAGTATCTATGACGGGAAGCTGAGCCGAGCCTCCTACAAGCTTATAAATCTCCACCTCAGCAAGGCAATATCCAGTACCCGTACCGTCATAAACGCGAACATAGTTGTAAGCCGTGCTGTCCTCTACCATTATTTCGAGTGTCTCAAGCTTCCACTCGTTCTTGCCTTCTACAAAGCTTCCGTCATCTGAGGAAATAGTATAAAGAGTTACCCACGTTTCCCCGTCAACAGATGCCTGAATTGCAGTACCTACATTAGCCGTGGGATTCCAGATCGTAGAAAGCACCAGCTTTCCGATAACCGTTGCTTCTGCAAAGCTTGCAGACGTCCACGAGCCTACGTTACCCGAAATATAATTACAGTATATGGTATCCGCATTTCCGTCCCAAACTGCCTTGATAACGTCCTCGGTGAACTTCAAATTTGAGTCTCCATAAGCACAGTCGAGTCTTTGTCCGCCATTTCCGTCGCCAAAGCCCTGATAGGTCGCTATTACCTTTTCATAGGTTTTATCAACACCTCCGTCTTCTGTCGGAAGCGTATATAATTCAACCTCGTTCAAATCATACCCCGTTGTTGAATCCTTGTGATACACACGAAAATATCCGAATTTCGTAGTGTTTTCTACCTCTACGATCAGCGGTGCAGTCTCCATAACGCCCACATCCTCTGCCGTTAGCGTGTAAAGCGTCACATAATCTATTCCGTCAACCGAAGCCTGAAGCTCAAGACCGACGTTTCTCTCGTAGTTTGCCGCACAAAACAGCTTTATGTATTTTATCTGCTTTTTTCCATCAAGCTTTGATACGTTAAATGCGGTAGCTCCATCAGGAGTAAAAAACGAAAGCCGTGAATTGATATCGCCATCATACAATGCTCCAAGAGCGCCTGTAGCATATTGAAGTCCCAATCTATCGTAGGAATCGTATGTAAGCGAAATCTTTGTGTTTTTATCAGGAGTATCGGTATCGGTAAGCGTTTTAACCTCTTCCTTTTCACCGTCAGAAGGCGGTGTCTGTGTATCGTCGATCGTTTCGTCAGAAGGATATATCGCTGAGCTATCTGTATTTGACTCTGTTTCCGTATCATTCGGAGTATTTGACGCACAGGACGAAAGAAGAAGTATAGCGCATAAAAGAATTGCAAATATACGTATTTTCATTATTGCTTCTCCTATATCAGTTCTCGTGGAACAAGTATTTATTCAACGCATCAATAGAGCTTTGCCACGTTGTATTGCGATATTTTCCGAGTCTTGTTGCCCAAGAATCCCCGCCCGTTATAGAGGCACGTGTTATCCAATAAAGATTTGCCGCATTTCCCCAAGTCTTTGCGGGATCGAGACGAGTTGACTCATAGATAAGCGTTACCATACGGCTCATATCCGAGTCGGATGAATATTTCAGCTTGAAATTCTGCTCATACACTACGGGGAATACTTCTCTGTAGCTGTAGGCTTCAAGTGCTTCAAGAATCGCTCCCGTCATATCGGGATCCTTCGCATCTGCGGGAATTGTAAACAATGTAAACTGAGGACCTATAGAGCTATAAAATGCCTCCTGATCCGTATCGTACTTGGGAAGCGGAACTGCACCGATCTCAAAGCTTGCCTTTGTGGAAAAGGTAGTCATATCGTTAAGCTGTCCAATGGTAAACAACGACCTACCCGACGAAAATACACCGCCAAAGTCATCACCGCTGTCTTTGTCAATAAAAACAGCATTATTCTGACTTACGAGCTTTGTAAGCTCATCTATAATTCCTACACCCTTAGTGCTGTAACAGGACGGAGAAAGCTGAAGTCTTCCTTCGGAATTGATGTCAATAATACGAACACCGCAGGCAACAGACAGAGCATCGATCGGAGCTGCGCCCTGATTAAATACTATACCGAATTCATCTTCTCTGTCAACACCGTTGTTCTTAGTATCCTCATACATACCCACAGACATCTGCTGGAGCTTTTCAAAAGTCCATTGATTATTATCAACGAGCGCAACCGGATCTTCAAAGCTCATACTTTCTATAATACTTTTATTGTAGAAAACGCTTGCGATATTACCGAAATAAGAGGGTGCGAGGTAACCTGTAAGGAAATACATTTGATTGTTAACCGTATTGGCTTCAAGCAGATCACTGGGCCAATAGGATTTTTCAAGATCCAAATGATCCACATCCAAAAGGTTATGTGCATATCCGTTTGTTATCAACAACGAAGCGCCCACGCTGTAATGTCCCGCAAGATCATAAGAATGCGTTCCACCCATAATACTCGCTTCTATACGCTTATTGAAATCTTCAATTCCGTTGTACTTTCCGCCAACCTCTACAAAGCTGAACACGATTCCAAATCGGTCCTCCATATAGAGCTGACGGTTATACAATTCGTTAAGAACGATATTTGTTTCTCTGTCAGAAGGATCGATACACCAGTCGGGATCGTAAGAATCCCATTGAAGCACCGTAAACTCTACGGGTTTATCCTTTGTTCCGAATTTCAGATTGCCCAGATCGTCGTGAACATCATAAGGGTCAACCGACTCTGCGTTTGTGGATACCGTGTCGGATGCATCGGTGTTTCCTTCCTCACCATTCTTTTTACATCCAACGAGAAGTGCTGATAGCATCAGCAATGCAAGTAAAAAACATAAAATTCGTTTCATAGAAACCTCCTTATATATAAATTCTTTTTTACTTCAACTTAATGTCAACAAAGCCCCAAGGATGGTCGGTAGCACCTAAGTCACGCCCGTTCTCGTAATAGCAATGCACAGCCTTTATGTCCGTATCGGCAGTCATCAGAATATGATCCACCTCATATTCTCGCCAATCGTTGTCAGGCATCATATCCTCGGCAAATACTGCTTCTGTCAATTCACAAAGAATATCTAAGGGATGTTTGTTTTTTGCAGTATTCCAATCGGCTGTCATCAATATATCAACATCGGGATATTTTTCTCGAAGCTCTACGAACGTACCCGCCAGTTCTCTAACCTGCATTTCGCGAGAGTAATGCGATGTCGCCGCTGTGGTTTCGTAATCATTTACATCTGCAATCCAATCAAGATGTGTATTCAGCACTATAAAAGTTTTTTGAGTAACCTTATGCTTAAATACTCCCCACGTTACCGTTCTTGCCTTTGCAGGACCTCCTATGGACAATCTGTACGCCCCCGATTCTATCAATTCCAAGGTGTCCGTATTGTAAATCATAGGACAATAGTTGGAATCGGTACCCGTAACGACCTCGTGAAGCACCGCATAGCTCGAATTTTCAAGCACGGTCTTTAACGCACTTGTCCATTTTATTGAAACCTCTTGCGCTCCAATTACATCGGGCTTATAGTACATCAGATTTGCATAAAATACTTCTGCTCTCGGCAGACATTCTGTGCCGCCCCATTCTTCACTCAGAAGATTTGCCGTCATTACGCGTGCGTCTGCATCTTCCGCCAGCGTTGCGAATTTATCCGTTTTCAACTTAATTTCACAGTTTTTCATAAAGCCATCCTCCAAATTGACTTTCTTATCGTATAACAAATTATCCACAAATTCTTCGCAAGCTCCCATCAATCCATATCCGTGATCCGCATAAGCGATAATAGACATTTTGCCGTTTATTACCTCATATTTGTACTCCATAGGTGCAAGCGTATTATTGTTGCTGACCGTCGCAGATTCGCCTCGATTTGTTTTTCCTACCAATATTTCATAATTACTCGAAGAAAGCGAATCGTCCGATATACGAAGCGGAACGCCTAATACGGTATTGCATACTGAGACAAGAGCCTCTGCCGCCGCCTTGCACACATCTTTTCCTTTGGGATAGATGACCGTGTACTTTTCAAGAGATATTCCGTTGATCTTGATTTCTCTTTCGGCAACTGTTCCGATATTACGGTTTTCTTCAAAATCAAGCGTTACATTTTTTCCGTCCGCTGTCGTTTGTGCCTTTTTCAAAAGTGTATTACAAAACCAATTTACCGCCTTGACCATAGATATGTCATCAGACGCATTGATAATAATGTAGTTCCCTTTTTTGCATACGGAGAAACCACCCTTTCCGAGTTGCTCGGCTTCCAATTGACTCTCTTGATATTTGGTATCTCCAAGCAAGATCAAAAACTCACTCTTAGCGGTTGCTTTGTCATCGTACGTAGCTATATCAATATCAGCATTGCTATTTAGCGAAGATTTAATTTGATCCACCCAAATGCTAATATTGGGAAACTTTGAATTTGACGGATACACTAAATCAAATACTGATTCGCCGTCCTTCATAAGATAAATAGCTCCCGTATCGACAGAACCTGTATTTGATGATCCATCGGTCTCTACCGAATCAACCTGTGGAGGACCGCACGAGCTTAAAAGCAACAGGATCACCGTTAAAAGCAATATAAATCTTTTTATTTTCATTTTAACTCTCTCCTTTACAAATTCAGTTATACATTATATCCATAATAATTATATCATAAATCATTATTTTATTTAATACATATAATTCACTAAAATCTGCACATTATTCACATTTTCAACGCAACGAGATTGACTTCCGATAAAATACGTGGTATAATAAAACTACAACAATAAAAATAAGAGGCGCTATTGTTATGGATCAGTTGATTTTATCATTTCACAATATTCTGTGGGAAAACCTATTTGTTTCGGAAATGGGTCTGTCCAATAGTATTCCAAAGCAAAAAATCGAACAAGCACTCCCTACCGATACGGACACAAGTAATTATACCAAAATAAACACTTCCTTTCAGGACTACGGTGAGCATCACCATAAATATATCTGGGGAGACGGGATAGCCTGTCTATGGGAGGAAAACAAGAAAAGAACCTGTTATTTTCCGTGGGATTTTAAATGCTCTGCGTGGAATTCCGCAAGACTTTTTTCATTTTCTCCGATACATAAAATTGTTATTACCTCAATAAACAATCAACAACGCAATCTCGGTTTGAAGATACAAGCATCGTCAGATCACGTAAAGTGGAAAACTCTATATACTATAAACAATTTTGACGTAAAAAGAATGGTAAAGGAGCCCCTTGAAATATTCTTTTTTGACGATACAAAATATCTTTACGTGAGAATAATACAAGAGAACTCCACAAACGGATATGATATTGAGTCTATTAGGATATATGTAAGAGACTCGGATGTTAAACTTCAAAATACACAAAATTCCATTTTCTATGTGTTAAGCGGAACTATGAATGTCAACGGTCTGAGATATAAGGCACCCTTTGGTCTCTTAAAGTTGAATACCAACTCCTTTTCATTGTCAGCAATAAAGGAAAGCGATACGAAGGTATTTTGGATGACCTTTGACGGCACAGATGCCATAAAACTATTGGAAAAGTCGAATTTTGATTTCAACACTCCTCTTTTTGAGATAAAGCATAGCTCGTATTTGAAGGAAATAAACAATTTCGTCAATGAGCAGATCGCCGTCTCGGAAGAAAACAATCAATTTCACTTACTCTCTAAGCTTATGGCGCTTCTTGCAATACACGCAAAATACAATGATTTAAAAATTGACGAAAAAAACACACAAGAAAAATATATTATTCTTGCTCTGCAATATATAGACAGAAACAAGTACACAAACATTACTCTTGCGGATATAGCCGAGCAATGCTCTATATCGGAAAAATATCTGATAAAGATATTCAAGGACTCAATGGGAACTACTCCGATACAGTATCTGAACAATTGGAAAATTCACAAATCAAAAAAGCTGTTGAGAACAACGCACGATAGCATAGAGTCCATATCTCAACAGCTTGGCTTCAGCTCGCCCGAATATTTTTGCCGTATGTTCAAAAAATATGAACGCTGCTCCCCGTCGCAATACAGAAAGAATAAAAGAGCCGAAGGCGAAAATAAAAATCCTTAACTCAATAAATATTTAACCAAATTCATCAATACTTGTCAAGTCTGCAAATATTGGAAAAAAAGAGATACCAAAGAGAACTCTACTCTCTCCGATATCTCTTTTTCTCTTCATCATTCTCGGACTTCACCGTAAGTGGTGCTCATTTACTGCAAGAACATAAAAAATACACGTACGATCCGAGATATTTCACCATCTCCGAGACAATAAATTATATAGCAATAACATTATAAACACGTAAAACAGATACAAAATTAAACATCAAATGCCATCAAAAAGCAACAAAAGTATGGATCATAAGCTCTAAAATACTGTTTCGATTTTCAAGCGGGAGAATTTGTCTCACTCACATCGTTCAGCAGAGCTGACCGTATCAACTTTTGTCGATCAAAAATTGCGTCGGTGTACGCACAGGTGAAATGCTCGGCGTTCTAAACGGCGATATAGACCTTAAGAGACAAATTCTGCACGTGCAGAGGGGTGTGAAAGTCATAAACAAAAGAGACGGTGTAGAGCTTCTTGACGGCTCTACAGAGGCCAAGGTAGGAAAGCTCAAAAGCACGACGAGTAAGCGAGATGTACCTCTAAACGATACGGCAATTAAAATAATTAAAGAACTCCGCCAAGCTTTTGCCTTACCTTGAAAAGGAGCAGAGCGCAAGCCTGAACAAGGCACCTATGTTTGCGACCGTGAACGTGTTGCACCATAATCATTCTACTATCTGATAAAATTTATCTTAAATACAGAACATCCCGAGACCTACGG
>JAFTYG010000009.1 GCA_017461365.1 Clostridia bacterium | reverse complement strand
TAAATCTTTATCGGTATATAGGGCTTATGCGTGGAATGGCATTTATTCCCGTATTTGTATTCGGAATGGTTTGGCTTTTCAGAATTATATCTTATTTCAAGGGTATCGCTCGGGATAGCGAATTTACAGGTGCGTTGGCGCTCAAATATGATACTGACGTTCTCCCCAGGCAAGGGGTGTTCGTGCGCAGAAACTTTTCGACATTTGTGCTTATAGCTGCAGTGGCTCTTTGCCTTACCGTTGATATAAGAATAGATGACAATAACATATTGCCTGACTTTATAGCGGCGGCGCTATTTATCGTTGCATTCGCCTTTATCGGAAGGTATAACGGTTTAAAGGTGAAAGATTGGATATTTTCAAGTGTGTCGTTTACCTGCTTTTCTCTCCTCGCGTCGATAAGCGAATATATGTTTTTTGACAGATATTATTACGGCGCTATAATCAAGAGCGACGAGGCGAGATATTTTTATATGCTTGTTGTCGGATTGAATATCATTAAGGGGATATGTCTGTTTGCCGTGCTATTTGATCTGCACAAGGCTCTGTTGAGAACTGTAAAGGCGCATACGGGATATGTGGTCGGAATGGAGCGTATTGGTCCGAGCGAAGAAAATATGATAAAAACACTTCACGCGGATCTTAAGAAAAATTTGATCTATGCCCTTGTGTCGACGGTGCTGTACATAGCTTCAGACGTATGCTTTGATATTTTTGCGCCGCGGGTTGATTTTATGGGGCTTATAAATATTGTTTTTGCATTGCTTTGCATTGGAATGTACATAAAAGCATTTTCAGAGATACAGCATGCAATAGATACGAAATATATGCTTGAATAAAATGACGGGTGTCTGCTAAAATATAAAAGCGGATACCCGTTATTATTAAAAAAGTGTGAAATATAAAGAAAATTTAAAAATACTCTTGAAAAATGAAATCAAATCTGTTATAATATATGAGTAAGTCTGCTACGGCAGATAAACGCAGACTGTGAAATAAGGCCATACCAGCCGGGGAATTAGCGGAGCCCTGTACCTGAAATCCGCTACAGCAGGGGTTCATTCCTCTTTTGAGGATGGATCTGATACGGTTTGAGCCGTGCCTGCTGCGTTGAAGAGCGGGTCTTGCGCAATTGAGCGCTGTGAACCATGTCAGGTGGGGAACCAAGCAGCATTAAGCAGTTGGCTTGATGTGCCGCGAGGTAGCCTGCTCCGAGCAGGGGGTACGGAGATCGCGTAAAGGTGAAATTCGATCTTGAGGTGTATGGTCTTATTTTGCAGTCTGCTTTTTGTTAGCAACGCGCTATGGGAGGATATATGCATCAGGCACTGTACAGAAAATGGCGTCCGCAGACCTTTGATGAGGTATGCGGTCAGGAGCATATAACATCAATACTCAAATATGAGACGGCAAACAGCAAATTTTCTCACGCCTATCTTTTTTGCGGCTCGCGCGGAACGGGAAAAACGACCTGCGCAAAGATACTTGCCAAGGCGGTGAATTGCGAGGCTCCCATAAACGGAAGCCCGTGTAATAAGTGTCCGTCCTGTATCTCTATAGATGCAGGAACTGCGACGGACGTGCTTGAGATGGACGCGGCTTCGAATAACGGTGTCGATAACATCAGAGATATTCGTGACGAGGTAGTCTATTCTCCGTCGGCGCTTAAATACAGAGTCTATATCGTCGACGAGGTACATATGCTCAGTGGAAGCGCATTTAATGCCCTTCTGAAAACACTTGAAGAGCCGCCCGCTCACGTTGTGTTTATTCTTGCGACTACGGAACTGCACAAGTTGCCGTCCACTATCATATCACGCTGTCAGCGATTTGATTTCAGACGTATCGCTACGCAGGTACTCTGCGACCGACTTGCGCATATTTCTGACCGTGAGGGAATTGAATACGACACCGAGGCGCTTCGCATTATTGCAAAGCTTGCTCAGGGCGGAATGAGAGACGCGATAAGTCTGTTGGAGCTTTGCGCGGGAACAAGAAATAAGATCACCCCCGAGATAGTAGATGAAACTGTCGGCTCGGGCGGCAGAGAAAATATAGAGCAGACCGTTAAGGCGATCGCAAACCTCGATTTTGATGCAATATTTTCAACGATAGAGTCTGTTGTGCGCTCCTCGCGTGATATAGCTGTGTTCTGGCAGGAGCTTATATCGTATTATCGCGATATGCTCGTTATTAAGACTACGTCGGAGGCAGACAGGTATCTTGATCTTACGGAGAATGAATCGGAGCGGTTGAGAAAGACTTCTGCGCTGTTTACAAAAGAGACCTTGCTGTATCATTGTAGGGTGCTTGATGAAACGCTTTACAATATGCAAAAGGCGGGAAGTGCAAAAAGGATGATCGCTGAGATGGCGCTGATAAAGATGTGTGATACTACGCTTGATACTTCGGTAGATGCTCTTCTTTCGCGTATATCAAAGCTTGAAAACGCGGTTGCGTCGGGAAGTGCATACAGAGTAAGACCTACCCTTGAGGAAAGTGTTACGGATAAGACGGAAAAGGTTGAGAAATCAAATGCTCCCGTGAAAGATATACAGCAAACGGATGCGTCCGATGTGTCGGAGCTTACCTTAAAGCCGCTCAGAGGTTGGAACGAAATGGCTGAACGCGCGGCGGCGGGCGATGGATCTGTGCTTGGATTTTTGAAGATCGCAAAGGCGTTTCGCGGCTCTGACGGAAGAGTGTATATAAAATTTCCCAACGATTTTGCAAAGTCGATGGTGCAAAAGGCAAATCTTAGCGACAGCATAAGAGCGGCGGTCAATATGACTGCGGGAATGAATATCGGTGACGGTGAGCTTGAGCTCGGCGTTGTCGACGGAAACGAAAACATTTCCGATCTTGACGAATTTGACATATAATTAAAGAATTATCAATATAAAGGAGACAAAAAATGAGAGCAAATTTACCTAAAGGAATGGGCGGCGGTCCTCAGAATATGAACGCAATGATCCGTCAAGCACAGAAGATGCAGGAGGATATGGAGGCTCTTCAGGAGGAGCTTGACGCGAGAGAATATGATATATCCGCAGGCGGCGGAGTCGTAGGCGTTAAGATAAACGGTAAGAAAGAGATACTTTCAATAGACATTAAGCCTGAGATCGTTGATCCCGACGATATTGAAACACTTTCGGATATACTCGTTGCGGCAGTAAACGAGGCTATCAAGAGAGTTGAGGATACAAACAGCGCAGAAATGTCCAAGATAACGGGCAGCGCGGGTATTCCCGGACTGTTTTAATTATGGCTGATTACATTGAGCCGCTCCAAAATCTTGCGGAGCAGTTCGCAAGGCTTCAGGGAGTGGGAAAAAAATCCGCTTTTCGCATGGCGTTTTCTGTAGTTGAAATGGATATGTCCGATGCCGTAGCCTTTGCTTCGGCTATTATGGAGGCTAAAGAAAAAATACACAAGTGTCCCATATGCGGCAACCTCACCGACGAGGAGATATGCTACATCTGCGATGACGACACACGCGACAAAAGTGTTATATGCGTTGTTGAGGATGTAAAGGCTGTTATGTCCATCGAAAAGGTAAGGGAATACCGTGGAGTGTATCATGTGCTCCATGGAGTTATATCTCCAGTGAACGGAATGACGCCCGATAAGATCAGCTTCCGTGAGCTTATCGAAAGGGTGGGCAAAGACGACGTAAAAGAGGTAATAATAGCTACCAACCCGACTCCTGACGGAGAGGTGACGGCTATGTATATCTCAAAATACTTAAAGCCCCTTGGGGTTAAGGTGACACGCTTGGCTTACGGTATCCCCGTAGGCTCCGACCTTGAATATGCCGACGAGGTGACACTCGGAAGAGCGATCGAGGGACGCAGAGACGTTTAAATAATGAACGAGCCGACTTGCAAGACGCAGGTCGGCTCGTTCATGTTTGATATAGCTTGGAATGGATCGTTATTCTTTGCCATAGCTGAAAGTTATGGATGCGGATGTTAATTTATAATTTCCGAATACAGAAATATCAATTTCTTCCCACTGTTCTTCGGTGCCTGTATAGGTTACTGTTGTTAGATTTGTGCAATTATCAAACGCGCTATCACCAATACTTTTTATGCCGTCAGAAAACGCTATGCTTATTAAGGCCGAACAATTGTTGAACGCATCCTTTCCAATGCTTGTTACGCTGTTTGGAATGGATATGCTTGTTAAGCCTGTACAATCATGGAACGCATCATAGTCGATGCTTGTTACACTGTCAGGTATCGTTATGTCGGTTAGACTTGTACAGCCGTAGAACGCGAATTCGTCTATTTTAGTTACACTGTTGGGAATAGTTACGCTTCTTAGGCTTGTGCACCATCCAAACATACATCCACTAAGGATTTTAACACTGTCGGGGATAGTTATGCTCGTTAAATTAGAGCATTTTTGAAATGCTTGCTCACCAATGCTTATTACACTGTTTGGAATTGATACATTTTTCAATCCTGTACATCCCAAAAAAGCAGCAGCTCCTATGCTCGTAACGCTATTCGGTATCGTTATGCTCGTTAAGTTTGCGCAATCGCAAAATATACCTTCTTCCAAGGTCGTTATACTATCGGAAAGCGTTATTTTCGTTAAGTATGTGCAGTTTTTAAATGCGTTTTTTCCAATACTTGTAACGCTATCGGGGATAGTTATTTTTGACAAGTAAAAGCAACTGTCGAACGCACTGTCACCAATGCGTTTTACGCTATTTGGGATAGTTATTTCCGTTAAGCTTTGGCAATCTGCAAATGCATTGTCGCCAATGCTTGTTATACTGTCAGGAATTACTATGGTTTTCAATTTTAAGCACTCGCTGAATGCGAGGTCTACTATTACCGTCACGGGTTTTCCGCGATATGTTTCGGGAATAACGATATTTTCAAGATACTTCGCTCTACCAGCTGCTACGCCATAAGTTCCGTCTGAAAGTGGGTAGTAATCCATACCGTCGTCAACGCTCGTCTCACCGGTTGCGTTAACTCCTGTGTCTTTGTCACCTATCCACCAATTACCGTTATCACCTATGTACGGTGTCAGGCCGTCCTCACCGTTTTCTCCTTGGATACCTTGCTTTCCTTGGTCACCTTTTTCGCCTTTAATACCAATGCTACAGGCAACCAACGATAAAGCACAAAGAACTACAGTTAACATAAGCGAAATTGTTTTTACAAATTTCATAGTATTTCTCCGATAGTTTGATTATTTTATTTTACCGATAGTTTCGCCGCTGTCAGTGTGTTCTTCATCAGCATTGTAATAGTCATAGGTCCTACGCCGCCGGGGACGGGGGTAATGTAGGAAGCCTTAGGAGCGACAGACTCAAAGTCAACGTCGCCCGTCAGCTTGCCGTCAGCGCGTCTGTTCATTCCTACGTCGATGACAACTGCGCCCTCCTTGACCATATCTCCCGTGAAGAAATCTGCCTTTCCTATAGCCGCCACAAGAATATCTGCTCGTCTGCAAACCTCTGCGAGGTTCTTTGTGCGGCTGTGGCATATTGTTACCGTACCGTTCGCGTGGAGCAGAAGCATTGCCTGAGGCTTGCCCACAATATTTGAGCGTCCGACAACGACACATTCCTTGCCCGATATTTCAATGCCGCTGCGCTCAAGCAGAGCCATAACACCCGCAGGAGTGCAGGGGAGAAAAGAATAGTCGCCTATCATTATTCTACCTACATTTACAGGGTGGAAAGCGTCAACGTCCTTTTTGGGATCGATGCGGAGAATGACCTCGTTTTCATCCAAGTGCTTTGGCAGTGGAAGCTGACAGAGTATGCCGTGTATTTTCTCGTTTGCGTTGAGCTTGTCCACAAGTGTGTTCAGCTCCTCCTGCGTTGTCTCTGCGGGGAGCTCATAAGCCTCGGAGTAAAATCCTACCTCTTCGCAGGCTCTGCGCTTGTTGCGCACATATACTTGGGACGCGGGATCTTCACCTACGATTATTACCGCAAGTCCGGGGCGAAAGCCGTTTTCCTTTGCAAAGATTTCGGTTTCTTGCTTTATCTCCGCGCGTATTGCGGCGGATATTGCCTTTCCGTCAATTATGTTTGCCATTTTTATTCTCCTTTACCGTCTTTTTCGTTGTTATCGTCTCCGAGAAGCTCGGAAAAGCGCTTCATTATTTCATCCTTGTCTACGTCCTCGTCAGAGACTTTTTCTTCGTCTTTTTCTTCTATAGATTCACCGTCACCGTCTGCTTTAAATTCCATAGGATCGGCGGTAGATTCATTCTCGTTTGTAATATCGGGTGTTGTTTTGTTCTCGCCGTAGTGAGATATTTTCGCGTAAGTGGGGGCATACTCGCCTGCGGTTATTGTAGCTCTGCGAGCCTTTACAAGATTGACTATAAGCAGTATCGTTCCTACAACAAAGCATACAAATCCAATGACGACCGAAACGGGGAACACACCTACCTTCAACTGGTCGGTACGAAGCATTTCAATGAACATTCTGCCAAAGCCGTACCATGTAAGATACATCAAGACGACCTGACCGTCAAACTTCTTCTTTTTATACAGAAAATGAATGATAACAAATCCGACGAGATTCCAAAGTGATTCGTAAAGGAATGTTGGATGAACGTACGCCATACCCTTGATGCCCTCAATATTGTGCGTGGAAAGTCCCATGCGGATGAAATAAAGTGGACTCGTTTCGGGAACAACGCTTCCGTGCGCCTCTCCGTTGCAGAAGTTGCCCCATCTACCGATTATCTGACCGATCATAACAGCGGGAGCTACGGCGTCGAGCATTTTGAGGGGATTGATTTTTTTGATCTTACAAACAATAAATATCGTTATCGCTCCCGCAATTATGGCGCCGTATATCTGCAAGCCGCCCTCGTTAATACTTATCATTTTTTTGATCATATACCAGAAGCCGTCGGTTTCAAGATACTTTGTGTAATTTTCAAGACTGAAAAGCACGTATCCCGTTCTTGCGCCGATAACCGCAAATATGATCGTAAAAATGGCGATGTCAAGCAGATTGTCAAAATTGATACCTTCTTGCTTTGCTTTGTATGAGCAGTAAAGGAAGGCGAGGATAATGCCGAGTGTGATAAGTATTCCGTACCAACGTACTTCAATACCTCCAAATATTGGGATCTCAAAGGCAACGGGATTTATTGTGAATTCACCGATGCCAAGTCCCGGAAAAGATACTGTAACCATAATATACTCCTTGTTTTTATTTTTATATCGGAAGCACCGCCGACATGGTGATGCTTTCTTTGTTGAATGATACCTCGAAGAGCTCACATATTTCTTCAAACGTTATGCTGTCGATAATGTCTGTGTCCGAAAGTAGCTCAAAGCCGTCGCATACAAAGCTGAAAAGGTTGTTGGCGATATTTTCTACCGAGTCATAGGATTTTACTGCTTCGGCATACATAACACGCTTGCTTCGGAGAAAATCTCCGTAGTCAAGTCCTGTTTGTCTGAGTTTCTCAATGTGTGCAAGTATCTCGGAAAGTACAGCTTGCGGATCGTCCGACTCTCCCGACACTGAATTGTAGGCAAAGCTGTCGCCTATAGTGTAGCCGTAGGAAAAAGCGGGGGAGATCATATCCTTTTCGATAAGGCTTGCGTAAAGATCCATCGAGCCCGAGAAGATCATTTCGTTAAGTATCGCCATTTTTGCTTCCTTACGCTGTCTGTCGGCGGCAAGCTCGGGTATGGCGGTATCCTTAATACCTATTTTGAACATCGGCTTTGCGACCTGCATTTTTTTCTCAACGTAGGACATATAGACCGACGGACTCTCGTTTTCGTTCTCGTTTGCGCATATGACGTTCGGAGCATTTTGGGCTGTCTTGGGCAGATGCTTGTCTGCTATCTCCAACACCTCGTTATCGTCAACGTCTCCGCAAACGACAAGCGCCATATTTGAAAGTCTGTAAAATCTTTCATAGCAGGCGTATAGCAATTCGGGGGTTATCTGAGATATAGTTTCCTCGGTGCCGCAGATATTTCTTTTGATGCTGTGACTCTTGTACATTCCCTCAAGCATACCGTAAAAGCATCTGTCCGAAGGATTGTCGTCGTACATTTTTATTTCTTCGGAGATTATTCCGATCTCATTTTGCACTGATTCTTGCGTAAAATACGGATGTGTGACAAATTCCAATAGCTCTCCGAGCGAGTCGGAAAAACGGTCTGTGCAACTGAAAAGGTAGCAGGTCTTATTGAATGACGTGTAAGCGTTGGCATCTGCTCCGTAATCCGAAAAGCGTTCAAATGCGTCACTGCCATCCTCACATACAAAGAGCTTATGCTCAAGAAAATGCGCTATTCCATCTGGGACGGTTATAAAGTTGCTGTCGTCCTCCGCCTTGAAGCGGTTATGTATAGAACCGTACTTTGTTCCGAATATCGCATATGTAGCCGTCATTTTCTTAGGGAATATATAAATATCAAGTCCCGACGGGTGGGAATATTTTTTGTAAAACTCCTGAATTTTTTTGTTTTCAAAGGAAACAAAGGGAATATTATTCGTCATACTCTGCCTCCTCCTTTCCGCTGCTCGAAGCGCCCTCGACAAAGAACACGGAGTCGCAGACAATCATCTTGGCAAGCTCGGATATATCATTTGCCGTTACATTTAATACCTTTTGCTTTGCTGTTTCTATATTGTCGGTAAATCCGAAAAATCCTCTGTTTGCGTAGTAGCTTTGTAGGTCGTAGGGACTGTCATATATCTGTCTGTATCCGTTGAGCAGAGATTTTTTTGCAGAATCAAGCTCTGTTTGGCTTATCTTGCACGTTTTTATATCGTTAAGCTCCGAAAGAATTGCTCTCTCGGCTATTTCTCGGTTTTTGTTTTCTATTCCGCTTGAAACGGTGAGTGTTCCCGTATATCTGTCATAGCTCGACGAGCAATAATAGCAAAGGCTCAGTCTTTCGCGTACGTTCAAAAACAGCTTGGACGCCGCAGAACCTCCGAAAAGCTCATTGAGGACGATAGCGGCGTACTGCCGTTCATCTCCTATGCATATACCCATTTTAAAGCCGATCGCAAGCTTACCCTGAGAGACGGGCATTCTTTCGGTAATCGCTTTGTATTCGCAGATGGGCTCGGGGTAGGGACGAGTGGGGATGATCTCGTTTGAGATGCTCCACGGAGAGAAAAGCGCCGAGATCCTTTTTGCAAGCTCCTCTTCCGATAGGCTTCCGACGTAGAAGATCTGCAAAGGCGAATGTCTCCAAATATCTCGGTAGAAATCGGTCAGCTTTACGTTGTTGATGGAAGCAACGGTGTCTTTGAGCTCCTCGAGCGTCGGAAACTCCTCGTCCTTGGCGAACATAAGCTCTGAAAGTCTCGACGAAGCATAACTCCTTGTATTGTTAACGACGGCGTTGATGCTGTCGGTGAGAAATCTTTTTTCCTGTTCTACCTTAGCCTCAGGAAAGTATTCTCCCTCGAGCTTAGGCTTGTACACGGTTTCCGCTATAAGCTCGAGAACACCGCCGAGAACATCCGTGTCATCGGGAATATATGAGCTGTCCAGCATATCCGCAGATACAGTAAGCGTGAGATTTTTTCCAAGTCGCGCGCTTCTGATGTCCATTGACGACGAATAAAGCTCATCAAGTCTTCGGTTCAGCTCAGCAATGGTAGGATAGCTCTCAGTACCTCTTTTGAGTACCGATGTCAAAAGCATATTATAGGCTATATTTTCTTTTGTCAGGGGCAGGTTTACTGTAAAGGTAAGAAGCCCCGATTTGAATTTGTCGGTTCTTATCACCGAAAGATAAATATTATCGGCGATCTTTAACCTGGTTGGGATCATTGTTCCTCCTCTAAAACTCTCCTTAGCGCAGAGGTTATATTTACACTCATACATTATACTATATATTTATGAAAAATCTATTAACAAGCTGAATATTCTTGACAATAGCTTCTGTATGCGGTAGAACTATTTGTGTAATTATCTCGTAACTTTATAAAAAATATCGAAAATTTTTCCAAAAAGCTCTTGACAAATGCTGTAGGGTTATGGTATAATATACTGCCGCTTAGTGTCGGGTTTTTTAAGTGCGTTTGTGCCACCCGATTTAGCGAGTCTATAAAGAAAGAGAGGTGCTTTTCGTGTACGCAATTATAGAAACAGGCGGAAAGCAGTACAAGGTTTGCGAGGGTGACATCGTATTTATCGAGAAGCTCGAGGCAAACGAGGGAGATACAGTTACATTTGACTGTGTCAAAGCAGTATCGGTAGGAAGTGAGTTCAAGGTTGGCGCTCCTACGGTTGACGGTGCAGCAGTCACCGCAAAGGTTATTGCCAATGGAAAAGGCAAGAAGATTTATGTAATGAAGTACAAGGCAAAGAAGAACGAGAAGAAGAAGATCGGTCACAGACAGCCTTATACAAAGGTACAGATCCTGTCTATTCAGGGCTGATCGAAATGACCAAGGTCACATTCTTCAGAAGCGGCGGAGTTTATTACGGCTTTGAGGAGCACGGACATACGGGCTACGGCGAGGAAGGCGATGACATTCTTTGCGCGGCGCTCTCATCTATGACAATGCTTATAATCAACACGGTAGAGGTTGCTTACGCATCCGACGTTGAATATACCATTGACGAGGGAGCAACACACATTATGGTGCGCGCTAAGGCGGCATTACCCGAATTCGAAGAGGACGAGAGAAAGCGTTATGCTGTTTCGGGACTCTTTATGTCGTACTATTATCAGTTGAACGAGCTTATCGAAGAGTATTATGAGTATCTTGACGTTGACGTTAAGGATATAGACTACGCTTGATCTTGAATGCTGTTCGCAAAATTGTACAAAAAATTACATTGATTTAGGAGGAACGAATAATGTTGAAGCTCAGTTTACAGTTCTTTGCTCATAAAAAGGGTGTCGGTTCTACAAAGAACGGACGTGACAGTGAGTCCAAGCGCCTTGGCGTAAAGAAGGCTGACGGACAGGCTGTTCTTGCAGGAAATATCATAGTAAGACAGAGAGGTACATCTATCCATCCCGGTAATAATGTTGGTATCGGTAAGGATGATACACTCTTCGCTTTGATCGACGGCAAGGTTAAGTTCGAGCAGAAGACAAAGGACAAGAAGCAGGTTAGCGTATATGCTGACTAATTGATTATGAAAATACAAAAGCCTACTGCGGTTTTCGCAGTAGGCTTTTGTATTTTTGATCAAAGTCTTACGGAAGCGCAGCCGTCATCGCCATAGGAAATGCGGTCGCCTTCATTATTAAGGCTGTCCGTATAGGCGAGAAATTCTTCCTTGGACGGAAACAGCGGCTTGAATTCGTCAAGTATATTATATGCCCGTTCTGCTTTTCCTTCAAGTAAAAGCAGAAGCATAGCAAGCTGCCATTTGGCGTTATCCACGCAGGCGGCATCAACGTCGACTATCCTGTAGTTGTTGCCGTGAGAATTGCCCTCGGCTCCCGCGGCGTAAGGATGAACGACGGGCATTATGGCGGAAAGATCTCCCATATCGGTGCTTCCCGAGCCAAAGTCTTCGCAAACGGTGAATTTGTATTGAGGGATAGCTCGTGCGGCGGCATCGCGGCAGAGCTCTACCATATTTCTGTCGTTTACCAGAGGCGAGTACCCCGGAATGTCAACTATCTCGACGTTTGTTCCGAGCGAGAGCGCCGCGCCGCATAATGCCCGATCGACTTTTTTATTGGCATCGTTTATAGCCCCATAGCTCTTTCCTCTTACATAGCTTTCAAGCATTACCGTTTCGGGAATTGCATTTACCATAGATCCGCCCTGCGTGATTATCGGGTGAACTCGAATTATATCAGAGTCCTTGAACGTCTCTCGGATGGCATTTATCGCATTGATACCGCAAGTGGCGGCGTAAAGAGCGTTTTTGCCATTCCACGGCGAACCGCCCGCGTGAGAGGCAACGCCTTTGTATGTTATATTTTTCGCAATACAGCCAACCGAGCCTTGATTTACCGCATAGCTTGTTGACGTGTGCACCATAAAAGCTATGTCAACTCCGTCAAAGTATCCTCTGTAAAGAAATTCGCTTTTACCGCCAAAATATTTTATAACGCCTTGCGCTCTGAGCTCACGACGGTATTCTATTTCCAAAAGCTCCTCTGCGGGGACTGCGCACAGGCGTATTTTTCCACAAAATTTATTGATGATATTCGGCTCTTTGAGTGCTGCGGCAATTCCGACGAGAGCGGCGCACTGAGCATTGTGACCGCAGGAATGCGCCGCACCTGTTACAGGATCGGCATTTGGGTGCGACGGGCAGATTATAGAATCAAGCTCCGCGAGTATCATGACCTCAGGGCCCTTGCGTCCTGTATCTATAACGGTGTAGAAGCCTGTTATTCCGTCGGCGCGGTGAAGCTCGTACCCTAAGCTCTCAAAGACATCTTCAAGATATTTTGAGGTCTTTTTCTCTTTATATCCCGTTTCGGGGTTGTTGAAGATATATTTTTCGGTTTCGTATATAAGCTTCTTGAATTTTTCGACAGCGCAGCTTATGTCTTGCATGATCAACCATCCTATTTTTATTTTTATGATAGTTAAATTATATCCCAAAATAGGGAAAAATCAATATAAAATGACAAATAAAAAAAGAACTTTCTTAAAACTTGACAAATCGTGAAATTTGTATTATAATAATATAATTGAGATAATTGTTTCTATTTATAGTTTTTAAAGGTGATTTTTTTATGGAAGAAATAAAAAAAACGCGCTTCGTTTCTCCTGAGGATACCAAACGTCAGGCGGAGGCGATTGCAAGAATAAAGGCAGACAGCGATAGATATTTATATGAAAACGGTATGCGCCGTAAGGCATTCGTTATGACGCTTGGTTGTCAGCAGAATGAAGCTGACAGTGAAAAGCTTGCGGGGATGAGTGAGGCTATGGGTTATGAGATCACGGATATTCCCGACGATGCGTCGCTTATAATCGTGAATACCTGCGCTATCCGAGAGCACGCGGAAAAGAGAGCTTTGTCTATCGTGGGGCAGTACAAGCATATAAAGGCTAAAAATCCCGAGCTTGTGATATGTATATGTGGCTGCATGGTAGTGCAGGAGCACAGAATACGGGATATTAAAATGAGCTATCCTTACGTTGATATTCTTTTCGGAACGTCGTCGATCCATAAATTTCCGGAGCTTCTTTGTGAGAAGCTTAAAGTTGGTAAGAGAGTGCTCAGAGCCGACAGCGGCGAGTATCTTGTTGCTGAGGGATTGCCCATAAAACGTGAGAGTACCTATAAAGCGTGGGTTTCCGTTATGTACGGATGTAATAACTTTTGCTCCTACTGCATAGTTCCTTACGTAAGAGGACGGGAAAGAAGCAGAGAAATGAGCGAGGTAATAGCCGAGGTCAGAGAGCTTGTAGAGCGTGGATATAAGGATATAACGCTTCTCGGTCAAAACGTGAATTCCTACGGCAAGGACGGCGGAAAGAATTATGATTTTGCCGATCTTTTGTATGAGCTTGACAAGATTGAGGGAGACTATTTGTTGCATTTTATGACAAGCCATCCGAAGGATGCCACGAAAAAGCTCATAGACGTTATGTCAAGCTCCAAGCACATCGCAAGACAGTTTCACCTGCCTATGCAATCTGGAAGCGATCGAGTTCTCAAAGCGATGAACAGAAAATATGATTTTGAAAAATATATCGGTATAGTTGACTATATCCGTGAAAAGATGCCCACAGCAACAATAACCTCGGATATAATCGTTGGCTTTCCGCAGGAGACCGAAGATGATTTTGAGGATACCTTGAGAGCACTCAAGCGGGCAAAATTTGATATGATCTTCTCGTTTATCTATTCGCCGCGAAAGGGAACACCCGCCGCCGAAATGGAAGGACAGATAGCGCCCGAGATACAGAGCGAGCGTTTTGAGCGACTTCTTAAAGTACAGAATGAAATATCGCTTGCGTCAAACAAGCCTTATGAGGGAAAGACAGTACGTGTGCTCTGCGAGGAAAGAAGCAAAAATAATGAAAGCGTATTCAACGGAAGAACAGAGGGCGGAAAGATAGTTTTCTTTGATGCTGATGACAGTTATACGGGAAGATTTTTAAATATAGAGATCGAAAAAGCCGATACGTTCGCGCTTTACGGAAAAATAATATAAGGAAAAGGTAC
>JAFTYG010000034.1 GCA_017461365.1 Clostridia bacterium | reverse complement strand
GCAAATATCCACACTCGCATATTTAATTTGTTTTGCAGCCGCGCTGCGCGAGACCGCTTGAAACATAGTCGCCTTGCACACTGCCGTGTGCAATTCTCCTTGTTTCTACGCCTTCTCAAACTCGCTTCATCACCCGTACGGGTGCGCTCGTTTTCGAAGCTGCCAATTCCTTTTGCGCTTTAGCGCAAATATCCACACCCGCATATTTAATTTGTTTTGCAGCCGCGCTGCGCGAGACCGCTTGAAACATAGTCGCCTTGCACACTGCCGTGTGCAATTCTCCTTGTTTCTGCGCCTTTTCAAACTCGCTTCATCACCCGTAGGGGTGCGCTCGTTTTCGAAGCTGCCAATTCCTTTTGCGCTTTAGCGCAAAATCCACACCCGCATATACACATCCACAACGGCTATTATTTTATCACAAATACCGCCGTTTGTCAAGTATTATTTTTTGCAAACGAAAACCGCTAAGGAAATTTCCGTAGCGGTTCGTATAGTTTGATAGCCGTCGGCGGCTTACAGCTCTATCGCCTCATACACCATATTTCTCAGCGTAGGATGCACGAAGTTATATCCGTAAGTAAAGCCGAACGTATTTGTTCCGAAGTAGAGCGCGACGTTATTCCTCGTGTCGATCATCGAGAAGGCTCCCGCGGCGCCGTCCCATCCGAATTCACCTATCGGTGCGAGCGAGCAGGATGCGGCGGCATCTCTGTGAACGCGTCCGCAAAGTCCCCAGCCGTATCCGAAAAGTCTGCCCTTTACAAGATCGTCAAGCGCTCTGTCGCACAGACGGTTGACGGTGAGAAGCTCTATCGTCTCGGGGCGGAGCAGTGAATAGCCGTCCTTTGTCTTTCCGCCGTTTGCTATCGCGGTGATGATCTTCATATATTCGTCCACCGTCGAGAAAAGTCCCGCGCCTCCGCTGTCATAGTCGGGGGAAAGGATGTATCTGTTCTTTATTCCGCAATAGGTCGAGCGGTTCGTTCCGTTTGAATAGTTGAACTGATCGCAAAAACGGCTCGTCTGCGCCTCGTTCGGGCGGAAGCCCATATCGACTATTCCGAGAGGATCAAAGACGTTCTTTTGCATATAGTCCGAAAATCTCATGCCGCTCGCTACCTCCGCGACCGCCGCAAGAACGTCGTGGCAAAGGCTGTATTGGTATCTCTCACCCGGCTCGAAATCAAGAGGGAGCTTTGCCATGGCGCGCACTACGTCAAGAGTGGTCGCGCCCTCTTTTTCGGCGGCTTCCTTTATCGGAGTCGCGTTTATATTGTAGTTCAGACCTGCGCTCATCGTAAAGAGGTGTTCTACCGTCATGACGTTCTTCGCCCGAGAGAGCACGCCCGTTTTCTTGTCATATACGAACATATCCGAAAACTCGGGGATATATTTGGAAACGGGATCGTCAAGAGAGATCTTTCCCTCCTCCACGAGTCTCATTACCGTAAGACAGGTGATGACCTTGGAGCAGGAGAATATCCAGGATATATCTTTGCCCGAGAGCGGCTTTGTCTTTTCGGCGTCCGCATAGCCGACGCATTTTCTGTACACCGTCTCCCCCTTAACGCTTACGGCAAGCTCACATCCGACCACGCCGCGCAGAGGCATATCGTCCATAAATTTATCAATTTTTGAAAAATCCATAAAAAGCTCCTCGCAAATATTATTTATGCAAATATTATAGTACAAAAAATTCACGCCGTCAAGCCCGTTCGGATAATTATTTTATTATATTTTTGAATTTGCTATTGAAAACGCGGGGGTTTTGTGTTATACTTAGTACACAATGTGAACATTTTGAAAGGAAGATCATCTATGGATAATGTCAATGATGTAAAAAACGATCAAAAAATAAACGCCGAAAAGAGAGCAAAAACAGCCCTCGTGCTTTCGATAATCTCGGTAGCCTCGGCCTTCTTTACGTTCGGAATAGTTTCTCTCATCTTTGCGATCATCGCGCTCACGAAAGCGAAAAAGGTTAAGGAAGAGGATATGACGCCCGCTTCGTATAAGAACGCGTCGACGGCTAAGGTGCTCGGAACGATAGGACTTATACTGTCCATACTCATTATGGTGCTGTCCGTCATCCTTGCGGTATTGCTTGTCGTGTTTATAGTCGTTTACGGAACAGCATTTATTATAAGTATTCTCGGAGCGATCCTTGCGTTCCTGTCGCCCCTGCTTGCGCTCGGTGTTGAGATCGCGGCGGTTACGGCTATTGAGGAGCTTATGACCTCTCTCGGAGGCGCGATCGCGGCGCTTCTGCTCATATAAGAGACTGTATTGCGAATATACATTAAAGTAACTCAAAAACCGAAAGGAGAATTTCTGAAATGAACAACGAACAGAATTTTCATTACGTTGAAACTGACAGCGTGGAATTTAAGACTCCTGCGGAAGAACCAAAGGCAAAAGGCATACTTTCCCTTGTTTTCGGTATCGTGTCTATCGTTCTCGGCGGCGTGATAGGTATAGTTCTCGGCGTTTTGGCGAGAAGGTTTGCCACACCCATCATTGCTGATTTTGCGGGTACGGTATCCGCAAAGCTTGCAAAGGCGGGAAAGATTACGGGAACGGTCGGACTTGTGCTTTCGATAGTCGGTATGATCGTCTGCGCCGTCGTTATAGCGTGCGTAGCGGCGCTCGTTATATCTATCCTCAGCACAGGCGCGGATCTTCCGATCGCAGATCTGTTTTCATTTTAATTTGGCTTGTAGGAGGATATAAAAATGGATGAAAAATTTGAAGATATAGAGATTGAAGAGACGATAAACACCAAAGAGAATATTGATCTCGGTGAGGATAATTCCCCCGAGGACGATTTCCTTTACGAGGGAGCGGCGGACACTAAGAAGTCGGAGGCGTACGGCATAGCGGTGAAGTCTGTCGTGCTCGGAAGTGTTGCGATAGTGCTCTCTATGTTCGCTTTGCTTCTTTATATGGTAGGCGGCGGATGGATCGCTGTTGCCGTCGGCATAACGGCGCTTGTGCTTGCTGTCGTTGGGCTCAAGTCATTGAAGAAGTGCGGCTCGGCGCTCGTAGGAACGCTTGAAGAGGGAATGGTAAAGGCGGGACGTACGGTAAGTAAGATAGGCGTTATCATAGCGTCGATAGTGCTTGCGTATATCGTTATATGCATTGTCATATATATGATCATGCTTGCGATCGTTGTGTTGTTCTATATCATGACGTACGCAATGGTCATCCTGGCGGCAATTTAAGGCTGAGATCGGGTATGATGAAAAATTGGGGCTGTCTCATATGTTAATGAGACAGCCCCTTTTTGTTGAAAATATGTTATTCCTTTTGCTCTTTCTCTTCCGCATCCTCGGCTTTTACTTCGTCAGGCGTTGCTTCCGCCTTTTTCTTCTTTTTCTTCGCTCTTACGACCAAAAAGATTATGAGCGCCGCAGCCGCAAGCAGAGCTAAAAGCACGACAAGCGCGATCGCGATAATTATAAATACGATAGATAAAATTACCAATATGTTCATCTTTAAAACCTCCGAAAAATTACCGCACCTTTATCTTAGCTACCATCTTTTTAACGGTAGCAGGCGTGCCGTCGATCGCAATACCCGGCGCGTGAGGCTCTTCGGGAAAGATCACGCAGAGCTTATCGCCCGAAATGCAAACGCTGTCATAAGCGTCGATCATACCGTATAACTCACAGTCGGGCTTATACGGCTCACTTACCGTCAGCTCACAGACAGGAGCAAAGCCGATGATCTCCTTGCCCTCCATCATCATTTGTATGTCGACGTAATCTCTGTGAGTCTCAAAAAGAGAGTCGCTCTCGGGCTTTGTCGAGTAGGTCATTACGTTTATAAAGAGCTTGTCGCCCTCTATTTCATAATGCCCGTCGGGCGCGTTCTCACGGCAAAGCCTTGACATTTCCTCAAATGCCTGCCCGAAAAGCGGATGCAAGGAGGATAGCCCCTCGGGGATGATTTTATTTAAATGCGTTACAGTCATTGCGGATACCTCATATCTTGAACATCAGATCGCTATAGGTGGGCATGGGCCAGTATTCGGAGGATGTGATGGTCTCCATTTCGTCCACCGCCTCACGCAGAGCGTTCATAGCGGGGATAACACTGTTACAGCAAGCCTCGGCGCGCGCCTTGACGTCGGAGATCGACGTAGCCGCCTTGTCGGCAGCCTTCAGCTCATCAATACATCTGTAGGCTTTCGCATTGAGCTCGGACAGACGCGTGAGAATGTCGCGCTCAACAGAGCAGTTGACGGTGGGGAGGACCGACATCTTAGCCGCCGCCGTGTTCGCTACCTCACCAAGATAGGAGTTGACCGCGGGAATAATATCTCTGCTTGCCATATCTATCATCGTCAGAGCCTCAATGTTGATTATCTTCGAGTAATTCTCAAAATATATCTCCTGACGCGACTCGAGCTCGACACGGCTCATAACGCCGTGAGTGGTGAAGAGCTTTACGTTCTTGTCGTCATTGAAGCACTTGTATGCATCTACCGACGTGCGGAGATTGAGAAGTCCGCGGCGCTCGGCTTCCTTCTGCCATTCCTCGGAATAGCCGTTGCCGTCGAAGATTATGCGGCTGTGAGCCGCAAAGGTGTCGCGAAGGAGCTTGCCGACAGCCACATCAAAGTCGTCGGCGTTTTCAAGTATATCGGCAAATTGCCTGAAGCTCTCGGCAACAGTGGTGTTGAGCACCGTGTTCGGCATTGCGATATTCTGAGACGAGCCGACCATACGGAACTCGAACTTGTTGCCCGTAAAGGCAAAGGGAGACGTGCGATTTCTGTCGGTCGTGTCCTTGCGGAAGGTGGGGATGGTGGGAATACCCAGATCCATAATGCCCGCTCTTACACCCTCGTAGGTCTTTTCGTCAATTATAGATTTGATTATCTGATCGAGCTCCTCGCCAAGGAAGATCGAAACGATAGCGGGGGGAGCTTCGTTCGCACCGAGACGGTGATCGTTTCCGGGGTAGGCGACAGAGATCCGCATAAGATCCTGATAGTCGTCGACCGCCTTGATTATAGCGGCGAGGATAAGCAGGAACTTCGCGTTCTCGGCAGGCGTCTTGCCCGCGTCAAGAAGATTTTTGCCGCCATCAGTCGAGATAGACCAGTTGTTGTGCTTGCCCGAGCCGTTGACACCAGCATAGGGTTTTTCGTGGAGCAGGCAGACAAGGTCGTGCTTTTCCGCGATCTTCTTCATGTATTCCATTATCAGAAGATTCTGGTCGACCGCCATGTTTGTGGTGGCGTAGATCGGAGCGAGCTCGTGCTGCGCGGGAGCCGCCTCGTTGTGCTTGGTCTTGGAGTTGATGCCGAGCGTCCAGAGCGCCTCGTCAAGATCGGTCATAAATGCGCTTATGCGCGACTTGAGAGGGCCGAAGTAGTGATCCTCAAGCTCCTGTCCCTTGGGAGCGGGAGCGCCGAAGAGCGTTCTGCCCGTAAATTGCAGATCCTCGCGCAGATCGTACATCTTCTTGTCGACTATAAAATATTCCTGCTCAGCGCCGACCGTGGTGGTGAGCCTTTTTGTCTTTGTGTCACCGAAGAGACGGAGCAGACGAATTCCCTGTGTGCTTATGGCATCCATAGAGCGGAGCAGAGGAGTTTTTGCGTCAAGCGCGTCGCCCGTGTAGGAGCAGAACGCGGTGGGTATGTAGAGCGAGCCGTCCTTGACGAAGGCGTAGGATGCGGGATCCCACGCAGTGTAGCCTCTTGCCTCAAATGTGGCGCGAAGTCCGCCCGAGGGGAAGGAGGAGGCGTCGGACTCACCCTTGATGAGCTCCTTGCCCGAGAATTCCATAACTACCTTGCAAGGGCCTACGGGAGATATAAATGAATCGTGCTTTTCGGCGGTAACGCCCGTAAGAGGCTGGAACCAGTGGGTGTAGTGGGTAGCGCCCTTCTCGATCGCCCAGTCCTTCATAGCGTTTGCGACCACGTCGGCAACAGATGCGTCGATGGTTTTGCCCGTGGCGATGGTCTTGGTCAGCGACTTGTAGACCTCCTTGGGAAGTCTTTCGCGCATCACGTCGTCGTTAAAGACCATACATCCGAAAATTTCCGAAACTTTTTTTGTCATTGTAATTACCTCGTAAACAAATTTTGCTTGTTTGGTTTTTGTTTCAATACTTTATTATATAACAGACGGGAGAAGTTGTCAAGACCTTACTTTTCTTTCGCGAAAGAAAAATGTAAGCAAATCCATTGAATAGTAACCAAATTTGAGTTTGTCGGTGTGTTTGATGTTTGAACCATAATGTCCGTAGGGGCGACCTGCGGTCGCCCGAAAACAAACGAATATCTGCATTTATAGGCGGGCGAACACAGTTCGCCCTACGATTTGATGCGCTGCTATTTTTGTTTTCTTTTGGTTACTTTTCTTTTTCAAAAGAAAAGTAACCGACAAACTCCAAATTACCGCAATTTAATTCCGCACCCCGCACTCCTCACGAACTCACACAATGCGGACGAGCTTCATCGGCTCAATGTCCGTCATTCTCAAAACACGCGAAAGCACGATCTTATCGCGCATATAGGGGTGATATATAATGCAGTCGCGGGCGAGGGCTTCGTCGGTGCCGATCTCGGCGTAGGTGGTCGCTGCGCCTGCCGATCTCATGATGTCGAGCAGCTCGGCGTGTGTCGGCAGCTCCTCTCGGACGATCTTGCCGATCTCTTTCCATTGCGAGGAGAGCGTTGCGGGGGCGAGGCGGTCTGTGATGGGAGGCGAATTCTCGCGGATGATGTTTTCCTTTATCGACTCGCCGTAAGCCGCGTATATTTTATTCCAATCCGGTCGGTCAGGCGCAAAGCTCGGCTCAAGGACGACAGCCTTATGATAGAGCTCGCAAAGGGTGACGGTTGCGACACCGACCTTTTTGCCGTGGAAGTCGGAAATTTTGCCATCGGCAAGCTGACGCATGCCGATCATATGCGAGATCATGTGCTCTGCGCCCGATGCGGGACGGGAGGCTTCGGCAAGCTTCATCGCAAGCCCCGTAAAAACGAGCACTTCCATGATGGTACCCGCAGTCTCGGCATCCTCGGCGGTCACGCGGTGAGCCATAGAGCAGATTTTGCGCAAGGCCTCGCGCACGAGATCGGCAATGCTTTCGCAATAGTATTCGCCGACGGTCAGATGCGCGACGCGCCAATCGACGAGAGCGGTGAATTTGCCGATGATGTCGCCAAATCCCGCTGACTTGAGAGCGGCGGGCGAGGCGGCGAGGATGGCGGTGTCGGCAATGATGACCGAGGGTTGACGCGCGGGAAGAGTTGCCTTGAAGCCGTTTTCGATAATCGGCGACGTGCCCGAAGCGAACCCGTCCATCGAGGGCGCGGTTGCAAAGATCGCAAATTCGCGGTCATAAAGAAGCGCCGCGCGGCGGCAAATGTCGTTGAGAGTCCCCGTTCCAACCGAGAGAATGCCTTCGACGTCATTTGCGAGCCCGCCGATTTCGTTGACTCTTTCAACAGTCGGCTCGCGCAGGTTATCATAAAGCTTTAATTTGACCGAAAATCCACCGTTTTCGAGGATCTTTACGATCCCGGCCGCCGCCGCGAGAGTGTTTTTGTCGGCAACTGCAAGAATCTTTCGCGGAAAACCCGCATCGCGGAGAATTTCGGCAGTACGCGCAAGCATACCCTCGCCGATCTCCACGGCCTTGATATTTACGGTGTGAGGTCTGCCGCAAGGACAGCTTTCAAGATTTTTGAGGATTGCAGAAATGTCCATTGTTGCTCCTTTGGAAACACAAAATACAAAATGCACAATGCACAATGCAAAATGCACAATTGAGGAAACTTTTCGTAAACGAAAAGTGGTTTTGTTAAAATATGAGCTAATAAGCGCAAGCTTTAGCGGCGTTTTAAATTTAATTGCTTTTGCCAACGGCAAAAGCTACCGTTGTTGTGCATTGTGCATTATTCCTCAAAGTACTTCTCCATCACCTTTCCCACGGTATAAGCCGCACGATAACCGTAAACGCCCTCCTCGATCACACATGAAATAACGATCTCGGGCGTATCAAGAGGCGCAAAGCCGCAGAACACAGCGTAATCCTTCTTGCCCGCTACCTCGGCAGTACCCGTCTTTCCGCCGACCGTCACGGGAACGCCGTCAAAATAGCTCTGCAATGTGCCGCTGCCCTCGGAGATCACCTGACGCATCGCCTCCTTGAGAAGCTCCTCGGTCTCGTCCGAGTATTCGTCGTCACTGAGCACAGCCAGAGGCTCGGTCTCGGTCTTGTAGATTATATCGTCGGTGTGGAATACGCGTACAGAGTCCAAAAGACTTACCTTGTAGCGCGTTCCGCCGTTGACTACGGAGGATATGTAAACGCTCATCTGTAAGGGCGTGTAGCCGTGGTCCGACTGTCCGATGGATGCGTTCAGATCGTCACCGAGCAGCCACGACGAGCCTCCGATATTCTCGCGGTAGGCAGGGCCCGCCACTATTCCGCTCTTATTGCCAAGCTCAAGTCCCGTATCAGCGCCGAGCCCGAGCTCGTAGGTGTACCTCGTTATCTCCTCGATGCCCATAAGCTCACCGAGATTGTAGAAAAATACGTTGCAGGACTCGCGTATCGCCTCGACCACATTCAGCCTTCCGTGAGTGCCGAGACAGGTGTGCCCCGTCGCGCTTCCGTTCGAGTAATAGAGCTTGTTGCAAAAATAGGTGTCGGAGCTGTCAATATATCCGCCCTCAAGAGCCGCAAGAGCCACACCTATCTTGTAGGTCGAGCCGGGGGCGTAAACACCCTGAAGAGCTCTGTTGTAAAGGGGCTCCGCCTCGTCGGCAAGAAGAGAATTGTAGTAAGCCTTGCTTGAAAACTGCGAAAGGTCGTAGGTGGGATTTGAAGCAATGGCAAGCACCTTGCCCGTCTGCGGATCAAGCACCGTCACAGCGCCCGAGTCCGAGCTGTCGATCATCTCCACGTTTTCCGAAAGGGCCTCCTCGGCGGCTATCTGCAGCTCAATGTCGATCGTCAGATAAACGTCGTTGCCGCCCTTTGGCTCGACCTCATAGTATTTTTCGACAAGGTTTCCGTTTTTGTCGTATTTTACGACCATAATGCCGTCAGTTCCGCGAAGATATTCCTCAAATGCTTCCTCACAGCCCGACGTGCCGACGTACGCGTCGAGCGAATAGCCGAGCTCCATATAATATTCTACGTTCTCCGCCGTTATCTTTCCGAGCCGCCCGAGAATGTGAGAGGCGATGCCGGGGTAGGTATAAACTCTGTCGGCGCGTATCTCAAAATTGACACCCTCGATGTTGTTTTCCTCAATGTAGGTTATAAGCTCCTTGCTGACGCTCTCGGCAACGGTGTAGGACTCATACTGCCCAAAGCCCACGCGCTCCATCTCATAGTAAAGACGGATAAGCTCGGTGATCTCCTCATTCGTATATACCGTGTCATAGAGCTTGTAGCGGCTCGTAAAGTAGCTTATAACGTCATCAGCGTCGGTCTTTGAGGCGTCAAGCTCCTGACGCTCTAAGAATTTCTGATAGTAGTAATATTCGTTCGAGTCCTTGTTATGCAGAGAGGAAACAAAGGACATATTCGGATATTCGCCCTTAAGTATAAAGTAGTCGTCGGAAAGGCAGGACGCGTTGCCCGTCTCACGGATAGCCGTCATAAGGGCGATAAGCGAGCGGTTGACCTCACTGCGCGTATCGGGCATCGCGCCGTATTCGTAGACGAGATCGTATTTGTCGGAGTTGCCGACGAGCTTCACGCCGTTGCAGTCGTATATCTCACCGCGCACCCCGGGAACGGTGTAGGTGCGTGTGTATCCCTCCTCACGCGGGGTAAGAGAAGTGCCCTTTAGTTGAATAACGGCGAGAACACACAAAAAAGCGAGACAGACCGTCGAAAAAACGACCGCCACGGCAACGTATCTGCCGCGCCCGCGCGATGGATCTCTCATATGTCTGCCTCCTTTCTGTGAACGTACAATGCCCAAGTTGCTTCAACTCACAAACAATACAAACGGCGAGCCGATGTATAAACAATTACTATTTAATCGATTGTAGGGGCGACCATTGGTCGTCCGCCGATAAATACACGCATTTGTTTTTGGACGACCGATGGTCGCCTCTACGGGTATGGGAAAAATTTGTTGTGCAGTGGTTAGAATTTTGTTTGGACTACCCGATAAATTTCAATTTATTTCTACAACAACGACACTACAAATATCACCGCAAAGCCTGCGATGGCGACTGCGACGCCTGCGTTGCAGAAGATATTCGCGATTTTGTTCTCACGCTCGGGAGGCAAAAGTCCCTCGCGGAAGCGCACCTTCTTTATCGAACGCATAAGCACAAATACTCCCGCGATCGAAAGAACGGTGAATATAAGCTCATAGCCCGAATAGATAAGAACGGGCAGCATATAGGGCGAGAGCTCATCGGCAAGCGCTTCCATAGCCGCTGTGTCCGAGGATTGCATTACCTCGGACAGGCGCATAAGCATCTCCTCGGTCATAATGGGCATGAGCTTATCAACCGCCCAAGGCACAAGCACACCGCCCAAGAAGTTGATCAGCATATGGTAGATGACCGTGTATCTTATCCTGCCCGTCTTGACGTAGATAGCCGAGAAGAGCAGACCTGTGAGAAATGCGTAGAAGAACTGATAAAAATTGCCGTGAACAAGCCCGAAGATGACCGCCGAGATCACCACCGCATAGCCCTCGCCGAGAGGCATAAGGCGGTCGCAGATGACCTTTCTGAATACAAGCTCCTCAATGATGGGCGCAAGGATGGCGAAAAATATAAGATTTACAAGAAACGGCGCGCCGCTCGAAGCGCTTTCAACGGGATTGATAAGCTCTCTGCCAAGCCCCGATTCAAGCAGACCGACGATAAACTGAGCTATCGTGTTGCCCACCGTCATAAAGGAAAAGGCAACGCAGAGTCCGCCGAAAAATCCGCCCGCGCCGAGCTTTTCGGGAGGATTTACGTCGCGAGGAAGCTTTTTGAGTATCACAAGAGCTATGGGGAGCGCTATGCCGTACTGAACGATCATCGATATGCCGTTCTGAAAGATCACGTTTTGAAGAACGCTCGGCACAAATCTCGCCAAAAGCGCCGTGACAAGATACAGCGCGCCGTAGCTTATGAACATAAACGCGAATACGGCAAAGCCTACCGTTGAAAAATATTTTTTCGAGTCGTTTTCTGAAAGAGTCCCCGTCTGTGGGTTGAGTTTAAAATGTAGCTTACTCATATCTTTCCTTTCAAGAATTGCTTTGGGTGATGGTTAACTGATTTTGAGTTTATCTTTTTCGCCGTTGGCGAAAAGTTGATATGTTAACACAAACAAGGGTAACTGTGGGCAAACCAACATCAAAGCCTTCCCCGGTGGGGAAGGTGGCAATCGCGCTCACAAAGTGAAATGCAAGTGCTTGCACTTGCCGCGATTGACGGATGAGGAGATCGCCATTTATACAATCTAAAAGGCTATTTACCTACATAATATATCGGTTACAATGTTACTTCATAAAATGTATGGCAAAAATTCTATTGTTTGCAAAAGCTCCGATCTCCTCATCCGCCTCGCAGGCTCGGCACCTTCTCCACGGGAGAAGGCTTTTTGTTACTTTGCCACCGTTTTAGGTTGTGCGAACATAGCAAACACACCGATAAACCCAATTTGAACGTATCCTATCTCATCTCTCTCCTGCCTCGCACGATACGCGCAAGGAGCATTATCAGAGGATAAAGACAAAGCGAAAATACCGCAGTGCATATAGCCTCGGGAAGCACCGCATACCGAAGTATCTCGGAGGCGCCGAGCCCTCCCCCGAACAGATAAGCTCTGCCGAACGTGTAAAGCGCGCGCATAAGGAGCGCCGAGGGGAATATCGCAAGCCATGACAGATAGCTCTTCAGCATCTTCTTTGCTAAGGGATGCAGAATAAGAGCAACCGCAAAATAGAAGATCGGAGAAAGATATATCCCCACTCCGCAAATGGCGTCCGCCATAACTCCGCCAACTATCGCCGTGATTGCCGCTGTCTCACGCTTGTCGGTAACGGCGATGACCGAGATAGCCCCGAGTATCAGATCGGGAGTCGACGGCAGAATGTCGACAGCGCCGAAAAACGAGCTCTCGGCTACCGCGAGAAAAAAGAGAAGCGCGGAATATACGGCTATCCTTTTCAGTTCGTTTTCGGTCTCTTTCCTTTTTTGATACCTTGCCGTCATCATCCCACGCTGTACCCCGTTATTATCATAATTTTTTCAATGTCCGTAACGTCGGTGAAATCCACCGCAGGGGTAACGGTGGCTATAAGCTGACGTGTGCTCTCGTCAGCGTCGAGAGAAGTCACTTCGCCAACATAAAGCCCTGAGGGATACGCGCTTCCCGCGCCGCCCGAGGTGTATATCCTGTCGCCTATGCGTATGTCCGCCTCGCTGTCAATGTAGGTCATACGGCAATTTCCGCCCTCGCGCAGATCGGCGTCGCCCTCAACGATGCCCGTAGCTCCCGAGCGGAGCGCGTAAACGCCCACTGAGCTTGCCGTTTCGACAATGCTCTGCACACGGCAGTAGTCGAGCCCGACCTCCACCACGTGACCGAAAACACCGTCCGAGGTGATGACCGCCATGTTTACCTTTACTCCGTGAACCGTTCCGCGATCAAGCGTCAGTACCGTCGAGTAGTTGTCAGCCGTCCGCCCGATGATCCGCGCGTCGGTCAGCTCAAATGACGGATGGTCGGTAGCAAGATTTATATATTCCTTTAACCACTCGTTTTCCTTCTCAAGTACCTCCGAGTTGTAGCTTGCGTCCTTCAGCGCGTCAAGCTCTGCTCGCAGAGCCTCGTTTTCGGCTTTCAGCTCGTCGTAATCGGTAAATACCTCGACAAAACCGTTGACCGCGTCGGCGAAATAAGTGCCAACCCACGAAAAGGGCTTTGCAAGCGTTCCGAGAACGAGCTTGACGGGGCCCGAAAAGCCGACAAGAGAAAGTATTCCCGTAATTAGCGCCAGCAATAGCACAACGCTTACGGTTATTATAAAAAATTTCGATTTAAGAAATTTCATCTTCGTTGTTTCCTTGCTCCTCACTCTGAGTCTCACATATGACTTCTATTTCTTCAAGCTCATCCTCGCAAACGACAGCCGCCCATTCCTCTGCGCTTCCCGCGTAGATTATACGCGAGAGCGAGACCATTCCCGAAAGAGCTCCCGCCTCTATCCGCTTTACCGAACGCGGAATGTAAAGCACCTCGGCAAGAGCGTCGGGAGCGTCCTTTCCCTCGGGTGCGTCAATGGCTACAACGTCGAGTCGCATAAGACGCTCGGGGATGTACCTCTCGGTCTCTTTTGCCGCCTTTTTGCCCTTGGGAGAAATGACGGATACCGAAATTCCGCCGTCTATGCGCCTGTACCAGAGCCCGAGAGAACGCTTCATCTCATCGGATAAAAGCAACAGATAAACGAGTGCGCCGACGATTCCGACGATAACACCCGCAAAAACACTGACGTAGACCGCAACCGTGATCGCAGCAACCATAACGACGCCCACGGCTATTACGAGCCACAGATAAAATTTATTGAATTTTTGTATCTTCTTTTCAAAATCAGACATTACCGATCTCCTTTCGATCATCTTTCCCGAAAGCGCAGAATTCCCTCAAGCTCCTCGCCCGTGTCTATCACACGCAGTATTCCCCGACAAACGCTCTCCATAGGACTCTTGGCGATACGAACGCGCACACCCGTACGCTCGGAGATCAATCGGCCGATGCCCGGGATGAGCGCTCCGCCGCCCGTAAGAGCTATTCCAAAATCGTAAAGGTCGGAGGACAGCTCGGGAGGCGTCTGCTCGAGCGCCTGCTTGATCGTCGATATTATAGCCCCGATAGGCTCTTCGATAGCCGCGCGTATCTCGGGGGAGGTTATCTCGATATTGACACCCATCCGCCGCATAAGACTCATTCCCGAAACCGTGAGAGAGCCGCGGTCAAATTCAGGGTGAGCCGAGCCTATGCGTATCTTCAGCTCCTCGGCGGTCGACGCGCCGATAAGCACGTTCTTGGTTTTCTTTATGTACTCAACTATCGCCTCGTCAAGCTCGTCACCTGCTACGCGTACCGAGCAGGAGGCAACGATGCCGCCCATGCTGATAACAGCTACCTCGGTAGTGCCACCACCGATGTCGACCATCATAGTGCCGCGCGCGCCGCCTATGTTGATACCCGTTCCGAGAGCCGCCGCCAAGGGCTCGTCGATAAGAGCCACCTTGCGCGCTCCCGCATAGAACACAGCGCTCTCAAGCGCCTGACGCTCTACCTCGGTAACGCCGTAGGGAATAGAGGCGATAACAAACGGACGGCTGAACGTCGAAAGCGCGCCGATGTGCTTGAAATAATTTTTGAGCATACCCGACGTGACCTCAGCGTCGGTGATAACGCCGTCCTTTATCGGACGGAAGGCGGAAATACCCATGGGTGTCTTACCCATCATTCGCTTGGCTTCCGCGCCCTGCGCTATTATTTCCCGCGTGTCGCGGTTTATCGCAACAGCCGAGGGCGTGCGAATGACTATGCCTGCGCCCTTTATACACATAAGTGTGTTCGCGGTCCCGAGATCAACTCCCACCGTTTTCGCCATGGTATGCTCCTTTCTTTAAGATTTTTATGTTGCTATTCAGTCGACATTCAAATTTGAGTTTGTCGAGATGAATGCGGAATGCGGAATTGATGTGGCTTTTGCCTGCGTCAAAAGCAATTTCGTTATAAAGTTATAAATCTTTATAATTGCTAATTTCCAATGCATTTCAGTATTCAATAAATCTGCTTTTCGGTTACGAAAAGCTTCCTTAATTCCGCATTCCGCATTCCGCATTCTGCATTCCGCACTCAAATATATTCTCCCGTCACCTCGTAAAACAGACGGTTCAGCGTGTACGTCGGCAGTCCCACCACATTGAAGTAACAGCCGTCGATACCGATTATCCACTTCGAGAACTCACCCTGTATGCCGTAAGCTCCCGCTTTGTCAAAGGGATCGCCCGACGCTATATATTTTCGTATCTCCTCATCGGGAATGGGAGCAACGCGTACAAGCGTAGCGCAGTATGAAACCGACGTCACACCGCCGACGGTGATGCCGATGCCCGTTACCACAGTGTGGTCAGCCCCCGAGAGGGAGCGGAGCATTCTGTAAGCGTCATCGGCATCCTTGGGCTTTCCGAGTATTTCTTTGTCAGTCGCTACCACGGTGTCAGCTGAGATTATGACCGCATCGGTGTTGTCGATACCCTCTTTGAGCTGTTGCTTTATCTTAGCCCACGCCGCCTGCCCCTTGCGACGGGCGAGCTCCATCGCGTATTCCTCGGGGTAGGGGATCGAACAGCTCTCGTCCGCGTCGGCGGACAGAACGGTAAAGTCCACACCGAGACCTTCAAGTATTTCTTTTCTTCTCGGTGAGCCCGAGGCAAGTATGATCTTCATAATATCTCTCTTTGATTTGTTAAAATTCAGACGGTTATTTTCAAATGAATACAATACACCATTATCCATTATAATTATAACACACAAGTGTGTTTTTTTCAAGAAGATAAAATGAAAAAGTGGAAAAAAAGAAAGTAGGTGAAAATAAAATTGAGTTTGTCGGGGAGTTTAAATTTAAAATTGCTATGTTTGAATGAGGCGCAGCAAGAAAACGAACCACGGCAAATCTAAGGTAAATTTTGCTGACGCAAAAAAGATCCTTCACATGGCTTGCAGGGTAGCAAGCCGTCACGTAGCGCAGCGAAGTAGTGACACGTTCGGTAGGTTGTAAAAATTTGTTTATATTTTTGTCGCATCGTACTTTGGTGCGTATATAATTACTTCTCATACACTAACTTGTCATCCCGAGTCCGAACTGCTTATGGGGTTATCAGCACATTAAGCCGAGGGATCTTGCGGCGTAGCCGCTTTACTGCACTGTCCTCATTGGGGATATATTTACACACATTAAATTGTTTGATAAACTTGATCTCCCAAAACGAAAATGAGCCGAGGCGAACCTCGGCTCATTGGATTATCAAATTCAATACGTCACATATTTTTCTCTTTCCGCCACTACCTGCGAAATAACGTTATAATCATTCGTCAGAATAACATCAATGCCCATGTCAAGATACTTCCGCGTTTGTTCCGCATCGTCCGAATAAAATACGTTGCAGATAATACCGTTCGCGTGCGCCTTGTCAACCATTGCCTGCGTAATGTGCCCGTGATAGAACTGTAGCTTCTTGCAGTGATAGGTCATCGCGCGCTCAACTATCTGCCACTTTCCGTCACCGCCGCCGCAGCAACGCGCAATGTCGGGAAATTCGCGTTCAAGCCGCTCTAAAAGACTGTTCTGGCCTGACATAAAATAAACGTACTTCTCACAGTCGTATTTGCGTATAAGCTCAACTACACGCCTAAGATACTCGGGCTTCTCTCCCTCTGTTTTCAGATGAATGTTCATCACACAGTGGCAGGCGAATTTTTTGAGAATATCTTCAAGCGTAGGTATCCGCATACCCGCAAACCGCTCGCCGTATTTTATGCCGAAATCAAAGGAAAGAAGCTCCTCGTAGGTGTAGTCCCATATCTTTCCCGTGCCGTTCGATACTCTGTCAAGCGTCGAGTCGTGCATAGAGACGGGCACGCCGTCCTTCGTGTACCAGACGTCAAATTCTATCTCCTCAGCCCCCATCGCCACAGCTGCGCCGAATGCCGCCAAGCTGTTTTCGGGAGCAACCGAGTTAAATCCCCTGTGCGCGCAGACTCGCGGATAGGGCATTATCGTGTCGTGGCGCACTATCGCGGATCCCGCAGGGCGGTACTTCCACGGGCGGCGTCCCTTTTCGATGTACTCATAGTGAGCCGCAGGCGGATTGCCAAAGCCCGCAGGCTTGAGGTATTTCTTCTTAGGATCAAGCTCAGCCGTCGCAATACCGACCTTGCTGTACATATTTACAAGCACCTTGCCGTCGGGAGCGACCACCATCGAGCCGCCGCCAATGTCGGAGGACTCATCCATTGATACCGACGCGCGCAGAACGTACGCGTTCGTGTTGTAGGCGAGAAAACGTGACATCAGCTCTATGGCCCCGTGAGTGTCGCTTCGCTGGTGAGAGCAGCCGATAACGAAATCAAGACGCTGACGCGCCATGTTTGCAAACGCCTCGTAAAAATAAAAATCGTAGCAGGTCAGAAATCCGAAGCGCAAGCCCTCGATCTCAATGACCGTCGGCTCGGAAAACTCAAAGGAATAATCGCTGTCAAGACGTGTCTTGAAGGTCTCACCGGGGGTAAGGTGCTGCTTGAGATACTTGCCGACAACGTTGCCCTGACGGTCAAAGGCGTAGGTCGTGTTCCGAGCTTTGCCGTCCTCAGTAAAGGAACGCGCATTGGCGAATACTATTGCTCCGCAACGCTTCGCCGTCTCGGACATGGCGCTGAGAAATTTTTCGTTGAACTTTGCCGCGGCAAGCTCGGCGTTTTCCTTCGAGCCCGCAAGACAGGGAATGTCGCAGGACTCGGGAAGAACGATTATGTCCATGCTACCGTCGCACTGAGCAACGAGCTTCATCTGCTCCTCATAGTAGTAGTCTATCTTCTCAAAATCGGTCGAATATGCGGGCTGGATGATACATACCTTCATAGCTTTTTCTCCGTTTTGCTTTATTTTACGTTATCTTCAATAAATTCAGCAAGCTGCTCGGCTGCCGCCTTGTGCGTTGCGATGTTCGGATGTCCGCCGCCTGCCGAGGTGTTCTTGGGAAGCTCGACCGTGTAGAAATTCTCCATTCCCGCCGTCGCCTCCTTGACGTAGGAGATATATCCCTCCTTCATCATTCCGTGAGCCCAGACGATCTTCACGTCCTCGCCGTAAAGCGCGCGGATATTGCCGATAAGAGTCTTGACGTCGTTCTTGAAGGTCGTGGGATCAGCCGACTTCGTGTGGTCGTTCGTTCCGAGATTTATCACCACAACGTCGGGCGTTCTCGTCGGAGCATAAGCCTTTGAGGGCGAACGGTAATAGGACTCCGCGCCGAAGAATGCGGGCATCAGCATCGCGCGATAGCCCTCGGTAAGTCCGATACCGCTGTTGCTTATAAGCTGAAAGTCCGCGCCGAGAGCTTTCGCGGTAAGATAAGCGTACGCCTGAAGAGCATTCTTGTAGTCTGCGTCTCCCGCGTTGCTCGTTCCGTTTGTTATCAGATTGCCGTAGCCGCTCGTTATGCTGTCACCGATAAATTCTACGTAGTAGTCTGCGTTTTCGGGAGCGTCCTCAAGCCTGCCGATAAGCGTAAGACTTTCAAGATCGAGAAGTCCGTTCTTCGCCTCGGTCTTTCTGAGTATCTGTATTGTGTGCTCGCCCGCCTCTTCAAAATAGGCTACCTTGAGCTCTGCCGTACCGCCCTTCGGCACCTTGAACTCGCGCGTGTCAAGCACGCCGTCAACTATAACGGCAAGATATACGTCGTCGTTCTTGCGGTTCTCTACCGTCTGAAGAACGTGAGTTACCGTAAGCGTGATAAAGCCCTGAGCATATACGTTGAATTCTATGCCCGAAGCGGCAAAATCACAGCTGAGCGCAGTGCCCGTGGGCGACATTCTTCCGTAGAGCTTCAAGGCGTCTGTGATCGTGGCTAATTTGTATGTGTTTCTTTCAAGAACTTCGGGTGGCATGGTCTCTTCCTCTTTTTTTGTTTCGGTTTCGGTATCAGTCTCGGTTTGTGTTTCGCTGTCGGTCTCGCTGTCCACGGGCGTTTCGGGCTCTGTGGCGCAGGCTGCAAAGGTGAGCATAAGCGAAAGCATCAGAAGTGTAGCTAAAAATTTTTTCATATTATTGTTCCTTATTTTGTTTTTTATTTTTATACAGACTAATTATAGCAGTATTTTTCTCTTGCCGCTATAACTTTTTTGAGAGAAAATATAACTATTTCAAAAATCGGGAGTGTATTTTGCCGATGCAGACGACCGCCCCTGCATAAAGCCCTCAAAGCCGAGGCTATGGGCATATTCAAGCACCGAGCCGTATTCAAAGCTCGTCACACGGCGGCGAAGCTCCTTGTATTCAGAGTCAAAGGCGAACTCGGGAGTGTATTGGCTCATAAGACTCAGCAGTATGTCGCCCACGGGTAAGAGCTCCGAGAGCCGCAGAAGTACCGCCATGCTGTCCTGCCTGTGAGAGGGTAGCACAAGATGCCTGACCACAAGACCGCGCCTCAGAAGCCCGTCCTCGCCATAGGAATATTTTCCTACCTGACGGTGCATCTCTGTAAGCGCCGCGCTTGCGACCTCGGGATAGTCGCGGGCGGAGGAATACTTTGCCGCAAGCTCGCCCGACGCGTACTTGAAGTCGGGCAGATAAACGTCTATAAGTCCCTCAAAGCGCCTGAGCGTCTCGACGCGCTCATAGCCCGAGGTGTTGTAGACTATAGGGATAGACAGACGCGGCCGCGCTATCTCCAGAGCGGCAATAACGCCGTCGGCAAAATGCGTGGGAGTGACGAGATCGATGTTGTGCGCCCCCTCCGCTTCAAGGCGGAGGAATATGTCGGCAAGAGCGCGAGGGCTTACCTCGTCTCCGACGTCACAGCCTCGGCTTATCTCTCTGTTCTGACAGAAAACGCAACGAAGAGAGCAGCCCGAAAAGAATACGGTGCCCGCGCCGCGAGAGCCGCTTATGGGAGGCTCCTCGAATTGGTGAAGAGCCGCGCGGCTTACGCGTATATCAGCACCTTGAGAGCATACGCCGCGCTCCCCCGCAGACCTGTCCGCCCCGCACATACGGGGACAAAGATAACATTTTGACATTTGAGCCCTCCGTAAATAAATATCGTTTTAGATTTGAGTTTATCTTTTTCGCCGTTGGCGAAAAGGCACGAACAAGGTTCGTGCGGTAAGTGCGGTAAATTGAAGTTTATCTTTTTCGCCGTTGGCGAAAAGGCACGAACAAGGTTCGTGCGGTCTGTTCTTCAAATTGAAGTTTGTCGAGGTGTTGAAGTTGCAATTACGGGTTAATGCCTGTTTCTTTTGCAGGAGTCCATTCGTTCTTTTTCTAAGGTAAATTTTGCTTGCGCAAAAAAGATCCTTCACATGGCTTGCAAGGTAGCAAGCCGTTCAGGATGACACGTAATGTAGGTTGGAGAAGATTGTTCACACATTCGTCGCACTGTACTATGGTGCTTTATACAATTACTTCTCACAAACTAACTTGTCATCACAGAGCATTTTTGCCGTTGGCAAAAGGAACCGTTTATGGGGTTATCAGCACATTGAGTCGAGCAAGAACTTGTTCTTGCCACGGAGCGTAGCGGAGTAGAGGATCTTGCGACGAAGTCGCTTTACTGCACTGTCCT
>JAFTYG010000033.1 GCA_017461365.1 Clostridia bacterium | reverse complement strand
CGGTTCGTCCAATACCATAAATACCACCGTTGAGCCTACATACGCATTCTGGCCCGTTGCTATGCTTGAAGCAGATAACGCAGGCGGCGGTAAGAAGGGTCACGTTTACTGGAAGGAAACAAATCGTGACGTAGACGTTGATCTTCTCGGAAGAGGCGAAAACAACTATTTTGCAAAGGTCATGGACTTTGAAAACAACGTGTACGTGGCAAACGATGACGTATTTGTGGCAACCTTGAAGGACGGCATACTTACGGCTGTGCGCTATGAAAATATGACCGATTATCTTTCGGGTATATCGGCACAATAAAATTTGTTCCTCACTCTTTTTCCGAAAGGGAAGAGATGTTTATAAAAGTTATAGAAAGGAGAATTATATGAGGAAATTTTACAAAGTCCTTATCTGTCTTGTTGCGGTACTTATGATCGTGCCTATGGTAGTATCCTGCGCGTCATTTGGAAAGAACAAGGATATGGACACAGACTCGGTACAGTCCTCGGACGTTACCGAAACTCAGACCGAGGTAGAAACAGACCAGCACGGTCAGGTAGTTATCGACAATACAGCACTCAGAGATCTTGACTTCGACGGAAAGACCATCTATTTTGCAGTACGTGAAAATCAGTACAAGCGGGAGTGGTTTGCGGAAGAGCCCAAGACAGACCTTGAAAATCAGATCTACTACCGTAACATCGCAGTTCAGGAGGAGATCAACGTCATTATCAATTATAATTCCGTAAAATCGGCTGACGCTGATAACTGCAAGAATCTCAACGCGCTTATCAGAAACATAGGCGAGTCGGGAATGGGCGGACTTGACGTTGTTTCGCACTACGCGGCATATGCAAGTAATGCGGCTCTCATTCCCTATTACAAGAACTGGTACAACAACCAGCTCACCTATCTCAATCTTGAAAATCCCTATTGGAATCAGTCCTTCATCAGCTCGGCAGAGGCGTTCGACAGACTGTTCCTTTGCGTAGGCGACGTAAACCTGTCCGTTTACGACAGATGCCACGTTGTTTACTTCAACAAGGCGTTGGCTGAGGTGCACTCGGATACTGTGGGCGATCTCTACCAGACAGCTATTGACGGTAACTGGACGGCTGACGTAATGCTCAAGATGGTAAAGGACGTAGGAACCTACACCAATTCGACCTCGGGAGATCAGATCTACGCGCTTGCATCCATAAAGGGAAGTGAAGCATCTGACGGCTTCCTTTACGCTTGGGACGCTTGGCTCACGCAAGAGGACAACAACGGAATGCATACGGTCGTTACTGATGCCAACTACACAAAGCTCAGCAACGCGTTTGACCTTATGTGCGATTTCTGGTATGAATCGGGCGGAGCACACCTTCTTGCAAAATCTCAGGAAAACTACGACTTCTTTACACAGGGCCACGCTCTCTTTGATATAGACGTGCTCTACCACTACGATTCGGGTTGGAAGCAGCTCAACGAGATGACGGACGGCTTCGGCATCCTTCCTCTTCCCAAGTATGATGACACACAGCTTGAATACTATACTGGCGTTCAGGATGCGCACAACGTGCTTTCCATTATGGATAACGGAATGAAGTCCGACTTCGATATGGTCAGCGCAGTGCTTGAGCTTATGTGCGCGGAGAACTACTCGACAGTACGTCCCGAGTACATAAAGACCACTGTAAAGGGACAGTTCCTCGACGTTAAGTCGGGCGAGTGCTTTGACCTCGTTCTTAACGGCGCCCGTTGGGACTTCGCAGACATATACGCGGCAGCTGTCGGCGGTGTTCGTAACAAGCTTTGGAGAACTCCCTTCCACAAGTCCGAAACATCGAGCCAGTTCAGCTCGTCCTATCAGACAAACGCTGAAACTCTTAACAAGAACTTCTCTGAATTCGACACCTGGCTTGCAACGCAGTATTAAATCCTTGATCTCAGCGGATACGAATATCCAAAAATAAAATAACTAACAAGGAGAACAAATGCAATGAAAAAAACATTATCAATGATATTGGCATTCGTTATGGTAGCTACACTTGCCCTGACCGTTATGCCGATGTCGGCTTTTGCGACCACGGGAACCTACACAGGCGACGATGCCGCAAGGACCGCGGGAATGTATTTCCGTATCGGCGCTCTTGACGCAGAGAACGGCAATACGTACACAGCTACCTTCAACGAGGCAGTTACCGCCGCTAAGGAGGCCGGCGACGGTACTGTTATCTATATGATACAGGACTACACAACAAGCGATACGCTTAACTTTTCGGCAACCGACAGCTTCAAAAATCTCACGGTAAACGGCGGCGGTTATACGTTTAAACACACCGCATCCGGATACGCATTTGACATAACTAATATGACCAAGGTCATTTTTGAGAATTTCAAAAAGATCGACCTCGTTCGTGCTATACGTTCTAACAATTCAAGCTTTGAATTTATCGATGTAGAGACCATAACGGCATCCGAGCGTCCTTCCATCTGGATGCTGAATGTTGCGGGCTCCTCCGTAAGTCTTGTGCTCAAGAATACGACGGTCGTCAGCAACGCATCGATCTGCGAGTCTGCGCTGAGATTGGGCGTAGACTCGGGCGGAACTACCTCCTACACCTTTGAAATGATAAATTCGGGAATAAAATATGCCGGTAAGGCTACCAGCGCGAATAACCATAATTGCAGCGCGCTCGGAATTACGACCGCGTCAAAGGTAGATGTTGTTATTGACGGAGATTCCTGGATAGAGACAGCTCACAGCACGGGCACAAATACAGCGTACGCTATATGCGTTTACGCGTCAACACCTACTACCATTACACTTAAAGCAGGCGCTAAGCTCATTCAGTCGGGTACAAGCACAAATGTAGGATTTATCGGTCCCCAAGTTGCTACGGTAACCGACGAGGGCTGTGAATACATAGTTAAGTCAACCGCAGCTAACGGTACTGTTACGTTCCCCAGCGTAGATGGCAAAAAGTTCGTTTCGGGAAGCACTTCCGTTGTATCGGGCGGTGCCTATACAAAGACCGACGCTCAGACCGCGGATATGACGTTTAAGATAGCTGATGCCACTGCCATCACAAATGATGCAGAGGCTGTGGCTAACGGTATGTTCTTCCGCGTAGGCGACGTTTCCGAAAAGCAGTATGCGGCAAATCTTGCAGCAGCCGTAACCGCTGCTGAGGAGGGAGATACCGTTTATCTCCTTGCAAACGGCTATACGCATACTGCAGCTTTGGTATTCAACAAGAAAAATATTACGCTCGACGGTCAGGGCTTTACAATGGCTATGACAGTGGGCTACGGCTTTGACGTAAGGGCAACGGGCTTCAAGCTCCACAATATCACCGTAGACGCTACGGGACAGATATTCTCAATAAGCCCAGCTCCCGCGGATACCGAGTTTCTTCTGACGGTAGATAACGCTGATCTTTACTCCGACGGAGGTATCATAATAAACTACAACCACAAGCGTAACGGAACGGTTACAACGGCAACGACCTGTAAGCTTGTGATAAGCGATTCCTCGCTCATTGGTGACACAACGAACTTTGAGGATGTTATCCTTCTCAACAACGACGCAAACTTTGACGTTGACATCAAGAATTCTACCCTGAAGGTAGCAAACTCCAAGAGCGCGACCACTTGGGGCCGTGTTATCGCGATCGGTCAGACTATAACAGGTAGCGTGGATGTTGACATAGCGAACTCCACGCTTGAAACAGCGTACAACTCGAAGTCTCAGATAATCTCTGTTATCGGCGCAAGCACGACGACAGATATTACTCTTGACGCAAGCACAAAGCTCGTACTCAGCGCCGAGGCAAGCACAGACGTATATGCAGAGTTCATTTTCGTAAAGACAGACAGTAAAACGACGATCAATGATAATGGCGCCTCCTACATCGCTTCCGCATCTGTCATCAAGGCGGCAACCGATGGCGTAGCTCTTCCCGCTGTTGCGGCAGAGGGTAAAACAGTTCTCGGCTACAAGTCGGGCGACGCTCTCTACGGAACAAATTATAAGAACGCAGAGACAACCGAGGCAATGACGTTTACGGCAGCTATCATGGGCGCAAATGCTTTCGATATTGAGACAGGTGCGTCTATCCGTACCTCCTCTCCTTACGGCATCCGTTTCTCGGCAGTTATCAACGCTGAGCTCTTGAATGCTCTCGGTCAGAACGCTGAGTTCGGTATGGTAATAACACCTTATGCAAATGCGTTCAATCAGGAGGCGTTTGTCAATATCGGTGAACTCAGCTCCGATAAATACGCAAAGGTAGTCGGTGAGAACCTTAAGGACATCACTGTTGACGGCGTTGCAACAAAGCAGCTTCTTGCGGCTGTTTATATGAAGGACGACGAAGGCCTTACCACAGTGGGCAAAACTCAGTTTGAGACAAAGATGGCGGCTTGCGCTTACCTTACGGTAACTTACGCAGACGGAACGAGCACTACCTTCTGGGCTGATTACAGCGGCTCGGATAACGCTCGCTCGCTCTACGAAGTAGCCAAGGCTTACTATGAGGACGCAACCATCACAGACGGCTCCAACAAGAGCAACGCGACCATCAATAACATTCTTACGACCTGCGGCTATACGCTCGGCGCATAAGGAGGAACTAAAATGAAAACATATACAACTCCTTCTTTAAAGCTTTTGAGTATCACTAAAGAGGATATACTTACCGCTTCGGGCGAGCCCGTTATAAGCTTCAACTCCGACAGCGGCGAATATTGGATAGGCGCGGCAGCCGATTGGTGGGGCGCATAAGCCAAAACTCCTTTCATTTCCTATCAGCGCCCCGCGGCGCTGATAGGAGTTGAGATTATAGAAAGGCGGAATATTATGTTCAAGAAAATTCTTGCATATCTTTTGATACTTACCGTTTGCGCTGTTGGATTTTTTGCTTGCGCCGACGATACTCCCGATACCGACGGAGAGCTCTCAGAGTCGGTATCCGAAACCGAAAGCGAAACCGATCCCGTTGCACCGCCCGATGGCGGCGAAGACGATGGAGAAGATGACGGTCAGGATGATGGTCAGGACGACGGTCAGGATGATGGTCAGGATGACGGTCAGGATGACGGTCAGGATGACGGTCAACAAACTCCGAGTGATGGATTTACTCCATCCGAGGGCAACGACGATCTCGTAGACGACGGTAACTGGACACCTCAGTATTGATAAAACAAAGCTGTTCTTACAGCATAAAAACCGAACCGAGGCTATTACAGCTTCGGTTCGGCTTTTGCTTTATTTTTAAGATATTTATGTATGCGCGAGCGTCCTTGATTTTGTATTGCGCGTTATTCAAGCTCTATTTTTCTATCCTTGAAATAATACTCTCTGTCGCGCTCTCCGATAGGGCGGAGAACTCTGCATGGATTTCCCACTGCGACAACGCCCGCAGGCACGTCCTTTGTCACCACGCTTCCCGCGCCTATGACCGAGCCGTCGCCTACGGTTACCCCGGGCAAAACGATAACGCCAGCACCGAGCCAACAGTTCTTTCCTATGTGAACGGGCATATTGTACTGATAGCCCTTTTCCCTCAGCTCGGGAAGAATGGGATGTCCCGCCGTGGCAAGCACTACGTTCGGGCCCATCATCGTGCCGTCACCTACGTATATATGCGTATCGTCAACGCAGGTGAGATTGAAATTCGCATAAACGCGGTCTCCGAAATGGCAGTGCTTTCCGCCCCAATTCGCACGGAACGGCGGCTCGATATAACAGCCCTCACCCACCTCGGCAAACATTTCCTTCATCAGCTCTGCGCGCTTATCAAGCTCTGTCGGGCGCGTCATATTGAAATCGTAGAGCCTGTCAAGGCATTTGAGCTGTTCCTTCATTATCTCACCATCGGCTGGATCGTAGATCTCCCCCGTGTGCATTCTCTCTTTCATATTTTTTATATCACTCACGGTCGTAGCCTCCTTGTTTTGCTTTCTTTCATTATATCACGTTTTGTCGGGAATTTCAACAATTCCCGAGAGATAATTTTGCTGTTGAAAAAAATTTTGTTATATGATATAATTATTTATACGGCAAAAGCAACGACGCATAAACGCCGCCAACGGAGGTACTGTTATGGAAAGATTTGAATTGATCGGAAAAAATTTGAGAGAAAAGGGATACACGGTTTCCTGCTTTGCGACAGCCAAGGAGGCGGCTGAGTATATGAACGCTCAGATAGACGGAAGGACGGTCGGCTTTGGCGGCTCGATGTCACTTGAGGAGATGGGACTTTACGAGCTTCTCTCGGAGCACAACGACGTGCGTTGGCATCAGCGTATCCCCGAGGGCAAGACAAGCAAGGACGTGCGCGTTGCCGCAAACGCCGCCGAGATATATATTTCCTCGGTCAACGGCATTGCCGAAACGGGTGAGATAATAAACATAGACGGAAATTGCAACCGAGTAGCGTCTATCTTTTACGGACACGAAAAGGTCTATCTTGTCGTCGGAGAAAACAAGATGGCGAAGGATTATGACAGCGCGCTGTGGAGGGCGAGAAATATCGCCGCGCCTCTGAACGCAAAGCGTCTCGGAATGAAAACTCCCTGCGCGGTAAGAGCCGATCGGTGTTATAATTGCAAGAGTCCCGAGCGTATCTGCCGAGGGCTGTCGGTTCTGTGGGCGCCTCCGATGACGGGAGAATTTGAGGTCGTGCTCATTGGAGAAAAGTTAGGGTACTGATATGGAGATAAGAGACGAAAAAATAGATTGCGGCAGGGCGTTCGACTTCGGAAGAACGTCTGCCGATTACGCAAAATACCGCGACGTCTATCCCGAGATATTTTACCGCAAGATCATCGAGCGCGGTCTTTGTGTGAGCGGTCAGAGGGTTTTGGATCTCGGTACGGGCACAGGCGTGTTGCCGAGAAATATGTACCGATACGGGGCAAGCTTTACGGGAACAGACATTTCGGAAGAGCAGATAGCAGAGGCGAAGCGATTGGCAAGAGAAGCCGATATGGACGTTGATTTTAGGGTAGTCGCGACGGAGAGCATAGACTTTCCCGACAGCACCTTTGACGTTATCACCGCCTGCCAATGCTTTTGGTATTTCGACCACGAGAGAGTAATGCCGCGCCTTTCGCGGATGTTGAAGCGGGACGGGCGGCTGTTAATACTTTATATGGCGTGGTTGCCCTATGAGGACAGGATAGCGGGTGAGAGCGAGGAGCTTGTGCTGAAATACAGTCCCGATTGGTCTGGCGCGGGAGAAACAAAAAAGCCGATACATATTCCCGACGCGGTGTATGAATGCTTTGATATGGTCGGACACGAGGAATATTACCTTTCCGTACCCTTCACAAGGGAGACGTGGCATGGAAGAATGCGTTCTTGCAGAGGAGTCGGCGCGTCGCTCTCGGAGTCGGAGCTTGAAGCGTGGGACAGGGAGCACAGAGCTTTGCTTGCGAAGATCGCGCCCGAAAAATTCGAGGTGCGACACTACGCGGCGCTCTCGGAATTGAGAGTGAAATAGCATAGAATGTGAGTGCTTTTTTCGCCGTTGGCGAAAAGTCTGCTCTTCAAATTGGAGTTTGTCTTTTTCGCTTGCGCGAAAAGGCAAGAACAGAGTTCTTGCTCGGTTCAATCTGCGGATGCCCCCATAAGCGGTTCGGGCTCAGAATGACAAGTTAGTTTGTGAGAAGTAATTGTATAAAGCACCATAGTACAGTGCGACGAACGTATAAACAATTTTCGCCATTCCTCATTTCGTGTCACTACTTCGCTGTGCTACGTGACGGCTCGCAACGTGCGAGCCATGTGAAGGATCTTTTTTGCGTCAGCAAAATTTACCTTAGATTTGCTATGGTTTGTTTTTTCACTTTACCTCATTTGAACGCAAAAATATACCCCTTCCAAGTTTTTATTTCCATAAAAAAACGAGACGTTTTTCAAAAGCGTCTCGTTTTTTTGTCTATACAAAATTATTTCGCATTCATCTTAAGATATGCGTTGATAAATCCGTCGATCTCGCCGTCCATAACTGCCGAGATATTTCCGTCCTCATAGCCCGTTCTTGTGTCCTTTGCGAGCGTATAGGGCATAAACACGTAGGAGCATATCTGAGCGCCCCACTCGATGTTGGTCTTGTTGCCCTGAATATCCTCAATAGTGTCAAGACGCTCGCGCAGCTTGATCTCCATCAGCTTCGCCTTGAGCATCTTCATAGCCGTCTCCTTATTCTGGAGCTGTGAACGCTCGGTCTGACATCCGACAACAATTCCCGTAGGCTTGTGAAGAATACGGATAGCCGAGTCGGTCTTGTTGATGTGCTGACCGCCCGCGCCGCTCGAACGGTGCGCAGTTACCTCAATATCCTCGTCTCTGATCTCGACCTTGTCGATGTTATCGAATTCGGGCATTACCTCGATAGAGGCGAAAGAGGTCTGACGTCTGCCTGCCGCGTCAAAGGGCGATACGCGCACAAGTCTGTGCACTCCGTTCTCCGCCTTGAGGTAGCCGTATGCGTTGAGTCCCTCAACCATGATGGTCGCGCTCTTGATACCCGCCGCGTCGCCGTCGAGCCAATCAAGGAGCTTGTATTTGTAGTTATGACGCTCCGCCCAACGCGTGATCATACGGTAAAGCATCTGCGCCCAGTCCTGCGCCTCTGTTCCGCCCGCGCCGGGGTGGAAGGAAATGATGGCGTTGTTCTTGTCGTATTCGCCCGAGAGAAGGATCTCTATCCTCTTTGCCTCGGCTTCCTTGGAGATCTCAGTCACCTCGTTTTCGACCTCCTCGACGTACGCCTCCTCATTCTCCTCGATCGCCATTTCGGCAAGCGTGATGGCATCCTCGAGACGCGCGGCAAGAGCCTCATAGCCCTCGATGGTGTCCTTGGTCTGCTTGAGCTTCTGCAAGACCTTTGAGGAATTTTCCTGATTTCCCCAGAAGTCAGGATCGAGAGTCTGCTTGTCAAGCTCCTCGGCAAGCGTGCGAAGCTCGTCAATACGAAGCGCCGAGCCGAGATCAACTATATCCTCTCTCATTCCTATCAGCTTATATTTTGCATCTTCAAGTGCGATTATCAAATCAAAAATCCTCCTGTGAGTTAATCTTTTTTAAGATATATGAGCCTTGCCGAGTCGGGCTCGCCCATAAGGGGAATGTAAAGTCCCTCGATAAGCTCTCTGCCTGCGTATCTCTTGCCGCTGTAAAGGTCGGTGTAGGTCGCATCGGGAAGAGCCGCTTTGATCTTTAAGAGCTTTGTAGAGCCCGCTCTGCAATCCTCTTTTTCAACGACGGTGAGAACTATCTCGGAGGCATCGTCGGTCGTGTAATAGTATGCGGAATACTTTGTGTTTTCGGGAGACGCGAGACGGTAGAACTCACCGAGGCGCATAACGTGCTCGAATTTTCTGTATTCGGCTATCTGTCTCGATATTTCGGCATTTACCTCGTCGGACATCTCAAGAATATTCAGCTCATATCCGAGCATTCCCTCGCAGGCTACCTTGTAGCGATAGTCAAGAGACTTCATATTCTCCTTGGGGTTGGAAACGTGGCAGGACATCGTTGTCGCGGGGTAGGCGAGCATAGCGCCCGACTGAATAAAGGTCCTGTTGTAGGGGTTTGTGTTGTCGCTCGTCCAGATCTGTATTCCGTAGGGCATCATTCCGAGGTCGTAGCGTCCGCCGCCGCCCGAGCAGGTCTCGATAACGGCATTGGGGAAGCGCTTTACAAACCAATCCATAAGGCGGTAAACGCCCTTAATGTAGCGGAAATATACCTCGCACTGTCTTTCGGGCGGGAGAGCCGCCGAGCCGACGTTGCACATATGTCGGTTCATATCCCACTTGAAATAGTCGATCTCAACGCCATCGAATACCTTGTCAAACGCGCCTATGAGATAGTCGATAACCTCGTCGCGCGACATATCGAGCACAAGCTGCTTTCTCGAAACGAGAGGCTCTCTGCCGCTTGCTCTCAGTGCCCAATCGGGGTGAGCGCGGTAAAGATCGGAGTCGGGATTTACCATCTCGGGCTCTATCCAAATACCGAACTTTATGCCCTTTGATCTTACGTTTTTCACAAAGTCCGCAAGTCCGTTCGGGAACTTATCCTTGTTTGCGTACCAGTCTCCGAGAGCCGCTCTGTCGTGGTGTCTCTCAGCGAACCAGCCGTCGTCCATAACGAGCATATCAAAGCCCATCGCCGCGCCCTTTTCGGCAAACTGCAAAAGCTTTTTCTCATCGATGTCAAAGTAGCATGCCTCCCACGTGTTGAGAACGACGGGATGGGGATCGAGCGCCTTTTTCGGCATGATGTTGTTTTTTACGAATTTGTGGAAGTTTCTCGACATCTGTCCGAGACCTTTGTGAGAGTAGGTCATGACAGCCTCGGGAGACTCGAAGCGCTCGCCCGCGTCAAGAATATATCCGAAGGTAGCGGGATCCATACCCATAAGCGCCTTTGTTCTGCCCGTCTGATCGAGCTCTACCTCGTCAAGGAAGGAGCCCGAATAAACGAAGTTAAAGCCGTACGCGTCGCCTCTTTCCTCAGTAGCCGTATGAGCGCAGAGCGCCATAAATGGATTGTACTGATGTGAGGACGCGCCTCTGCGTGAGCCGACCGACTGCACGCCGTGATGAGTCTGAACTCTCTGATAGTTACATTCGCCGTTGTGTCTGCCCCAAAGGGTGATCATATCGAGATCGGAGCGGTCAAGATTGAGCTCCATAGGCATACAGCGCGCGAGCTTTACACTGCTCTTGCCGTTGTTGACGAGCGCCATATGGCGGCTGATGACGTCGGACTCGGGGAAAACCGTGTAGTAAAGATATAGCTCACAGCCCGTCACCTTATCCTGCATAAGGATCTCAAGTGTTTCGGAGTCGGCATCGGGACGCGCAAAGGGAAGACCGTCGATGCTCTGTCTGCCCTCGAAGATGCGGTAAGACTTATACTTGAAGTCGGTAACTCCCGTGCCGTCCTTACCGACGATGCAAACAGAGGTGTCTCGGTAGTCGCCTGAGCCGAAGAAGGATACCTCCAAGGGGAGATTGTCGGGGCTGTATTTAGAGCTGTACTCCGCTACGTTGGGGCTAAATCCCAGCGAGCGCCGCTCTGCTTCCTCAAAACGCGCTTTCTTTTTTCCGTAGTAGAGATGGACAAGATAATGTCTTTTGAATATTTCGAAAGCGTATGTGGTATTTTTAGTATCTATTACAAAACGTTTACTGCTTTTTATAAATCTGATTGCCATGTGTAATCCTCCGCTTAGCATTATTTTACACTAATCAATACATTATAACATTTTTTCGCGGATTTGTCAATAATAGGTTGAATTTATAAGCGTTTAAGTAGTGTAATTAAGGAAAAAAGCACCCGAAAACGGCAAAAATGATGAAAATAAAGAGAAAATAGATTCGCAATTATCCCTTCAAAACAAAATCCGACATACGCGCATAAAGCTCCTTGACTCCCGAAATGCTTGAGAGCTGAACCGAGCTTTCTCTGTCGTCATCCGCCACGTACATATTCAGGCACTCGCTGTCAATGTCAAAGATGAACTCCCGTCCGTTCCTGACGGCGCTCACCGTTATAAGATCATCAGCCCCATCGTTATAAAAATCAGTTATCCTCGTCTGTTCGTCAAATATTCCCTCTCCGCCGTTTTTTTCAAAGGACTCCCAGATAGCCTTCCATACTCCGCTGCGATAGAACTCCATGCTGTCAAAATCGGGAATGGCGCACAGCTCTGCGCTGTCGACGGGGGCTTTGCGCAAAGACTCTATTTTTCGGATAAGAGCTTTGCCCCCGCCTCTTACGGTGATCTGAAAATCTATGCCCTGCAGTATAACGTATTCGGGAGCGACGGTCACTGTTCGTTTGCCGAGCCAACGACGTACCGCGGGAATATGCTTCATATTTTTTATGTCATCGAGATCGACGCTTCCGTCACATACCGACTGCCTTTTTTTACCCGTTGAGCCGACTGCCTCGGCAAGCGTCATCCTGAGAAAATATAATTTATCCTCGGATATAATACATATCACTCTTCTGTTGCGAAAGTATATGACCGTTACCAGAACGAGAAGCAGAAATACGGGCAGGAACATCAACAGCAATATCCACAGCACCTCCCAAAAAAATCCGACAGCGATCGAGCATATCGGAAAGGCGAGCAATATCGGAAAAAACAGGATAAAATAGGGAGGAGCGGTGCGCTCCCGTATCCTCTTTCCGCGTATGAGCTTGCAATTCAGTTCTTTTTCTTTTCTCAGCATCTGTGTCACTCCTTCGAATTTATATATAAGGTCAGCTATCCAACAATTCTTTTAAGATCATGTCTTTTCTCTCGATAAAAAGCCGTGTCACCTGATAGCTCTGCGTGTCCTCATACCGACACGGAGCGATCCTGCCGCCGTCAAACGAAAGTATTTCAGAGTCGGGAAGTCCTAAGAGGATAGGCGAATGCGTGGCGATGATAAATTGAGAGCCGTTTTTTGCCGAAGTGTATATGTGCTTCAACAACGTCAACTGCCGCTGAGGGGACAGAGCCGCCTCGGGCTCGTCGATGATGTACAGCCCTGCCTTGTCAAAGCCCTGCATAAAGGCGAGAAAGCCCTCGCCGTGTGAGCTTGTGTGATAATCATTTCCCATATAGCTTACCGCGCCTGCCGTGGCGACGTTGAAGAAGGTCTCGGCTCTGAAGAAAAATCCGAGCCTTGAGCGCTTGAAGCCCTTGACAAGTGTGAGCGCCTCGCTCAAAGGAGACACGTCGTCGTAGGTGCTGAATTTGTAGTTTATTGTGCCGCCCTCGGCGTTGAACCCGTACGCAACGGCGATCGCCTCAAGCAGCGTGGATTTTCCCGAGCCGTTTTCACCGACAAAAAACGTGACGTTGCTGTTCAGCGTCAGCTCGGAAAAGCTCTTGATAGAGTCAATTTCGTGTAAATAAGAGCGCGGGGGAACAGCACCCCAATCAATGCGTAAGCCGCATATAAACAGATCGACCATATCGCCACCGCCTTTCTGCATTCATCATATCCATTATACCACACCCTTGTGGGAATGTAAAGAAAAATTTGTCGGGCGCTATGGTACTCGCCTCCCAATCACGTCAAAGGCGTGTATATCATCATTGCGAAAGCAAAATACAGCCTGCGGCTTGAATAAATAAAGATATTTTGTTTTTTTACTGATGGATTTGAACCCCAATATAATTAAATGCTTTTCGACCGTAGCGAGAAAAGCTACATCAACACCTATTCACTATTACCTAATCGACAAGCTTCGAGAGAAGAGTGAAAAGTGAAAAGGTAAGCGTGAAGAAGTAAAAATCGACAAGCTTCTGTCGAAGCTTGTCGATTTTTGGCCTGCCCGAAAGGATTTGAACCTTCGACCTTCAGAGTCGGAGTCTGACGCGCTATCCAGCTGTGCCACGGGCAGATATTTAATTGTAACGCGAGTATTATTATACCATAATAAAATGAATATTGCAACAGAAATTTTCAAAAAATAAAGAATATAGGAAATTTTTTTTGCAAAAGCTATTGACAAAAGACGATTTTTCTGTTATAATATCGTCTGTTAATCATAGTGGGGTATCGCCAAGCGGTAAGGCAACGGACTCTGACTCCGTCATTACCTAGGTTCGAATCCTAGTACCCCAGCCAGAAAAACTCCAACTTGTAAACAAGTTGGAGTTTTTCAGTTATATTCGCCTTGCGGCGAGTTCTATGCACAAGTACGTGATATTGCCTTCGGCAGTGATATGCGCTTCGCGCGTTGGAAGTTACAAGGCGAATATAATATCACTGTGAGCGAAGCGAACAATATCACTTTTGCGAAGCAAAAATATCACGCTGACGTAGTCAGTATATCACTAAACTCTTTACACCCCACAACTTATATGCTATAATATATTCGAGGTGATTACAATGGCAGAAAGTATTTTGAGAGATAAATCCAAAGATTTCGCAAAGCAAATCGTTTTTCTTTGCCGTGATATAAAAGCAAATATGAAAGAGTCCATTTTAACTAATCAACTTTTGCGCTCAGGAACATCTATCGGTGCAAATATTCACGAGGCTCAATACGCGCAAGGAACAAAGGATTTTATATCCAAATTGGAGATCGCGCAAAAAGAGTGTTATGAAACGGAATATTGGATGGAATTGCTTTTTGAAACGGGATATATTCCCGAAAATGTTTATAAACCTCTGCAAAACCAATGCGGACAAATCCGCAGAATGTTGATTTCCTCGCTTAATACTACTAAAGCAAATCAAGGTAACAAATAATCTCGAAAGGCGGTGGGGTTATGAAAAAAGTGCTTGCCGGAATTTTAATTGTTTCTTTTCTATTTGCGTTTTGCGGTTGCAGTAAAGAAAGAACAAACATTTCTGATTATCAATATATGTATGACGGAATTGTTAAGGATTGGAACAAGCTGGCTTCTCCTAGTGCCGAACGCGAATCCTTGCTCGGTTTTGGGGAATATTTGTATAACTCACAACTAATTTTCTTTCCTCGTGAAACCCCATCTACGCTCAATGAATTTTATTTCCATTGGACACCTGGTATAGATGTTGACGGATACGCTATATATTTCACTTGTGTGCTCGATGAAAATAATTATATTGCGTTTGTTGACGGATTGAGGAATTTTGAAGTTTCAAACGGTACGGAAACAAAAAAATTGTTCTATGACACGGAACATTTTTCCTGTCCAACTTATATTGCTCAATGGACTGAAGTTGAAGAAAAATGGGAAGTGCTTGAGTATATTATGCTTGACGAGGCAAAACGCACCGTAGTTTTCATTTATACAATGAGCGAAATCGAATTTATTGAAGAGCATTCTTCTTACATCGTTACGCCCACGGAGTTTCATTTTTTGGAGGGTGATTTTTCAATATATAAAGATTTTGATAACTGCACCTATGATATTTCATTTTTGGAATATTTGAATTAGTCATCTTTTTTGTAGCCTTTGCACAAAAAATTCCTCGGACTTGTTCCGAGGATATTTTTTTACCTCTTCACTTTTCACTCTTCACTATTCACTTTTTCTCCCTTTCGACGAGGAATTTTTTTGGAGGTAATAGTGAATAGTGAAAAGGTGCTGATGTAGCTTTTCTCGCTACGGTCGAAAAGCATTTAATTATATTGGGGTTCAAATCTATATCGAAAAAAGGAAAATATCTTTTTTATCCAAGCCGCAGGTTCGGCATATCCCTTCGGGAAATGACGGGCTACACTTTCATCATCCCAAAATCACAAATGTAAGATCTTGGTGGGCGTGCCTTGTAAAATAATACCACAGAATGAAAATATTATAGTTTTTTGTATCCAAAAAGAGGGACTACCGACAAGGTATCCCTCTTTTGGCTTTATTTGTGGGTTGCCGAGCGTGACGGCTTCGTGTATAATTTAGACAAGCCGATAATTCGGCATAAAAATACAAGGAGGTGAAATTTTGACTAAAACGGTTAAGCTCTTAAAAAAGACGCTGACAAAAATAGGGGCGTTCGCATTTTGCGCGATGATCTGTCTGTCGGCGCTCGCTCCCGCGGCATCGGCGGCGACGGACAGGAAGTACAACTTCCCCGAGGGCGCGGCGGACGTTTCGCTGACGCTTGACGGCGAAGCGGTGCTTGTCGGTGAGGCGGCGATAATAAATTCGGTTACATACGTTCCTCTTCGGAGCGCGTCCGAGCTTGTGGGCGCTGACAGCATCGAATGGGATGCTGAAAGTCAGATCGCCACGGTGAAAAAGGGAAATGTGACTCTGAGGGTAAGAAATAACGGAAATTATCTTGAAGCCGCAGGCAGGTATTTCTATACCTCGGAAAGAGTGCGCAATATCGACAACAGAATATTCGTACCGATAAGACCGTTTGCCGCTATATTCTGCCTTGACCTTTATTGGAACGGCGAAACGCGGACGGTAGAGCTCACAACGACGGGCAAGACGCTCGAGTCGGGGCCCTCTTATTATGATTCGGACGACCTGTATTGGCTCTCGCGCATAATCAGCGCGGAGGCGGCGGGCGAGTCGCTCTTCGGTCAGATCGCAGTAGGTAACGTGGTGCTCAACCGCGTGGCGAGCAAGCAGTATCCGAACACCGTTTACGGTGTTATATTCGACCGCGTGGGCGGAACGCAGTTCTCTCCCGTATCTATGGGAACGATCTATAACAAGCCCACCGAGTCGGCGGTCATCGCGGCTAAGATCTGCCTTGAGGGTTACAGCATATCGGACAGAATACTTTTCTTTATGAATCCGAGAATAGCTACAAACAACTGGATCTCCAAGAACCGCCCGTATGCTTTCTCCATAGGTAATCACGACTTTTATTATTGAAATTAAAAAGGGAGCTATCTCGCCGTAAGGTGGGATAGCTCTTTTTCGTTATAAGTTGGAATTTCTTTTTCGCTTACGCGAAAAGGCACGAACAGGGTTCGTGCGGCAAGTGCGTCAAATTGGAATTTGTCGGGGTGTTTTATATGTGTAAATATATCCCCAATAAGGACAGTGCAGTAAAGCGACTTCGTCGCAAGATCCTCTACTCCGCTACGCTCCGTGGCAAGAACAAGTTCTTGCTCGACTCAATGTGCTGATAACCCCATAAACGGTTCCTTTTGCCAACGGCAAAAATGCTCTGTGATG
>JAFTYG010000032.1 GCA_017461365.1 Clostridia bacterium | reverse complement strand
TATACCACATCTCTTTCCCTTTGTCAATACCTTTTTGAAAAGTTTTTTAAAAAAGTTTTTCAAAGCCTTTCGTGGCAGCCGTCTCTCGCGGACAGCTCGAATATTTTACCACTTTCATCCCCATTTGTCAAGGGGGTTTTTAAAAAAAATCTAAATTAGTCGAAAATTGCCTACAAAACACAATTTACAACATTTTTCTCTGTTGACAATGACACATAAAAATGTTATAATCTACATATCGTACATAGCTAAGATCAACATCTGCAGTATTTTATTCAGATCGGGTAACAATATGAAAAAAACAACTTTCCTTACCACACTCACAGCTTCGCTTCTATTTTTAATAAGCGTGCCTTTCATTCTTTCTTCCTGCACCTCCGAGTGCACCCACGACTATCTGACATCCACAGTAGTCGCGCCGACCTGCGGCAGTGAGGGCTACACGCTGAACACCTGCACGAGCTGTAAGTCGGAATTCAAAACGAATTATAAGCTCCCCACGGGACACACACTGAGCGCCACAGTTTTCTCTCCCACCTGCGAAAAGGAGGGATATACATACTATTCCTGCGCCTGCGGCTACAGCTACACATCCGAGACACTTCCGCCGTCAGGTCACAGCTACACCGAAAAAGTCACCGAAGCCACCTGCTCAACGTCGGGATACACCGAATACCTCTGCGTGGTGTGCGAGCATACATACAAAAGCGATTTTGTTTCGGCAACGGAGCACGACATGAAAGCAACGGTCTATTCCCCTACAAGAACGTCGGCGGGATATACCGAATACACCTGCAACACTTGCGGTGACAGCTACAAGGACAATTTCATTTTCTTCAGCGATATTCTCGGAGGCGGATATATAGAAACGTCCGAGGTAGTGGCAAAAGGAATAGACGTTTCAAAATGGCAACACACGGTAGTATCCGAGAACGTCTACAAGCCCCTTGATTGGAACGCCATAAAGGCAGCGGGCATTGATTTCGCTATCTTACGCGCGGGATACAGAGGATACGAGACGAAAACGATCAACAAGGATCCCGTTTTTGATATGAATTATGAGGGAGCAAAGGCGGCTGGCATAAACGTCGGAGCTTATTTCTATTCGGTCGCCACAAACGAGCAGGAGCTTGACGAAGAGGTCGACGCGCTTCTCGGATGGCTTGAAGGAAAGCAATTCGAATATCCAATATATTTTGATATTGAGCACAGTAGCCTTGAAGACGCAACGCAAAAGGAAAATCTAACGAGACTATGTATGAGATTTGTCACAAGAATGAGAGAAAACGGATATTACGGAGCCGTATATGCCAATCAGAACTGGCTGAATAATTATCTGTACAGAGAAGCTCTCGAGGGATTTTGCGACATATGGTATGCCCATTATATCACGGGCGATGCCAGCGTGACGGTCGGAGATATTTTCGTTTGGGATACCGAAGAATTCGGAGCTCAGCTTGCCGTATGGCAATATACCGACAGCGGAATTATCGAAAATTGCGGAGTAAGCAGCACGGCGACGGTCGATATGAATTATTCTTACAAGGATTATCCGTCAATAATGAAGAAATACGGGCTGAACGGTTATACGGACAATAGCGACGCGCAAGGATGATGTACGCGCATAGCTATATAATTGTAGATATACAGTTATTGAATGAAATTTTGATATAATATTGAAAATACCGCTTTTTCTAAGTTAGAAAAAGCGGTTATTTTTTAAAATCTATTGACAAGAGCCATATTTTGTGGTAGAATAACAAAGTACGCAGTACGCAAAAGTTAATACGGAGGGTTATCGAAGTGGTCATAACGAGGCGGTCTTGAAAACCGTTTGTCCTTTGGACACGTGGGTTCGAATCCCACACCCTCCGCCACTTTCAAAAAGCCTTGAAAATCAAGCATTTTCAAGGCTTTTCTCTTTTTCTTGAAGTTCGAACCCTTATGCCACTCCGATTTCTGCGTATTCTTAAACGCTTTGTCGGTGGCGAGGTAGTTAATGATGCTCTGTTTTGATATGTAGTACTTACCCATTAGATTTACGCCGTATATGTATTTTCTCTGCGCGTACCGAAGGATTGTTTTTCGGCTGTAGCCTGTAAGTGCTACTACCTCGTCCACGGTGAGTGAGTCGGGGACGGCAGAAAGAAGATCCTCGAGCATTTCCTTGAACCTTGCACGCTCCTTGCCGCGGAGCTTATAGTGCGTATCATCAAAATAACCCCCACAGTCCGAGCCCTGCGACTCGGTTCTGCGAGGGTTATTTGTCTTTATAGCGTTTAAAATGCCCACGGGTATCTCGCCACGCTTCTCGTGTGCGCTCTTTTCCATGTAGGCGAGAACATCCTCCTTTCTGATAGAATATTTGTGCGTAGGCGTATTGCGGATTTCGCACGGAATGATGCCGTTTTGTAGCATCCACGCCGCCTTGCGTTTGCTGATGTGGAGCATCTTGTAGCCAAGCTCCGTCGCAATGTCCACGCAACGAGCATATCCGTTTTTCTTTTGAAGAAGCAGTATTGTTTCAAGATACATTTCTTCTGATTCTTTGTGCCTCATATTGCCGCCTCATAAAATTCAATTTTTATGGGCAAAACGGCGGTGAACCTCGAAAGTACACCGCCGTCAGCTTTATCGCCGGAAATGAGATGACTCGTTTTCGGTGGTATTGTTACTCTGATTCTGTTTTTTCTTTTTGCGTTTCTTAACAATAACAATTGCCGTGATACCGCCCGCAATCAGAACGATTGCACCGACACAGATAAGCGCGTAACCCCACATAGGCATTACAAAGGAAACGCCGGGAACACAGACAATGAAATTGCCCGTGTGTGTTGTTTCAAACACAACGTATTTTCCATATCCGTCACAAGCAATTTCGGTAAGTGAGCCGTCCTCGTTCATGGCGTAAACCACGATTTTGTTGCGGTCAAAGGTCGATTTTGCCTTGAGGTAGATCTTCACGTTCTCCGCAGGCGTGACGGCAGAACCGCTTGCATCCGTGAGAGATACGCTGAACACTTCAAAGTTATCGGCAATGGTCGCCATTTTCTCGCTTGCTGCATCAAACACCGTACCGCCTGTGATGTACCTCGCCATAATAGCGGTATCTTCGGGAAGAATGCCTTTTTCGTCCTCTACCTTTGCAAGCTGACTGCCGCCTGCTACCGAGGTAATGATGAAATCAAGCTCGGTGTAGGTATCGTTGCCAAGCTCGGTCTTATAGCTTGCGTGTGTAGCTTTGTAGATGAGGTGGTATTCACCGACCTCGGAGAGTGTAAAGCGGTTGTCCGTGATCTCAACGGGCTCTTTTACTCCCTCTCGGAGATAGTAAGCGGATACGGCCAAGTCACACGCTTCAGAACCAAGAACCGCGTTTGCTTCCGGTACGGCAAACACCGATCCGACAGATACCTGATAGTTTCCTTCGCCCTCCATCGCAAATACTGGAACAAACTCCGCAGGACGTTCACCGAGAGCGCGGATACTGTCGCTTGTTTTGGTTGCTCCTGCGAGATTTAGAGAGATGGAGAAGCTGACCTCCTTATCCATTGCTGTGATAAAAGCGGTAAAGGAGAGGTTCCCCTGCAATCTTGAAGCACTCAAAGTGTAGGTATAGATCGTCCAACCATCTTCGATTCTTGAAGTATATCCATTCACCTTATTGCCGCTGACGAGCTTCATATTACTGATGCTCGATGAATGACCGAAGGACATATAATAGAAATCTCCGCTTTTCTCAACCGTTGCCGTTGAGGAAAAGTTATCAGCTCCCATCGTAAGTCCGTCAAGGTTAACGGGAACAGAATATGTACCGTCGCTACCGCCTACGGGAGAAGCTGCCGATGCACTCACGCTGCCAAAAACGGCAAGCGTGAGC
>JAFTYG010000031.1 GCA_017461365.1 Clostridia bacterium | reverse complement strand
TAAGTGCAGTAATGTATTTAGCTGACCGATACTAATAGACCGAGGGCTTGAACTTTTCAGTTCAGGTTTACACATACAAATTTCTTGAGTTTCGATTTCTTATCTCACCAATCCCTTTATTCGGTTTTCTGTGGTCATATTCACATCCAAAGAACAGCATTCCGCTGTTCTTTTTTGTTTTTCAATGAGGTGTTACAATGAATTTTTCTTTTGACTCATTTGTTGAGGGTAGTTTTGACTATGACCGAAAAACCCAAACCCACAGTTGCATTTGGCTTCGCTCGGAGAATATGGATATTGGAGGCGGTAAAATTACCGTAGAAGATATTGATAAACTCAAAGATTATCCTTGTGCCGACGTTGTTACAATTTCGGGATTGTGCCAAGATACCTTTGAATATTTTATAAAAACATACGGGAAACAATTAAAAGCCATTCGTTTTTTTAAGAACAAATTCGTTGAAGATCTGTCTTTGCTTGGCACGCTACCGCAACTTGAATATGTATATTTTTTTGCAAATCAACGCGTGAATGCCCTTTGGGATATGTCACTGAATATATGTTTAAGGGGACTTTGTATCGAAGATTTTTCGAGACTATCTTCAATAAGCGGTATTGAAACCGCACCGTCGTTAAGGCAATTCTCGATTGGGAACGCGATTTGGAGCAAAATGGTACTTGAAAGCCTGATGCCCCTTGCAAATACAAGTATTGAAAAGTTATCCTTTAGCGGGAAAACGCTCGTTGATAATGACTTGTCTTTCATTGAAAAATTACCTGATCTTAAAGTGTTTGATTTTGCAACAAATATGTTTACGACCGAGCAAGTGGCTTGGATGGCGGCAAATTTCCCACAAATTGATGGGTTCGCTCTCAAGCCAAAATGTGATTGCGAACTTTCTGAGACGAATTCCAATTCGCTTAATGTTCCTGGTACTATTATCGTGGGAAAGCGTAAACCTGCTTTGATCATAAAAGGCAACGAAAAGAAAATTCAAAAATATGTTGAATCGTTTGAAGCGTTGAAGTTAAAATATAAAGGCGTACCGTATAGGGTTGCTTTTCCGTCCTGACGCAGTGACATCCGATATAAAAAACGCCCCGCCTTGCGAAAAACACAGGGCGGGGCTGTCAGTTTTTCAAAAATTTTTCGTCTTTATAATATAGGAGACTTTATTACCCCAAAAAGGAGAGATCTTATGAATGACAAAAACAAAGACAGAGAAAATGCATATCTGCCCGACGAGCAGATAATCGAGCTGTATTGGCAAAGAGAGGAGAAGGCGCTCTCTGCCACCGACGAAAAGTACGGAAGGTATCTTTACACCATTGCTTATAACATTGTCCACAATAATCAGGATTGCGAGGAATGCCTGAATGATACATATTTCGGAACATGGAACAGTATTCCGCCTCAGCGTCCAAATCTTTTTTTGGTATTCCTCTCGAAGATCATGAGGAACGTAGCGGTCGACAAATACAGGAAGAACACCGCCGCAAGGCAGGTACCCTCCTCACTTATGCAATCGCTTGACGAGCTTGATGAGAGTGTGGCGTATTCTCCGTCGATGGAGGAGGAGCTTGCCATAAATCAGCTCAGCGAGCTTCTCAACAGTTGGTTGCGCGGCCTAAGTGAAAGCGAGCGTTTTTTGTTCGTCTGCCGATATTATTATGCCGATCCCATTGCCGAGATAGCAAGAATGCTCGGTGTCAGCGAGCGAACGGTGTTCAGACAACTCACAAAGCTGAAAAACAGTCTCAGAGAACACTTGGAGAAGGGAGGATACTGCTGTGAATAAGAAGGACAATATAAAGCTTTTCGCGCTCTCTAATATTGACGACGAGATAATAGACGAAAGCACGAAAAAGAGAATAACACTTTTGTCAAAAAGTAAAAGGAAGCCCAAGGTGTTTGCCATCATAGCTGCCGCGGCTGTTGTGGCGATACTTATGGCATCTATGCTTGTCATATTTATTCCGATGCTTACGGGAAAGCAGATACCTGTATATACGGGTATGACCGTCTCGGGAACCTCTCCCGTTACCGAGGTGGCAGAGTCACCTGAGGACTACGTTGCCGTTATTGCCGACGGAGGCGGTATTCGCATAGAACCCGTAGACCGCGAGATGCTTGCGCTATACGGAAGCAGACACGGCGAGCTTGATCACGCTGAACCTTTTCCTGACGGAACTGAGGATATAGTCGATAAGATCGAAAGCACGCTCAGCGTGAGCGGTGTTTCCCAGGAGATATACTACGCAAAGGCGAACGAAGATATTTTCATCACTGTACACGTAAGCAACCCCGACGATTTTGAGATACTTTCGTTCACACTCAACGGCAAAAAGTACGCGTCCTATATGTTTGAACAGGGCTCGAATATGGAAAATCTGATACTTAAATATAACGTAGGGGATGCAACAGGCATTATTGAGTACACACTCGACGAGATAAAATACGTTGACGGTGTGGAGATCAAGGACGTTATTCTTGAAGGTGACCGTACTGTTAAGGTCGGCATTTACACCTCTGACCAGCCCACGGTCAGCGTAAGCAATATGAACGTCGGGCTTTCCTCGGTATCCCTTGATCTTACGCTTACGGATACCATGGAGCTTATTGCGCTCAGCGGCGGCAGAGTTCAGGCGGTGCTGTATGACGGAGAAAATATCATAGCTTCGAAGGATATTTCTTTAGGAGAAACGTCGGTAAGCTTTGACGGGCTTTCACCGAATACGTCATATCAACTTGCGATAGTGGCTGTATATGACGCCCTTGACGGACAGGGCGTTACTGCAAAGGTGTTGTATGAGAAGATATTTGACACCTCTGCGGCGGTTTGCATCAAGTCCAAAGGTATCACATATACCGATATAGAATTTTCATATATTTGGGATGAGAGTGTTGAAAACGGGGTAATTACCGAAGCGGCGCTTTATCTCGGTGATACGAAGGTAAGGGAGCTCGGCTTGGAGGAAACGGCGATAGGAGGACTTCTGTCGGGCAAAGAATACACTATTGTAGTTAAATATCTCTTTGAGGAAAAAAACGAAGTGTATGAGTATAATTTCACCACTCGCGCGAAGACCAAGCCTGAATATTTTATCGGCTCTTTTCGAAATACGCAGACAAGTCTGAGCTTTAAGATCACAGAGACAGACGTGGATAATATAGGTGAGATCACAAAGGTAGAGCTTATACGTAAAGGAGACGAGCCTATATTGGGCGAGGTAAAGCTCGATGAAGCGATATTGTTTAGCAATCTGCTGTCGGGAAATACTTATACAGCGCGGATCACATATACCTTTGACCTGAATGACGGAAACGGCGTACAGACAGGAATAGCGGAAGAGATGCTTTATACTAATGAAAAGCAAAAACCCTATGTGGATATATACGTTTGGGATGTAACGTCTACCGGTATGTTTGTGGATGCGAATTTGTACAATAATCTGGATAATGTAGGCAGTATAACAAAGATAGAGCTTTTGACAAACGAGGATCAGGTTGTCCATACAACAACGGAAACAAAATTCTGGATTGACAACCTACAGCCTATGACAGAATATAAGGTGCGTGTTACATACTCGTATGATCTGAATGACGGCAGGGGGATCAAAACAGGAAGAAGAACAAGCAGAGTCACGACACTTGCGCGTGAGGTAACGATAACCGACGTCGCCATCACGGACGATGGTAATGATACGTGGGGGCTCAGGATAAACGTTGAAAATCCCGATGATATTCTGATCAAACATTTCATTGTGAACGGAGTATCGTTGTCCGCGAGCCTGAACGAAGAAGGCGGCTATTATACGGTGGAAAATACGTTGATATTGGGGAATGCATGGGAATATCTTGAATTTTCGGGTATAAAATATACCCTCAGCGATACTGACGACCTGACACAGAACTTAAGCTATACATATACGCGATAAAAACTGCCGCCTCACGTAAGTTTTCGTGAGGCGGTATATTTTTATTTTTCAGAATTCATCACCGCCGAAAGGATGATCGCGGTATCCTCGCGCGTCAGCTTTGCCATGGGGGAGATATTGCCGTCGGTGGTATTGAGTATGCCCATATAGGAGAGGGAATAGATGCTCGGCGCCGCCCACGTGGGGATGTCGGATGCGTCCGAGAATACGGGCGAGACCGTCGGCGTCGCCGCGTCAATCATATCGGCAAGTATGCACGCCGCCTCGGCTCTTGTGATCGCTCTGTCGGGATAGAAGCAGAGCGCGCCGTCGGAGGATACCTCTCCCTTTATATATCCGAGCTCATACGCCGCTCCGATATAATCGCGCGCCGAGGCTGAAATGTCGCTGTCATCGGCAAATACCGTTTTGTCCACCTTTGTCAGCTCGCGCATACCGAGAGCGTTCATCGCCATCACCACAAAATCCTCTCTCGATACCGTTTTGTCGGGATAGAAATATGTGTCGCTTCCTACCGAAGCGCCGCTCATAATGCCATTTTCGGTCATTGTGAGCGCGGCGTTGTAGCCCTTGGAGTCTGTCATATCAGCGTAGGCTACCGAGGTCTTTGGCTTTGATACCGTAAGCGTAACGGTGGCGGAGGCGCTGTAATTTCCGTATTTGTCGCGTGCGACGTATGTGAACTCGTCCTTGCCCGAATAGCCCTCCTTCGGAGTAAAGGTGTATTCTCCCGTGTATTTATCCGTCAGGACAAGAGAGCCTGTTTCGGGATAGGAAACTATCTCAATGACCGTTTCGTCGCCCTCGGGATCGTAGCAGGGAAGCGTGCCGTAGAGGGTGACGTCTCTGTGTGTACTCACGTCTGTAAAGTTCTTTCCGGCAGGGCTGAGAGTCGGGCACTCGTTGTATTCCTCTAAAAGATAAAGATTACAGGTAACGTCGACGGGTGAGCCGTTTACCGAAAACCTGAACGAGGATTGATAAATATTCGCTCCGCTCTGCGTGTAGGTAAGCCTTGACAGATCGGATGCGCTTATCGTCTGACCGCTCGTCACCACAGTGTTGCCGAGGCGCAGCTCTCCGTCGGTCAGAGCGGGTACTTTAGTTACGGTTATGCTGTAAAGCTTTGAGAGATTCATCGCTCGGCAAAAATCCTCACCTGAAAAGCTTATGCTGTTGCCGCGTATGCCCGCCATTGCCATGTCGCTCTCTTCAGCGAGAATATAAAGGGCGGGGGAGACGGGCTCTTTATATGGTGCGGCTGACGCTTTTTGCGTCATAGCGCAGGATAGGAGCGCGGATACGGCAAGAGCGCAGAAAAGTCCTGAAATTCCTTTTTTGATATTCATAAAATAAAATTCCTCCGTGACGCGAATGTTTTCAATACATTTTATAAGAATACGGAGGATATTATGACAGAGAGC
>JAFTYG010000030.1 GCA_017461365.1 Clostridia bacterium | reverse complement strand
TCGCCAGTGGGGGTGTGGGTATCGGAAATATCCGAAAGAAGATCGAACACGCTCATAGCGCGGACGTAGGAAATAAGGGTGTTCGGCTCGGTCTTTGCGAGCTCTCTGTCAAGCCTTGCAAGGGCGTGCAAGAGCTCGGCACGCAGGTCGTGAGGGATCTCCCACACCTTTGCTCCCTCGGGGCAATCTAAAAGTGCGCCGAAAGGCAAGGACTTCCCCGAAAGCTCGAAAACGCTCGGATAAAAGTAGAAAACGTAGCGCTCATACACCGATGGGACGCACAGACGCGTATTGTGAACGGCTGATGGCGCAAAGAGGGCGACCGACACGGGCGCGGGGGAAAATATTTTGCTCTCGGTGACAAAATCGACGTTTCCACCGACGTATATGACAAGCTCATAGTGGTCGTGGATATGCGCCGTCTCGTCGAACTGTGCGCGAGAGTAGTCGGTCTTTCGGTGGGAATAGATCATACTGTCGGTGATAATGTGGTCGGTCCAGCCCGAAAGGCTCTCAAAGCGCGTGTCCGAAAGTCCGACGGTGCCTTGATATTTACTTTGGTTTATGTGCCGCGCGACGTATCTTTTCATAGTACCTCCGAGGGGGATAAATTTGAGTTTACCTACTTTTCTTTTAAAAAAGAAAAGTAGGCAAAAGAAAACATTGCATTGGGTTTGTGCGCTAAATTGAAGTTTATCTTTTTCGCCGTTGGCGAAAAGGCACGAACGGAGTTCGTGCGGCGGGATGTTTGATATGTGTAAATATATCCCCAATGAAGACAGTGCAGTAAAGCGACTTTGTCGCAAAATCCTCTACTCCGCTACGCTCCGTGGCAAGAACAAAGTTCTTGCTCGAATTAACGTGCTGATAACCCCATAAACGGTTCCTTTTGCCAATGGCAAAAATGCTCTGTGATGACAAATTACTGTATGACAAGCAAATAGATATATGCCAAAGTTTATTACGGTCACCTTATTATAGGTTTATGCATATGTTCGTCGCCCAACATCCACTATCTGTCATCCTGAACGGCTTGCTACCTTGCAAGCCATGTGAAGGATCTTTTTTGCGTCAGCAAAATTTACCTTAGATTTGCTGGGGGTTGCTTTCTTGTTGTGCCTCATTCAAGCGTAGCAATTTTAAATCCAAACTCCCCAACAAACTACAATTTGAATGTACAAAATTTTATGGGATAACACATCCGTGCTATCCCATTATATCATTTTTTCACTTTCCTGTCAATCATCTTACCTCAAAAGCAAAAATATGCGCTTCAACGCTTCCGTATGTATTATACAGCGTCTCACCGAAATAGGTCGAGCGCGGCACAAGACGGACAGCCGTTGTCGTGACGTTCAGCGGCTCGCGGACAAGTCTCTGATAGTTATCCTCGGTCTCATAGCCTACGCGCCACTCGCCCGACTCGTCAAGATATTCGACCGCAAAGGATCTCAGCATACAGCGGGGGAAACCGAATGTAGTATAATTATAGTCGAGACGGCGGAAGAGCGTGCAGGAGATATTCAGCACGTTGGGGTTACCCTCGGTAAACTCTCTGTCAAGGTCGCTGTCGGTAACAAGTCGGAAGGACGAGAGCTTTGTGGGCTTATCGAAAGTATAGGTTATGGGACGGTTGCATATGCCGTAGTAGCCGTTATCCCTTCCCCATATCTTACGCTCGATGCCGTTATGAAGCACGCTTGCATCGCCATAGTCTGCGTCAAGCCTTGCCGAGAGCGACAGAGGCGCGATCTTTCTTGCCTTGCCGGGGAGGAAGCAATCGTCCTCCATAAGAGCGTCCTGCAAAGCTTCGATGTGCTTTTCACCAAGCTCACGGGGGAGAATTCCGAGCTCGCAAGCAAGCGCCGCCGCAGTGCCCACAGCCTGACCGAGAATACCGCAGGTCGCCATAACTCTCGTGGTGCTGAAGGCTATGTGAGAGGTGCTTATATTTCTGCCCGCGCACATAAGATTTTCGATATTTCTCGAATACAGGCAACGGTAGGGTATGCCGTAGGGCTCGTTAAGGCGTACCTTTTGCAGATGCGCTCCGCCCTTTGCGTCCATTCTGAAGCCGCCCGGGAGGTGATTGTCTATCTGCCAGCCGCCGTAAGCCACCTCATCGTCGAACTGTCTGCCCGAAATTACGTCGTCCTGACGGAGCACGTAGTCGCCAACGTATCTGCGGCTCTCGCGCTTACCCGGAAGAAAGCCTATCCAATCGAGCTCCCAGTTATCCGCGCCGTGCTCTCCCCTGTTCTTGATATGATCCCACACGCCGAAGGCGATCTTGAGAAGCTCGTCGCGTGTTTGTTCTGTATCACGGATAGAGTCGGCCTCGCCGCCAAGCTCGATCCAATAGAAGTTTGTGTTTATCTTTTCAAGACATTCGTGGGGCTTGTTGTTCATCTCCTCGTCGGTGTTGAAAACGTACGCCCACTTGGGGGGTGTGAAGGTGCATTTGTGGTCGGTCTCGTGCGCCTGTATCATAAGGCTCATACCCATGGTCTTCCTGTCGGCAACATCGAGTCCCATACTCTCGCCGAAGGTCTCCTTTGCCTCGCGTCCGACCATATATTCAGCTCCGCAGAGCTCGGCAAGGATGCTGTCGCCCGAGCAGTCCGCAAATATCTTCGCCTTTACGGTGTGCCAGAGGTAGGTCGTAAGCTGAAAGCCCGTAACCGAATTTATGTGTCCGTCTGCCGTGTCTGACTCACAACAGGCGCAGTTGAGAAGAAGCTCTATATTCGGCTCAAAGCGTACCTTTTCGTAAAGAATGGAGTCCCACACGGAAAAATTTCTGTCGGGGTTGCGGCGCATATTTTCGAGCAGTATCTCCTCCATAATGCCCGTTTCCTGAAGATGGCGCACGCGCGAGCCCGAGCCCGACACCCACATACGGATCTCGGACGAGGAATTACCGCCGAGCATAGGTCTGTCCTGCATAAGCACGACGCGCGCTCCGTGACGGGCTGCGGAAACAGCGGCGAGCACGCCCGCAAGACCTCCGCCGACAACGCAAAGGTCACATTCGTGAATTCTTGTTTCTCTCATTTTATAGCTCCTTGGATTTTTTCTTAATTGTATCACGGAAATTTGCGTATTTCCATTCGATTTGTGACCTGTTTTTTGTGTTTGTGATGGATTGAGAAATATAATTAAAAATATTTTCCTTTCCTCTGTTGAAAAATCCCAAAAAGTATGCTAAAATATACTGTGTATGATATTTACGAAATCTGCCAACACAAGGCTTTATATAAGGATGTAGAAATATGAGCAATTTACCGCCCACACAGACACCTCAGCGACCTGCAAGCGGTCAACAGCAAAGACCGACACAAGGTCAGCAACAGCGGCCCATGCAAGGACAACAACAACGCCCTACGCAAGGTCAGCAACAGCGGCCCATGCAAGGACAACAACAACGCCCTACGCAAGGTCAGCAACAGCGGCCCATGCAAGGACAACAACAACGCCCTACGCAAGGTCAGCAGCAGCGGCCCATGCAAGGTCAGCAGCAACGCCCCATGCAAGGTCAGCAGCAGCGGCCCATGCAAGGTCAACAACAACGCCCTACGCAAGGTCAACAACAGCGACCTATGCAAGGTCAACAACAGCGACCTAATCAAGGACAGCAGCGTCCCGCACAAGGTCAACAACGTCCAATGCAAGGTCAGCAAAGACCTATGCAAGGCGGACAGCGCCCCCGTCCCCAAGGCGCGCCGATACCTCAAAATCGAAACGGCGGCTCGTCGACATTAAAGTCAATACTGATAGTATCTTCAATCGCGGTCGTAGTATTGTTAGTGCTGTCGCTGGTAGTCGGACTTATAGCCTTTTCGATAGGAGCGGGCTCGGGCGGAATTATCGGCTGGTTTGCCGACGATGTTTTTGGATGGGTATCTGAGCTATTTGATAAACCGGATAACAACATTATCATAGACGGCGACGACGGTGACGATAAACAGCAAAGCAACAAGCCTGCGGATACGTCGGCGCAGAACGATCCGACTATTGTAAACGCAGACATAACTCTCCCCATCTCAACGCCGAGCGGAAGCTACCTCAGCTCCTACGCGTCGGACGCAGAAACAATATCGGGTATAAGCTCTGCGGCGGCGGTGCTTGTGGACGTCAGCGCAAACAAGGTAACGGCAAGCAAGAACGCCGACACAAGGGTATATCCCGCGTCTATGACAAAGGTAATGACTTTGCTTGTCGCCTGTGAAAACGCGACCGTGGCGGGCAAGCTCCTCACCGTCGAGCAGTGGATGATAGACTATCAGCAGAGAATGGAAGCGTCGGGAATTATGGGATTTAAGGCGGGAGAGCAGATAAGCGTTGAAAACGCTCTGTATCTCATAAATTACAATTCTGACACGATCGCTTGTCTGCTTATTGCCGAATACGTTGCGGGAAGCGAGGAGGCGTTTGTCGCTCTGATGAACAAAAAGGCGGCATCTCTCGGGCTTTCAAACACGCATTTCATGAATACGACGGGACTTCACGACGAAAATCACTACACCACCTGCCGTGAGATGGCGGCTATAATGAACTGCGCTATGCAAAATCCCGTGGCAAGCAAGATAATCTCGGCGCACAGCGGCAGAGGTATTTCGATATACGTTGGCAATAAGGTGAGCAGAAGCGCTACCGTCTATGCCGCTTGGTACAGCGACAAAAATCGCTTTGCCGACGACGCAAAGGTTTCGGGTACTAACGGAAGCATGACGGTCATCGGCGGAAAGACGGGCTATGAGGATATTCCGACAGCCTGCTTTGTAACGATGGCAGAGGACAAGAACGGAAGTCGCTACATATGCGTCACCGTCGGAAAGACCGAAAACGGACAGCCGACCGTCAGCGCAAAGCAATCTACAATCGATACCGAAACGGTTTACGCAAAATATGCGTATCAATGATCGAACGTAAAAAACCGAGTTGGCTCGCATTTGAGTCAACTCGGTTTTTTATGCTTTAAATTGGGGTTTATCGGTGAGTTTGAATTTTAAAATTGCTACGTTTGAATGTGGCACAACAAGAAAGCAAGCCCCAGCAAATCTAAGGTAAATTTTGCTGACGCAAAAAAGATCCTTCACATGGCTTGCAAGGTAGCAAGCCGTTCAGGATGACACGTTCGGTAGGTTGTAAAAAGCTGTTTATACATTTGTCGCATTGTACTTTGGTGCATATATAATTACTTATCATACACTAACTTGTCATCACAGAGCATTTTTGCCGTTGGCAAAAGGAACCGCTTATGGGGTTATCAGCATATTGAGTCGAGCAAGAACTTGTTCTTGCCACGGAGCGTAGCGGAGTAGAGGATCTTGCGACGAAGTCGCTTTACTGCACCGTGTATATTGGGAATAACTTTGCACATATCCCCCGACAAACTCCAATTTAAAGACTACATATCAATCTCTCGATTGCAGTATATCCTTGGGGGGACTGCTTCAAGGCGAGGTCTGCCTCCGAGCAGAGCTCAAGGGCGCGCATCAGCTTCCCCATCGGCTTTCCGACCACACCGCCGACGTATATCTTCGCCTTATATTCGTTCATCTTCAGCGCCGCCGACACACCCTGCGGTGACATTCCCTCATCGCACAGAGCCTTGACCGACACAAGGTCGCAGACGACACGCGAGACCTCGGACATTATCATAATGGGATCGACGCGTCGGAACTTCATCACCTCGAGCGCCCTCATAGCGTCCTCATATCTTCCGTCAACTATCGAATTGGCAAGAGCAAAGGTATCGCTTGAGATCTCGGCTATCGACACGTTTTTGATGTCCTCGACCGTCACCTCACGACGTCCGTTCCAAAGGACGTAATAGGCAAGCTTTTCGGTCTCGGCGGACAGAGTGAACATCGACCGTCCGCAAAATCGCACAAGCTCGGCGCAAACGTCGGGCGTAGCGGTCACTCCGTTATGCTCAAAGTGCTTGCCCACCCAAGAGGTAAGCCGCGCTCCCGACACGGGCTCAAAGTGAACGGGAGTGAGATATTCCGAGAGCTTTGTGAGAAGCGCTGACGGCTTTTTGGGCAGATTTCCCGCATCAAGCTGTCCTGCGGGCACAGAGATGACAAGCACGTTATAATCGTATTTTTCAAGCTCTCCGAGCGCCTCGTAAAGCTCGGAAAGCTCACCCTGACGCAAGCCACCTATATTCAGACCGCTGACAGTTACGATCTTTTTATCGGTCATCATCGGCGGAGGTATCAGCGCGTCAAGCAAAGCCCCCGCCGAATATCCGAGCGCGTCTATGCGGATGTCATTGAACACGGCAAAGGTCTCGTCGGGACATACTGCCTCGCGCGCGGCGCGGAGGTCGAAGCTCTTCATATAGTCCTCGTCGCCGAAAAAGAGAAATCCGCCCGACAGCCCTTTTTTCAGCTCCCGCCGAAAAGCGTCTTCTTTAATTATATTCATATAGCGATACTCCTTTCATATTTTAGAGTTTATCGCAACCCTCGTGTCATCCTGAACAGCTTGCTTCGTGCAAGCCATGCGAAGGATCTTTTTTGCGTCAGCAAAATTTACCTTATAATTATTATGATAAGATTATATCATATCCCCTCAAAAAAATCAATCATTTGCAACGCTTTTCCCCCTGATTTAAAGAAAATTTTTCAAACTTCTCAAAAAAATATAAAAAAACTCTTGACAAATCGAGGCAAATGTGGTTTAATATAAGATGTCATTGTATAAAAGCGTATTTTTGGCTGAAAAGCGACACGCTTCCGTAGCCATAGGGGAGTTGAGCGCATAAGGTTTTTGTCGGCAAATATTTGTATATGCTTCAAAAAAGCTCCTTGCAATATGCCCATATTGCTTCGAACCTTTTTCTTGCCTATCCTAAATATTTGCTCGCCCAAAACTGCTTTGCACCGTATGACGAATAAATTTTTAGTGGATTTCGTTGGTGCGAGTCGCAGAAAAGTTTGGACTTTTCAAGATAAGCAACGGCGAAAGACGCAGAAATTTATCGTCATAGGGCTTATGAGTTCAACTCTCCTATGGCTAACCATTCCGGACATCCGAGCGAAGTTCGGAATGAAAACAAAATTAAGGAGGTGCAAGTAAATGCTCAGAACCTATCAACCCAAAAAGCGTCAGAGAAAAAAGGAACACGGCTTCAGAAAGAGAATGGCTACCGCTGACGGCAGAAACGTACTGAAGAGAAGACGCGCTAAAGGCAGAAAAAGACTGACATACTGATAAGGTCTTTTTAGCTCAACATAAAAACCGCCGATGACCTTGAAGACAGCTCATTCTGTTTTCCGTGTGCATCGGGGTTTTTACTATAACCCAAATTTTTCGGTGGTTAAAATGAAAAATATAGCCATTAAAGAAAATCACCTGTACGTCAAGGCGTACAGAAAAGGAGAGCGCTTTGTAGGCAGATACGTCGTTGTCTACGTTCTGCGCGACTACGCCGCCAAGCGGCTTTGTAAGGAAAATCCAAATAAGCAGTTTGTAAACCGCTTAGGGTTATCCGTAACAAAGAAGATAGGCGGAGCTGTCGAGCGCAACCGCGCAAAGCGTATCATACGCGCCGCTTACGACGGAGTAAAGAACGACCTCAGACGGGGCTTTCTTATAGTAATAAGCGCGCGTGAGGCTATCGCGGGCAAAAAGAGCGACGACATACGCACGGAGCTTGATACTGCCTTTGAAAAGCTCGGTATGTACCAAAGCAGCTCTCGGACAGACAAAACAACGTTATGAAGTATGTTTGCGTTTTGCTGATACGTTTTTATCAAAAATTTCTTTCTCCCCTTAAAGGAGGTCCCTGCTGTAGATTTTATCCTACATGCTCTGCCTATGCCTTAGAGGCATTTACTAATCGTGGCTTTTTTGTGGGCTTCGGTCTTACCGTCTGGCGGATACTTCGGTGCAATCCCTTTTGCAAGGGAGGCTACGATCCCGTACCGCCGAAAAAGGTTCCGAAATACACAAGGGACAGGAGCGAGGAATTACACACGGATGAGCCGTGTGACAGTGACGATACGCCCCAAGAGGGTAAAAATGAATAAGAGAGGATCTTCCGCTCGGATACACACAAGCGGAAACAACTGATCAGATGAATTTTGATTTAATTATGATGCCCGTGGCATACATCCTCAAGTTCTTCAATAAGATAGTGGGCAACCATTACATTCTGGCGCTCCTTATCTTTGCGGTTCTTGTTGAGCTCGTGCTCATTCCTTTCGGCATCAAGCAGCAGAAGAATTCTATCAAGCAAGCGGCTCTCCGTCCCAAGGAAAAGGCTATACGCGACAAATACGCGGGACGTGACGACCAACCCACCAAGCAAAAAATGCAGGAAGAGATACAGGCGCTCTATCAGAAGGAGGGCTACAACCCCATGAGCGGTTGTCTGCCTATGCTCATTCAGTTCCCTGTCATCATTCTGCTTTATAACATCGTTATCAACCCCTTGAAGTACGTCTGCGGACTTTCCGAGGAGGCTATAAACGCCGCCGCCGAGGTCGTAAAGGTACTTCGCCCCGAGCTTGCTGAAAAGGCGCTTTCCACGTCGGGAAACACCATCAACCTTATGTCCTATATCTCGGAGATAGGTATTGACAAGTTCCTCGACATTCCCGGATTTACCGCGGATATGGTAATGCCCAAGCTTTCCTACTTCGGCGTAAACCTCGGTCTCAACCCGAGCTTCACACCCACAGACAAGCTCCAGTATTGGCTCCTGCTCGTTCCCGTACTCACGTTCGTTGTATATTTCTTCAGCCAGAAGCTCAACCGCAAGCTGTCCTATCAGCCCGCTGTTGACGATGCGCAGATGGGATGCTCGAACAAGATGATGGACATTATGATGCCCCTGTTCAGCGTATATATCACATTTATTACGCCTGCGGCTATCGGTATCTACTGGATGTTCAAGAGTATTCTCGGCGTTCTCAAGCAGTGGATACTCAAGAAGGCTATGCCTATCCCCGAGTTCTCCGAGGAGGACTACAAGGCGGCTGTCAAGGAAATAAACGCGCGTCAGGACAAGAGCACGACGGTCAAGAAGTCGGGCAAGGTAGTCCGTTCGCTCCACCACATTGACGACGAGGACTACGAGGACACAAGAGAAAAAGCACTCAAGCACAAGGAAGCTCTCGCGGCTCAGGAGGCTGAAGAAGCGGCTGCAAAGGCTGAAGCGCCCACACTTTCTTCTCTCTTTGGAAAGTCGGCTGTAAAGAAGGACGACAAGAAGGACAAAAAGAGCAAGAAAGACAAAGAAACCACCGAGGAGAGCGCCGATGAGGTAGGCCCCGAGGGGAAAAGACAATAAAGATAATTGATAAACGGAGAAAATAAAGTGAAAAAGGAAGTTATTACAACTGCCAAAACGGTTGAGGAAGCAGTTGCAAAGGCAGTTGCCGAGCTTGGCGCTCCCTCTGCCGACAAGATCGAATATACCGTCCTTGAAGAGCCTAAAAAGGGATTTCTCGGAATTGGCGCTGTCGATGCAAAAATATCCGCCACATACGTCTGCGGCGGTGAGGCAAAGGCGCTGGCATTCATCGAGAAGCTTCTCTCCGATATGAATATCGAAGCTACGGTGACAGTCACCGACGGCGAGAACGGTGAAAAGAGAATATCCATCGACGGCGAGGGCGCGTCGGTCCTTATCGGCCACCACGGCGAGACGCTCGACTCTCTTCAGTATCTTGCAAGCCTTGCGGCTAACAAGAGAATAAACGGAAAGAAGGAAGAGTACACACGCATCACCGTTGACGTTGAGGGCTACCGCGCAAAGAGAGAGGAAACTCTTAGAGCTCTTGCAAGAAAAATGGCGGCAAAGGTACAGAAGTACAAGAAGAGCGTTATGCTCGAGCCTATGAATCCTTACGAGAGAAGGATCATCCACTCCGAGATACAGAACATGGAGGGTGTTTCCACCAATTCCATCGGCTCGGAGAACAACAGAAAAATAGTTATATTCCTCGATTCTCAGGAATAATACAAGGCAACGGCTGTCCCGACGGGACAGCCGTTGTTTTGTATATTATAAAAGCTCCGAAAAGCTCATGACAACCGTATCGGCAAGCTCTGTGCTCATCCGTTGAAGCTCTGCGTCGGTCTGAGCGTCATACACGCCGTAGGTACGGTAGCCCGCCGCCCTAGCATTTTTGAGGGCAATAAGACTGTCATCAAAATAATGCACCTCGCCCGTCTCGCAACCAATGTCCTCAGCCACCCTATAAAAAAGATCTGTGCCCGACTTTGATAGCCCGAAATCCTCCACCGACCAGACGCGCTCAAAAAGGTCGTAAACGCCGTTTCTTTTAAGACATACATCAGTGACCGAATGAGGGCTCGCGGTCAACACAAAAAGTCTCGCGCCCTCACTGTGAAGCTTATTTAGGTACTCCTTTACATACGGCTTCGTAACGATATTGTTTGAATACTCATAAACAAGGCGACTCTCTACCTTTTCAACTATTCTGTCTACGCTGTCACGAACACCGAGAGTATTCACATAATATTCCGCGCTCTTTGTATAGCCCAAGGGCGTAAGTATCTTCAAAAGCTCGCCTCTGTCCACATCAACACCGTACTCGTCGGCAATGCTCAGAATTCCCCTCGCAAAATACGGCATTGAGTCCACAAGAGTGCCGTCAAGATCAAAAATATATATTTTCGCCATCACCGTCTCCATTTTCCTTTTTCATATACAGCGCGAGGTCGACCACCTTCACGCCCTTCTTCTTTGCATAGTTCACAGTGTACGCGCTGCCGCCCTTATCCGCAGTACAGTAAGCGACGCAATAGTCACTGCCATCGACCATATATCTGTTCCGCCTGTGCATACAGCCCCTTGTGTATTTTTCGCTCAGCACCGTTACCTTGTCCGCCTGAGACCTGATATATTCATAGGTCTGTCTGTCGCTGTCACTCCAAGCGTTAGCCTGATCGGCGCAGGGTATGCAGAGCTCGAGCCTCAGATGCGGACAAACACGCCTTTTATCGAGCACGCAAAGCGCCGCCAAGGTATCAAAGCCGAGCGCGCCTCCGACACGGAAATCCGAAACGCCCGATCTTATAAGTATGTCAAGCACACGGTCAAGCTCGCGGTAAAGACACTCGATCTGCTCCGCGGGGAGCACGCGGTGTCCCGTAAAGCAACAAGTAAAATTCATCCGTTCAATAAGCCCCCCTGATATTGTTCACCTATAATTATATAGCCTCGCCGCAAAAAAGTCAAGCTGTTTTTTCATTATCTTTTGCTCTCTGTCATAATATCCTCCGTATTCTTATAAAATGTATTGAAAACATTCGCGTCACGGAGGAATTTTATTTTATGAATATCAAAAAAGGAATTTCAGGACTTTTCTGCGCTCTTGCCGTATCCGCGCTCCTATCCTGC
>JAFTYG010000029.1 GCA_017461365.1 Clostridia bacterium | reverse complement strand
TAAGTGCAGTAATGTATTTAGCTGACCGATACTAATAGACCGAGGGCTTGAACTTTTCAGTTCAGGTTTACACATACAAATTTCTTGAGTTTCGATTTCTTATCTCACCAATCCCTTTATTCGGTTTTCTGTGGTCATATTTCGAAAGAGATGAGCCACGAAAAGTCAGTGTTTTTAACGCAAAGGGTCCACCCGTTCCCATTCCGAACACGGAAGTTAAGCTTTGCAGTGCCGAAAATACTTGTCTGGAGACGGACCGGGAAGATAGGTCAACGCTGACACTTTTTCAAGCGAAGCTTGAAAAGGCAAGAACCTGAAGGTTCTTGCGAGGTTATCCATATTCAATATGAATAAGGAGAACTCAACGACGCAAGCTTTGAGAGAAGCTTGCCGTCCGCGAAAGCGGACAGTGAGTCGGTTATTTTAACGCAAAGGGTCCACCCGTTCCCATTCCGAACACGGAAGTTAAGCTTTGCAGTGCCGAAAATACTTGTCTGGAGACGGACCGGAAAGATAGGTCATAGCCGACACTTGGGATATGCTAAATAGTATATCCCTTTAATATTCCTCCTTAGCTCAGTCGGTAGGCGACCGAGAAAAACAATTAAGTATTGTTTTTCGACGGGAGATAACGAAAATAAGGAGTTTTGAAGCCGAGCAAGCGCAGGCGCACAAAACGACTATATTTTCGGAAGTAAGCATGAAATGTGCTCGTACGACAGAGCAAGGTTGAAAAATACGGATTGAAAGATCCGTCATATTCCTCCTTAGCTCAGTCGGTAGAGCGCATGACTGTTAATCATGATGTCGCTGGTTCGAGCCCAGCAGGGGGAGCCATAAAGCCATTCAAGTTTATATGCACCTTTAGCTCAGTTGGTAGAGCAACTGACTCTTAATCAGTGGGTCCCGGGTTCGAATCCCTGAAGGTGCACCATTACTTGAATGGCTTTTTTGTTTTATGTGGGCACCCTCAGGGATCTCCCCTGTGATGTTTGCTGACGCAAACCCCGAGTTCAGAATCCAACGTAAAAACGCAGGCGTTTTTACTACGAAGGTGCACCATTACTTGAATGGCTTTTTTGTTTTATGTGGGCACCCTCAGGGATCTCACCCGTGATGTTTGCTGACTTGACATCCTGCGTTGGTTATGATATAATATCCGCAGAAAATAAAGAATGGCGGTGAAAATATGAAAACCTTGAAATATGGCGAATGGGAAATTTCTGTAGATATAGAAAAAACAAGAGAATACTATATCGGTTATATTCCAAACGTAAATCAAGCTAACCGTAATTTTGCAGAGTATTGCAAGATGATGCCAACCGAAGAAAGAAATTTTTTTGAATTATTTGGAATTACACCTGAATGCTGTGAAATTGAACATATAGGAGTAAATAGGAAGAAAGAATTTCCTTGCGGTGGATATTATCTGATTTGCGGACGGTATTTGAAATATCCTGCAGAAGAATTGATCACTGTGGAGGAACTTGCTGAAAACGATTTCAAGGATGATAGGGAAGATCCAAGAATAAATGTTGGAATTTTTGAATTTGATTTCCAATGTGAAGATTATATTATCAAAAATATTCCCGAGGATATTCCGGAAGGGTTTATTTGTGTTAGATTTTGGTGCGAAAATATGCGCTGGCTTCTTGATGAAAAGCCTAATGATGATATGATTATGTATGAACCTCCAAGATTTTGGGAACTGAGGAAAATTTTAAAAGAAAAAAGAGAAGCGAAGAAGCAGCAGACCTTGGATTTAGAAGAACGCAAACAAGGGTTTAGGACAGTTTTCAAAGAGCTTGGCATAAAGTATTCCGAACTTAACGAAAAAGAAATAGAAAATTACAAACGAAATTGGGTGACGTCGTTTTCTCCGAAAGATGTGGATAAAAAGGAGATAGAAAAACTTTGTTTATCTAAGAAAAAATTTACCACGTTTTTGTGGCATATCTTCAGTTTTGAATTTTTAAGTTCAGAAGTAAATCCGAAAGAGAGTTATAACAATACAAATAAAAGCGATTGTGTGATCATAAGTAATGTTGATAAAATAGGTTTTTCTATAACCAATGCAGAAAGGCTAACGGCGGATATATTGGATGAATTTATTGATATAACGGTATCAGCGACAGATTTTTCTTGGACTTACTGCAAAACACACGAAAGTATGTGCGGACCATATTATTATGAAAATAATTGAGTTGTAATTTTGTCCTAAGAGATTTCAAAAGAAAATTATTACATATTTGGCATCGTCGAATATTTACCTTGGAAGATTGAGCGGTTGAGATACTTGACATAATACATTTTTTATGATATAATGCTTCAAGATGCAATCTAAAAAATCGGGAGTTTTTTATGAAAAAGACGCTTACGGTCACGACCGTCGTTTATGCGGTACTTGTAGCTGTTTTTCTCATTGTTGCTTATTTTGCGACGGGGGGCGGTATTGGTTGGGAATTCTTTTATGCGGTATTTTTTGCGATACTGTCCTTACCCGTCTACATATCGGTCGTTTCGGTTATACATTTCATTAAAAATTCGCAAAGGGTGAAAAGTGAAGAGAAAACGCCCAATAATACGTTGGAAAAAATTTTGAACGTCGTTTCTTTATGCCTTTCGCTTATTTCGGCGGTTTCTCTGATCACGATATTTGTAGCGATCTTCATTCACATATCGAACGATGCGGTTCGTGGCTTTTTCGCTAACGTCTTGCCGTCCGCATTATTGTTTTCTTGTATAGGAAACATTGTCGTTTTGTTGAACAGACCTATAACAATGCTCATCGTAATGATTGCAAGAAAAAGGAATGACAGTATTACGGTCGACGGCAGACGTATATTTATCGCGCGGATATGCTTATTGGTATTCGCTCTTATGATATATCCGCTTGCTCAATTGATATTTTGGTTGACAAGCGTAATTGAGAAATTGATATAAACCAAAAAGGATAAGAATGAAAAGGTCAAAATTTAAGAGCCCAAAAAGAGTATCAAAGGCATGCAAAGGATTAGCCGATATTCCGATAGTTGCCTGCGTGTTTTTTACCGTGGCGGGAATACTTTTGGGTAACGTAATGGTGATAGGTACATGGCATTGGGGAAAACTCATTAAAAGAGAAGAAGCGACGTCGGTTTCTGCTACCTTCGAGTCATACTATATGTCATACGGACGGTATGGCTCGGTCAGTTGTGTTTATATCGATTTCAGTGATTATGATCGGCTCGCCATTGATGGCGCATGTTGCGACGCTGAGACCGAGTATTTGATGAACGGACTTGAAAGAGGCGACAGGTTAGAGATGCTTATTCATCCTAATTCGGGCGATATTTGGGAGCTCAAAAGCGGTAACGTTGTGCTTCTTTCCTTTGAGAACTCTGTCAGTCGTATGCAGTTTGAAAATGTGGGATTTACCGCGATCGGCGCTTTTATGTATTTTGTTGCTCTCATAGGTATCGTTTCGCTTATAATTCAGTATCGAGATCATAGAAAAATTAAAAATCAAAGCAAAAATTGATTTGTAATATAATTAAGGGTTGAGTTCTTTTGTCAATGACAAAAAAGAGCTCAGCCCATTTTTGTTGCCAAAATACATATTAAAAAATATTATTCAATATATATCACAAATTTTGTTGACTAATCAACAATTTTGTGGTATAATAGATAAAAGATGTTGAATGCTCAACATCTTTGTACAATATTTGCTGTTTATTGTCAGGGACTGTTTGCTTTATTTGGGTTTGGAGCGGAGCCGTCTCTGAAAAAAGTTTAAGGAGAAATTGACTAATGAAAAAATCTGTGAAAATCGTAAATTCAGTATTGGCGCTTTTCTTGTGCCTGATGTTCGTATTATCTATTATTGATACGAATGAAACGAGGAAAAAGACAAATTTCGATCAGGACAATATGCTTACCCACATTGAAAAGCTGTCCGAGAACGGCCCGCGCTCCATCATAGACAAGGAAGCGAACGATAAGGCGATAGAATATATCGTTTCGCAGCTCGAGGGCTACGGCGCGGTAAATGAGGATACCACTGACGTTCCCGCATATATGATACAGGACTACGTAGCCATCGATGACACGGGAAGGTATCAGAACTTCTATCTCAAAAACGTGATCGTTCACATTCCCGCTAATGCGGAAAGCCCAACGAACGAAGCTGTGATGTTTATGGGACATTTCGATTCCGTTCCTATGGGGCAGGGAGCTTCCGACGACGGCGTTGCCTGCGCTACGATGTTGGAGGCGATACGGTATTATCTTGACCGAATGGATAACGGATATACCATCTCAAACGATCTTGTTTTCTGTTTTGTAAACGGTGAGGAATACAATCTTTTCGGATCCCGCGCCTTTATGAATGAATTCATCGGATTTGACAACGTTGTTGAGCGTATTAAATTCGGCACCAACCTTGAGTCCCGTGGAACGAGCGGAACTCTTATTATGTTCGAGACTGCGAAGAATAATTATAATACCGTAAAGCTCTTTTCAGAGATAAACAAAAATCTCTTTACCTGCTCGGTCGCAACGATGGTATATGACATGATGCCGAACGGAACCGATTTCAGTAACTTTAAAGAGGCATATCAGGGACTCAATATGGCTAACATCGGCGGCGGTGAGGATTATCATACGCAAAATGACGCGCCCGAGAACGTAGGTAAGAGCTACTTGTCGCAACAGGCGCAGATAGTCGATGCCATTATCGAAAAGCTCGGCAGTTACGATCTTGAGCGTTTGTATGACGCTGATGAATCCGCTATATTCTTCTCATATCTGAACGTTACAACGGTGGTATATAATCATACTACTGTCATTGTGCTTGCGATATTTGTAATTCTGTTGCTTGCGGCAAATATCATTCTCTCTGTTTTCTACCGCAAACAGAAAAATATTGCCAAGACCGCAAAGGCATTCCTTGCCGTAGCGGTAGGCTTTGCGCTGACGGCAGGACTCACATATCTTTGTTATTATCTGTTCCAGCTTATCGCGGCTTTGTTCGGTGTTATAGACATTCATATGATCGGTACCATTACCTATTCAAATATAGCTATCGTTATCGGTATGGGACTTCTCGCTATTGCCGTTTCGGTGCTTGTGACGTATTTTGCGTGCAAGTGGCTGAAGATCGAACGCAGAGATATGATACGGGCATTTGCGTATATTCACGCTCTTCTCGGAATTGTACTTTCGTTTGTCTTACCCGATGCAAGCTATCTGTTTGTTTTCAGCGGAATAATGCTTCTCGTAAACGAGCTGCTTATTACTTTGTTTAAGAAAAACGACTTCTCGGTCTACCACGGAGAGATATTGGTAACAGCGCTCTATTTCCCGATAATCAGCCCTGTGATATTCCTTGCAACCTCCGCTCTCGGCATGACAATGGCGTATGTTTACGGACTTGTCTTTGCTCTTGCGCTTTTCGCCGTGGGCATAGATCTGGTTCCCATCTGCGAGAGATTTTCTGTTCGTTCGCTTATCAGAGCGTTCCGTAAGAAAGACACAAAGGTATCTGCTGCTGAGGGCGCGCTTCACGTTTTGGCGGGAGCTATGCTTGTATTCCTTATTGTCAGCCTCATAAAGCCGAACGCAAGCGTCAATTTGCAGGGCAAGCAAAATATTTCAAAGCTGCCGTATGATGATGCTTTGGTGTACGTGAGCGATATTGACGGAGATTATGAATACCGCATTTACGATCTCAATGCCTACGGCGCGCTGAAAAAATATTCTCCCGAAATGAAATATGGCGATGATTATTACGTCGGCAAGGGCGATAAACGTGAGATAGGTCTTACCGCTCTTGCAACCTCCTCGGAAAATATATTGAACGTCGAGAAAAACGCGGATGACTCTCTCGTTTATCTCGATTTCAAAAATATCAACGCCGACTCCTTTACGGTAGACGACGGAATTACTTCGCGAACCTATGAGCTTGGCGGTAAGGACACATATTCGATAAAGCTCCACAGCAATTGCACCGTAACGGTAAACGGCGGCAGCGCGGATGTGGAATACAGAGAGGTATTGCGTGATTATGAAGCTTTGATCCCCGCGGAATACGCAAGTGACAGTGAGATGCTTCATTTTAATCTGTGGCTTGCGGCGGAATTCAAGCTCGGAAAATGAAAATATTATCAAGATCGTATTGACAAGCTGACGTAAATAAATTATAATGATGGATGTAAACTAACTTGTGAAAAACGGAGCGCGCGAAATATGATCTTAGATATAATATCAGGTATCACACGATGAAGATAAACGGTGGCTCATGGAATCCTTGGCACGGTTGCCGAAAGCTAAGCGAAGGCTGTAGGCATTGCTATGTGTACCGAATAGACTCACAGCACGAAAAGGATGCAAGTGAGATCAAAAAGAATGTCTCGTCGTTTCATCTGCCCATTTCAAAGAACCGTCAGGGCGAATACAAATACCCGTCGGGAACAGAATTTGCAACCTGCTTTACCTCGGATTTCTTTTTGGAAGAGGCTGACGGGTGGCGTCCCGACGTATGGAGAATCATAAAAGAGCGAAGCGATTGTAAGTTCTTTATCATAACAAAGCGTATCGACCGCTTTCTGCATTGTATTCCCGACGATTGGGGCGACGGTTACGATAACGTTATGATTTGTGTAACTGCCGAAAATCAGAAAATGGCTGATTACCGCTTGCCGATATATTTGAATTTACCGATAAAATCTAAAGGTATTATTTGCGAGCCGCTTTTGGAACGCATCGACCTGTTGCCATATCTGACGTCTGAGATCTTATCCGTCACGGCAGGCGGCGAATCGGGACTTGACGCTCGGGAATGTAGGTACGATTGGGTGCTTTCGATCCGTGAGCAGTGTATAAAGGCGAACGTGTCTTTCAGCTACCACCAGACAGGCGCAAGGCTTATCAAGGACGGAAGGCTCTACCGTGTGCCAAGGGAAAAGCAACATGAGCAGGCGGCGCGCGCAGGGATAGATTTTACTGCGAACAGAGCCTACTCGGAGGAGGACTTGTAAGCGCTTTCCGCTCCTTCCATAAACTACATTTGAAATCCTACGCATAATATGTTATAATATATGCGTGGCGTACCGTTCAGCGACGGTGCGTTGAAATTTCAAATCAATATATGGAGGTGCAACAGATGAAAAAACTGTTCGTATTTATGATGAGCGTAACGCTTATTGCCGTTGTGCTCTTAGTAAGCGTATCGGCTGCTACATCTCACAAGGTGGTATCGGGAGATACGATGTGGAAGATAGCTGTAAAATATCAGGTGGGGCTGAGCGAGATAAAAAACGCCAACCCGCAGATAGCCAATCCCGATCTGATCTATCCTGGGCAGATATTGAACATTCCCACGACCGACGCTTCAACTCTGAGTTATGAGAAGGAGGTCGTAAGACTTGTAAACGAGATCAGAGTGAAAAACGGCTTAAAGGAGCTTACATATAATTGGGAGCTCAGCCGTGTGGCGCGCTACAAATCGCAGGATATGAAGGACAACAGATATTTCTCACACACAAGTCCCGTGTACGGCTCTCCCTTTCAGATGATGAAGAGCTTCGGAATTTCGTACAGAAGCGCGGGTGAGAATATAGCCAAAGGACAGACGAGTCCGCAGGCTGTTGTCAACGCGTGGATGAATTCTTCGGGGCATCGCGCGAATATCTTGAACTCTTCCTTTACGGAGATCGGCGTAGGATACGTTGCCGACGGAAATTATTGGACGCAGATGTTTATTGGAAAGTGATAAATTTTATAAGATAAATAAATATCCCCCTCGGAGCAAATAATTCCGAGGGGGATGCTTTCGTCAATCCAATATTCTTCCGTCGGTCGAGATAGTCACGACTCTCCACGGAATAAATTTTCCGCTTGCCATAAGAGCGCGTTTTACGGCGTTTTCAATACCGCCGCAGCAGGGAACCTCCATACGTACGACCGTAACGCTTTTTATGTTATTATTGGCGATGATCGCCGTGAGCTTATCGGCATAGTCAACGTCATCGAGCTTGGGACAGCCTATAAGCGTAATATGGTTGCGGATGAACTCGTTGTGAAAATTACCGTAAGCGTAAGCCGAGCAATCTGCCGCGATAAGCAGATTTGCGCCGTCAAAATAAGATGCGTTTACAGGGACGAGCTTGATCTGTACGGGCCACTGTGAAAGTCTGCTTGAGAGGGGCGCTGTTACGGGCGCGTCGTTCGCCTCGCGCTTGATCGCTCTCGATCTTGTTCCGGGACAGCCGCAGGGAAGGGGATCTTGCTTTTTTTGCTTGGAGGCAAGCACTGCCGCCTCGTCGTAAGCGGGCGCTTCGCGTTCTTCAAATGTTATGGCATTAACGGGGCACGCTGGCAGACAATCACCGAGCCCGTCGCAATAATCCTCGCGTGTGAGCTTTGCCTTTCCGTTTATCATTTCTATCGCTCCCTCGTGGCAAGCGGCGGCGCAAGCTCCGCATCCGTTGCACTTTTCTTCATCAATTTTGATTATTTTTCGTATCATATTTTTATCTCCTTTTTGAAAGTTCTTGACATTACGCAAATATTATAGTACAATAAGGGTAATAAGTCGGTTGTTTTTACAACAGAAAGAGAATTTTATGAAAAAATATATTCCCATATTGAAAAAAACGAAATTATTTGCGGGCGTATCCGAGGATGAGATCGTGTCAATGCTGTCTTGCCTTGACGCGCGTCTGCGTGAATATAAAAAAGGGGAGTATGTCTTTCATCAGGGAGAGTGTCTGGGGCACATTACGGTGCTTGTCAGTGGAGAGCTCCATATTCAGCGTGACGATTATTGGGGCAACCGCGCTATCGTCAACCGCATTACGGTCGGGGAAATGTTCGGAGAGGCTTATATCGCTCCCGAGAGCGGCGCAATGCTTAACGACGTAGTTGCCGTTGAGGATAGCTCGGTCATATTTTTTGACGTAAAAAGAATAATAACCGTCTGCTCCTCTGCCTGCCGATTTCATTCTATGGTAGTACAAAATCTCTTTTTCGCCATTTCCGAGAAAAACAGAAAGCTTATCCAAAAGCTCGGGCATATATCCAAGCGCTCCACTCGGGAAAAGCTGATCTCATATCTGTCGGAGGAGGCAGAGCGTCAGAACAGCTCAACTTTTACGATACCGTTCAACCGACAGCAGCTTGCTGATTTTCTTTCGGTCGACAGGAGCGCTATGTCAAATGAGCTATGTAAAATGCGTGACGAGGGACTGCTGGAATTTAAGAAGGATCGCTTCAAGCTTTTGTAAACGTGGGAAATTCGAGCTCTTTTTCATGGAAAAAATTTTTTATAAATTTCCAAAAACCTATTGACAAAGTAGGTAAATAGGTGTATAATACATACACCTACCCAAAAGGTATGTAAAAAAGAGGGCAATAATATGAAGAACTATTTTGAGGAACTCGTAAGAGCTAATTTTCGTTTTGGACGAATGCGTACTTGACGCTGGCGCGTCAAGAGGCAAGGCCGCCGCAAGCGACGGACTTGCAAGCTAATATTTAATGCTAGGCGTTAAGAAATTACGCATTCTCAATAACGAAAGGAAATAAATATCATGTCTAACAACTATAAATTTGAAACACTTCAGCTCCACGTAGGACAGGAAGAAGCAGATCCCGCGACAGACGCTCGCGCAGTGCCGATCTACGCAACCACCTCGTATGTATTCCACAATTCCGCTCACGCTGCGGCTCGCTTCGGACTTGCCGATGCGGGTAACATCTACGGCAGACTTACAAACTCAACGCAGGACGTATTCGAAAAGAGAATTGCCGCGCTGGAGGGCGGTGTAGCGGCGTTGGCACTTGCTTCGGGTGCGGCGGCAATTACCTACACCTTGCAGGCACTCGGTCAGAACGGAGGTCACTTCGTTTCTCAAAAGACTATCTACGGCGGAAGCTACAACCTGCTTGCTCACACTCTTCCGAACTTCGGTATCACAGCAAGCTTCGTAAATATTCACGATCTTGCCGAGGTCGAGGCGGCAATACAGGAGAACACAAGAGCCATCTACATTGAAACGCTCGGAAACCCCAACAGCGATATTCCCGACATCGACGCATTAGCGACTCTTGCACACAAGCACGGTCTGCCGCTCGTTGTCGATAATACCTTCGGCACACCTTACCTCATCCGTCCGATTGAGCACGGGGCGGATATAGTCGTTCACTCGGCTACAAAATTTATAGGCGGTCACGGAACGACACTCGGCGGAGTGATCGTAGACTCAGGTAAGTTCGATTGGGCAGCATCGGGCAAATATCCCGCTATCGCAGATCCCAATCCTTCATATCACGGCGTGTCCTTCGTCAAGGCGGTAGGACCTGCCGCATTCGTGACCTACATTCGTGCGATCCTTCTTCGTGACACGGGCGCGACGCTCTCTCCCTTTGCTGCATTCCTGCTTCTTCAGGGAACAGAGACGCTTTCCCTCAGACTTGAGCGCCACGCGGAGAATACTAAAAAGGTGATCGAATTCCTTTCTGCTCATTCACAGGTGGAAAAGGTCAACCATCCGTCCTTGCCCGATCATCCCGACCACGCGCTTTATGAGAAGTATTTTCCGAACGGCGGAGGCTCGATCTTTACATTTGAGATCAAGGGTGGCGTAAAGGAAGCGCATAAATTTATCGACAGCCTGAAGATATTCTCACTTCTCGCTAACGTTGCGGATGTCAAGAGTCTTGTCATTCATCCCGCGACCACAACACACAGCCAGCTTTCCGAGGCTGAGCTTGAGGATCAGGGTATCAAGCAGAATACGATCCGTCTATCTATCGGTACAGAGCATATTGATGATATAATCGCAGACCTTGAAAGAGGCTTTGCGGCAGTTAAGGAGGGTTAAGTCATGTCTAACATTTACACATCGGCAGATCAGCTTATAGGAAAAACTCCGCTTCTGGAGCTGACAAATATTGAAAAAGCATACGGATTAAAAGCAAAAGTGCTTGCCAAGCTCGAATATTTCAATCCCGCAGGCTCTGTCAAGGACAGAATTGCGAAAGCTATGATCGACGAGGCAGAGGCATCGGGTAAGCTGACTCCCGATTCGGTAATTATAGAGCCTACCTCGGGTAATACGGGTATCGGTCTTGCGTCGGTTGCGGCGGCAAGAGGCTATAAGATCATTATCGTTATGCCCGAAACGATGTCCGTTGAGCGCAGACAGCTCATGAAGGCATACGGCGCTGAGTTGGTTCTTACCGATGGCGCCAAGGGTATGAAGGGAGCTATCGCAAAGGCAGAGGAGCTTGCCAAGGAGATACCAAACAGCTTTATTCCTGGGCAGTTTGTCAACCCCTCAAATCCGCAGGCACACAGACTTACCACGGGCCCCGAAATATGGGAGGATACCGACGGTGAGGTTGACGTGTTCGTCGCGGGAGTCGGTACGGGAGGAACGGTCACGGGTGTCGGAGAATACCTCAAGTCGAAGAAGCCCGCCGTGCAGGTCGTGGCGGTCGAGCCTGCTTCATCCGCCGTGCTTTCTACGGGCGTCGCGGGTGCTCATAAGATACAAGGAATAGGCGCAGGCTTTGTTCCCGACGTACTCAATACGGGAGTTTATGACGAGATCATTCCCGTTACCAATGAAGATGCATTTGCTACGGGTAAGCTTATCGGTAAGAGCGAGGGAGTGCTTGTTGGCATTTCCTCGGGTGCAGCCGCTTATGCGGCTATCGAGCTTGCAAAGCGTCCCGAAAACGAGGGAAAGACCATTGTAGTTCTTTTGCCCGATACGGGTGACAGATACCTTTCCACGCCGCTTTTTGCAGATTAAAAAAGGAAGAAATAACTCCTACGGTTGCATTTTGCGGCGGTAGGAGTTTTTTGAAAGGAGATGATAAAATGAGAATATATTTGGATAACGCCGCGACGACAAAAATGAGTCATACGGCGATACGGGCTATGTTGCCGTATATGGATAGAATTTACGGAAATCCGTCAAGCCTTCATTCGGTGGGGCAGGAGGCGAACGAAGCTCTTGCAGACGCAAGAGCGCGAGTTGCAAAATGTCTCGGATGTACAGAAAGAGAGATCACGTTCACCTCGGGTGGCAGTGAGGCTGACAATCAGGCTATAATTTCAGCCGCAAGACTCGGAGAAAAGAAAGGAAAAAAGCATATAATTTCGACCGCATTCGAGCACCACGCCGTATTGCACACCTTGGAAAAGCTGAAAAAGCAAGGCTTTGAAATTACGTTGCTTGACGTTCATGAAAACGGACTCATAACGCCCGATCAGGTCGCTGACGCTATCCGAAGCGATACCTGCCTTGTCACAGTTATGTATGCCAACAATGAGATAGGAACTATTCAACCGATCGGAAAGATAGGACGCATATGCCGCGATAGAGACATTATTTTCCATACCGATGCGGTGCAAGCGGCAGGACACCTGAAAATAAACGTAAACGAACAGAATATAGATCTGCTTAGTCTTTCGGCGCATAAGTTCCACGGCCCTAAGGGGATCGGTGTGCTATATGCCAAGAAGGGAATACTTCTCTCAAACCTTATCGAGGGCGGAGCGCAGGAGAGAGGAAAGCGCGGAGGAACCGAAAATATTCCCGCCATTATGGGAATGACGGCGGCGCTCGAGGAGGCTTGCGAGAATACCAATAAAAATACGGCAAAGCTTACAGCCCTTCGGGACAAGCTGATAGCGGGACTTTCCGAGATACCTCATTCGATCCTGAACGGAGATGCAAAGCAAAGGCTTCCCGGTAACGTCAATTTCTGCTTTGAGGGAATAGAGGGAGAATCCTTGCTGTTGCTGCTTGATGATAAGGGTGTGTGCGCATCCTCGGGCTCGGCGTGCACTTCGGGCTCTCTTGATCCGAGCCACGTACTGCTCGCCATAGGAAGAGTGCACGATATTGCCCACGGCTCGCTGAGACTCAGCCTATCGGAGGAGAACACCGAGGAAGAGATAGACTATACGGTAAAGGCAGTCAAAGAGGTGGTTGAATACCTTAGAGGGATCTCACCGATATGGCGCGATCTGTGCGAGGGCAGAAAAGAATTTATAATAAAATGAGGTTATATAAAATGGCATTATACAGTGAAAAAGTAATGGATCATTTCCGCAATCCCAGAAACGTGGGTGTGATCGAGGACGCCGACGGCATTGGAGAGGTCGGCAACGCAAAATGCGGAGATATAATGAAGATATATCTGAAGATAAAGGATAACGTTATAGAGGACGCAAAGTTTGAGACCTTCGGTTGCGGCTCGGCAATCGCGTCAAGCTCTATGGCAACAGAGCTCATTAAGGGCAAGCCTATTTCCGAGGCGCTTGCGCTTTCAAATAAAGCTGTGGTCGATGCTCTTGACGGACTTCCCACACATAAGATACACTGCTCGGTGCTTGCTGAGGAGGCTATAAAGGCCGCACTGAAGAACTATTACGATAAAAACGGCATCGGTTATGACCGCAGTATCTTTCCCGATTGCGAAAGCTGCGGACACTGTTGCACTATACATTAAGATAAATTTTAAATTTCGCGATAATATCTCGGAAAATCTTGACATATTGTATATATTATGGTAAAATATTTTAGAAAAATAGCATAAAGAACTTATGCGCCATTGCAAATATAATAAGGAGATAAAAACGCGAAAGAGAGAAAAATAAATCTCTTCGGCGTAACAGAACCAAAGATATGCAGTACGGAATATACAAGGATGTGAGAAACAGTACATGGAGGTGTCTTCATTGACCACGGCTCGGGAAGATTGCCTGTAGACGTAATAGAGATAGCTCGCAGTATAGGCGTACGTGTTATAAAAGAAAGTGATATAGGTGTTCTTACCCGAGGAGAGTTCGGGCGGGCATATTGTTATATAAACGAATGGTTCATCGTTTACGACAGCAGTATATCGATGGAGCGCTCGCGCTTGACTATCGCTCACGAGCTTGGACATATTACGCTTGCGCATCAGCTTGCGAATGTAAGATATACCGCTGCAAATCCGGAGCGTGTGTTCAAAAGAAGACATCCTGCCGAAGTGCAAGCTGATGCGTTTGCTCAAAGACTTTTATGTCCCGCTTGCGTCCTGCACGGGCTTGGGCTCACCACAGCCGAGGAGATAGCCAAATACTGTTGTGTCGATCTTGACGTGGCGGAAAAACGCCTCGAAAGACTCAAGGTTCTTGACAAGCGTAACAAATATTTTACCGATCCGCTTGAAAAAGAGCTTTACGATAAATATTCGGAGTATATAGAAGAGGTGCGCGCGGAAAGAGAAAAGAGCATCATTTTGCAAAAATAAAAGCAGTTAGGATAAAAAAGCGACGGAAAATTTTCCGTCGCTTTGTGCGTGTAAAATAAGCCCATCATTTGTGTATTCTGTTCAACAATGCGAAACCAATATGAATGATGCTCTTTTGTACGTGGAATAATTTATAGGCTGCAAGTCTTTGATTTGTAGCCTTGGATATATTTATGAGCGCGCTCTTTCTGACTCTGATATAAAAATATAAAACAGACCGCTCGAATTTTATTTGGGAGTTTGGATTATGAAAAAGAAAAATGCAGACCTTATGACGCAGATAGATCTTACCAAGCAGACTCCTGAGCCGTATTTGAAATCAAAAGCCTCGTCTCGGCTTTACGAAAGGGCATTCCTTTCGCGAGAGGACGAGTCGGGCAACGAATACAGCCGTAACACGACTACTTGGGATTAAAATTTTTTGGAGCTGTCTCTTCGCTCTTTGAGCGGAACAGCTCCTTTTCTGTAACATAAGCTCAACGCGACTAAAATCTTGACATATCCCACAGTTTGTGGTAGAATGTTTCATAGAAGTAACGTTGATTAAAAAAAGGAGTATTTGTAATGATATACTTAACGTCCGATCTTCACGGTCGCATGGATTGCTTGATGAAGCTGCTTGACCGTGTTCATTTTTACGACAGTGAGGATAATTGGCTCTACATACTCGGTGACGTAATAGACCGAAATAACCAAGGCGGAGTTGATATACTGAAATGGCTTTTAGTTCAACCGAACGTACAGTTGATCTTGGGTAATCACGAGCATATGATGCTGTCAAACCAATGGTTGTTTGAGGAGATCAATGATGATAGTATCGGTTCGTTCGACGCGAAGAACATCGATCTGTTGCGTCGTTGGAAATCAAACGGCGCAGGCTGTACGATCAATGCTTTGTCGAAGGAAACTCCCGAAACAAGGCAGGATATTCTTGAATATCTCGATGAATGTCCAACGGTAGAGAGCGTTTGCGTAAATGACAGAAACTATCTGCTCGTTCATGGAGGCCTTGGCGATTATTCTCCGAGCAAAAAACTTATCGAATACACTACGCATGAGCTTTTGTGGGAGCGCCCAAAATTGGATACGCAGTACGATCCCTCGAATTTTACCGTTATTTTAGGTCATACGCCTACTTGTTTTTATTCAGAGCAATATAAGAACCGCATGATCAAAACCGACAGCTGGTGGAATATTGATACGGGAGCTGCTATGCCTGACGGCAGACCGATGCTGTTGTGCTTGGATACACTTAAAGAATATTACATTGAAGATAACGGCGAAGTTGTTGAAATTTAAAACGTTGGGTACCGATAAAAAATATAAAAGGAGATCCTCACATATCTGAAATGGTTATTCGGATTGTGGAAGGTGTAAATAAAGAAATAATCAAAATTCAATTTGTTAAAAAGGAGAACAAAATGAAAAAAGTATTGATATTATCGGGTAGTCCCCGTAAGAATGGTAATTCCGACATCCTTT
>JAFTYG010000028.1 GCA_017461365.1 Clostridia bacterium | reverse complement strand
TTGCGAGGCGGATGAGGAGATCGCTATTTGTACAAGTCTCGAGCTCCTCATCCGTCACTCCTTCGTCGTGCCACCTAGAGTTTGCTTGCAAACTTTACACGTAGCGTAGCGGAGTAGTTCTCCTACGGGAGAAGGCTAAATATTAGTTCGCCCACCGACACAAACACACCGACAAACTCCAATTTAAACCATCTCAATTTTCTCTCCTTACATTATAACACCAAATGTCTCGTATGTCAAAGGAAATATAACAAATTTTTTATTTTTTATAACTTTTTATTGTACTTTTTAAGGATTTATTGACACGGGGGCGAAAAAATGATAGAATATTCTAATGAATAAGATTTTGGAGTGACGGTTATGCAGGAAGAAGTAAGAATAAAGATCAGGTCTGTCCGCTACGAGGTGAGCGCGTCTCTGTTTTCGGATATAGACGAGGACGGCGCACAAATACCTCTCGATATGCGCGACGGTGAGCCCGAGACGGTGGAGATATGCACCGTAGGTAAGCTCCGCGAGGAGGACGGCCGCATCGAGGTATCCTATGAGGAGACCGAGGCGACGGGAATGGAGGGCTCGGTCACGGCGGTGAGCTTTTTGCGCGAGCAGAGCGGCATTATCACGATGATACGCGAGGGCGCCGTATCGACGACGCTTGTGTTTGAGGACGGCAAGCGCCATCATTGCCTTTACGAAACGCCGTTCATGCCCTTTCAGATATGCGTTCATACCTTAAAGGTGGATAACAGACTTTCCGAGGACAGATATATCGACCTTGACTACGTTATAGAGATACGCGGCGCGCAGGCGGAAAGAACGAAGTTTCGCTTGGAGCTGCTTTGAGGTATCGGATTTAGTTTACAAATTTGAAGTTGTCGGGGTGTTTGCTATGTTCGCACAAACCACAACTGTGGCAAACTAATGAATAGCCTTCCCCCGTTGGGGAAGGCTTGGTTTAGCTTGTCCACCGTTATCCTTCGTTTGTGCTAACATATCCACAAACCCCAATTTACACCCCCACGTTACAGAAAGAAGTCAAAAAATGAAGCTACTGATAAAATACCTGAAGCCCTACAAGTGGTACATCGCTCTCGCCCTTGTCATCAAGACCTCGGGCACGCTTATAGAGCTTGTCATACCTTACATAATGAGCCACATACTCGACGACGTCGTTCCCCAAAAGGAGCTTTCGGGCATAATCCTCTGGGGCGTCGCCATGATAATCTGCGCTCTGCTTGCCTGTGTCGGAAACATCGTTGCAAACCGCATGGCGGCAAAGACTGCAAAGCAGTCGACCGAGCACATACGGCACGACCTCTTTGCCCGCATAATGTCCCTTTCCTCGGCGCAGGTCGATAAATTCACCGTCCCGAGCCTTGAGTCGCGCCTTACCTCGGATACCTACCACATCCACCACCTTGTGGGAATGAGTATGCGTATGGGCGTGCGCGCCCCGATACTTCTTGTGGGCGGTATCATAATGACGCTCAGCATGGATCCCGTGCTGACACTTATCATGCTGCTTATCGCGCCGTTTATTGCGCTGTCGGTCATATTCATAAGCAAAAAAGGTCTGCCACTATACAAAAAAACGCAGAGCTCTCTCGACTCCATGACACGTATCGTTCGCGAGGACTCTCAGGGCATACGCGTTATCAAGGCGCTCTCAAAGACCGATTACGAAAATCGCAAATACGATAAGGCAAATATTCAGCTCGTCGCAGACGAAAAAAAGGCGGGTATTACCATGGCGGCGTCAAATCCGCTCGTTACCTTCTTTCTCAATTTCGGACTTGTGGCGGTCATCGTGGCGGGCGCTGTGCGCGTTTCGGGCGGTGACACAGAGCCGGGTACTATCGTGGCGTTCATTCAGTATTTCACGCTTATCTCAAACGCTATGATGGCGCTTGCGAGAATATTTGTAAACAGCACAAAGGGTATGGCATCGGCGTCGAGAATATCCGAGGTAATAAACACCGAGACCGACCTCAAGGTCGAAAAGGAGGAAAAATATCCGTGGAGACGAACCGAGGGCTACATAAGCTTCAAGAACGTCAGCTTCTCCTATCTCGGAAAGAAAAACAATCTGTCGGACATTTCCTTTGAGCTCCCCAAGGGCGCGTCTCTCGGTATCATCGGCGCGACGGGCAGCGGAAAGACTACACTGCTCCAGCTCCTTATGCGCTTTTACGACGTGGGCGAGGGAGAGATACGCATAGACGGCAGAGACGTCCGCACCATCCCGCACGAGGAGCTGAATTCCAAGTTCGGCGTGGTAATGCAGAATGACTTTATCTACGTCGGAACGATCGCGGACAATATAAAATTCGGGCGCGATATTTCCGACGAGGCTGTAAGACGGGGCGCGCGCTCGGCTCAGGCGGCGGAATATATCGAGCAATACGAGGACGGCTACGACCATATGCTCCAAGCTAAGGGCACGAACCTTTCGGGCGGTCAGCGTCAGCGTCTGCTTATCTCCCGCGCGCTTGCGGGAAGCCCCGAGATACTTATACTTGACGACGCCTCCTCGGCGCTCGACTACAAGACCGACGCGCGTCTGCGTAAGGCTATACGCGAGGATTTCTCGGGTATAACCACGGTCATCGTCGCTCAGCGCGTAAGCTCGGTGATGAACTGCGACCTCATCTTGGTCCTTGACGAGGGCAGAGTGATAGGCGCAGGCACGCACGACGAGCTGATTGCCGCCTGCGGCGTATATAAAGAGATCAGCGACTCGCAGATAGGAGGTGCTATCCTTGACTAAGCAGGAAAAACAGGGACGCGCTACTCCCAAGATGAGCCGCGGCGCAAAGATCGCCGTTATCAAGCGCGTATCTAAATATCTTTTCGCGCACAAGGGGCTTGTTGCCGTATGCTTCGTTATGATGCTTGTATCGAACGTCCTCGCTCTTGCCGCTCCGAAGCTCTCGCAAAAGGCGATAGACGAGATCTCGCCAGAGGTCGTCGAGGTGCTTCTTGACGACGGAACGGTCATCGAAAAGGTCTCGGACGTCATCGACGTGGATATGGGCAACGTCATATTCTACTGCTCGCTTATGCTTGCGTTTTACGTTATTTCGGCAATACTTTCCTACGTGCTCGCCACGCTTATGATAAAGCTGAGTCAGAAGGTAGTGTACAGTATGCGCAAGGATCTGTTTGAGCATCTTACCGACCTGCCCGTCGGATATTTCGACACTCACGCCACGGGTGAGCTTATCAGCCGTATATCCTACGACATCGACACCGTAAATACCTCGCTTTCCCACGACCTCCTACAGGTCGGAGCAAGTATCGTCACCGTGGTCGGCTCGCTTATAATGATGGCGTCAATATCTCCGATGCTCCTTTGTGTATTCGTCGTCACCATACCTCTGTCAATACTTTACACCAAATACCGCTCGGGAAAGGTGCGCCCACTCTTCCGCACGCGCTCGCAGAAGCTCGGAGAGCTCAACGGCTATGCAGAAGAAATGCTTTCGGGACAAAAGACCATCCGCGCCTACAGCCGTGAGAGTGTGATAGGCGGACGCTTTGACGAGAAGAACCGCGAGGCGGTCGAGGCTTACTATAACGCGGAATATTACGCCGCGACGGTAGGACCTACGGTAAACTTTATCAACAATCTCTCACTTTCGCTTGTTGCGATGCTTGGCGGTGTGTTCTATCTTTTCTCGGTGCTCAACGCGACGGGAGAGGCGAGCATTCTCCCCATCTTCACCATAACCTTCGGCGGTATATCGGCGTTCGTTCAGTATTCGCGTAAATTTGCGGGCCCGATAAACGAATTTGCCAATATCATCCACGATATTCAATCTGCCATGTCCTCTGCCGAAAAGGTATTTGCGATAATCGACGAAGCGCCCGAGAAGCCCGACGCCGAGAATGCTGAGGTGCTTGAAAACGTAGAGGGTAACGTTGAGTTCAGAAACGTAAAATTCGGCTACGTTGAGCGAAAAACTATTATAAAGGATCTTTCGTTCACCGCGCGCAAGGGCAATACGATAGCCATTGTCGGTCCAACGGGAGCGGGAAAAACTACTATAATCAATCTTCTTATGCGCTTTTACGATACGAACGAGGGCGAGATATTTATTGACGGCAGACCTATCGAGGGTATCACGCGAAAGAGCCTGCGCGAGGCGTACACGATGGTCTTGCAGGACACGTGGCTCTTCCACGGAACGATCTATGAGAATATCACCTACGGCAAGGAGGGCGCGACTCGTGAGGACGTGGAGCGTGTGGCTAAGATGGCGCACATCCATTCGTATATCGAGAGTCTGCCTGACGGTTACGACACGGTGCTGTCTGACGACGGCGTGAACATCTCAAAGGGACACAAGCAGCTTATAACGATAGCGCGCGCGATGCTTGCCGACTCGCCTATGCTCATACTTGACGAGGCTACCTCGAACGTAGACTCGCGCACCGAGCAGAAGATACAGGCGGCGATGTACGCCCTTATGGAGGGGCGCACCTGCTTTGTTATCGCGCACCGCCTCTCGACAATACAGAATTCCGACACCATCCTTGTCGTCAAGGACGGAAACATCATCGAGCAGGGCAACCACGATGAGCTGATGGCAAAGAAGGGATTTTATCATTCGCTGTACCATTCGCAGTTTGAGAATTGAGGAACGTCGGAAGCGTCCTAAAAAATGGGGCTGTCTCATTAACATAGGAGACAGCCCCGTATTGCATTAGTAATATAAATTAAATTTGTCGGGGAGTTTATAACGGTGGATAAACTATTATTTAGCCTTCCCCAGCGGGGGAAGGGGGACCGCGCAAGCGGTGGATGAGGTGTCTTGAGCGCAATGTTACTCCTCATCCGCCTCGCAAGCTCGGCACCTTCCCCCACAGGGGAAGGCTTTCCTTCGTTTGTGCGAACATATCAAACATCCCACCGCAAGAACGAAGTTCTTGCCTTTTCGCGTAAGCGAAAAAGATAAACTCAAATTTGAATGTTGCCTGAATAGTTACATCGCAAGCTATAAATTTTCCAAAATAATAACCCGAGGCGACAGCGCAGATCCTTTTTAACGGACTGCGCAGTCGGCTCGGTTTTCATTTATCCCATCACTATACCTATTGTCTGCTTTTATCTTCTCACGCTTGCTATCTCTCCGCAGGCGATCTTCATTCCCGCGTTACCCGAGGGCTGTGTTGTAAAATCGTCGGGCGAGTCGTGTATTATAACCGTGCGTCCGATGATCTCGTCAACGGTAAACCTATCGGTAAGAAACGCCGAAAACGCTATTCCGTCCGCGCCGAAAAGCGGCGGAAGATCGCCCGAATGGTAAGGGTGCGGACGACCTTCGGTATCGTAATGACTTCCCGTGTTCGGAAAGGGCTCACCTCCGTCTCCGCCGCAGGAGCTGCCGCTGTGGATATGAAATCCGAATATCGGACTTTTCTCTCCCTCGCCCCCAAAGGGGAGTCCCATGATCTCGGCAAAGACCACCGTGCCGTAAGCCGTACCGTAAAAGCGTACCGTTCCGTTGATGTCGGGATATAGCTCCCCGCCCTGCACCATCGCCACCGCGTTCGGAACGTACCGTAATATCCCCGCAAAATTGATGTAATTGTTATTTCTGTACATAAGCACCTCTCGTTCACATTATTGTTGTACATTATATGCAGACACAGAAAGGGGCTATCCCATTTTTCAATGAAACAGCCCCAAAATTTTTGAGTTTTTTATTCTGCGGTAATATTTTTCTTCTTTTTGGATATTTTCTCCGCCAACGTCACAAACAAGCCCATTCCGTTATCGCCATCCATCACCGCAAAGATGACGGTCGCCATAAGTCCGTAAGGGATGGGACAGAAAAGTCCCGGGTTGACCTGCGACATCAGAAATACTCCGACGTAGGACATCGCCAAGGTGAATATAAGCGCCTTTTCCTTATCCACAGCGCCCTTGAGCGATCTTGCCACAACTCTTATCTGAACTCCCGCCTGAACGAGATACGCAACGATACCGACGACGCCCATGCTGGCGAATACCTGCGGTATCATCATGTGATACCAGCCCATAGCTCCCGATTTGGGATCGTACACGTCGTAGTTGCCCTTGTAGCCGAGACCGTGTCCGAATATCGGATCCTCCTTGAACGCCGCTATCGCTCTGTCGATGAGCTGCATTCTTGCCTCTCCGTCACTTACCACGGGGTAGACTTCCGCAGACTCAAGCATATTCATTATTCTTCCTCTGAAAAGGATTATCACGCCGATCGCGCTGAGCATAAGGCAGATATAGAAGAAGCGGTTCTTTTTATCCCACACCGCGCTGACGATAATGCAGAGCGCAAGCTCGACAACGCCGAATATCATTCCCGCGCGCGAGCCGCTGAGCACCATGCTTGCCGCCATAAGTAACGCAGAGAAAAGGTGGAACTTTGAGTTTCTTACAAAGAAGAAGGTACAGGGCATTGCGAACATTATCATTGTGGAAAGATTGTTCGACGCCTGAAAATTGTTGACTATCTTAAAGCCGCCGACAAAGCTCGTGTCGGGAAGCACGTTCAGAAGGATAACGAAGGACGCGAAAATTCCCATAACGTAGAGTATGAGCACGATCCGTTCCTTCAGGTCGTAGCTTCTTTTCGACGAGAGCTGAGATTTAAGCAAAAGGTAAAGACCTACCATTCCTATTCCGAGAAATACCGTATAATAGATCGAGGTCGGCGAGAAATACTCCTCGCCCGATATGCGTCCCACTCCGCCGAGAGAGACAGCTACAGATACGGCGAGCAGTCCCCATATACTGCTTCCCATCGAGAATTTCTGACGGTAGACTATAAAATGGAACAGGATACACGCCACCGCGGGTACCGCCATCCACGCAAATTTCATAAACGTCTGTGCCGAGTCGTAACAGTTTGTCACGAATACGCAAAGAAGCATAAGAGGCATTGCCGCCGCCATAATATCGTCGCAAAGGACGAGAATGAGGCATATAAGCGACACGAAAGCAAGCGCTCCGTACACCTCCCATTCAAGCGCGGAGATCGCGCAGGCGGCGCAGAAGAGAAACAGATAAAAATAGCGATTTAAGAAAAATCGGCTACACTGCTTACCCATATTGGCGAAAAAGCAGAGCTTTTCGTTTTGACTGTTTATCATAAAAGGTCTCCCTTTGAAAATCATTATTGTCACAGTTATCACATTTTATACTTGATTATACCACATTCCAATCACAAAATCAAGTATATTTTGAATAAATTATCTTGACATAATTTTAAAAGCGTGATATAATTGCATAAGTCGGTATATATTTGAATATATCTGCCACCGGGTAGCATTCGTCGTGTGTCGTTAGGTCCTTGAAGACACGCAATCGAGTGCCTATTTTTTTGGAGGAGACGAAAAATGAAAAAGCTGTTAAAATATTTTTCGGTCGGAGAGATCGCGCTGTGGCTCTCCTCGGTAGCCGTCATAATAATATCGTTCTGCATATTCGACAGAGAAAGCTATCTCACGCTCGCGGCGTCGATAGTCGGCGTTACCGCGCTTATCATCTGCGCAAAGGGCAATCCGATAGGTCAGGTGTTTATGATAATATTCTGTATTCTTTACGGTATAATATCCCTGAGCTTTTCCTATTACGGGGAGCTTATCACCTACACCTGCATGAGTCTGCCAATGGCGGTATTTTCGCTTATATCGTGGCTTCGTAACCCTTACAAGGGCGAGCGCGCCGAGGTAAAGACCAACCGTCCGGGCAAAAAGGAAATATTCATTATGCTCGGTGTTACCGCAGTTGTTACCTTTCTGTTTTATTTTATCCTCAAATACTTCGGCACGGCAAATCTGCTTCCGAGCACGCTGTCGGTGACAACGAGCTTTTTCGCGGCTTATCTGTCATTCCGCAGAAGCCCGTATTTTGCGTTCGTGTACGCTCTTAACGATATAGTTCTCATAATACTCTGGACTCTCGCGGCGTTTACGGATATTACGTATATATCGGTCATTATCTGCTTTACGGTATTTCTCGTCAACGATCTTCACGGATTTTTCAGTTGGAAACGAATGGAAAAGAGACAACGGATGCCCGAGGAGCCGTGATATATCCAAAGAACAAGGGGCTGTCTCTCAAATTGGAGTTTATAGAGGAGTTTGGATTTAAAATTGCTACGCTTGAATGAGGCACAACAAGAAAGCACCCCCAGCAAATCTAAGGTAAATTTTGCTGACGCAAAAAAGATCCTTCACATGGCTTGCAAGGTAGCAAGCCGTTCAGGATGACAGATAGTGGATGTTCTGCGACGAACATATGCATAAACCTATAATAAGTTGCCCGTAATAAACTTTGGCATATATCAATTTGCCTCTCATACACTAACTTGTCATCACAGAGCATTTTTGCCGTTGGCAAAAGGAACCGTTTAT
>JAFTYG010000027.1 GCA_017461365.1 Clostridia bacterium | reverse complement strand
GGCAATATGTCGATTTTGTTGCAGACGGTACTCGGTCAGCGTTTTGCAGAGCCGTTCGGGAATCGAGATGGTGCGGATACTGCACTTGGATTTTGGCTCCTTCTCACGAGCCTTGCCGTCGCTGAGCTTATAAATACTGCGTTTGACCGATATGCGTTGGTTCTCAAAATCAATGTCCGACCATTTGAGCCCTACGATCTCACCGCGCCGACAACCCGTGAACAAGGGCAACCTCAATCACCGCGCGGATGTGCCACGGTTCGCTCTCCAAGGCTTTGAGAATCTCGCCGACTTCCTCAAGTGTGAACGCCTCGACCTCCTTTGTTTCTTCCTTGGGAAACTCGATACGCCGAGAGCGACCAATATCGTCCTCAATGTATTCGAGCTTATACGCCATGGTGACGATAGAACGGAGAACCGTAGTGTACCGCTTGACCGTGCTTGCCGCGATACCGCCCTCGCGACCGTCAAGGCGTTTCTTCTCGGTGGCGAGATACTGTACGAACTGCTGAATGTGGTATGTGCGCAAGTCCTTCATCTTCAGCCGAGCGAACATAGGCATCAGCTCCTCTTCGATGACCTTGGAATAAAAATTGTAGGTCTGCGGAGATAGCGTGTTCTTTTTGACCTCGAGATACTGAACGCAGAAATCGGCGAAGGTGATCTTGTCGGGGCGAACGTTGCGCATTGGCCCCTCGTTTTCGATCTCTTGCTCAAAGGCGGCGACGAAGGCTTCAAGCTCACGGTTGAGCTTGGAGTAGGGAAGGTTTGGCTTCGAGGGCTTAAAGGTCTTGGAGCGCGCGATTTGCTTTCCGTTGGAATCGACTCCGCAGGAAACACGGACGAGATAAGTGCCGTTTGAACGTGATACGATGCTTGCCATAAATTTTTCCTCCTTGATGGCTAAAAATATGCACTCGTGAAATGAACGAATCGTTCTTTCTTTCCGAGGGTAAGACCGAAAGCCTCTACCATTTGCAAACTGTGCCAATTGAAACCTATGTACTAAACTATGTACTGGCCTCTACCATCGGCGAATTCAGGTCAAGGAGGGAACAAAAAAATCGCACCCCAAAAAGTGCGAAAAAGTCAGTAAATACAAAGAAAAATCGGGAATCTTACGACTCCCGATTTTGGTCTGAGTGACAAGACTTGAACTTGCGGCCTCTACCACCCCAAGGTAGCGCGCTACCAGCTGCGCCACACCCAGATCTTCACGACCTGTATATTATATCACAGGTTTTTAAAATTGTCAAGCGTTTTTTGGAAAATTCTTTTCTTTTTTTTATTTTTATCAAAAATCTTTTTTTAATCGGGAAATATCTCATTTTTTTATGCGATATTTCCCGAAATTTTGTGTAGTAATCGTGCTCGTATTCTTTTATTTTTTCGTGACTTACCGTCGGTTCATTTTATCCACAAGGGCTATCGGCTTTGCTGTCATTTCCACCCAAGCGGGGCGAAACCCGCTTCTTATGGCATTTCTCACCGATCCCACGTTAGACCACGCGGCGCAATAGAAAGGAATCTTCCCGTGTTTGAATATCTCTATCGCCAATCTGCTTGTGATAGCTGACGCTACGCCCATTTTTCTATATTCAGGCAACACGTCTACGCCTATCTGCCACATATTTTCGCAATCGGCAGACGCTCCCGCAAGACCTATGAGCCTATGTCCGTCGTACGCTCCCACGGCGAGCACGTCCAATTCTTTCCGTTTTTCGCATAGAGCGTTGCTCCATTCTTTTAGATACAGCTCCGAAAAATCGTCTCTGTTAAGGACGCGAAGCTCATATCCGCATTTCAGCTCACGCAACGAGTTTATGTCGGGGAGAAAATATTCAGCCATAAAGCATATTTTTTGTCCTTGCTTCATAAGCGCTTCATTTAAAATATGCATATGGGGTGTCTCAAAGCAATGCTCTGTCGGATATTTTTTGATATAATTTTCCGTGATCTCCCGATATTCGGGGGATACCGAGGCGACTATATTATTTCCGTAAGATACCAATTGGCACGAAAAGGGAAGTGTGAGATATTTACGCGCGTTTTCGTTTTTTTCTGACAGCACTATCACGTTTTCATTTTTTTCAAAATCGCTCTCTTTGGCAGACAGGTCGATCGCAGATTGTTGCATAGCGATATTTAATATCTCTCTATTTGTGATCATATCGTAAGCAGTGCCACCCTCTGATCTTATCGTTCTTTTTAGTCTGTAATATCAGCGGCGAAGAGAGTTACCTTATCCGATCCGTTAGTGGCTCTCCACTCGACGCGAAGCTCCTTTGCCACGGTATCTATCGGTATTTTAATCAGCGCAAGATAGTTGTCAGTAACCGCACATATCTCCTTGCCGTCGGCATAAACCGCAAGATCCTTGACTATCGTATTTGCCACCTTTACGGGAACAAAGTCCTTTCCCGTGTGCAGCTTCATTGCAAACACTCTCATCTTTAAATTTGGTGTGATGCTTTCTCTCGAATAATCGGGATCAAACCTGAGTCTGAGAGCTCCTATACGTCTCGGGGCGTCAAAGCTGAATATAAGGCTGTCTCCCACCTTTTGAGTTACGCTGTTTTCTCCGTCGTATTTTCTCGGGCGTTCAATACCGTTGAAAAGAATTGCTCTTTCCTCGTCGGAGATATTGAGCGTCGCTTCATTGGTAAGCGTCGGTATCCTTCGAGCGACGTGGGGGAGAAATACTCCATCCTCAAGAAGCGTTTGCTGAAGCTCGTCTATGTGAGCGTTATATACGCCTCTCGGAGAGCATCCGTATCTGAGGGCAAGAGCCGCTCCCGTACCCATAGCCTGACCGAGCATGGCGCAGGTTGCCATTACACGGGTGGAGGAGAGAGCAACGTGAGTTACGCTTATATTTCTTCCCGCAAACATAAGATTTTCCACGTTCTTTGAATACAGAGCGCGGTAGGGAATACCGTACGGTTCATCTACGGGTATCATCACCGACGCTGTGTTGCTGTCGGGATTTTTTTCCATTCCAAAAGGATTGTGATCGTCCATAGGCCAGCCGCCGTACGCTATTTCGTCCTCGAAGTGACCTCCGCTCCGAACGTCACTTTCGGTAACTATAACGTCACCCACGTATCTGCGGGATTCTCTCTTGCCGGGCAGAAATCCTACCCATTCGAGATCCCAATTTTCCATTCCGTGGTCGCCGTAGTTTTTAATATGATCCCACACGCCGTATATGTTGGCAAGAAGCTTTTTCCTTACTTTGTCGGCGTCGTGTATCGAATCCATATTTCCGCCGAGCTCTACCCACCAAAGGTTGCCCTTGCTCGTTCCTATCGTATGGCTACGCGTTTGCGCGTGCACGTCAGCTCCAAGATCTCCCGAAAATGACTCATCCGTTGGATACTTGCTTGCAAATGCAGGGGGGATGAACTTTACGGGATGGTCTGTTTCTCTCGCGGCGAGTATTATGGACATGCCCATCGTACATCCGTCGGAGGTCTCCTTACCCATAGTTTCTCCAAATTCGTCTGCCGACTCTCTGCCGTGTCTGTATTCTGCGCCGCAAAGGGGAGCTAAAATGCTGTCTCCCGAGCAGTCTGCAAATATATCCGCCTCAACGGTGAACCATGTGTAGGTTGTCAATTGCCATGCCTGAACACTTTTTATTTTTCCGTTTTCGGTCTTTGCATCGACGCAGGAGGTGTTGAGGAGCAGGGTTATGTTCTGTTCTGACTCCAGCATAGAATAAAGCGTAGCGTCGAAAAGCGAATGTACAAGCGTGGGATTTCCGTGTATATTTCTTTCTTCAAGCTCGGAGATCATACCCGATTCGCGGTCGTATTTTCCCTTAGCGCCTCTTACCCACATACGGATCTCACTTGACGCGTTGCCTCCGAGCATAGGTCTGTCCTGAATAAGTACGACGCGTTTTCCGTGTCTTGCCGCCGCAAGAGCCGCAAACGAGCCCGAAAGTCCGCCGCCTACGATACAAAGCTCGGTCTTTAATGTTTCATGTCTTAAGTTAGAATTCATATTTGCTCCTCCCGAATATTTATACCGATATTATACCATAAAATAAAATTTTTGTAAATACGTAGATAGATTTTCGAAAAATAATTTATATGTTCGTTGAGTTATTGAACAAATATCCCCGACAAGCCTGTGTGACCTGTCGGGGATATTGCATTTTAAACCGTTATTTTATACATTCAAGCGTAGGCTTCATCATAATTCCCTCGGGCTTCAGATGATATTCATATCCGAAGTATTCGCCGCTCCGTCTCCAGGAGTCGGGGCCGGGATATTTATATTCACTGTCTGCAAGATGTACGGGACCAAAGCCGTTGGTTCTCGGAATATACAGACGGAGAGTTACCTTGTGCTCACCTGCGGATACCTTTCCGAGCGAGAGACGGTAAGGCGGATATACTACCTCTCCCGAAGCATTTCCGTCAAGGAATACCTCAATGAGAGAGCCGCGATACTGCGGAACTGTAAGAACGAGCTCACCGCCGTCGCACTCCTCAGGGACGGTAACGTCGAGATGATAATCAAGCGCTCCGCTGTAAAAGCTGAGTGTCTGAGGAACAACGTCTCCGTATCCGAGCGTCTTGGAAAGAGGTACGATGAAGGTTTCGTCACCGATAACCCTTGTTCCGAAATTGCCGAGAATATAGCACCACTCGGTAGCCGTACGCTTACCAAAGGGAAGGGTAAGCTCAAGAATATTCTCTCCCTTATTGATCACGGGAATTCGCACTGTCTTTATAGATCGGTCAACGTAGTAGCCCTTGACCTTGTTTGATAAAGGAGCGCCGTTCCATACTATCTCTGCCTTGTCGGGATTTTCTATGGCAAGCTGAGCGCCGTATATGCGTATCTCGCTGTTGATGCGGAAACGGAGCTTTATTGTGTGCGTGATTGGCTCGTTTTCTATGCACCACGGCTGTGCCGCGCCGCCCGAAAGAGGCTGCCAGCCAAGACGCTTGCGGCATATCGTGTCTGCACGAAGTATTTCTTCTCTTTCTCTGTAATCCTCGCCGTCAAGCGCATATTCTGCCATATCGAGCAGAAGCGCGTTAGGCTCACACAGCGTAAAGGGAACAAGACTTGATGTGTGAAGAACAGACTTTCGAGACGCCTTTTGTGCTTCTGCAACAGATGTGAGCGCCTCAGCGCTTGCCGCAGGAGAGAGACGGAACAGGAAGCTGTCGTAGTCGTACATCTCCTTTGAGATATACGTCCAACCGTTTTTAACCGTTGCGTTTTCGGGACGTATGTCGCCGCTTTGCGTGTCGTAAAGACGAACGCTCCACTCGCCCTTTATCTTTGCCTTGAGCGTGTAGTGCTTGGATATATCCTTGTTGTAAGGAAATTCCGCTTTGCAGATGAATACCCAACGGTCGTCTCCGTCCTGCCTCATCTGATGAATAAGGTCTGTCGTGTAGCTTCCCTCGCCTCGGCGGAGCTCTATCTCACGCATATCCTCAAGCTCACAAAGAAGCTCGGAGCGGCTGAACGATATTACCTTGCTCTTGCCGTAAAGAGACGCGGGTATATCCGAAGGCTTGGCATCCATGAGAGTCGGCGCAGAGCCCATAAATATGAGCTTTCCGCCCGCGCGCCTGAACGCCTCAAGACGCTCAACGGTAGTGCTTCTGAGTGTTTCGCAGGCAGGAACAATAATTGCGTCGTAGGACATTTTTCCGACCTTCAGGGGAGCGCCGCCCTTCTTGCAGAGCTCGGGAAGCGTAGTCTCGCAGATGTAGTCGAAATCGTAACCGCCGAAGGAGAGCCACTTGTTGATGTGATCAAAGTTATATTCAAGTTCGTCGCAGGCAAGAGCGCTCTGCTCTTCGGGGCCCCAGTGGAGCCAATAAGACTCGATCGGGTGTATGACGCCTATGCGCACGAGCGGAGTACCTCTTGTAAGCGCCGTGTTAAGACGTGAAAAATGATCCTCAATATATCCGAATTTTCTGTACCAAGGACTCTGATAGCCTATCGCCGCAGGATAGTCGCGCTTTGCCTCGCCCTCCATTGATACCCACGCAAGATGGGGAACACGGACGGTAACGCCCATAGCCGCCTGCCAGTCTCCCGCGATCTTGTAGCCACGGAAGTCGAAATCCCACGACGTAACGCCGTAAAGCTCACTGAGCATTGCCTCTCTGCCGTACTGACGGACAGCAGACTGACACTGCTTTGCGGTGTTGAATTCAAACCTTGCGCAGAGCATATCTATACCTGGTATCTGGAAGCCGCGGTAAGAGGGCATTGCCTCACCGAGCATTCCCGTCTGAGATTTCAGCGTGGGCTCTTCCATCATATGTCCCGTAAGGGCGAGCTTGTTCTTTTCGCACCATTCGCCGCACTGATCTGCAAAGGCATTCGTAAAGCGCTCGCAGACGTGTGAGTGATAACGGTATCTTGTAACCGATGCCTTTCCGTCGGGAAGATCCCATATAAGCTCGGGGATCTTTTCTACAAGAGACTCTCCGAACTCGGACGCGTAGGTATCCTCAAGATCATCCGTCCAAGGCAGCTTTACGTTCTGCTTGCTTGTCGCAAAGCTCAGTCTCATTTTACGCGCAAACTGAGGCTCGTCGGTAAATATTGCGGGAACCGTCTTTCCGAATTCCTTTCCGACCGCCTTTTTGTAGGTCTCGTAGGTTACGTCTATAAAACGCTTCATTGCCTCGGGGTTGAGCGTATCGACGTAGGTCTGATTGTTAAATCTCGGAGTGGGCTCTGTAATGGCTTCATAGGCGTAATATACCTCGCCCTGCGGAGCATCGTTATCACCGAGATGTCGGTAGCTCAAAAGCTCGCCCTTGTCGTTGAGAAGGACGTCGTATCTTCCGAAATCTATGTGCGCACCGCGAACGACGTCGTTTCTGCTGAGGTCGAGAGCCTTGTCTGCATTCGGAGGCTCGGGTGAGAAAACAAGAACTCTCTTGCGGTATTTTTTATCCTTAGTAACTATACCGCCCGCAAAGCCCGAGGGCCATCTGTCCTCGTCGTAAGCCCACGCAAGCATATCTTCCTTTTTTGCTTTTTTTACGCAAGCCTTGATAAGCTTCATAAAGTCATCGCTTAGATATTCGGTGGACATTCCCGCGCGGCAGTGCATATGAAATCCGCCAAAGCCCATTTCCTTGAGCTCCTCTATCTGACGGAGAAGCTCTTTTTCCTCGAGCTTGCAGTTCCATGACCAGAAGGGAGTACCGCGATATTCACTTGTCGGATTTTTGAATAGCTCGTCTGAAAGAGACGGAGCCTTGTTCTTTTCGTAAAGCATTTTCATGATCCTTTCATTAAAATAATTGTTGAATAATACGTTTCATTATTTTCGATAAAACCTATCTTGTCCCAAGTATAGCACATTTTAAAAACAGTGTCAATATCATTTTACCCGATGACAAAAAAAGCGAAGTTTTGAGCAAAAAACGACATTATCACGTCTCTCAATTCATATTGGGATATAAGTCGGTTGTATATATATTTCTTTAATTCCGATTTTGGATTGGGATTTTTTGTGCAAATTTAAGTCTATTATGCAATAAGATTATATAAATGCTTGTCGAATTATATATATTTGGCTGTTTTCACAAAAAAGTGTTGACAATAATGTCGATTTGTGTTATCATAATATGTGTACAAATTTTTTGTTCCGTACGTACGTGCGGTAAGCTGATTGATAAAACGGAGGATTTATGAGTACCGAAAGATTGAATGACGGCTACAAGATCAGAACGGTGAGCGGAAACGTGATCACCGTAAAAAGTTACATCGCGGGCGGTGGTCAGGGCGATGTTTACGTCGTTGATTACAACGGCGAGCAAAAGGCGCTAAAGTGGTATAAGCCCAACGGAATGGGTAAAAAGCCCGACGCTTTTTACGACAATATCAAGAACAACGTTATGAAGGGCGCTCCGTCGGCGGAGTTTTTGTGGCCTCTTGATATTACCGAGTGGGTAAACGGAACCTTTGGATACGTAATGGATCTCCGTCCCAAGGACTATTATGAGGTAAGCCATTTCATGCTGAAAAAGGTTGTGTTCAAGAATTATAAGGTGGCTGTGGATGCGGCGTTGGCTATCGTTTCCGCATTCAGAATACTGCATAATCTCGGATACAGCTATCAGGATATGAACGACGGTAACTTCTTCATAAACCCGAACACAGGAAAGGTGCTCATTTGTGACAACGATAACGTCGCTCCAAACGGAACAGATACGGGTATTCTCGGAAAGCCGAGATATATGGCGCCCGAGATCGTTCTCGGAAATAAGATGCCCGACAACCTCACCGACAGATTTTCCATGTCGATAATTCTGTTCATACTTTTCTGTATGAACCATCCGCTTGAGGGAAAGAGATCGCTCGTACCTTGCCTTACCCCCGAGCTTCAGAAAAAGCTCTACGGCTCAGAGCCTCTCTTTATAATGGATCCCGATAATAAGGAGAACGCTCCCGATCCACGCGTTCACGTAAACCCCATTGCGGTATGGCCCTGCCTGCCCGATTACGTGCGTGAGCTTTTCTTGAAATCCTTCAGTAAGCAGGCGTTTGAAACACCCAATGCCCGCCCGAAGGAGCTGGATTGGATAAAGACGCTCGTACGCTTCAGAAGTGAGATCGTCGCTTGCCCCGTATGTCAGAGCAAGGGACAGTACAATGATATATTCACTCAGCAGGGAAGAAGCTGTAAGTGCGACAGATGCGGAAGTCAGATAAATATTCCTTTCCGTCTTGAATTTGCCGAATACAGTGTTCCCGCCATCTACGACAGCCGTATCTACCGCTGTCAGCTCGGTCCTTGTAATGCTGATGAGGCGCTCAAGCCCTTTGCGCGTATCGCTTACAATGATCCCACAAGACCTAACTCGCTTTCTATCAAGAATTTGACAGACGGCGTATGGAATGCAGTCACCCCCAGCGGCAAGGATAAGCATGTTAAATCCAAGGAATTTATTCCGCTTATAGACGGAATAAAGTTCGTTATAAAGAACGAAGAAATAACGATCAAGGCTAATTAAAAAAATAAAGACATTATAAAAGGAGATTATATTATGCCATCTTTAAGTGAACTTGAAAAGCCCCCGCGCAGAGCGATGCACATTTTTTACGTGCTTGATACGTCGGGAAGTATGCAGGGAGCGTCCATCGCGCAGCTTAACCGCGCTATGGAGGAAACTGTAGAAGCTCTTAAGGACGTTGCAAAGAGCAACGCGGATGCAGAGCTTAAAATTGCCGTTCTTGAATTCAGCAGCGGATGTAAGTGGATACAGCCCAAGGGCCCCGAGGATATGGAGGACTTTGTATGGGAGGATCTTACAGCAGGAGGACTTACTGACGTAGGAGCTGCGCTCAAGGAGCTTGACAGCAAGATGTCGAGAAATGCATTCCTCAGCTCTATGACGGGCTCGTTCTTGCCCTTGGTCATTTTTATGACCGACGGCTATGCGACCGACGACTATGTAAAGCCTCTTGAGACTATCCGTAAGAATAAATGGTTCGCGCGCGCTACAAAGATAGGCTTTGCTATCGGAGATAACCCCGACATAAATATGATAGCAGACGTGGTCGGAAACGGCGAAGCTGTTGTTAAGACCTCTGACCTTGAGGTGTTTGCGAAGATGATCAAGTTCGCATCCGTAACGTCGTCTATGCTTAATTCTACAAGCCGTACGACCGATGAGGGCGCAACGGGAGCTGACGTCGTAAAGACCGCTCTTAACGACGGTACGATAACCAAGACCGAAGTAGCTACAGGCGCGGGAAATTTGCCCGAGCCTCCCGCTATTCCCACGCAGGATGACGACGTAGACGACGAATGGCTCTGATTGCCGAGCGTGTAATAATATTACGTCAAAAATGCAGAAAGGGGACTGAATATGGAAGCTAAGGTTTTATTGGTTAAATGTCCGACAAAGCGCGAGACCTTTGGCGTCAGAATACAAAAAATGGACGACGGAGACTGGTGGCGCACGTGGGCATTCAAGCTGAATACAGCGCAGGCTCAGAATGAGGGATATGATGAGACACAAGTACAAGGCAACCTGAATGAAACGGAAGAATATCCGGGATGTCCTCATTGCGGCACACACGGATTTGTTCAGTGCGGAAAATGCAAAAAAATATCTTGTTGGAAGCATGAGACGAGCATGGTCTGCCCTTGGTGCGGAAATAATATGTCAAATATTGTTACCGCAACGTCTAAATTTGACGTTACGGGCGGAGCGTTCTGATCCTGCTGCCACAATAATATGAAAAGCGTGAGCGTCCCGAGCGGATGTGCTTTTGGGGCGCTCTGATTTCCTACGGTAATTGAACCAATACGCATTTTGAATTGAAAATTGCGGTGTGTTTGATTACCGTAGTTTAGTTAAGGAGATAAGCTATGAGGGGTACTGTAGCCTTTAATAAAACAGTTATCGGTCACAAGCACGTAATAAAGAATATCCCGTGTGAGGATAGCTCGAATTCATATTCCGATGAATTCGGACTTTATGATATTGCGATCGTTGCCGACGGTCACGGAGATCCGTCGTGCTTTAGGAGTAAGAACGGATCAAAGCTTGCCGTAGATACCGCAATGCTTTGCCTTCGTGAATTTGCCTGCTGTTGGTGCAGAGAGCTTGGCTCGTTCAGAAGCTCCATGCAATCGCAAAGAGAACGCGCGGCAATGATAAAAGCTCTGACCGATACAATAATTTCCAAATGGTACGAAGCAATACATAAAGACCTTTCGGACGCTCCGCTTACAGAGGAGGAGCTTCTGAGCGCGGGAAGCATGGCAGAAGCGTATCGCAGAGGAGAGCGGGTGGAGCATATATACGGAACTACGCTTATGGCGGCGTTGCGTATCGTCAATTATCTGATACTTATACATCAGGGCGACGGCAGATGCGATGTTTTTTATGCCGACGGTACGGTAGATCAGCCTATCCCGTGGGATGACAGATGTCAGGAGAACGTGACGACCTCAATGTGTGACGAGGACGTAGCCGTAAGCATCAGAAATTGCGTTATCGATCTGTCCGAGCAGGCGGTCGTTGCGTGCTATCTCGGAAGTGACGGAATAGAGGATTCTTACAGAGGAAACGACAATATAAATCAGGACGGAACACATTTCTTTTACCGTGAATTGACTTGCGAGCTTGCAGAACTGAAATTCAGAAGTTTTGACGAGCTTTTGGAAAATAAGCTTTCCGAGCTTAGCCGAGAGGGAAGCGCCGACGATATGTCTGTGGCGGGAATTGTTTGTCCGCTTGAAATTGACGCGCTGTTGCCTGCGTTCAGAAGAAGCGTCAGAAATTACCGCTTGGCAGAGGACAGAGCGGTGTACGAAGAAAAGCTCGCGTCGATGGAGAGAAAGTATTCCGTTCTTTCAAAGCGCTTAAAGGAAACTCAGATGGCGTATGAGGATAAGGCAAAAGACCGTCAGCATTTGGTTGAAAGAATGCAGAAAATAAAGGAAAGAGGCGCGGTCGTCAAGCAGGCTATCGATAAGAAGAGGGCTGAAGCGGACGATACGCCCGAGCGGTCGAAAATAGGCGATTTTGTTATGAGTCTATTTAACGATGACGGCGATATAAAACGCCTTGAAAAAGAGTTTGCTACGCTAAAAAATGAATATAAAACGCTTGCAGAGGATCTCGCTAAGCTTGACGCGGACAACGAAGAGCTGAAACAGAGATATGAAAAGTGCAGCACCGAATTTTGCGAATACGACGCTCTTTATAAAGAAATATACAACAAGGTCGAAAAGATCAACGCGGAGATAAACGGTGTTACCGACAGCGTTGACGTCCCCGAGGTTACGGAAGAGCCCGCGCTCGAGGAAGAGACTGATTTCGAGGAAAAGGAAGAGCTTGCTCCCGAAGAAGAGACCGTTTTTGAGGAAAAGGAAGAGCTTGCTCCCGAAGAAGAGACTGTTTTCGAGGAAAAGGAAGAGCTTGCTCCTGAAGAAGAGACTGTTTTCGAGGAAAAAGCAGAGCTCGCTCCTGAAGAAGAGACTGTTTTCGAGGAAAAGGAAGAGTTTGCTCCCGAAGAAGAGGAAGTTACCGCTTCTGAAGAAAAAGCAGAGCTCGCTCCCGAAAAAGATGAAGTTACCGCTTTCGAGGAAAAGGAAGAGCTCGCTCCCGAAGAGGAGGAAGTCACCGCTTCCGAAGAAAAAGTAGAGCTTGCTCCCGAAGAGAAAAAAGAATTTGTCACCGAGGAAAAGCAAGAGTCCAAAGAAGAAATTTATGATTTGGATGAGTGGGAATGACATTAAATACAGTGTAAAAGCGTGAAAGTATAGATCGTAAAGAGTTTGTGGAGAAGATAATGGATAAGGAATTACTTAATAGGGCTTCAAAAGAGATCAAAAAAATAATTGACGCCGAGGGCACGGACATAGTACTGCAATCAGGGCGATTTTACGGTATAGTTACCGATATGCTTGCAGGAGAAGAATATAGAGCGGTTTGCAGATTGGTGCAAAAGGGCGCCTTTTCGGGAGCGTACGGAGCTATCGTTTCGGTTTCCGCTAACCATTGGAAAAGTGAAGCGGGACGGGCAGTACAGATACTTATAAACAGAGAGCTTATGTCCGACGAATTTGCTATCGATACGGTCAATATTCTTCTTGCGGCTCTGGGCGAAACACTTCTTCCGACCGCACAGCCGTCTGCGCCGATAAACAATGCGCCGATCAATGAGCCTGTTATTGACGTCATAGAAGAGGAGATAAACGAAGAGGATGCGGAGCTCGCTGAGGAGTTCTTTGCCGACGGAGAAAGATCATATAACGCAAAGGATTACGAGGCGGCTGTCGGAGCATACGTTTGCGCCGCCGATCTCGGACACGTTGCGGCGGCATATAAGGCTGCCGATTGCTACTGCTATAAATTGAAAAATAAGGATTATTCAAAAGCAATAGTCTATTATCAAAAAGCGGCTGATAAGCATTATGCTGATGCAGAGCTTGACCTCGGATGCTGCTATGACAGGGGAACAGGTGTGACGAAAGATCTTGTAAAGGCACTTGAGCTGTTCAAGCGCGCGGCTGATCAGGGACATAGAGTAGCGCAATATAATGTCGGTCTTTATTATTCAAACGGATACGGTGTAGCAAAGGATCCCGTAAAGGGATTTGAATGGTACAGCAAGGCGGCAGAGCAAGGTCATGCAGGCGCTATGAATGCCGTAGGTCTGGCATATAAAGAGGGAGATACCGTTTTACAGAATTATGCCACAGCTTGGGACTATTTCCAAAAATCGGCAAATCTTGGCAATATGTATGCGTATTACAATATTGGAGAAATGTACGCAAACGGACTCGGTGTGGCTAAGGATCCCGTCGCGGCATTCGACTACTATTTGAAAGCCGCTCAAAAAGGACACGCAACCTCACAGCTGAGAGTGGGATACCGATACGAAATGGGATTGGGAACCGCAAAAATCTATGAAAAGGCAGAGGAATGGTACCGAAAATCAGCCTTGCAAAACAATGCTACTGCTCAAAATAATCTCGGAGTCCTTTACTATTACGGACGCGGAGTGGCGCAGGACTACTATAAAGCCGCAGAGTGGTTCCAAAAGGCGGCAAACAATAAATCCACCGATTCATATAATTGGCTTGGCGTTTGCTATCAACATGGACGCGGAGTAGCTCAGAGCTACGGTCAAGCGGCAGAGTGGTATCAGATGGGCGCAAACGCTGGGGATGCTTATGCTATTTCCAATCTCGGATTTTTGTATTATAATGGCAACGGCGTTCCGCAAAATTACACAAAAGCGACAGAGCTGTTTCAGAAAGCGGCAAATAAGGGACATACAGTGTCGGCGTATCAATTGGGATTTATGTACTACTACGGTAAAGGTGTAGTGCAGAATTACGGTCTTGCCGTAGAATATTTCAGAAAAGCGGCAGAAAAGGGATACGCAAGCGCTCAGAATTATCTTGGCTTTTGTTATTATAAAGGCTACGGAATTCAGCAGAACAATTCGCTTGCCGTTCAGTGGTATCAGAAGGCGGCAGATCAAGGCGAGCAATATGCTCAAAATCACCTTGGTGTATGCTACGAGTTAGGAGCAGGTGTTTATAAAGATATAAGCAAAGCGGTCGAATGGTACAGAAAGAGCGCGGCTCAGGGAAATAGCGACGCTCAGACAAATTTGAAACGCCTCGGATATAATTATTAAATGCTTATTCGAAAGGGAAGAGACAGTATAAAATGAACAGTGAATTAAAAGAAGCGGCGCTCGCCGTATCGAAGCTTGTGTCGAAATATGGCGAAAATGAGATAGTTAATAACGCCAACCGCTTTTACGGCGTAGTGTGCGACACGCTTACCACAGATAAATACAGCGCCGCAAAAAATCTTATAAAAAAGGGACTTGACTCGGGCGCGTATGCGACGGTAATAAAAAAGAAGTCAGACAGATTTGGCGAGGCTAAGCGCGCATCCTTAAATCTTGTTAACAGCGAATTTATGGCGGAGGCTCACGCCCGTGAGATACTTGCTATACTTCTCGTAGCTCTTGACAGCTCTCAGAAAAACGTCACCGCGGTGGAAAATTGGGTGGATGAATTGTCGGCAGGTACGCAATCGTCCTTTGTCACTCCGCCTCCGTCTCAGAGCGCAAATAATACGACTACACTTAAAACGTCATCGGCTGATGCCGCTCCGTTGCTGAAAAGAGCGTTTATCTTCCTTGAGGATAAAAATTGGATAAGCGCGTCTCAGTATGCGGAAAAGGTGCTCGACAGAGATCCCGAATGCTCAAAGGCATACCTTGCAAAGCTTATGGCAGAGCTCAAGGTTCCTAAAATGATCCTTTTGGGAGAGAGCAGTACGCCTCAGTTTACAAATAAGGATAATTTTAAAAAGGCGTGCAGATTTGCCGATGCAAAAGAGCTCGGCGAGCTTATGGAATACGAGAAACACAACGTGTATTCTCACGGAGTGCAGGCTATGAGAGCTTCTGTGAGCGAGGATGATTTCAAGAACGCCGCAAAATGGTTTGCGTTGTATCCCGCGTATAAGGACAGTGAAAAGCTTCAAAAGAAATGTCTTGAAGATGCGGAAACTGCTCGCTTGGAGACATTGTATCAGAGAGCCCTCTCACTTCCTCTCGACCGACAGGAAAAAGCCTTTAGCGCAATATCAGGCTATAAGGATGCCGATTATCAAAAGAAAAGGGCTGTCGAGGCGCTGAAGCAGAAGAGAGAATATGACCGCATCCAACATGAAAAAGAAGTTGAGAGACAACGTATAGAAAACGAAAGGTATCTGGAAAGACTCAAAAAACAGAAAAGTGAGAAGATCAGAAATAATTTTATAGCCGTCGGTATCATGCTTGCGGGTATCGGCTTGGATCTTCTGTGTACGTTCAGCCTCAAGGATGGAAGCGGCGCGTTTAGATGGATATGGCTGCCCCTGCTCGCCGTACTGTTCTGCGGAGCTTCAACTGCGGGACTTTGCCTTATGGTAAACTATAATAAAGCAGGCGCATGGACGTTGATAGTACATATGATAGCAGGCGCTCTGTGGGGGCTATTACGCGGAGTGGTCGTTGTTATCGCTAACTTTGCCGCCGCGCAGGGCTTCTGGGCGGTAGTAGGCGCG
>JAFTYG010000005.1 GCA_017461365.1 Clostridia bacterium | reverse complement strand
CATGTGAAGGATCTTTTTTGCGTCAGCAAAATTTACCTTAGAAAAAAGAACGAATGGATTACCACGAAAAACGGGTATTAGCCTGTAAAATGTAACTTCAACTCCCCGACAAATTCCAATTTGAAAAATAACCGCACGAACTATGTTCGTGCCATTTCGCTAACAGCGAAATAGGCGTAGCGGAGTAGAAACTCAAATTAACAAAAGCAAGGAGCTATCTCACTTTTTTATGAAACAGCCCCGTTTTTTGCGATGGTGACATTCAAAAAAGACGCTTTGTGCAAAACGTGGAAAATGATTTATTTTCAAAAAGGTATTGACAAGGCTTTCGCGAAAGTTTCCCATAGCTTGGGACAAAAAAAATAAATGGGAAAGCCTGCAAACACAAGGTTTTCCACATTATCAACAGGGTTTTCCATAGGTTTTCCCTTGTTTTCCATAGCAGTTATGGAAAAACCTATGGAAAACTCGGGGTTATCCAAAATGACTAAAAAAGTCGAAAAAGGCGGGATTTTTGGGATAAAACGGGGGCAGATCGGGCGTATTACTCAGCTTCGTTCCGTATCCTACGAATAAAACACCACGGATTTTCCGTGGTGTTTTATCATCTATTCTTTTGACAGATTTCTCAGAACGGATATTTGATCACGTCTTCCGTAAACGACGGCGATAACCCAAACAGTAAGATCGGTGTCGTCTACCCAATAGTAAACGATAAAATTCTCCACATTCATTTTGCGGATATTTTCTGTATGCCAAGGCTCTTCTTCGACAAGCGGATAACGAAACGGCATATGACTTAGGGACGAAATATCCTTTCTGATCCGATCGGACCACCGCCGCGATATCTCGGGTTCGAGCAACGCCTTAGAGATATATCCGATAGCATCCTTCAAATGATCGAGCGCGTTACTTGTCAGCTTTACTTTATACGTCATTGTCAGATACTTTTATTTATCTCGGCAAAAGCATCGTCAATATCCAAGCCTTGTCCTGCTTTTGCTTGCGTGAGTCCTTTCGACATCATTGAATTAAACTGTGCATCGGTCATAGTATCGCGAGTCTGTAAAGACGGAATACTGAACGAATACGGAATACTGTTGGTCATAATGATCTGACGGTAAAGAGAATCGATCAGTACCGATACGGGAATACCGAGCTGCTCCAACACCTCTTCTGCCTGCTGTTTGATTTCGGGATGAACACGCGCGGTTACGTTTGCGGTCTTCGTTGCCATAATATGCACCACCTTTCCGCTATTATTATATCACATTGTATAGCGTATTGCAATACAAAATTCAAAATTATTTATGTAAATTTTGAGAATAAAAAACGGGGCTGTCTCGTAAAAATGAGACAGCCCCAAGGGTTTTATTCACCAAGATATGCTTTCTTGATACGTTCGTCGTTGATAAGGTCTGCGGCGTTGCCCTCGGTCGTGATCGTACCCGTTTCAAGCACGTACACACGGTCGGACACCGTCATTGCCTTCTTCGCGTTCTGCTCGACAAGCAGTACCGTCTTGCCCGCATCGCGGAAGGATTTGATTATCTCAAATATCTCGGACACAAGCAACGGCGAGAGTCCCATTGAGGGCTCATCCATTACTATCATCTCAGGATCGGACAGAAGCGCTCTTCCCATCGCAAGCATCTGCTGCTCGCCTCCCGAAAGAGTTCCCGCCATCTGTCGGCGGCGCTCTTTAAGTCTCGGGAACTGCTCAAAGACCTTTTCCATATCCGCTTCGATCTTCTTTTTATCCTTCTGCGTATATGCTCCGAGGCGAAGATTATCGTAAACACTCAGGTCCTGAAATATTCTTCTTCCCTCGGGAACGTGCGAAAGTCCCAAGGAAACTATCTTATGCGGCGCGACCTTTGTAAGCTCGTGTCCGTCGTATATAACGCTTCCGTGCTTCGGACGGATAAGTCCCGTCACGGTGTGGAGCGTAGTCGTCTTTCCCGCGCCGTTAGCGCCGATAAGCGAAACTATCTCTCCCTTATTTACGTGGAAGGAAATACCCTTGAGCGCCTTGATAACGCCGTAATATACCTCTAAGTTTTCTACTTTAAGTAGGGGTTCTGACATATTTACCTCCTTTACTCACCGATATAAGCCTTGATGACCTCGGGGTTATTGAGCACCTCGGAGGTCTCGCCCTGCGCAAGCTCGGTACCGAAATTGAGCACCGTCAGCTTCTCGCAGATACCCGAAACGAGCTTCATATCGTGCTCGATGAGCAGTATCGTTATCCCGAATTTTTCGCGGATAAAGGTGATGTCGTTCATAAGCTCCTGCGTCTCGTTGGGGTTCATTCCCGCCGCGGGCTCGTCAAGGAGCAGGAGGGTAGGATTTGTCGCCATAGCTCTCGCTATCTCGAGCTTTCTCTGCTTACCGTAGGGCAGATTGCAGGCAAGGTAATCGGCAAACTCGGAGAGTCCGAACACCTCGAGCAGCTCCATCGCGCGTCTCTTATACTCTGCCTCCGCCTTGAAGTGTCTCGGAAGTCTGACCACCGACTCGAAAAGCGAGCAATTTATCTGATTTCCGAGCCCTACCATTACGTTTTCAAGAACGGTAAGGTTGCCGAAAAGTCTGATATTCTGGAAGGTACGGGCAATACCCGCGCGGTTGATCTCTCTCGGAGCCTTGCCCGTAAGATCCTTTCCGCAAAGGTAGAAGCGTCCAAACGTGGGCTTATACACGCCCGTCAGCAGATTGAACATTGTAGTTTTTCCCGCGCCGTTAGGGCCGATAAGTCCGTAAAGCTCGCCCTTTTTGATGGTGAGATTTACGTCGTCTACCGCGCGGAGTCCGCCGAAGTGTATTGACAGGTGGTCGGCCTTGAGCACGACGTCGCTGTCTATCTGAACGTTATCCTTTATTTCAGTCTTTTTCATTTCGCCTCTGCCTCCCCCTTATCCTTTTTCTTTTTGAAGATCTTAGCTACCACGGCCTTGGGGTTATATCTCTCGCGGAAGGATTTGAGCGCGGGCGCGTTGCTGTATATGACGGTGAGTATGAGTATCACGGCGTAAACGAGGTTCTGCAATACTGCGAGGTCTCCCGTGAGCACCGTCTGGAGCTTGATATTCAAGAACGTGATAAGCGACGCGGCGATGATAGAGCCGTTTATGCTTCCGATACCTCCGAGGACGACCATAACGAGTATCTCGATAGAGTAGTTATAGTCGAAGCTTGCGCTCTGAACACGGGACTGCGTATAGCTGTAAAGCACGCCCGCGATGCCCGCGAAGAAGGAGGATATTGTAAACACAAGGAGCTTATATCTTGTAACGTCGATACCCATAGCCTTTGCCGCGATCTCGTTATCGCGGATAGCCATGATAGCTCTTCCGTGCTTACTGCGCATAAGGTTCTGAATTACCGCAAGGCAGATGAGCACGAAAACAAACGCGATGATGAAGAGATATTTATTGTCATATCTCGGAGTCTTGAGTCCCGTAGTACCTCCGAAGAGCGACTCGGGCATATTCATAATGACCGTTCTTGTGATCTCACCGAACGCGAGCGTAACTATCGCAAGATAGTCTCCGCGCAGGCGCAGTGCGGGAAGTCCGATGATCATTCCGAAGAGCGCCGCGCAAGCTCCGCCAACGAGCACTGCGACAATAAGCGTTATTATGCCGTTACCGAGCGAGGGCTCGAGCATATTTGCTATCTTTCCTCCGATATACGCGCCGATACACATAAATCCCGCATGACCGAGCGAGAGCTCGCCGAGGTGTCCGACGACCATTCCGAGCGAGGTAGCAAGTATTATGGCGATAGCCACCTTTTCGAGGATGACGGTATTCGAGCGCGCTATCGTACCCGTAAGCGACTGTATGGCAAAGACGATAACGACAGCGGCGATGACGATATAGTTGATATAGTGCTTCCACTGCACGCTCTTGAAGATATTCTTACGTTCGCTCATACCTTTTCCCTCCTCTTCTTTCCGAGAATTCCCGAGGGCCTTACAAGGAGAAGCACGATAAGTATCGCGAACTCGACCGCGTCGGTATAAGGCGCAAGCGCAGGGATAGTGTTACACACGCTCTCAACAATTCCGAGCAGTATGCCTCCGATCATCGCGCCGGGAATAGAGCCTATTCCGCCGATGACCGCGGCTGTGAACGCCTTAATTCCAGGCATAGCGCCGAGAGTATTTGAAAGTCCGGGGGCTTTGCAGAGCATCAGGTAGCCTGCCAGTGCGGCAAGCGCCGAGCCTATTGCAAAGGTTATGGTTATGATACGGTTGGTGTTGATACCCATAAGTATCGCTGCGTCTCTGTCCTCGGAGACAGCGACCATTGCCCGTCCTGTTTTAGACAATTTTACAAACAGGCTGAGTACCGTCATGACTACAACGGTAACGCCTATGGTGATTATAGTCGAATAGTCGATGGTGATATTCTTTACTGTGATACCTCCGACGATCTGAACAGCCGAAAGTATCTTGGGGGATGAGCCGAATATGATCTGAGCAAGGCTCTGGAGCAGATAGCTCATTCCGATAGCGGTGATGAGCACCGCAAGCGAGGGCGCGCCTCGGAGCGGCTTGTACGCGAGCTTTTCGATAACTACGCCCAATATGACGCAGAACACAACAGCCGCTACAAGAGCGAGCAGAGGATAACCGCTTGCCGCCAATATGACGTACATCGTGTATCCGCCCGCCATGATTATATCGCCGTGCGCAAAGTTAAGCATCTTGGCGATACCGTAGACCATGGTATATCCGAGTGCGATTATAGCGTACGTTCCGCCTGAGCTCAACCCGTTTATGAGTGCTGTTAAAAATCCCATAACATTTCCTTATTTTGTGAATTATGACAATTTGCTGACGCGGGAAAACGCGTCAGCAAACCGTAAGAATAAACAACTGTTTTTATTAGTCAGATTCCTTGATAACGAAAGCAATAGCGGACTTATCAACGTAGCCTGTGGACTGCCACTTGATGTTTGTACCTGTAGCTCCGCTGTAGGTGAAGCCGCCGTTGAACTGCGCCTTGAGAATGTCGCAAAGCTCGGATGCGGTCATATCGGGAGATATGTCAGCGCCTGCCTCCTTTGCAGCCTTCATTGCGTTGTAGATAGCGTAAACGCAGTCATATGCCGATGCGCCGAACTGGTTGAGAGTGTCTGCGCCGTAGGTCTCTGTGTACTTCTTAACGAAGTCGCCTGCAACTCCCTCTGTTGCCTTGGAGTTGAAGTGAGAGAGCATACTGATCTTCTGGGGGATAGTGGTGATGTCGAAGCCCTCTGCGGACTCGATACCGTCAAATCCGTCGCAGCCGTAGTAGGTAGCGTCGTCAGCGACCTTACCCTTAGCGGCAAGCATGAAGTTGGATGCGGGGGTGTAGTAGATGGGCATGAAGATGAACTCGCAATCCTTGAGCTTATCTACCTGAGTCGTAAAGTCTGTAGCCTCGCCCATGAAGGAAGCCTCGACTGTGTCGATAGAGCTGTCAAGGTTAGCCTTGAACTGATCGTAGATACCCTTGGAGTAGTTATCGTCGGACTTGTAGAAGATACCGATGGTCTCAAGACCGAGGCTGTTTACGTAGTCAGCCGCAACGGTACCCTGGTTTCCGTCTGCGAAGCACATCTGATATGCGTTGTCGCCGTCAACGACGCTGTTCGCGGAAGCGGAGGGAGTGAGGAAGAATACGTTGTCTGCCTCAGAAAGCTCTGCAAACTCAAGGCAGGGGTTTGTGGTAACGCATCCGAGAGATACGTGCATACCCTTATCCATCATCGAAGCGTAGTTTGCCTCGACCTTTGCGGGATCGTGCTGGTCGTCAAGAGCAACGAGCTCAAACTTAACGCCGTCAAGTCCGCCTGCCTCGTTGATCTCCTTGATCGCGAGCTCAGCGGAGTTCTTAACTGCGTTTCCGTAAACTGCCGCGCCACCGGTAAGAGGGCCCGAAAGTCCGATAACATATGTGTCTTTTTTATCGTTTCCGCAGGCGGAGAATACGCCGAGAGCGAAAATAAGACACAAGCTGATTGAAATGAGCTTTAAAACTGTCTTTTTCATTTTGAAATACCTCATAAAAATTTTTTGAAAGGAACAGTTACAACCTTTCATACATTGTATAATAACACATATTTTCCGCTCTGTCAAGTGATTTGGCAAAATTAAATGAAAAATTGGGTAAAATTTTGTGATATATTTTTGAATTTCCTTTTTCTTCCGCGGAAGAAAAAGGAAGCAAAGAATGGGTTTGTGCGCTGAATTGGAGTTTATCTTTTTCGCTTACGCGAAAAGGTACGAACGAGTTCGTGCGGGGAGTTTGATATGTGTAAATTATTCCCAATAAACACAGTACAGTAAAGCGACTTCGTCGCAAGATCCTCTACTCCGCTGTGCTCCGTGGCAAGAACAAGTTCTTGCTCGAATGTTTCCGAGGATGCCCCCATAAGCGGTTCCTTTTGCCAACGGCAAAAATGCTCTGTGATGACAAGTTAGTTTGTGAGAAGTAATTGTATAAAGCACTATATTACAGTGCGACGAACGTATAAACAACCTTCGCCATTTCTCATTTCGTGTCACTACTTCGCTGTGCTACGTGACGGCTTGCTACCCTGCAGACACAGTGAAGGATCTTTTTTGCGTCAGCAAAATTTACCTTAGATTTGCTATGGGTTGTTTTCTTGTTGTACCACATTTAAACGTAGTATTTTAAAATCCTACCCCACGACAAACTCCAATTTAACTTTTCGCCGTTGGTGAAAAGTTGATATGTTCGCACATACAAAGGAAAGCCTTCTCCTGTGGAGAAGGTGGCACGACGAAGGAGTGACGGATGAGGAGATCGGAGTCTGTACAAATGGCGATCTCCTCATCCACCGCAAGCGGTCCCCCTTCCCCACGGGGGAAGGCTAAATGTTAGTTTGCCACCTATACAAACCGCTCGACAAACTCCAATTTGCAATACAACCCCAATTCAATGTTTTCTTTTTGCTTTTTTCTTCTTCGCCGAAAATCCAAACGTACCTATCTTCTTGCCCAGCTCGAAATACTCTCCGTGGGCAAATGCGGCGAGGTCGGCGCGCTCAAGGTGGAGCTTTCCGTCCTTATCAAGCAGAGCCTCATCAACGTCGACTGCGACAATATCGGCAAGGAACATATGGTGACTTCCGAGCTCTATGACGTCGGTCACCTTACATTCAAGGCTCAGAGGGCTTTCCCCGATGATCGGGCAGGAGACCTCGCTTGCCTCCTCCTTTGTAAGACCGCATTTTTCGAATTTATTGACCTTTTTGCCTGTATAGATACCGCAAAAATCCGCCGCCTTTATGAGTGAGGCGGGAGTGAGATTCACGCAAAACTCTCCGCTCTCCTTTATAAGTCCGTAGGAATGTCTCGACGGGCGCACCGATATATAGGTCTTAGGCGGCACTGTGTTGATAATACCCGTCCACGCGATGGTTATGATATTGGCGTTCTCGCCCTCTCCGCAAGTTACCATACAAGGCGGAACGGGAGCGGTGAGCGCGCCGCCTTTCCATTTCTGTTTAGCCATTTTAATTCTCCTTTTTATATCCGTCGCATCCGATGATGGTCTTTACCGCCTCAGAAGCGGCAATCAGCCCCGCGATCGGGGGCACGAACGCGATGCTTGCGGGCAGAGGCTTGCCGTTCTCTCCGACACCTACGCTCTTTTTGGCGATCTCCTCGGAATAGACGACCTTGAGGTGTGTTATACCTCTTTTTTTGAGCTCTCGGCGCATAACTCTCGCCAAGGGGCAGACCGAGGTCTTTGAAATATCTGTTACCTTGAATGCTGTGGGATCGAGCTTATTTCCCGTTCCCATACAGCTTATGACGGGCGTGCCTACGGTGTGACAGCACTCGACGATAGCGAGCTTGCCCGACACGGTATCTATCGCATCGATGACGAAATCGTATTTTGAAAAATCAAATGTGTCCTTCGTCTCGGGCAGAAAGAATTCGCGACGGGGCACGACCGTGGCTGAGGGGTTTATATCTTTTATTCGCTCGGATACGACCTCGACCTTCGGTCTGCCCACGGTGCTCGTGAGGGCGCAGAGCTGTCGGTTGATATTTGTAACGCTTACCGTGTCGTTATCGATAAGCTCGATATATCCGACGCCGCTTCTTGCGAGCGCCTCGGCGGCGTAGCTTCCGACTCCGCCGACTCCGAAGAGAGCGACACGGGCGTTTTTCAATTTCTCAACAGCATCCGCGCCGATGAGCCATTCTTCACGTTCAAATCTGTTTTCCATAGTTCTCCGAAATAATTTTTTGATTTGGTTTTGTTTGAAAATTAAAATTTAACATACGTCAAAAAAATAAACCTTGTAAATTTAAGGTAAATTTTGCTGACGCAAAAAAGATCCTTCACATGGCTTGCAAGGTAGCAAGCCGTTCAGGATGACAGATAGTGGATGCTCTGCGACGAACATATGCATAAACCTATAATAAAGTGCCCGTAATAAACTTTGGCATATATCCATTTATCTCTCATACACTAACTTGTCATCCCGAGCCCGAACCGTTTATGGGGGTATCCTTGGAAACATTCGAGGGATCTTGCGGCGCAGCCGCTTTACTGCACTATCTTCATTGGGGATATTCCTACACAGTTCAAATATTTGTAAAACTCATCCCCGTAGAGTTCTCAACAATCCCTCATCAAACGCAAGCAGTAGGACTATCTCCTCCCCGCCCTCGTTTGAAAAGGCAAGGATGCTCTTCTCGGGCTCGATGTCGGGGCGGTAATCGAATATCCGTTTTTTCTCCTTGCGCAGATCCTTCAGCGTTCCGTCGTTCGCACCGATCGCGATCGCCTTTTCAATGCTTGAAAGCGACACACGGCAGACGGTAAGCTGTTTCTTGCCTCCCGCGGACACCTCGGTCACCGTCAGGTCGGGGGCGCCGTTTCCGTCGGCGTCTGCAACGGTATAGACGTATCCCTTTGTCACGTAACGCGTCACAAGAAATACCGCCGCCACAAGCAAAAGTATCGCCAAAAGCTGTATCACCCAAATAAAGGGCATACCCTTGAGCGGTACCGTTACAAACAGAAGCGCCGCCGCTCCCGCGAAAAAGAGAAAAATGATCCTTTGCGCCTTATTGTTCGTTTTTGCAGGTCTTAATTCGTACATTGCTCCTCCAGTCCCCTCGCGTTTTTCGTTTTTCGTTTTTTGTCGAAAAATTCCGCATATCAGTATGCAAAATTACCTTATAAACCCCTTGAAAAATTCACAATTATATGATATAATGTTAAGAGTGCTGTGAAAGTCTTAGACATACAACTACATTATACCGAAAAGAGGGCAAAATGTCAAGAGCTTCAAAAGGATTTAGAATTGCGGGTAATTTAATAAAATTCGCTGCCGCCGCCATCGTAGCGGGCGTTATCGCTCTGTTGCTTGTAAGAATATTCTCTGCGGGCACGCCCAAGGAGCTTAAGGCTATGACTCCGAACGACGCTCTTGTGTCGGCTTACGAGGAGTACGGCAAGGAACTGTACGTCTTTAATCAGGATCATTATCCCGTCACGACCGCCGACCGCAACCGCGGTTATTTCGGCATCACCGAATATTATATCATTCCCGATGCAAATCAGATACAGCTCGTTTTCAGATACAACAACAGCACCATCCGCGCGCTTGCCGAGGACTACTCGCTTGAGGCTGTTCCCGACAGAAACGCCGAGCTCTACGACGTGAGCCTTGTGGTGCAGACCGATCTGACACCCGATAACGACAGCGACAACGGCGGAAACGTCCCCGAGGCGGTATCTTACACAAGAATATTCCCCTCGTCGGTAAGGCGCGAGCAGAGCAATCTTTACAATTATTTCAGATACGTTTTTGAATTCGACTCGGCAGAGCTTTCGCTTTCCGAGCTGCTTGAGAGCGGCGAGCTGCTTGCTGTCTACGCCGACATATACTACAACGAGGACATAAACTACGACGAGACCGCCTACGGTACGCTCTTCCTTTACGACTACGAGACCGACATCGTAAAGAAGAAGCTCACCTCAAAAGACAGGCGCGCCATAGAAGAATACAAGGATACGTCGGTGGATTAAAATATGAACGACTCACAAAGAAACGACTCTCTTGAACAAAAGAGATTTTCAAAGAACGACGACGGCTTTATCTGTCTCCATTGCGGCAAGGAGGTATCGCCCCTCGGCTACACGTCGAGAAATCACTGTCCGCACTGTCTGTGGTCTATACACGTCGACGTAAACCCCGGGGACAGAGCAAACACCTGCCGCGGCGCTCTCCGACCTGTGCGCTCCGAGCCCGATCCGAAGAAGGGCTTTGTGGTCATACACCGCTGCGAGAGGTGCGGCGAGATACGGAGAAACAAGGCGGCGGCGGATGACAATAGGTCGTTGCTGATCAAACTGACGGTGGCGGAGATATAAATGCACAATGCACAATACACAATTGTGGTAGCTTTCCGCTTTGCGAAAAGCAATTTATTAAAATATAATTATTGTATAAAAATGGGATAATTGCACCAATTTTTCAGAAATTCTCGCTTTTTGCTTTTGCATCCGCAAAAAGCAAAAAGCTTACTGAATTGTGCACTGTGCATTGTGCATTGTGCATTATGTATTTTCATCGAGGTAATTATGCGTAATCTTTTGAGCGACATAGAAGCAAGGATGCCCACCTTTTCAAAGGGGCAAAAGCTTATATCCAATTACATTTTAGAGAACTACGACAAGGCGGCGTATATGACCGCCTCGAAGCTCGGCAAGATAGTTCACGTCTCCGAGTCGACCGTCGTGCGCTTTGCCATTGAGCTCGGCTTTGCGGGATACCCCGAATTTCAGCATGCGCTCCAGGAGATAGTCCGCACAAAGCTTACCGCCGCTCAGCGCATGGAGGTCACGAACACGCTCATCGGTGACGGTGACATTCTCTCAAAGATACTCATAGGCGATGCGGAGAAGATCAAGCGCACGCTTGACGAGATCGACAGAGACGCCTTTGACACGGCGGTAAAGCGGCTTGCAAACGCGAAAAACATCTACATTCTCGGCTTCCGCGCTTCGTCATCTCTTGCGGGCTTTCTCGCCCACGGTCTGCGGATGATCTCGGACAACGTGAGGTTCATTCAGACCACCTCGGGCAGTGAAATGTTCGAGCAGATAATGAGCATAGGCGAGGACGACGTTATGGTCGCCATAAGCTTTCCCCGTTATTCAAAGAGAATGATAAACGCCGTAAACTTTGCAAAGCACGCGGGCGCGGACGTTATCGCCATTACCGACAGCACGGCGTCGCCTATAGCTCCCGCCGCAGATCAGCTTTTGCTTGCAAAGAGCGACATGGCATCCTTTGCCGACTCGCTCGTCGCTCCCCTCAGCATCATAAACGCGCTGATAGTCGCGCTCTCCCGTCACAAGCAGGACGAGCTTCGCGTACGTTTGCGCCAGCTTGAGGAGATATGGGACGAATACGACGTTTACGACAAAAATCAGGGTTGATATGGAAAAAATAAAGATAGGAATTATCGGCGGCGGAGCGGCAGGGCTTATGGCGTCCGTTTACGCCGCAGACGCGGGCGCGGACGTTACCGTCATCGAACGCAACAGCGCTTGCGGACGGAAGGTAAGAATTACGGGCAAGGGGCGTTGCAACGTCACGAACGACTGCGCTCTGAACGAATTTCTGCAAAACGTGCCCACAAATCCGCGCTTTCTCTACGGGGCGTTGAATTTTCTCTCAACCGAGGACACACAGCGCTTTTTCGAGGACGAGGGTGTGCCCTTGAAGGTCGAGAGAGGCAGGCGTGTCTTTCCCGTATCCGACAAAGCCGAGGACATTGTACGCGCTCTTGTCGGAGCTTGCAGAAAACGCGGCGTAAAATTTTACACGGGCAGAGCCGAGGGGCTCATCATATCCGACGGCGCTGTACGGGGCGTTCGTGTCTCGGACGAGGAGCTTTTCTTTGACAGAGTGATAGTTGCCACGGGCGGAAAGTCATATCCGAGGACGGGCTCGGACGGCGACGGCTACCGATTTGCCGCGCAAGCAGGACATTCGGTAACGCCTCTTATTCCCTCGCTTGTTCCGATAGTCAGCCGCTCGAGGATATGCGGACGGATGCAGGGACTTTCGCTCAAAAACGTATCTATGACGGTTGTGGACAAGACCTCGGGCAAGGTCGTTTTTGAGGATTTTGGGGAGATGATGTTCACGCATTTCGGCGTGACGGGCCCCATGGTACTCTCGGCGTCGGCGCATCTTGGAAATATCGCGTCGGGCAGATACGAGGCTCGGATAAACCTGAAGCCGGCTCTTGACGAAAAGACGCTTGACGCGCGGATACTTTCGGACTTTGCGAAGTATCAGAACAAGGATTTTGTAAATGCTCTCGGAGATCTTCTGCCTCAGAAGATGATACCCGTTATCATCGAGCTGTCGGGCATATCCGAGCGAAAGAAGATAAATTCGATAACGAAGGAGGAGCGCTCACGGCTCGTCTCTCTCATTCGTTCCCTTCCCGTCTCGCTTGACGGCTTTCGTCCGATCGACGAGGCGATAGTTACCAAGGGCGGCGTGAACGTCAAGGAGATAAATCCGAAAACGATGGAGTCGAAGATAGTCTCGGGGCTCTATTTTGCGGGCGAGGTCCTCGATGTTGACGCTTATACGGGCGGATTTAATTTGCAGATCGCGTTCTCTACAGGTGCGATCGCAGGAAATTCGGCAGCAACACAAGGATGATATGTTCGCAGATACGAAGGAAAGCCTTCCCCAGTGGGGGAACTACTTCGCGTTGCTTCGTGTAAAGTTTGCAAGCAAACTTTAGGTGGCACGACGAAGGAGTGACGAATGAGGAGAACAAGGCTTGTACAAATGGCGATCTCCTCATCCGCCTCGCAAGCTCGGCACCTTCTCCACGGGAGAAGGCTAAATGTTAGTTCTCCCCACAGAAAAAACAACACCGCCGACAAACTCCAATTTGAAATCACCACTACTATAAATAAAAAATCCTCTCGGAGGTTAAAATTCAAAATGCAAGACAGAAAGATTCAGATCGCCATCGACGGGCCCGGCGGTGCGGGAAAAAGCACCGTATCAAAGGCTGTCGCCGCGCGTCTCGGCATCGTTTACGTCGACACGGGCGCGCTCTACCGAACAGTGGGCTATTACGTCCGCTCTCAAAACACCGATCCCAAGGACAGAGAGGCGGTCGCGTCTCTTCTGCCGAATATAAATATTGAAGTAAAATACATCGACGGCGCTCAAAAGGTCTTTCTCAACGGAGAGGATCTCGGAGATAAGATACGCACGCCCGAGATGTCCATGTACGCCTCCGCCGTCTCCGCCATCCCTGCGGTGCGCGCCTTTCTGCTCGACACGCAAAAGGACATCGCAAACAAAAACAGCGTGATAATGGACGGGCGCGACATAGGAACGGTCATTCTTCCGAATGCCGATCTGAAAATATATCTCACCGCCTCTGCCGAGTGCAGAGCTCGCCGCCGCTACGACGAGCTTGTGGCAAAGGGGCAGAAGGTGGAGTTTTCGGACGTGCTCCGCGAGATGAACGAGCGCGACGAGAACGACAGCACGCGCGAAGCAGCGCCTGCGGTCGCCGCAAAGGACGCCATTCTGTTCGATAATACGGGAATGGGGCTGGAGGAGACGGTGGATTATATCGTTTCGCTCGTTGAGCGAACGATATAAATGCACAATGCACAATGTACAATGCACAATTGTGGTAGCTTTTCGTGAACGAAAAGCAATTTATTAAATTTTTTAATGCTAAATCGAGGAGATCTTAGAATGAATAGTAATGCTATAGAAATAAAAAGCTTCGATTTTGCGATAAGAATTGTTAAGCTATACGAGCATCTCACCAAGACAAAAAAGGAATTTGTTTTATCCAAGCAGCTTTTGAGAAGCGGAACCAGTATAGGAGCAAATGTGTCAGAGGCGCAGCACGGGCAGAGCAAAGCAGATTTTAATGCAAAAATGAATATTGCCTTAAAAGAAGCGGAAGAAACGTACTATTGGCTTCGACTTATGCATAAAACCGAATATATAACCGACATCGAATTTAACAGCATATATCCTGATATAAAAGAAATTATACGGATATTGACAGCGATATGTAAAGCTACGAACCATAAATAAATGCACAATGTACAATGCACAATGCACAATTGTGGTAGCTTTTCGCTTTGCGAAAAGCAATTTATTAAAATATACGGTTATACAAAAATTAAAACAAATCAAATTGCGCTTAAAGCAAATTGCAAGGTTATTACATCAGATTTAAAAATTTCTCGCTTTTTGCCTTTTGCTTCAGCAAAAAGCAAAAAGCTTCCTAAATTGTGCATTGTGCACTGTGCATTGTGCATTTAAAAAACGGAGGTTTTTATGAGCAATTCCAAACCCAAGAAAAGCGGTTCTGCCCTTTACCGCGTAGTCTACGCCATTGCCGCGGGCATTGTCGGCAGAATTTTCAGAGTAAAGGTAATAGGCAGAGAAAACGAGCCTGACGAGGGCGGCTTTATGGTCTGCGCCAACCACACCTCGGCTACCGATCCCGTTGTCGTATGCTATGCCTTCCGCAAGCATCAGGTACGCTATATGGCAAAAAAGGAGCTCTTTAAGGTTCCCGTTGTCAATTGGCTCGTAAGTCTCATGGGCGCGTATCCCGTGGATCGCGGCGGCAGTGACGTCGGCGCTATCAAAAAATCGGTGACTATGCTCAAGGAAGGTCAGTGCATGGGCATCTTTCCGCAAGGTCACAGATACCCTGCGGTCGATCCCCGTACAACGCCAACTAAGAACGGTGCGGCTCTGATCTGCACAAAGGCTGAGGCAAATATCGTCCCCGTGTATATCGCCAGAAAGAACAACACTCACAAGCTCTTCAGGAGAACGTGGGTTATCATCGGTGAGCCGATCCCCTTCTCCGAGCTCAATTTTGACAAGGATGCCGCAGGTGAATACGCGCGTATCACCGACCTCGTCTTTGACCGCATCTGCACTCTCGGCGAGAATTTCTCAGAGGAAGAAGCGAAAAAGCGCATAAAGGAAATGAAAAAGGCGAAATAATTATTTCGGATTGTTTGTAAATTGAAGTTTATCGATGTGTTTGCTATGTTCGCATACTCCAAACGGTGACAAAGTAACAAAAAGCCTTCTCCCGTGGAGAAGGTGCCGAGCTTGCGAGGCGGATGAGGAGATCGCCATTTGTACAAGCCTCGTTCTCCTCATCCACCACTAACGTGGTCCCCCTTCTCCACGGGAGAAGGCTTTAGGTTAGTTTATCACCTATACAACACACCTACAAACTCAAATTTGAAGCACAGAATATCCAACATTCCCCAAAAAATTACGTGAGGTAACCTATGATAAAAATAGCCAAGGGTGCGGGCTTTTGCTTTGGCGTAAAGCGCGCTACCGATGCGCTTGAGGTAGAGCTTGCAAAAAAGAACGGCGAGCGTCTCTACACGCTCGGCGCGCTTATCCACAACAACGTCTACAACAAGCAGCTTGAGGATGCGGGCGTGTGCGTTGTTTCGATAGAGGATATTCCCGAGCTTGCCGCAAGCGCGACTGAAATTTCCCCCGTCCGCGTATTCGTGCGCGCTCACGGAATTCCCCGTGAGGACGAGGCGACACTCAGAAGCGAAAGCGAAAAAAACGAGTATTTCAATTACGTTGACTGCACCTGTCCTTATGTAAAAAAAATACACAAAATAGCCGCCGAGAACTCAAAGGAGGATAATTTATTCATCCTCATAGGCAAAGCGAGCCACCCCGAGGTCGTGGGTATTATGAGCTATTTTGACTTTGACAAGGTGACATTTGAAACTGCCGACGATCTGTCAGCGGCGGTCGAGAACGGATTTTTTGGAAAATATGAGAAAAAAACGCCAATTATGGCGGCTCAAACTACACAAAATTTGTTCGAATGGAAAAAAAGTCAAAAAATTTTGAAAAAACTATATACAAATGCGTTAATTTTTGATACAATATGTAGTGTTACGGACTCGAGACAGACCGAAGCCGAAGCACTCGCCGCCGAAAGCGACGTAATGATCGTCATAGGCGGAGCGGACAGCTCGAATACTTCGAAGCTGTACGAGATCTGTAAGAAATTTTGCCCCCTCTCTTTCAGGATTGAACGGCCCGAGGAGATACGGGAGCTGAAATTTATAATGTCAGCCCACACAAAAGTGGGTATTGCCGCGGGAGCATCTACCCCGTCAGGCGTAATTCAGGAGGTATATAAAACCATGAGTGAACTTTTTGAAGAACTGCTCGAAACATCGTTCAAAACTATAAAACAAGGAGACATCGTAACCGGAAGCGTAACCAACGTCAGTGATACAGAGCTTACTCTCGATCTCGGCGCGCAAGTTACCGGATATATCAAGGCAGAACAGATCACCGATGACACATCCGTTAAGCTCACCGATATGTTCAAAAAGGGCGACGAGATCGAAGCCCGCGTTACACGTCTTTCAGACGTTGACGGAATTGCTGAACTGTCGAAGAAGTCGGTTGACGCTGCCAAGAACTGGCAGAAAATCGTTGACGCTTGCGAGAACGGCGACGTTCTTGAGGGCAAGGTAACAGACGTTGTTAAGGGCGGAGTTACCGTCAGCGTAAACTCTAACCGCGTATTCGTTCCCGCGTCCCACACGGGCGTACCGAAGGACGGCGATCTTGCTTCTATCAAGGGTAATGACGTAAAGGTCAAGATCATTGAGATCAAGGGCAACCGCGCTATCGGCTCTATCCGTCTCGTTCTCCGCGACGAAAGACGCGCCAAGGAAGAGGCGTTCTGGGCTTCGATGGAAGAGGGCAAGGTATTCACCGGCGTTGTCAAGAGCCTTACGGCTTACGGCGCATTCGTTGACCTTGGCGGTGTAGACGGTATGGTACATAAGACAGAGCTGTCTTGGACACCCATCGCTACTCCCGCAGACGTTGTTTCTGTTGGCGACGAGCTTACCGTATTCGTTAAGAGCTTTGACGCTGAGAAGAAGAGAATTTCTCTCGGCTACAAGACCGACGACACAAATCCCTGGTACATCTTTACGGGCAAGTACGCAGTAGGCGACGTTGCATCTGTAAAGATCGTTAACCTTATGCCCTTCGGCGCATTCGCTGAGATCGTTGAGGGTGTTGACGGACTCATTCACATCTCTCAGATCGCGCAGCAGAGAATTGCTAAGCCCGCTGACGTTCTTGAGCTCGGTCAGGTAGTTGACGCTAAGATCATCGCTATCGACGAGGAGAACCAGAAGGTAAGCCTTTCCATCCGCGCGCTTCTTGACGAGGCTCAGGCTCAGGCTGAGGCTATGCCCGAGGAGTATTCCGAGGAAACGGCTGAAGAAACGGCTGAGTAATTTAAGGTCTAATAAAATAAGTCGGCTCTCAATTGAGAGCCGACTTATTTTATTCAATCGGTTTTGTTATAGCATTTCTAAAAAATTCAATCAAAAAATCCATAACTCCCATAGATGCGTGGATCGTTGCCATCATAAGCTCATCCGTATCCACGTCGGAAAGATTTATATCATATCCGCAGTGCCGAATAAGTTGGGTAAAATAAATACGTTCGACACGTCCGTTTCCTTCTCTGAATGGATGACAGTGATTTATATCATTATACAGCTCTGCAATACGGTACACAAATTCATCAAAAGACAGACCTTCCATATATCCGTCCGCAATTTTTTGAAAGCAGGCTGTCCCTACAACTTCAATATCTCTGTAATCTGTAAACCTTGTTCGTTTTTTTGATATATTTACCGTTCTTATCTCTCCCGCCCAACTGTACAGATCAGAAAATAAAAATCTATGAATTTTTTTGAAATGCTCAAAATCAAAATTTCCTTCAATCGGATTTTCTTCAAGCATTACCGCCTTTGCAAAGGTAATCTGCGCCTCTATCGCCGAAAGCCTTTTTTCATCACGAATATTTAATTTATTGATAAGGCAGGTCGTACCTTCATAACAATTTGCAGATGACGGATCCAAGCTATACTTCATTTACACGCCTCACCTGTGATTATCGCTTTCAAATACTCTTCAAAGGTGATCTCGTTATCCATAATTTTTCGGCACAGCTCCTTGCTTTTATCAGATACGACCAATCCTTCCATTTTAATAGATGCTTCGGCATTTGCCATAGCTTTTCGGATAGTTGATTTGCTCATATGAAACACCTCCGATCAAAATCTATTCTTATTTTAACATAATCCGATAAAAAAATCAACAGTAAATTTCAAAACTCTATTGACAAATCCCGCATATTGTGATAAAATCATTTTCGCAAATCTAAAATTGAGAAAAATTCAATCAGGGGACATCTAATGAAAAAAACCTTTCTGCGCGAACTACGGTCGGGGCTCGGATATATGAGCGCGGTAGAAAAACGCATATCCGAGGTCATTCTTTCCGACTCGAAAAGCTTTATAACCTACTCTCTCTCCGAGCTTTCCGAGAAGGCAGGCGTATCTCAGGGGAGCATAATAAATTTTGCCAACAAGTTCGCGGGCGGCGGATTTCCCTCGTTGAAAATGAAGGTCGCTGCGGCTATTTCGGAGGTCGAGGACGAAAAACCATTTTCAAACGTCAGCGGAAGCGACACGGCGGCGGATATTTTCAACAAGACCGCCGACAATATCTGCGACGCGCTCAAAAATACCGCTGTGATGAACGATGCGGACACTCTCGGGGAGGTCTGCGAAATGATACTTTCGGCAAAAAAGGTAGAGATATACGGCGTTTTCCGCTCGGCGGTGGTTGCGACCGACTTTTATTATCAGCTCCTACAGCTCGGCATCCCCGCAAGCTTTGTCAGCGACGTGCTGACCTGCGCCGTGTCTGCTTCGATGCTTGACAGGGACAGCCTTGTTATCGCCGTATCGTCCTCGGGACAGACGCAGGACGTCATTGATGCGGTAAAGCTTGCCAAGGCGAACGGAGTGCCCGTTGTCGCTCTCACGTCTTACAGAAGCTCGCCGTTGGCACAGCTCTCCGACAAGGTCCTTGTGGCGTCTCCGAGCGGAAATTCCCTTTCCACAAGCGCCACTGAGGTGCGCATATCTCAGCTTGCCCTCACCGACACCATCTGCTCCTATCTTATAAGCAAGATCGATGCCGACGGCAACAAAAGCTATTACAGAATGCACGAAATACTCAAAATGCACAACGTGAGGGACTAAAAAATGAAGATAAGTCAAAAAGCGAAAAACGCAATATACATAGGAACACTCTGCTCGGTCGCATACTTTGCGGTGTACATAGCGCGGAACATCCTCAGCGCCGTAACTCCTCAGATGGTAGAGGGGGGCTACACCGAGGAATACATAGGCAACATCTCCTCTCTCTATCTCGGATTTTACGCGGTAGGTCAGCTTATAAACGGCGCTATCGGTGACAAGATAAAGGCAAAATGGATGATGTCCGTCGGTCTTTTCGGCGCGGCGGTGACTAATTTTGTTTTCTCTCTCATAACAGCCACGCCCACGGTGGCGATGGTCGTCTACGGTCTTACGGGATTTTTTCTCTCGATGATCTACGGTCCTATGACAAAGGTGGTATCCGAAAACACAGAGCCCCTTCACGCGACGCGTTGCTCTCTCGGCTACACGTTCGCGTCCTTCTTCGGCTCGCCTGCGGCGGGAGTTTTAGCGGCATTTCTCGCATGGCAGAGCGTATTTGCGATAAGTAGCGCGGCGCTTATTACCATATCCGTGGCGGTCGTTATATTATTTTCGGTATTCGAGCGCAAGGACATTGTAAAATACGGACAGTACAAGCCTGAAAAGAAGGGTATGGGCGGTATCGGAGAGCTTATCAAGCGCGATATTATAAAATTTTCGCTTATCTCGATACTTACGGGAGTGGTGCGCACCTCGGTGGTGTTCTGGCTTCCGACCTATTTTAATCAGTATCTCGGATTTTCGTCAAAGACCTCGGCAAGCATTTTTACGGCGGCGACGCTGGTCATATCGCTTACCGCGTTTATAGCGGTATTCATCTATGAGCGTCTCGGGCACGACATAAACAAAACGGTGCTTCTGATGTTCATAAGCTCTGTCGTATTTTTCGCGCTGACGTATTTCGTAAAACAGCCTGTGCTCAATATCATATTTATCATTCTTGCCATAATGAGCTCAAACGGCGCGGCATCGATGCTCTGGAGCAGATATTGCCCATCCTTGCGCGACACGGGAATGGTATCGGGTGTGACGGGATTTCTCGATTTTCTCAGCTATATGGCGGCAGCCGCGGCAAATCTTATTTTTGCGAATGCGGCGACCACCATCGGATGGGGCGCTTTGATACTTGTATGGCTCGGCATAGTTTCGGTCGGTGTGATAATTTCCCTGCCGTACAAGCAGATACGCGAGAAGCTTTCGCGGGCAAAGAGCTGATAGGATAATAAAAAGCCCCCGACGCGCGTCGGAGACAAATTTTATAAAATCTATTGACAAATGGAGAAAAGAGGTTTATAATAATAGCAGAGAGGCACCGATGTTCGGTCGCTTCCCCAATCAGCTGTAAAAAATAACCGCCTTATGTGGAAGTGAGGCGGTTATTTCTTTTTATGATCAATGTAAGTTAACAACGCAATAACAACTCCTGCAATCAGGAGTATATCCTCAAGAGTTAAATACATTAGCATCACCTCCCCTCATCGGGAAGGCAAAAAGAAAATCTGCTTTCCCGAAAAACGGGAAGCAACCGCCGCATCAGTGGAGCCTGTAACGTAGGCTCAGCGTTCGATCGAGACCGAGCACCCCTCTACGGGCTTTCGCCAAGAGTTATTATACCACACGGGGTTACTTTTGTCAACAAAAAACGAAGTGTTTCGTTTTTTTAGTAATTTTGCATCTTAAAATTTGCATTTACCCAAAGACCTCCGCCGCGGCGATGATCTTCAGCATTTCGGCATCTGCCTTATCCCGTCCGTAGGCGTCAAGAAAACGGTCGCGGTACTTATCGGTCTTGAGGTTGTACCAAAGCGTCCATATTCCCCAGAATATATCTATATGTCTGTCCCCGACGCCGCCGTTTCCGAGATCGATAAATCCAGAGAGCTTCCATCCGTCAAGCATTATATTCGGCAGGCAATAATCCCCGTGAAGAAGAGTATCGCATCTGAGAGAATTCTTCCCCTCCCCGAATACCCGTATGGCGTCCTCCGCGGAGCGGTATCCGAAGCTACCGTCGGAAAACTGCGAACGGTCATATCTTCCCGTACGGTAATTTTCCTCGACCGTGGCGATATATTCCGCCGTTCTGTCGGGCACGGGACAGCTTGAAAAATCGAGCTCGTGCAAGCGCCTCAGCTCTATTGCGACCGTATCGCAAAGACGCTCGGGAGCGCAGAGATAGTCTGCGTGGGTGCAATCCTCGCCTCGTATCTTCGCCGTGAGAAGGATATCCGAGTCTGCCGAGATATACGACAATACCTCTGTACCGAGACCGATCGAATGAAAATATTCGGTCAGTCTCGCTTCTTTTTCGAGAGAGCCGCGCTTCGCCGTTTTGAGAAAATATCCGCCGTCCTTGTCTATAAAATACACTCTCGCCTCGGGTGAGGATGAGCTGTCGTATATCCTCGCGCCCGAAACAAAGCTCTCTATTTCGCGCGGTACGTCAAGGGGCAGAGCGTTAAGTAAGGTTCGTTTCATTTTCGTGTAACACCACGCCGTTTTTCTTTAATTTTTCCTGCAATTCCTTTACATCAAGAGCCGTCATATCGTCGGTCATAGCCGCCGCGATGCCTGCCGCCTGCCCCGTTACGGCACAGCAAGGGATAACACGCATAACGTCCCACAGCGTCTCGTTCACCGACGTGCAACGCCCTGCGACAATAAGATTTTTGATTTCCTTGCAGTAGAGCGTGCGGAACGGAACCTCATAGACAGGCCCGCGCTTCTTCCAATTGGACACCATACCAACAGAGTCCTCAAAATATTTGTGCTCCTCTGTGTGGGAGAGCTCATATTCGCCCACAAGCTTTCTTGTCATGCGTATCTGCGGTATCGTCGCCACCGTCGAAATAACGGCGTCCTTGCCGCTCTCGCGCAGTCTCAGCCAATTGTCGAGCGTTGTTTTATGCGAAAGGCAGACCATCTCCGAGAGCTCCTTGCCGTCAAGTCCCGAAAATCGGCGGTCGATAAGGGGCTTTTTTTCTTTGCCTGTGCGTTCCTCGTCGGGGATGTCCGAAGCGCCCACCTGACGGAGCTTATAGCCCTCGCCGTCCGAAAAATAATACCACGCCGCAAGCACGTTGCCCTGCTTGAAGGTCTCTGTGGGCGCGCCGACAAAATGGGCTATATCGCAGTCGCCTGTGGCATCGACGACCGATCGGACAGTATAGGAGAGTCTGCCCGATTTATTCTCGACGAAGAGGCGTTTTATTTTTCCGTCCTCGCACTCGGCATCGACGACGTAGCTTCCGTAAAGGATGTCTACGCCGTTTTCGATAAGGAGCTGTTCGGAAAGAATGGCGAAGAGCTGAGGATTGTACTGCACCATAAATCTCTTGTCCTTTTCGGTGCGCGAGCCCTTACCGTCTATCCAATTTTCGGGGTATCGCGCCTCCGCGCCGTAGGTTATCGAGAGACGGAGCAGCTCCTCGGCAATGCCGAATGAGACCTGATGTCCGTATCCGTCGCAGAGGGGAAGATAGATGGTAACGAGTCCCGCCGTGCCCAAGCCGCCGAGCATATACTGTTTTTCAAAAAGAATTACGCGCTTGCCCTCGCGCGCCGCCGCAAGAGCCGCAGAAATGCCTGCAAAGCCCCCGCCGCAGACGGCGACGTCATAGGTGTTGATGGTGGTCATTGTTTTCTCCTTTTTGGTTTTGTATTTTTGTGCATGGATATGAGGTCAAAATTAAGTTTGGTATGAGTTGAAGTTACATTTTACAGGCTAATACCCGTTTTTCGTGGTAATACATTCGTTCTTCTTTCTAAGGTAAATTTTGCTTGCGCAAAAAAGATCCTTCACTGTGTCTCGCAAGGTAGCGAGCCGTTCAGGATGACAGATAGTGGATGTTGGGCGATAAACCTATGCATAAATCCATACATAAGGTGCCCGTAATAAACTTTAGCATATATCCATTTACCTCTCATACACTAACTTGTCATCACAAAGCATTTTTGCCGTTGCATTTCGCTAACAGCGAAATAGGCGTATCGGAGTAGAGGATCATTGCGACGAAGTTGCTTTACTGCACTATCTTCATTGGGGATATATTTACATATATCAAACTCCCCGATACCCCCCCAATTTACCTTCCCGCATCACATTTTAGCAATCCCCCATATCTGCCCGCAATATAAATACCATTATCGGTGCTTACTGCCTTTGAGGGTGATGCGTTTGTACGTAACGTGGCAATATGCGCGGGGTGCTCAATGTCAGAAACATCTAACACCGAAACGATACCCTCGGCACGCTCGGTGGCTATCAGACTCTTACCCACAACGCAGTATTTTCCGCTCACCTGTTCCTTTGCCGAATGAATTGGCAGCTCATCTGCATATCTATCGCCGTCGGCGGGGAGGATGACATATCCGCCCTTGCGTGCGTAGAGGATATGCCCATCGACAACGTCACAGCCGTTTTCGGGACAATAGCCCATAAAGCCCTTTTTGGTTCTCCATGAGAGTGTGTGAAATTCTCTGTCACCGCCCTCGGGATCGGTGTATATTAAGCCCTCGCGGTGACAAAACAGGGAAATTCCCTTGCCGCCGTAGGGGTGCGTAAGAAGGTTTTCACCGTAAAAGGGGCCTCGTACTCCGCTAAGTGTCGATATGACCTTGGGGCGCGCGGGATCGCAAATATCCAACAGCTTCAGCACGGAGCTGCCGCAGACAGCTACAAGAAATCTACCGTTCTCCGAAATAGCTATCTGCTGTACAGATGCCCCAAGGGTAATGCTTGATAGCTCTGTAAAGGCAGTTCCGTCAAGGCTGTATATAGCGACACCGCACTCACCAAATGCTCCGCAAAGAAGAGCTCCTTGGGATTTTACGTCATAGCAAAAGCCTCGTGTTTTGAGTGTTGCCGTATTTTGCATATTCCGAGGATCAATGAGCCCTATACCGCCGTAGCCCATAGCAAGCGCCAACGTCTTTCCTTCCTCTATCTCGCAGACCGACAAAACGGGATGTTCACTTGCATACGCCTGAGTGAGAGAGACACCGCCGCCGTCTGTGCATTCAAAATTCGGTTCAGCCGTCTCTACGGTACCCTTTGCATCGTAGCGATAGGCGTCGTTAAATTCGAGCTCATCAAAGCAGTACAGGTCGCCCTGCCCCGTGGTGACATATAGCCTTCCTTCAAAGACCGTCGTTCCCGTAACGGGATCTTTTTTGTCGCGTGTGTCAGGCGGAAGAATGTGAAAGCGCCCCTCCATAGTCCTTGAATCGTAGCCATATACGCCCATGACCGAGCAGTTGCACAGTAGGAGCTCGCCGCAAAGCATAGGCTTCCACATATCAAAGGCGAGGGAATGTCCCTTGCCGAAAAACTCCCAAAGAATATGCCTCGGAGAGTCGGGAGCGGTAACGTCGAATACCTCAACTCCGTTTCCCATCCCGAAATCGGGATCGTTCACATCAGTGACATTTTTTATGCCTCTGCGGTGCTGCCCCGTTGCGGCATAAAGCATACCGTCGCGGACGACAACGCCGTCGCCTCTTCCCGACAGGGGATATTCCGCCACCGTCCTCGGCGCGTGTATGTCCGATATATCTATGGCGACTACCTTCATTTTTCCCCATACCCCGCAATACAGGATATTCTCATAAACGCAAGCCGATTGCACCTCACCCACACGTATGACACCCACATACCGAGGCTCTTTCGGCTCTTTTATATCGATGATCTCAACACCGTATTGGCGGCAGCTTATAAAAACGAGATTTTTGTATATGGTCACTCCCGTGGCAAACTCAACGGTTCGGTAATGGGATAAGAGCAGTGGCTCATCGCCGCTGACGTCAAAGAGCCATAGCCCGTCCTCACGGGCGGAAATAGCGGCAATACCGTTCTTTATTTCTATCTGACGGACATTTCCGATGCCCTCATATGTATATATCGGTCGGAGGTCGGGAGTAAGAAGGCAAAGCCGTCCGCCGTTTTGCCGTTGAATGGCGAAAATGCGGCGATTCCAGCCACGCACATCCATACACGGACCTATGCCCGCCTTTTTGTTTAGCGTGTATTCAACCATATTGAAGTCACACTCATTTCCCTACAATATGAAATTTATCGTCCTCGCTAAGCTCCAGCCGATCTATCGCTCGCTCGAAAACGGCCTTTGCTTTATCAAACGACGCGGGGTGGTGCGCGTCACTGCCGAGATAAAATTTACATCCGCAGCTCTTGGCTATACGGAACGGTCGCAGAACGGTCTCTGCCTCGCTGTCGGCAAAGGACATATCGCTCATATTGAGCTCTATGCCGCAGCCGCGCTCCGCCGCCTTGGCAAACAATCTCTCCATATCCCCGTCGGGTATCATACCGAGCGTTTCAAGATAATCCTCGCGCGAGCGATTGTTTATAAGTCCGCAGGCAAGATGCGCAATACCTATCTTGCCGAACGGAAGCTCCTCCGAGAGCAAGCCCTCAAGTCTCTCCACCCAGAGCTCGGCGCGCCGCTTATTGCTTTCGCGATCCGCCTCGGCTACGTTGCATTTCATATGCAAGTGCGTAGTGGGGATTATGATAAAATCGAAATCGTCATACCGTTCGGGAGGGATGCCGATAGTTCTGTGCATATCCATATCGGTCTCACATCCGAAAAGAAATTCTATCCCATCCGCCTGCGGAAGCGGCAAGGCTCTGCTTATATGCTCAAAGTTCTGCGGCTCGTACCATTTTGACGCGCCCTCGACCGCGCTGTCCCAATAGTGATCCGTGATGCAGATACGGGAAAGAGAGTTATCCTTTGCGTACTGCAATATCCTCTCTGCCGTTTGCTCTGCGTCGCGCGAGCAGGAGGACAAAAGCGAATGGATGTGATAGTCGTGATCTATTTTGTATTTCATCTTTTTCCTTTCCGCTGTCAAACGTAAATTACAGTTTCGTTTACCTTCTTTTTACTCAGATAGAGTCTCATAGGCAGCCTCGCCTTGAACTCCAGGGCATTATTCGGGCAGACCTTGACGCACCGCAGACACCTGATGCATCTGCCGTTCGTAACGCCCGAGTCTATCGCGCGAAAGTGACAGCGCTCGGCGCAAGCTCCGCAACCGTTGCAATTTGAATTTTTGTATAGCTTCACGCCGAGCCTGCTTCTCGTTTTCGGGAAGAGATCGGCAAGGGGGTTTTTATACAATTTCGGGAGCTCTATCTCTGACGGGGCTTTGATCTTTTCTATTATCGGCGTTAAAAGACTGAGATCGGGAAGTCCTCCGTCACCGTCTATATACGCATGCTTCGCGGGTATATACGCTCCCGCCACGATATTCATATGAAATTCGTTTTGTATCTCATACAGCACGTTTCCGTAGCACATTTTCCCGTAGGTGGCGATAGCTGTCAGGTTTTTTACCCGCGTCTTTTTCAAAAGCTCCCTGACGGGGCGCGGAATATTCTGAGCGTGCACTGGAAATACAAGCACAAGATCCTCATATCCTCCGCTGTCGGCCCCCTCAATATCCACGACCGTGTAGCCAAGCGCTTCTCCGAGATATTTTGCCACAGCCTCGCTCTGTCCCGTATTGGAATAAAAAACGACGGCATTCATTTTTTCAGATACTCCTTCATGATAGAGCATTCGGGAATTTCGTCAAGCGAAAATCCGAGCGACGCGTTAAGCTCAGCGAGGGCATCCTCGCGCGACAGATTTCGGTTTCTGCTTGCAATAGCGATCTCAAGCGCGCTGAACGGGATCATTGTGCTTTCCATATTGTAAAATCGGACAAACTGAGAATGCTCCTTGCATTTTTCTATCTTACAGCTTGTATGTAAGCCCTTGTCGCTTTGCTCGGGAGCTACCCATCCGCACTCTCTTATTATCACGTCCTTTATCTTATCCCATTCGTAGGTGCCTCCCGAGATCTCGTCAAGATCGATCTGCACGAACGCGGGGATATTACCCGAGCGCGAGGACGAGCGTATCGCTCTTTTGAGCGGCTTTGTGATACTCGGAACTTCATTTATAGCTTCGCATACATTGTGAACGAGCTGATTTGAATATCCCGTCAGATTTTTTATCGGGTTATCACCGTAGGCAAGCTGTTTCACGGTAGTCAGGGTATGAAATTGCCCCTTTTTCAAGGGCGGGCGGAGCGTAAGCACTCTGCCGACGTTGAGCAGAGCGTTCAGTATCTTATTTTCGGCAAAGGTGTAAGCTATCCTCGGCGCCATATGGTTATAATACAGCCCGATCATCTGCGCGGGCTCGTTCCCTGCTACGAAATAGGGCACTCTGTTTATAACGAGCTCGGGGTAAAACAGAACGTATGCCAAGGACGGGCAGGCGCAGGTATTTCCGCTCAGCGAATAGAGCTTTTCGTATATTTTTCTCAGGTCGCCGTCCGCGATCCTTCTGCTTATAAACTCTACCGTATCAAGTCTGCTCTTGGCGTTTTCGATGCTTTTCTTTGCGCACTCGGACATAAAGGGAATTTCCCACGTCAGCGCAAGCACGCGAAGCCCCAATACCCCTGACAGATACCAGAGCAGATACGTTGAGTCCTTGCCGCCCGTATAAAACAGGGCAATATCAAAGCGCGACGTCTTTGATCTCGGGATCTCATTCATAACCGGAAGAACGCTTCTGAGCCCGCGCATATTATCGGCTGAGGCGCAGATCGGGCATCTTCCGTCGTCATCAAATTCTATCCCGGGGATCATAAAGTCGTTGGCAACGCAGGTCTTGCAGAAAACAGCCTCGCGCAACGATTCAGGCGTCGTTTTTCTGTCCTCGGTCCTTACTATCTGCGCGCCGATAAGATCCTTCAGCGTGTCGGTCTCATCGGACGTCAGGGCGCAGGGCATTTTTTCGATAATGGCTCTCTGCTTTTTCGTAAGCCTTACGCTGTTTTTGAACGTGTTCGGCTGACGTCTCAGACCGTAATATTTCAGTACGTTGTTTTCAAGCTTCCATCGGTTTTGTATGTCGTACATAATATTTCCGCGTTTCTTAAACTTAAATATCCAACCTCATCGCAACGTGAGGCACTCCCTCTTCTAAAAACTCATCCGAGGTCGTAACAAAGCCGAAGCTCTTATAAAATCCCTCGGCGTGTGTCTGCGCGTTGACCGTGACCGTATCACAGCCGAATTTACCTTTTATCTCGGGCAGAGCCGCTCTCATAAGGCGCGAGCCAAGCCCCTTTCCGTGAGTGATTGAGAGGACTCTGCCTATCTTCACGGTATTTTCCTCGGTGCGGTATGCGCGAAGGCAAGCCAAGACCTCGTCGCCCTCCCACAAAAAGCAGTGCAGAGCGTCGTAATCCACCCTGTCAAGGTCCTGACAGACGATGCGCTGTTCGAGCAAAAATATCTCCGAGCGCGCTCTGAGTATCTCATAAAGCTCACGGGTGGTAAGCTCTTCAAAAAATTTTATTTTAAGCTCCAAAATGATGTTTCTCCTTTATTTTACCGCAAAATATATCTAAAAATAAAACTTGATCGAGGACATTCCGAACTTACTGAACAAATAAAATATGACAATGAGTACGGCGATAACGAACACGGTAAAGACCGTATTCGCTATTTTATTTTTTCTGTCCACAGTGTCGTTGGCTTGATTTTTATTGTCGTCTATCTCGGTCTGTGACAGCTCGCGTTTGCCGAGACGCTTCTGGATCTCATCAATAACGCACTGCTCGTCAAAATCAACTATTCTGTCGCAGGACGGGCATTTAAGATCGTATTCCGTCAATTCAACGTCACCGCTTATATGTTTATTGCCCACTCTGTTGTGCTTGCGGTAGTCGGGATCTCCCCTCCGAATAACTCTCGTTCTCGGCGTCTTTACAAGCATTTCCCCGCATTCATGGCAGTAATATTTTTTTAATGCCATAGCCATCGGAATTGAAGATGATTTTTTCATTACTGCTCCTTTCGGTATGTAGATGTAATTGTACACGCTTATGTTATCACACCGTATAAAAATTCTGAATTTTCACTTTTTCGCATTTTGACAGACTTTCGATGCTTTTTTCGACAAATCGGCTGTCGATCTTTATCTTGTTTTTGATCTGAAATGCGGTATTTCCCGAAGCAATAGCATCCCAAACAAAAATATGTTCCTGTTGATTTTTCATCTTTATGCGGACGAGTACGTCTCTGTCGGTAAATTTTACAACTATCGAGCTTACGTCATCGTACCGCAGTATCTTTATGCTGCCCCCGTCGATAGCCGTAACCCGTTTGCTGTTGATCCTTATGCCGTAATTAAAACGGAAAAACGTACCCGTAAGAGCGACAGCGGCAAGGAGCAGGCAGACGACCGCCAACGCATAATTTTTATCTTCCGCGATAAATACAAACGCCATTACTCCGAGCGCCGCGAGCAGAAAAATACACGCCGCGACAAACAGCCACGCCTTGCCGTATCTGACGGTCATTTTAGCTTTCAATGCCTTTCCTCCTTTAGTAAAGTTATTTTCTTACCGTTAAATTCCCTTTTCCATGGTAGGTATCGCAATAACAATGGACAAATGCTCCGCATTTTTTGCACTTTACGATATGTGAAATAGTATCATCAACCCAACGTCCATTTTCATCAAGTACGGCATCAATTGGATTATCGCTTACAACCATTTCATAATTTCCGCTCGCTATCAAATCTTTGATCTGCTCGAGCGCATCCAAATATTCTTCCGGAGATTCAAGCGGTCCGGCTTTAATATTTTTACAAGCATCACACAATTCCGGGGAATAAATATCGCCTGTCCAAATAGATTTTACAAGCGCCATATTATGCGCGTTATTTGATATTTCAAGGTACCCGTTAGCATGAATATAGTCGCCTTGATTTAAAATCACATATATTTTTTTATTATCCCGAGTTATTCCAACGCTGTCTATATTTTCGGGCTTTATACTGTCTCTGAAGCCGAAAAGCAAGCCCTTTCTTTGAATGCATCCGTCCTCTGCCCAAATGAGGCAAGCCCGCCTGTTAAGGTAAAACAAAATAATTCCCGTAATTGGGAGCATATATACCAGCGTTACAATTCCAATGACTAACGCTTGTGTATTGCTTGCGACAGCCGAGCATATGATCAAAGCAATTCCCCCCACATTGAAGCAGGTTAAGAACAGCAAAATGATGAGATACGTTATCAACCACTTTTTTGAAGAAATAATTTTTTTCATTTTTCTTTCCTCTCAATGTTAAGTTACTGCTGTGAACGGGGGGAATACATTAAAGTCTCATTTTACAAATGGATGTTGTCCCATCATAAAAGCATTTATATCTTCAACGGCTTGCTCTATAGTTTGTGGATGCCAATGAGTATGACACTTAACCAATTGCTTTCTTAACAAAGCTTGTTTTTCATATTCTACAGAAAAAACGAATTCAAAGTCGTGTGGATCCGGAACATCTTCATCTGCGTATAACCAAAATCGTCCCTGCTTGGACTTGCCGCAAATAACAGGAACATCCCACGTAAAGCCTTCGTTTAGAGCAAACTATTAGTTAGGAGCAAATTGTGACTCTTTCACCTTTTCGTAAATCAGTTCTATATCATTCATAAAATATACCCTATATTACTTTCTCGTCAGACAAACGACACTCTCGACGTGTCCCGTACGTGGGAACATATCGACAGGCAGGACCTCGCCTATCTCATATCCAAGCTCGTCAAACCACGTGCAATCGCGCGCAAGTGTATCGGCGTCGCAGGAGACGTAAACTATCCTCGGCACTCCGAGCGAGGCAAGCGTTTCGGCAAGCGCGCGCGTCGAGCCCTTTCTTGGCGGATCTATAACAACGACGTCGGGGCGTATGCCTCCCGCGGCTTTGAGAATAACATCGCGGTCGCCTGCATCGTCGCAGAAAAATTCGGCGTTAGCTATCCCGTTCTGTCTTGCGTTCTCACGGGCGCACTCGACCGCCGCGCCGACTATCTCAACGCCGCAAAGTTTTTTTGCGTTCTTCGCCATAGAAAGCCCTATCGTGCCCGTTCCGCAATAAAGATCCATCAGCACTTCTTTACCCGTAAGGGCGGCTCTCTCGCGGGCGGCGTTATACAAAAGCTCCGCACCGTCACGGTTGACCTGATAAAAGCTGTCGGGGCTTATCTTAAAGCGCAGAGAGCAGAGCTCGTCCTCTATGTAGCTCTTGCCCGAAAGAGTGACAAAGCGTTCCCCAAGGACTACGTTGGTATTTTTCTTATTTACGTTTATCATAAGACTGACGACGGCGGGAAATTTTATCCGTACAGCCTCGCAAAATTCCTTCGAATCGGGCAGAGCGTCGCCGTTTATGACGAGGCAGAGCATGATCTCACCCGTTTTCTCACCCACTCGGAGATAGATATGGCGCAAAAGCCCCTTGCCCGTCTCCTCATCATAGGCGCTCCAGCCGTGAGTGCTTCCGAACTCGCAGACAAATCCGACGATCGGCGCGAACGAAGCGTTCTGTATGGCGCATCCGTCGGCAGGGATTATATTGTGCGACTTCTGCGCGAAAAAGCCCGCCCGAAGCCCTTGCTTTGTCGCGGTCACGGGGTACTGCCCTTTATTTCTGTATCCGCAAATTCTGCCCGTCGAGAGCGTGGGGAGCACCGAAACGTCGGCAAGTCCCGCCTTTTTGAAGGCGTTCTTTACGTATTCGCGCTTCAAGCGAAGCTCCTCGTCGTAGGTTATATGCCGATAAACGCACCCACCGCAGGCAAGCGGAGCTCTGCACGGATCGTCCGCAAGCCTTACGGGAGAGGATGTCAGTATTTCTTCAAGCCTTGCCGCAGAGAAGCTCTTGTTGACCTTTATGACCTTTGCGCGCACTCTGTCGCCCGCCACGGCACCCTTGACGAATACGACCATGCCCTCATATCTGCCAACGCCGCAGCCGAGGTTATTGAGGTCGGTGACGTCAAGCTCAATTATCTGATCCTTTTTCATTATGCGTAAAATTCCTTGCCGTCCTCGAGGCGCAAGCATCCGAGAGCCGCGCCGTAAGCCGCGCCGCAATCTATAAAGATCGAGCCGTCGCCGTAGAGTATCTTGCCCTTCTCGCCGCCCATTTTGTAGGTGGGAACGTGGCCTGCGATGACCGTCACGCCGTCGAAATAAGGACGGTTGGGATCAAGAGGCTCGGACACGAAATCCTCGGGCATATAGTCCTCAAGAGGGGTATCGGGATCGAAATCGGCAATTCCCGCGTGGAGAAGAAGATACTTTTTACCCTTTACCTCGACCTCCTCGTAAAGCGAAAGCTCTTCGAGGTATTCGAGCACACCCTCCTTCATATCGTCGTCGAGGTTCTTAAAGCCCTCGATGGTCTTTGCTCCGCCCTTGCGTATCCAATCGGTGAGCTCGCCCATTATCTCGCTGTCGGGTGTCGCGCCGCCTCTGAGCACCTTATCGAGCTCTCCGAGAAGGCGCGCGGCAAGGAGGTCGTGATCTCCGACTACGGGTATGACGTTATAGCGCATCGAGAGGTCGCAGAGGAGCTCCATAGGGGAGTCGCCCATGTCGACGATGTCACCGAGGACGTACATCACGTCGTTGTCGGTGAAGTGTATTTTTTCGAGTATTTCATTGAATTTTTCAAGATTTCCGTGAATATCGGAGATTACATAGGTCATAATTTTTTTCCTTTCTATCGTTATGATGGAAGATAAATTTGTTTTTGGGAGAGTAAAATCGTATGGTGTTCCCGATGTTCTGCCTTGAAAGCGACTTCGTCGCAAGATCCTCTACTCCGATACGCCTATTTCGCTGTTAGCGAAATGGCAAGAACAAGTTCTTGCTCGACTGTTTCTTTAGATGTCCCCATAAGCGGTTCCTTTTGCCAACGGCAAAAATGCTCTGTGATGACAAGTTAGTTTGTGTTGGGTAAACAACGGAAAATCAAAGTTTATTTCGTGGTACGTATATACAGATTTGCACGTACATTCATCGCGCTACATACACTATCTGTCATCCTGAACAGCTCGCTACCTTGCGAGCTATGTGAAGGATCTTTTTTGCGTAAGCAAAATTTACCTTATAGAAAAAAACAAACAGATTTTTCTATACAATGGGATAATACGTTTTCCGATAAACTCAAATTTGAAGTACTGTTTAATTATTTGCTTTCTTTTTGCCTGTTTATCTTATTCGAAACAAATATTGAATAGCTCTCATATATTTGTTTTCTTTCTGTTTTCTTTTGCTTACTTTTCTTTTTCAAAAGAAAAGTAAGTTGTTCGAATAATAAATTTCGGTCTTTATTCCGCTGTCTATCTCGGCAAGCATTTTTTCAACCGTGAAGCACACGAGGAATTCGGTATAAAAATGTCCCGCTTCGACGAGGTTCATTCCTTTTTCGGGCGCGTCGACCATATTGTGGTAGCCGAGTCTGCCCGAAAGGTAGGTATCCGCTCCCGCCGCTTTAGCGGCAGAAATATCGTCGCCGCCCTCGCCGCCGAGTATTGCCACACGGTGAGCAACGATCCCCGCGCTTGCCGCGAGAACAAAGGGCGCGCCCGTCACTTCCTTGACTTTTTCGCAAAAATCGGCAAGCGTCATCTCGGACGCAAGCGTTCCAACGCGTCCTATCTCCTCGCCGTTGTCTCCGAACACCTCGACGTCCGAAAGCCCGAGAAGAGCCGCGAGCGTATCATTCACGCCGCCCAAAACGGCGTCAAGGCGCGTGTGGAAGGACATTACCGATATATTGTTTTTTATCAGCTTTATAGCGCCGTTTGCAATGTGGCTGTCCCCGTTTATCGCCTTCAATCCCTTGAAAATAAAGGGGTGGTGGGAGATAATGAGGTCATATCCTCCCTCTGCGGCGTAGTCGATAACAGCCCCCGTCACGTCAAGCGCGATAAGTACCTTTTTTACCTCTCGGTCTCCGTCGGGACAGCACATAAGTCCGTCATTGTCCCACTCGCAGGATAGAGAGGTGGGAATTTTTTCGTTCAGTATTTCATAAAGCTTGTTTACCGTCATTTCAGCTTCTCCGTATCTTCAAATCTTCTTATTTTCTCGATCTCTCCGAGCATTTTTTCTTCCTCCGAGGTATCCGCGCCCGATATACGCTTACCGCATATCCGCTCGTTCATCACGCGCTCGGTGTGGTCGAGAAGCTCAAAAAAGAGAGGCGAGCGTTCCTCGATAGTCTGTCTGCCGAACGTAAGCTCGACGTCGGTATAGTCCGACCTCTCTCCCGAATATTCGGCAACTATTATTCTGTATATCTTTTCTTCCTTAACAAGCTTCTCGACCGTTATCGAAAAGCCGCCGTCAAGTAGGCTCTTCCGAAGTATCTCGGAATGTGTCATCGGCTGAAGAATGAGGCGTATATTCTTATTTTTGACAAAGGGCGCGTTCTCTATTATCCTTGCGATGAGCTCTCCGCCCATTCCGAGGATAAAAATATCGTCGGGAGCATAGACCGAAAGCTCTGAAAGCCCGTCGCATAGCCGTGTTTCGATAACGTCCGACAGTCCGTTTTCGGCTATATGCGCCCTTGCTCTGTCGATAGGTCCTTTATTTATATCCGATGCAACGCCGCCCCTTATTTTGCCGCATTTTGCGAGATATATGGGCAGATAGGCGTGATCTGTGCCGACGTCGGCAATAAAGCTGCCGTCTCTGCAAAGCTCTGCCGCCGCAGATAGGCGCTTGGATAGTGTGATATTTTTCATCGGTAAACTCCAATGTAACTATTCAGCCCACTATTCTTGTCGAGATGTTGAAGTAACGCACCTGAAAGCCTCCCTCCGAGAGGGAGGGGGACCACGAAGTGGTGGAAGGAGCCTGCGTAACGAACAATCTGAACTCTTTTTATCAAGAACGATAAACCAATATTTACGCGTTCTCCTCCACCCGCTACGCGGGAGCCCCCTCCCGGAGGGAGCCTTCGTGTTAGTTCGCCCACTTATATAAACTCTATGATAAGCTTAAATTTAAATATTGCCTAAATAGTTACACTCCAATTTATAGTGAAGTTAATAGTTTTGTTTTCTTTTTGCCTGTTTATTATTTTTGAAACAAATCTTGCATCGCTCTGCTATTTTTGCTTTCTTTTTGCAAGAACTTCGTTCTTGCTCCTTGGTTTTCAGGGCTCATTCCCATAAAGAAATGAGCCCTGCGCTTTTGTTATTTCGATGCGATATGATCGTTGATCTTCTTAATGAGCGCATCAGCGTCTGTACCGTGAACAGCGCAAGCGTCCTCGATAGACTCACCTCTTGCCGAAGGGCATCCGAGGCAGTGCATACCTATCTCGAAGAAGAACTGCGCCGTGGTGGGATCGAAATCAAGAACGTCACCAATTATGGATTCTTTGGTTATCTTCATTGTATTTACCTCCTTAAAAGATATACTGTTATTATTATAAAAGAAATCGCCCTTTATGTCAAGACGCTTCTTTTTATTTTCTTAAATAAATTTAAGTTTTAGTTGAAACAAGGTAGTAGGTTAGGTGGTAAAATTACCGTGTGGCGGGTTCGGACGACCAATGGTCGCCCCTACGACAATGTGTGTGCGAACATATCAACTTTTCGCCAACTGTGAAAAAATAATCTCAAATTCAATCTAAATCAAAGGGGCTATCTCACTTTTCAATGAGATAGCCCCTTTGGTTAATTATTCAAATCAGCAGCCGCCGCATCCGCAGCAGAAGATAATGAGAAGAGCTATGATGATGAGCCAGATCCAATTGCTGTTGTTATCGAAAAGATTGCAAAGACAGTTATTCATAAGAAGTCCTCCGTATATAATGTCGGGGAGGGCGAATGCTCGCTCTCTTGCTCCCCTTGGTATTATATTATGAGGCGGCTTCCCTTTTGGTGACTCTTTTATTCTCTCCGTCAGTTGTCGTCGTCAAGCTTAAGCACCGCCATAAACGCCTCGGGAGACACCTGCACCGAGCCGAGCTGACGCATCTTCTTCTTTCCTTCCTTCTGCTTTTCAAGCAGCTTCTTCTTTCTTGTAATATCGCCGCCGTAGCACTTCGCAAGCACGTCCTTGCGCATCGCCTTTACCGTCTCGCGGGCGATTATCTTCGAGCCGATAGCCGCCTGTATCGGTATCTCAAAGAGCTGACGCGGTATATTCTCCTTGAGCTTTTCGGCAATTCTGCGCGCGCGTCCGTACGCCTTTTCCTCATGAACTATAAAGGACAGCGCATCGACCTGATCTCCGTTGAGAAGAAAATCGAGCTTTACAAGCTTTGAGGGCACGTACTCCCCAAGCTCATAGTCAAGCGACGCGTAGCCGCGCGAACGGCTCTTCAGTGCATCGAAAAAGTCATAGATTATCTCGTTCAGAGGCAGATCGTAGTGCAGCTCGACGCGCGTGGTGTCAATGTATTTCATATCGATAAAGTTTCCGCGTCTGTCCTGACAAAGATCCATAAGACCTCCGACGTACTCTGTGGGCGTGATGATATTAGCCTTTACAAGCGGCTCGTAAGCCACCTCTATCTCGTCGGCGGGCGGGAAGTTTGAGGGGTTGTCTATTCGCACCGTCTCGCCGTCGCGTTTCTTTACCTCATAGATAACCGAGGGCGCGGTGGTGATAAGATCGAGATTGAACTCTCTCTCAAGTCGCTCCTCAATGATCTCCATATGGAGAAGCCCCAAGAAGCCGCAACGGAAGCCGAAGCCAAGCGCGACCGACGTCTCGGGCTCGAACACAAGCGCGGCGTCGTTGAGCTGGAGCTTTTCAAGAGCATCGCGGAGGTCTCCGTAGCGCGCGCCGTCAGCGGGGTAGATACCCGCGTAGACCATAGGCTGTACCGCCTTAAAGCCGGGGAGAGCCTTGTCCGTGGGGCGCTCATCAAGGGTTATTGTGTCGCCCACACGCGTGTCTCCGATATTCTTTATCGATGCCGTGATGTATCCTACCTCGCCTGCCGACAGGCACTCGCTCTTTTGCAGACCGAAGGGAGTCATATATCCGACATCAACGACGTCAAAGAGCGCGCCGTTGCTCATAAGTCTTATTCTGTCGCCGCTCTTGACCTCGCCGTCAAATACGCGGATGTTTACCACAACGCCGAGATAGCTGTCGTAGTAGGAGTCGAAGATAAGAGCCTTCAGGGGCGCGTCCGCGTCTCCCTTAGGTGCGGGCACGTATTCGACAACCGCCTCAAGCACCTGCTCGATATTAAGTCCCGTTTTTGCCGAGACTGCGGGGCAATCCTCCGCAGGGATGCCGATGATGTCCTCGATCTCGCCGCGTACGCGCTCGACGTCAGCCGAGGGGAGGTCTATCTTGTTGATAACGGGGATAATTTCAAGATTTGAGTCTACGGCAAGGTAAGCGTTTGCAAGCGTTTGCGCCTCAATACCCTGAGTGGCGTCGACAACGAGGAGCGCTCCGTCGCAGGCGTTGAGCGAGCGCGAGACCTCATAGTTGAAGTCGACGTGCCCTGGGGTGTCGATGAGGTTAAACTGATAGCTTTCTCCGTCGGGGGCGTTGTAGGTAAGACGGACGGCGGTCGCCTTGATGGTGATACCTCTCTCACGCTCAAGCTCCATATTGTCGAGAAGCTGCGCCTCCATCTCACGCGCCGTTACCGTATCGGTAGCCTCAAGTATTCTGTCGGCTAAGGTCGATTTGCCGTGATCTATGTGCGCGATTATTGAAAAATTTCTGATATTCTTCTGCTTTTCGGTGTTTGACATTCTTTATCTCCGTGAATGAAATATTGTATTTGTTTCTTAAATAAATTTGAGTTTGGCGGTGTGTTTAATATGTGTAAATATATCCCCAATGAAGATAGTGCAGTAAAGCGACTTCGTCGCAAGATCCTTCGAATGTTTCTTTAGATACCCCCATAAGCGGTTCCTTTTGCCAACGGCAAAAATGCTCTGTGATGACAGATACAGAGAGTAATGCGACAATAGTATGTACAAATACGTACACACTGTATTACGTGTCACTACTTCGCTGCGCTACGTGACGGCTTGCTACCCTGCAGACACAGTGAAGGATCTTTTTTGCGTTAGCAAAATTTACCTAAAAATCTGAACGGTAAATATTTTCACATACTTATATTATATAATATTTTCGCTTTTTTCTCAATAGATTTCCGAAAATTTTTTTCTCCGTAGAGGCAATAATCATAAAAATTTTGCATTTTTTAATGAAAAACTTAAAATGAGCAATATTTGTCTTAAAAAAATATATTCTTGACTTGAAAATAGCAAAGATTTGTCTTATAATACGAATGAAATCACTTTGTTTCGAACAAATTTCATTATGATCTGAAAGGATAATAATTATGGCTGAAAAGAAAAAAATTGTTGTCGTAGGCTACGGCGGAATGGGCGGATGGCATACAAGAAACCTGCTTGAGAGCGACGTTTGCGAGCTTGTCGGCGTTTGCGACATCAAGGAAGAAAGAAAGGCTAAGGCTATTGAGAGAGGCATTAAGGTCTACAACAGCATCGATGAGGTCCTCGCTGACGAAAGCGTAGAGCTTGTAACTCTTGCTGTTCCCAACGAGCTTCACGAGCCCATGGCTATCGCGGCTATGGAGGCGGGAAAGAACGTAATTTCCGAAAAGCCCGTTACTATGTCCTCCGAGAGCCTGCAGAGAATGATAGACGCGTCCGAGCGCACAGGTAAGCTCTTCACCGTTCACCAGAACCGCAGATGGGACTGCGACTATCTGATGATGAAGGATCTCTACGATTCGGGAGATATTGGAAAGGTATTCTGCATTGAGTCGAGATACCACGGCTCGCGCGGTATTCCCGGGGACTGGAGAACCGAAAAGGAGCACGGCGGCGGAATGATGCTCGACTGGGGAGTTCATCTTATCGACCAGATACTCGGTATAGTTAAAGACCGTAAGCTCGAAAAGGTCTACTGCCGCTGCGACCATCTTCTCAATAACGAGGTAGACGACGGATTCAAGCTCGATCTTTATTTTGAGGATCAGCTTACAGCTCGCGTAGAGGTATGCACGTACAACTTTATCGCTCTTCCCCGTTTCTATATGGCGGGCAGAGGCGGAACGGCTATAATCAACGACTGGAAGGACGACTGCCACGTTATAAGCTGTGACAAGTGGGATGAGGATAACGTAACTCCCGTCGTTACCGCGGCAGGTCTTACGAGAACTATGGCTCCGAGAGACGAAAAGACGACCACTGAGAGCGTTATCAAGCGTCCTGAGTCCGACGTTCACGATTTCTATCGCAACGTATGCGCGGCTATCGACGGCAAGGAAACACAGATAGTTACCCACGCACAGGTAATGCGCGTAATGAAGGTAATGGAAGCGGCGTTCCGCTCCGACGAGCTCGGAGCTCCCGTTGCTATTGACGACGAGATAGTATAATTTCGGAGTCTGTGCTGTGAGCGAAAAGGAAGAGCTTTTTATTACCGTCAAGGGCGAGGCGCACGCCGATTTTGAGGAAAAGCGTTCCCTTTTTATCGGTCACGCCATACGAACCGACAGCGAGGAGGAGGCGCTTGCCTTTATCAAGGCGCTGAAAAAGGAATATCAGGATGCAACTCACAACGTCTATGCTTATATGCTGAGGGGCGAGACGGTGGCGAGATATTCAGATGACGGCGAGCCTCAGGGAACTGCGGGAATGCCCGTTCTTGACGTGATACGCAAGAGTGGGGTGCGGAACGTCTGCGTTGTGGTGACGCGTTATTTTGGCGGCACTCTTCTCGGCGCGGGCGGACTTGTGAGGGCGTATTCTCACGCGGCGTCTATCGCGCTCGATGCGGCGGGCATCATCACATACAGGACGTATTCCGAATATGAGCTTATCTGTGGATATTCGGAGTATCAGAAATACAACGTTATACTCAATGAAGAGGGAGCGGTCATAGACAGCTCGGATTTTGCCGAGCGCGTGACTCTTCGTTATGCCGTTCCGAGAGCCGAGGGCGAGCGCATTGCCAAGCGCATCACCGAGGCGGGCTACGGCAGAGATATACCGAAAATAATAGGAGAACGGTTTGATTACCGTTGATATTGACAAGGGGCTGTCTCATAAATGTGTGAGATAGCTCCTTGTTTTTTGTTGCAAATTGGAGTTTCTACTCCGCTACGCTCCGTGGCACGAACGGAGTTCGTGCGGTTCGTGCAGTCTATTTTTTAAATTGGAGTTTGTTGGGGAGTTTGGATTTAAAATTGCTACGCTTGAATGAGGCACAACAAGAAAACAAATCATAGAAAATCTAAGGTAAATTTTGCTGACGCAAAAAAGATCCTTCACATGGCTTGCAAGGTAGCAAGCCGTTCAGGATGACACGTAATGTGGATTGGAGAAAATTGTTTGTACATTCGTCGCACTATACTTTGGTACTTGTGCAATGTAACTTACCAAACACAAACTAATCTGTCATCACAGAGCATTTTTGCCGTTGGCAAAAGGAACCGCTTATGGGGTTATCAGTACATTGAGTCGAGCAAGAACTTGTTCTTGCCATTTCGCTAACAGCGAAATAGGCGTATCGGAGTAGAGGATCTTGCGACGAAGTCGCTTTACTGCACT
>JAFTYG010000026.1 GCA_017461365.1 Clostridia bacterium | reverse complement strand
TTGTCATCACAGAGCATTTTTGCCGTTGGCAAAAGGAACCGTTTATGGGGTTATCAGCACATTGAGTCGAGCAAGAACTTGTTCTTGCCACGGAGCGTAGCGGAGTAGAGGATCTTGCGGCGTAGCCGCTTTACTGCACTTTGCTCATCGGGAATACCATTTCGCAAAAGTCTAAGGTAAATTTTGCTGACGCAAAAAAGATCCTTCACATGGCTCGCAAGGTAGCGAGCCGTTCAGGATGACAGATAGTGGATGTTGGGCGACGAACATATGCATAAACCTATACGTAGGGCGCCCGTAATAAACTTTAGCACATATCTATTTATTTATCTCAACTAACCTGTCATCACAGAGCATTTTTGCCGTTGGCAAAAGGAACCGTTTATGGGGTTATCAGCACATTGAGTCGAGCAAGAACTTGTTCTTGCCATTTCGCTAACAGCGAAATAGGCGTAGCGGAGTAGAAAAATCAGAAAAAAACTATTGCATATTTCAAAAATTCATTATATAATAATAGTGAATACATTTTTGGAGCGTTCTATGAAAAAAGATCTACTTAAAAGCTACATAAATTCCCGTCCCTGCGAAATTCTCGGCTTAGGCGTATCAAATCTTCCCTTGGCGGAGCTGATCTGCGACATGGGCGTACCTCTTACCGTAAGAGACAAAAAGCCTCTTTCCGAGCTTGGCGACAGAGCTGTGGCTCTCGAAAAACGCGGTGTGCGTTTTATCACGGGCGCGGACGCCTTTGACACCGTAGGAGGCGGTCTTATCTTCCGCTCCCCGGGTATCCGTCCCGACAGAGGTGGGCTTCCAAAGGCGATTTCAGCGGGTGCTGAGCTTACGTCCGAGATGGAGCTCTTTCTGTCTCTGACAAATGCCGAGACATTTGCAATAACGGGAAGCGACGGCAAGACCACCTCGACGACGCTTACGGGAGAATTCCTCACCGCAGAAGCCGAAAGACGGCAGGGCGGCAGAGTTTTCATCGGCGGAAATATCGGTGAGCCTCTGCTCCACAAGGTCGACGGCATGGGAGAGGCTGACCGTGCTGTTATGGAGCTTTCGAGCTTTCAACTTATGCGCGTCAAAAAAGCGCCTATGTATTCCGCCATTACGAACGTGTCTCCTAATCACCTCGACTGGCACACAGGCATGGACGAATACGTAAAAGCAAAGCTCAATATTGTAGGCGGTAACACCCGACGCTTCGTTACGAACAGAGATTGCGACGTGACCGCCCGTATCGCCCGCGAGCTTTCCGAACGCTCCGAGCGCCCCGACCTATTTCTCTTCTCCTCGACCGCGCGATCGTTTGAGGAAATATTCGACTTTCCTTGCAGAAGCAGCGACCGCGCGATATATCTCTGCGGCGACAACATAGTTATATCGGACGGTATGTCTGAGGAGATACTGCTTGACACGAAGAAGATAAACGTCCCGGGCAAACACAACGTAGAGAATTTTATGACCGCGATCGCTCTTACATACAGCTCTGTTGACGCGTCGGTCTACACTAAGGTCGCGGAGAGCTTTTTCGGCGTTCGCCACCGCTTGGAGCTCATACGCACGCTCGACGGAGTTGACTATTTCAACAGCTCGATAGACTCCTCTCCCTCGCGCACCGCCGCCGCCCTTTCAGCTCTTCACGGCAGAGATATTGTCATCATCTGCGGCGGCTACGACAAGCACATTCCTTACGAGCCCTTAGCCGACTCTCTTTGCCGCTCGGCTCGCGCCGTGGTGCTTACGGGCGCTACGGGCAAAAAGATAGAAGCGGCGCTTCTCGGATGCGAGGGCTACAAGGAAGGCGCGCCCGAATACGTCTACACCCCCGATTTTCACGATGCCGTAAGGCTCGCGCGCTCCAAGGCAAGACAAGGCGGCTGTGTACTTCTCTCCCCCGCCTCGGCAAGCTTTGACGCCTTTCCAAATTTTGCCGTAAGAGGCGACACGTTCCGCGATATAGTCAATTCATTCGAAGAAAATTAACAAATTCAGGTAGAAATAAGCTGTACAATCTGCTATACTTATGAGGAGTTTACCAAAGAAAGGAATTCAAAACTTAAAATGATAAAAAAATTAACTGCCATACTTTTGGCGCTTCTCTTTTGTCTTTGCGCATTCGGATGCTCTGCGAAGGATGAGAATGCTCCCGAAGGAATGAAATCGGCTACCGTTTCGGGCGAGCCGTTTACCCTTTACGTTCCCGAATCGTGGACGTCAAATACCGTGTCGGGAATATCGGGCGCGTATTATTCCGCTGTCGACGGGCTGTCGGTAAGCGCGAGGTATTACACGCCTGCCGAGGCTATGACGAAGGATGCGTATCTCGACGCTTGCGTGGCTTCACTGACGCTTGAATACGCTGAAAATCAATTCACGCTTACCGAGGATAAGGCGGCGGCAACGCTTGGCGGTAAGGATGCTTTAAGAATAAGCTTTGAGTTTACCGTGGGAGATGCGGTAACTGTCTGCTCGCAAACAACGGCTGAGCACGGCGGCGATCTTATCTCTCTGTACACCTACTGCCCTAAGTCCGAGTATGAGAACAGAAGCGAGACGCTTGAGGAGATACGCGCCGCGTTCGTTCTCGGTGAGAAGAGCACGGCAAGCGCCGCAGAGGTCATCACGAAGGATACTCCCGAGGGAATGAAGCTCGCCTCCGACGAGGACATCGAATACAGACTGTTTGTGCCCAAGACGTGGATATGCGATCCGACGAGCGGCGCAAGCGAGGCTTACTATCCCGAAAGCGGCAAGCCGAACGTGACCGTCACCTCTTTCGTCCCCGACACGTCGATGTCAGTAAAGGATTATTTTCTCAGATGCGAGGAAGAATACAAAAAGGAGCTTGACGGATACACGAGGACCGACGAGCCTGCCGAGCGAAAGATAGACGGACGTACAGCTTATTCCTACACATATTCCGTTACCGTAGGCGATACCGAAATAAAAATAATGCAGACTGTATTCGTTTACGACAGCAGCTTCTACACTATAACCTACACGGCTCTTTCGGACAGCTTTGACGCGCATATGAGCGACGTTGAAGCGATACTAAACGCCTTTAAGTTCAGATAAGTAGTTACAATACCGTTACAAAACTGTAGTTATATTGTTAATAACCGTTAAGAAATTATTGCTGTTTTATTGAATAATTATTACAAACATCGTTGTAAATAAAGAAGTAATTGTAAAAAATGACACAAAAAGAAATCTATCTCGATAACAGCGCCACCACGCCGCTCTCAGCGGCGGCGAGGGCAAAAATAGCCGAAGCTATTGATATATACGGCAATCCGTCGTCGCTTCACAGCGCGGGGCAGGCGGCTGAGCGTCTTTTGGAGACTGCAAGGCGGCAGGTTCTTGAGGGGCTCGGCGTTCGTCAGCGCAGAGACGGCGGCGCGCTCGTGTTCACCTCCTCGGGCACCGAGGCTACGTCTCTTGCACTTTTCGGCTCAGCCTACGCAAAGGAACGCAGAACAGCTTCAAGAATACTCACCACAAACTCTGAGCACCCCTCTGTCGCCCGCGTTATGGACAAGCTCGCGTCAGACGGCTTTGAGGTGGTACGCATATCCACAAGGGGCGGCGCTCTTGATATGGACGAGCTGAAAGCTGCACTTGACAAAAGCATATTTCTCGCCTCCTTTATGCTTGTAAATAACGAAACAGGCGCTATATATTCGGTGGGCGAGGCGTTCAAGGCAATAAAGCAGAAATACCCCGACGCGATAACACATTGCGACGCTGTACAGGGCTTTATGAAGGTTCCCTTCACGCCCGCGTCGCTGTCTGCCGATCTTGTAACTGTCAGCGCCCACAAGCTCCACGCGCCAAAGGGTGTCGGCGCGCTCTACATTTCTGCGCCTATGCTGAAGGCTAAAAAAATAGCCCCCTTTATCCTCGGCGGAGGACAGGAGAACGGTATGCGTTCGGGCACAGAGAACGTAATAGGTATTTCGGCTTTCGGAGCGTCGGTCGAGGATATATCGAAGAGACGGAGCGACATTTCTGCTCATACGGAAGAGCTGAGAGCGTACGCAGACGAGCGGCTTTCGGCGCTTGACGTAAGGCTAAATCTTCCCTCGGGCAAGCGGCTTGCTAATATCATCAACATAACGCTTCCCGATATTAAAAGCGAGACTATGCTCCACGCGCTGTCGTCGGACGGCATTTACGTTTCAAGCGGCTCTGCCTGCTCGTCGCATTCGAAGCATCCAAGCGACAGCCTGTCTGCCTTCGGGCTTTCGGCTCACGAGGCTGATTGCTCCTTGCGCATAAGCATGTCGGAGTATAACACTAAAGAGGATATTGACGCGCTCTGCAACTCGCTTGTAAAAAACATCGCAAGACTTGTGAAAATCAAATAAAAGCACGTAAAAATGCTGATCCAAATACCTTTTTGGTAAATGGATCAGCTTTTTGTTTACCGTCTGTAAATGGGCAAATTTACGGTACAATGGTCACTTTGTGATATTTGTACAAATCATTCATTTTATGGCATTTATTTGTTGTTTATTTGCAAAATAAAGTCAGTTGTGCTTTTTTAACGAAAATGCATTTTTT